>NZ_JADABY010000029.1 GCF_015672735.1 Citrobacter sp. Res13-Sevr-PEB04-36 | reverse complement strand
GCAGATTTATTAATAATCAATTATAACAATCATTTTAATCAGGATATTTTGAAAATAGATCAATTGCTTCCTTTTCAGCTTCCACAGAAACTCCAAACCTATTAAAAGGTTGCCACCATCCATACCCTAAATATTAAAAATAATTTTTACTTATTGACCATCAGCCCTACAGAGGATTACCCATGAAGAAATCTACACTTGTTATTGGCGTTATCGGTGCTGACTGCCATGCAGTAGGCAATAAAGTTCTGGATCGCGTTTTTACCTCCCATGATTTTCACGTAATCAACCTCGGGGTGATGGTGAGTCAGGATGAATATATTGATGCCGCGATTGAAACAGGCGCTGATGCCATCGTGGTGTCATCTATCTACGGACACGGTGATATTGATTGCCTCGGCTTGCGTGAGCGCTGCATCGAACGTGGCCTCGGCGACATCCTGCTCTACGTTGGCGGCAATCTGGTTGTTGGTAAACACGACTTTGCAGACGTGGAAGTGAAGTTTAAAGAAATGGGCTTTAACCGCGTCTTCGCACCAAGCCACGATCTGGAAGATGTCTGCGCGCTTATCACCAATGATATTCACCAACACAATGGCCTCGAGCAGCGTTGCCTGGAAGAGGCTATCTGATGCAAACAGTTTCTGTCGATATCGGCTCGACATGGACCAAGGCGGCCCTCTTCGCGCATGAAGGGGATGAATTAACGCTGGTAAACCATGTCCTGACCCCAACCACCACACATCATCTGGCAGACGGTTTTTTTGCCAGCCTGAATCAGGTGCTGAATGTTGCCGATGCTCGCCCGTTACTGAAAAGTGGTGAAGTGCAGTTGAAGTACTCCTCGTCGGCCAAAGGGGGGCTCGCCGTTGCAGCAATGGGTTTGGTGCCTTCCATTACGCTGGAATCGGCGAAAGTGACCGCCCATTCGGCTGGCGCAAAAATCGCGCAATATTATTCGTACAAACTTAACCGTCATGACATTCAGGAGCTGGAAACATCACCACCAGACATCCTGCTGTTTACCGGCGGCACGGATGGTGGTGAAGAAAGCTACGGTCTGGCTAATGCGAGAGCACTGGCCGAGTCAACGCTAGATTGCTCCATTATCTACGCCGGGAACCGCGACATTCAGGACGATGTTCAAACCATTCTGGGGCATAAAGACCTGACCACGGTAGATAACATCCTGCCCGATCTCGACCACCCCAACCCGTTTGCTGCACGTCAGGCCATTTGCGATGTGTTTTTGTCCCGCATCGTCAAAGGCAAAGGCCTGGACGTTATCGTCGGTGAAACCGGCGAAGAACCGATGCCCACGCCGTGGACGGTGTACGAACTGGTAAAAGCGATTAGCGATTACGACAGCGCATGGAAGGAATTCATGCTGATCGATATGGGCGGTGCCACCACGGATGTCTATTCCGCCAGCGCGAATACCCTCTCCCCCGACACCGTCCTGCACGGCGTCCCTGAACCCTTCGTCAAACGTACCGTTGAAGGCGATCTCGGGATGCGCGTGTCCGCCGTCGTCGTGGGGGAAAGCACACAGGAAATGGTGAAAGTCATCTTCGCCCAACAACCACAGCGCGAAGAAGCGTTTTACCGCTATTTGCGCCATCTGGTTGGGCATCCGGATTACCTGCCACTCAACGAGGAAGAGAAATATTTCGATACCCTGCTGGCAGGTTTATGCGTGGGCTATGCCACTGAGCGCCACGCGGGCACTAAAAAGCAGGTTTGCACCTGCGTAGGTAACGTGGATTTACAGATGGGTCGCGATCTCACCACCGTACGAAAAGTTGTCGGTTCAGGTGGATGGCTCTCTCGCGCCAGCCAGTTTGATATTCATAACTGGCTCAAATATCGGGAGTTGGACGACCAGGGTAAAAGAATTTTATTACCGAATCAGTTTGAGTATTACCGCGATTCAAAAGGCCTGCTCCCTCTACTGGCAAACGTCGCCAGGCTGTACCCGCAAGCCGCTGCTCGCACCAGCATTCAGTGTTTAACCCTATAAAACTTAAGGCAGCTACGAATGGAACTTCGAAATAAAAAACTGACTCATGACGAATTTATGACCGAAAGGCTGCAGGTGTTACAAACCTGGGAAACAGGCAAAGACGTTGAGAAATTCGAAGATGGCGTGAAGTACCAACAAACAATTCCAGACCATAAGCGCTTCTCCCTCGCGCTGTTAAAGGCCGATCAGGAAGGTAAAACCCTGAGCCAGCCGCGTGCAGGCGTTGCATTAATGGATGAGCACATTGCGCTGCTCAAAACATTGCAGCAAGAGTGCGACCTGCTGCCCAGCACCATCGATGCCTATACCCGCCTGAACCGTTATGAAGAAGCCGCCGTCGGGATCCAGAAATCCATCGAAGCAGGCACGTCCAAGCTGAACGGTTTACCGGTCGTCAACCACGGGGTTGCTGCCTGCCGTCGGATGACTGAATCGTTGGAAAAACCTATCCAGGTTCGACATGGTACCCCGGATGCGCGTCTGCTGGCAGAGATTGCCATGGCCAGTGGTTTTACCAGCTACGAAGGTGGCGGTATCTCCTACAACATCCCTTACGCTAAGCGCGTCACCCTGGAAAAATCCATCCGTGACTGGCAGTACTGCGACCGTCTGATGGGACTGTACGAAGAAAATGGGATCCGCATTAACCGTGAGCCATTTGGCCCGCTGACCGGCACCCTGATCCCGCCGTTTATGTCCCACTCCGTCGCGATCATCGAAGGTCTGCTGGCGCTGGAACAGGGCGTGAAATCCATCACCGTGGGCTACGGCCAGGTCGGTAGTCTGACTCAGGATATCGCCGCCATCCAGGCGCTGCGTGAACTGTCTCACGAATACTTCCAGAACTACGGTTTCGACGACTATGAGCTGAGCACCGTATTCCACCAGTGGATGGGCGGATTCCCGGAAGATGAAGCGAAAGCCTTCTCCGTCATCGCCTGGGGCGCTGCCGTGGCCGGTATGTCCGGTGCCACGAAAGTGATCACCAAGAGCCCGCATGAAGCGTTTGGTATCCCGACTGCGGCGGCTAACGCCCAGGGCCTCAAAGCGTCACGCCAGATGCTCAACATGGTCAGCGACCAGAAATTCCCGCAGTGTGCGGCGGTAGAACAAGAAGTTGATCTGATTAAGAGCGAAGTCCGCGCAGTGCTGAAGAAGGTCTTCGAACTGGGCAATGGCGACATTGCACGCGGTACGGTGCTGGCCTTTGAAGCAGGCGTACTGGATGTGCCTTTTGCACCAGCAGCCTGTAACGCTGGCAAAATCCTGCCTGTTCGCGATAACTCAGGCGCCATCCGTATTCTTGAAGCGGGTTCCGTTCCGTTGCCAAAAGATATTCTCGCCCTGCACCACGACTACGTCGCAGAGCGTGCCCACTTTGAAGGCCGCAAGCCTTCTTTCCAGATGGTCATTGATGACATCAACGCCGTATCCCACAGTAAATTAATAGGAAGACCATAATGAAAATTAAACAGGCCCTTTTCACCGCTGGCTACTCCTCATTTTATTTTGACGACCAGCAGGCCATTAAAGACGGCGCGGGTCACGATGGGTTCATCTATACCGGCGCGCCAGTTACGCCAGGCTTTACCTCTGTTCGTCAGGCGGGTGAATGCGTTTCGGTTCAGTTGATTCTGGAAAACGGCGCGGTAGCAGTCGGTGACTGTGCAGCCGTACAGTATTCCGGTGCAGGCGGTCGTGACCCGCTGTTCCTGGCAGAGAACTTCATTCCGTTCCTCAACGATCACATCAAACCGCTGCTGGAAGGCCGCGATGTCGATGCGTTCCTGCCGAACGCCCGTTTCTTCGATCAACTGCGTATTGATGGCCATCTGTTGCATACCGCTGTTCGTTACGGTCTGTCTCAGGCACTGCTCGATGCCGCTGCGCTGGCCACCGGCCGTCTGAAAACAGAGGTTGTTTGCGATGAATGGCAGCTGCCGTGCGTCCCGGAAGCAATTCCTTTATTCGGTCAGAGCGGTGATGACCGCTACATCGCCGTCGACAAAATGATCCTTAAAGGCGTTGATGTCCTGCCGCACGCGCTGATCAACAACGTCGAAGAGAAACTGGGCTTTAAAGGCGAAAAACTGCGTGAGTATGTGCGCTGGTTGTCTAACCGTATCTTAAGCCTGCGCACCAGCGAGCGTTACCACCCAACGCTGCATATTGATGTGTACGGCACGATCGGTTTGATTTTTGATATGGATCCGGTTCGCTGCGCCGAATACATCGCCAGCCTCGAAGCAGAAGCACAGGGCCTGCCGCTGTACATCGAAGGCCCGGTTGATGCAGGTAACAAGCCGGATCAGATCCGCATGCTGACCGCCATCACCAAAGAACTAACCCGTCTGGGTTCCGGCGTGAAAATCGTGGCTGATGAATGGTGTAACACCTATCAGGATATCGTCGATTTCACCGATGCCGGTAGCTGCCATATGGTGCAGATCAAAACCCCGGATCTCGGCGGCATTCACAACATCGTAGATGCAGTGCTGTACTGCAACAAACACGCAATGGAAGCCTATCAGGGCGGTACCTGTAACGAAACCGAGATCAGTGCTCGCACCTGCGTACACGTCGCGCTGGCCGCGCGTCCAATGCGCATGCTGATCAAACCGGGTATGGGTTTCGATGAAGGTCTCAACATCGTGTTTAACGAAATGAACCGCACTATCGCGCTGTTGCAGACTAAGGATTAAGAAATGGCACGCACATTTAAGATCTTATCGCCTACGGCTATCCTGGGTTATGGCTTCCCGGAAGAAAGTTTTCGTAAAGCCATGGAAGAGTCACCGGATCTTATTGCTGTTGACGCGGGTTCCTCCGATCCTGGCCCCCACTACCTGGGGGCAGGTAAACCGTTTACCGACAGGGCCGGCGTAAAACGCGATCTGCGCTATATGATCGTAGCGGGCGTTAAGAACAACATCCCAGTGGTCATCGGCACAGCCGGTGGTTCAGGTGCCGCTCCGCATCTGGAGTGGTGTCGCCAGATTATTCATGAGATCGCACAGGAAGAAAAACTGTCCTTCTCAATGGCGCTGATCCCATCAGACGTCGACAAAGAAGTCGTTCATCAGGCGTTGGATAACGGCAAGATCACTGCCCTGGATTTTGTCCCTGAACTGACTCACGAAGCGATCGAAGAGAGCACCTACATCGTCGCACAGATGGGCGTCGAACCTTTCCAGCGTGCGCTGAAAGCGGGTGCACAGGTGGTACTGGGTGGACGAGCCTACGATCCGGCCTGCTTCGCCGCACTGCCGATTATGCAGGGCTTTGATGAAGGTCTGGCGCTTCACTGCGGTAAGATCCTTGAGTGTGCTGCTATTGCCGCCACCCCGGGCTCCGGCTCAGATTGTGCTATGGGGATCATTGACGATAACGGCTTTACGCTGAAGGCGTTCAATCCCAAGCGTAAGTTCACTGAAACCTCCGCCGCAGCTCACACCCTGTATGAGAAGTCCGATCCGTACTTCCTGCCGGGACCGGGCGGCGTGCTGAACCTGAAAGCATGTACCTTCACTGCGGTAAACGACGGCGAAGTGTATGTTAGCGGCTCACGTCATGAAGAGACGCCGTATGCGCTGAAACTGGAAGGTGCTCGTCAGGTTGGCTTCCGCTGTCTGACCATCGCCGGAACACGCGACCCGATTATGATTGCGGGGATTGACACCATTCTCGAAGAGGTACAGGCAAGCGTTGCACGTAACCTTTCACTGAATGATGACAGTATCCGCATGACGTTCCACCTGTACGGTAAGAACGGCGTAATGGGCAATCATGAACCCGTCAAAACTGCCGGTCATGAATTGGGGATTTTACTGGATGTGGTCGCACCGACGCAGGATATCGCCAACAGTGTATGTTCGCTGGTGCGCTCTACCCTGTTGCACTACGGCTATGAGAATCGCATTGCGACTGCGGGCAACCTCGCCTTCCCGTTCTCACCATCAGATATTCAAAGTGGTCCGGTGTATGAGTTTTCAATCTATCACCTGATTGAAGCGAGCGATGCACTGCGTTTTGATTTCCACATTGAACAGGTGACGCCAGAAGGAGTTCAGGCATGAAACACTCAATTTGTTCACTGGCGCAGGTCATTCGTTCCAAAAACGCCGGACCTTACGAACTGGTTTTAGATGTTTTATTTAAAACCAAAGAAGACTATCTGCGGGTAAAAGCCTGCGAGCAATTAACACCACAGCTGATTGCTGGCTTATATAACGTCGAGCCTAACTTTATTCACAATATTGTCTGGTTTGATCCAGCAAATGCAGTAAAGATCGTTATGCCTCGCGATATTATTTCCGGCAACGTCGGTGACAATGATGTTTATGGTGCGCAGCAACACGCTCCATTATTAAGTATTGAGTTCGACTTGTAATAAAAAAACACAATAACAACCATTGGAGCACAGAATTCAGCGGTATCACAGTGCTTCGAATATTCATGCGGTTGGTCACAACAGGCGTGCGCCTGAGCTGCTGTCCTGGCTCAGGTGCACGTTACCCTACACAAATTCAATTGCCAGCCTTTATCCGATGGAGTACACATGAAGAAAATTAGTTTAACGAAGATAATCATATTAGGCCTGATACTCGGCATGATTGCCGGGGTGGCCATAAATAATATGGCCACGGCTGAGACAGCGAAATCTTATGCAGCAGATATTTCCATTTTCACCACCATATTCTTACGTATGGTGAAAATGATTATCGCGCCATTGGTTATCTCCACGCTGGTTGTCGGTATTGCCAAAATGGGCGATGCCAAAACGCTGGGACGTATATTTTCAAAAACATTTTTCCTGTTTATTTGCGCCTCATTGCTATCAATTGCGCTGGGTCTGGTTATCGTCAACATCTTCCAGCCGGGCGTCGGCATTAACTTTGTTCCGCATGACGTAGGTGCTGTCGCCGCCGTTAAGTCAGAACCGTTCACGCTGAAAGTATTTATCTCCCACGCGGTGCCAACCAGTATCGTTGACGCGATGGCGCGTAACGAAATCCTGCAGATCGTGGTGTTCTCCATTTTCCTCGGTTGCAGCCTCGCCGCCATTGGTGAAAAAGCCGAACCTATCGTGAAGGTTCTGGATTCGCTGGTACACGTGATGCTGAAATTGACTGGCTACGTCATGCTGTTTGCTCCGCTGACTGTTTTTGCCGCGATTTCAGGCTTGATTGCTGAACGTGGTCTGGGTGTGATGGTCAGCGCCGGGATCTTTATGGGCGAGTTCTATCTGACTCTGAGTATGCTGTGGGCCATCCTGATTGGTTTGTCGGCTATGATCGTCGGTCCATGCATCAGCCGTCTGACCAAATCCATTCTTGAACCCGCACTGCTGGCCTTTACCACCTCCAGCTCTGAAGCCGCTTTCCCGGGTACGCTGGACAAACTGGAGAAGTTTGGCGTCTCTTCAAAAATTGCCAGCTTCGTGCTGCCTATCGGTTACTCGTTTAACCTGGTCGGCTCCATGGCCTACTGCTCCTTTGCCACCGTCTTTATTGCCCAGGCGTGCAACATTGAACTGAGCATGGGCGAGCAAATCACCATGCTGCTGATCCTGATGTTGACCTCGAAAGGGATGGCGGGCGTACCGCGTGCGTCGATGGTCGTAATTGCCGCCACACTGAACCAATTCAACATTCCAGAAGCCGGTTTGATCCTGCTGATGGGCGTCGATCCGTTCCTCGATATGGGTCGCTCTGCCACTAACGTAATGAGTAATGCCATGGGTGCTGCCATCGTGGGCCGTTGGGAAGGTGAACACTTCGGCCAGGGTTGTCGCGGAACGGCACCAGCGAAAACCCCGGAACAGGAACGTCCGGTTACTGAAACGGAAGTCGCGTTGTCCTGATACCACGTTATTGCCGGATGGCGCTGACGCTTATCCGGCCTACATAACGTTTAACTATCCGTTGGCCGGATAAGGCGGTACGCCGCCATCCGGCACCAAGATGAGCAAACCAACAGGATCGCATCATGACTAAAACTCTTCTCGGCGTGAGTATTTTTTCCTTCAGTGTTTTGTTTAGCGCAACGACTCTCGCGCAAACCACGCCGGATTACGCCAGGCTAATTGAACAGGCACACCAGAAATATAAAAGTAACAATAATGGAAAAGTCGCTGACTACATCCCTGCTCTGGCGACCTACAGCCCGAAAAATTTTGCCATCACCATCGCAACCGTTGACGGTAAAATCTACCAGGTTGGCGATGTCAACAAACCTTTCCCGATGGAATCCCTGAGTAAAGTCTTCACCATGGCGCTGGCTATGGAACAGCATGGCCCGCAAGTAGTTCTGGATAAACTCGGCGCCAATGCCACCGGCATGCCATTCAACTCAGGGTTAGCCGTTGAACTGACCAAAGGCGCACCAGAAAACCCACTGGTTAACGCCGGCGCGATGAGCACCGTTAGCCTGATTGAAGCCAAAGACAAAACCGATCGCTGGAACAAAATCCTCGATAACCTGAACGTTTGGGCAGATGCCAGACTCACTGTCAACGAACCGGTTTTCAAATCTGAAATGGAAACCAACCAGCACAATCAGGCGCTGGCAAAGCTGATGGAATCCTATAACAGCTTCTATGGCAATACCGATGAAGCCGTTGAAATTTATACCCGTCAGTGCTCGGTCGATATCACCGTTGAGCAACTGGCCAAAATGGGTGCCGTACTCGCCAACAAAGGTAAGTCCCCGTTCAACGGCAAACAGCTGCTGAACGAAAAATATGTCCCGCAAGTCCTGGCGGAAATGGCCATTGCCGGATTGTACGACGGCAGTGGCAAGTGGCTGTACACCGTCGGCATCCCGGCGAAAAGCGGCGTCGGCGGTGGAATGGTCGCCGTCGTCCCAGGTGAATATGCGATTGCCGTCTATTCCCCGCCACTGGATGAGGCCGGTAACAGCGTTCGCGCCCAGCAAACTATCGAATATGTCGCCGAAGCAACAAAAGCCAACGTCTTTTTAGCGAAATAAGCCCGTGCCGGATAGCACCTTGCTAATCCGGCAAACAACACGAAGAGGTGAGAAGTAAAATGTCTAAACCATTTGTCTGGCAGGAACTCTTTGTTCAGAGTAAAGATAATACAGAATATGAATTACTCACTAACCAATACGTTACGGTAACTGAGTTAGACGGAGAGGAAGTGATCAAGGTGGCGCCAGAGGCGCTAACCTTGTTGGCACAGCAGGCATTTTATGAAGCATCCTTTTTCCTGCGCGCCGGACATTTGAAACAGATAGCCAGCATTCTGCACGATCCGCAGGCCAGCAGTAACGATAAATACGTCGCACTCCAACTCCTGCGCAATGCGGAAGTTTCTGCCAAAGGTGTACTGCCAAACTGCCAGGACACCGGTACCGCAACCATTGTCGCCAGCAAAGGACAGCAGGTCTGGACCGGCGGTGATGATGCCGAAGCATTAAGCAAGGGCGTATATACCACCTTCACGGAAAACAATCTGCGCTACTCGCAAAACGCCCCGCTGGATATGTACACCGAGGTTAATACACAAAACAACCTGCCTGCACAAATCGACATTAGCGCCACCCCGGGTAACGAATACCGATTCCTGTTCGTCAACAAAGGCGGCGGCTCAGCCAACAAAGCCGCGCTGTATCAGGAAACCAAATCTATTCTGCAGCCGGATAAGCTCACCGCCTTCCTGATCGAAAAAATGAAATCGCTGGGCACCGCTGCCTGTCCGCCGTATCACATCGCATTCGTGGTGGGAGGTCTCTCTGCCGATCAATCACTGAAGGTGGCGAAGCTGGCCTCAACAAAGTATTACGATAACCTGCCGACCAGCGGCAACGAACTGGGTCAGGCATTCCGCGATACCGCACTGGAAACAGAGCTGCTTAATGCCAGCCGCGAGTTTGGTATTGGCGCACAGTTTGGCGGTAAATACTTCGCGCACGATATTCGCGTGATTCGTCTGCCGCGCCACGGTGGCTCTTGCCCTATCGCCATGGCCCTCTCGTGCTCTGCCGACCGCAACATTAAAGCTAAAATTAACAAACACGGTATCTGGCTGGAGAAACTTGAGCATAACCCAGGCAAATTTATCCCCGATTCTCAGCGCGTAGAAAACGGCGCCCAGAGCGTACAACTGGATCTGAACCGTCCGCTGCGCGAGATCATGCAGGATCTCTCCGCCCTGCCCATTGGGACGCGTTTGTCGTTAAGCGGCCCGATTGTTGTCGCTCGCGATATCGCCCACGCGAACATCAAAGCGCGTCTGGATAACGGCGAACCGATGCCGGAATACATGAAAAAGCATATCGTTTATTACGCAGGTCCCGCCAAAACCCCGGAAAATCAGGCCTGTGGCTCAATGGGTCCCACCACCGGCGGGCGTATGGATGGGTATGTCGATGCTTTCCAGGCACAAGGCGGCAGCCTCATTATGCTCACCAAGGGTAACCGCAGCCAGCAGGTCACTGATGCCTGCCACAAACACGGTGGATTTAGCCTCGGCAGCATTGGCGGTGCCGCAGCCCTGCTAGCGCAGCAGTACGTGAAGAGCCTGCAGTGCCTTGAATATCCCGAGCTGGGAATGGAAGCGGTGTGGATGATGGAAGTTAAAAATATGCCTGCCTTCGTATTGGTGGATGACAAAGGCAATAATTTCTTTAGCCAGTTTGAGCAGCAGCATCGCTGCGCAACCTGTCCGGCAGGACATTAAGGGGTCATCATGGAAGCGCGAGCCAATAATGACAGGCACCGCCAGCGTCAGCAGAAACTGAAAGAACAAGTTGATACCCGCGTGGCGGCGGCAACGGAGAAGAAAGGTATTCTGATCGTCTTCACTGGCAACGGTAAAGGAAAATCCACCGCCGCCTTTGGTACAGCAACGCGCGCGGTAGGTCATGGAAAAACCGTTGGCGTCGCGCAGTTTATTAAAGGCCAGTGGGATAATGGCGAATACAACACGCTACAACCGCTCGGTGTGGAATTCCATATTATGGGCACCGGATTTACCTGGGAAACCCAAAATAAGGAAGCGGACATCGCGGCAGCGACAGCGGTCTGGCAGGAAAGTAAGCGTATGCTCGCCGATGCGCGCTACGACCTGGTGGTGCTGGATGAGCTCACTTATATGTTGGCTTATCACTACCTAGATACGCAGGAGGTGATCGACGCCATCGAGAATCGTCCTGTCGAGCAAAGCGTGATCGTCACGGGGCGCGGATGCCACGCACTTTTACTGGAACTTGCCGATACGGTCAGTGAGATGCGCCCGGTCAAGCACGCGTTTGATAGCGGTATTCAGGCACAGGTTGGGATTGACTGGTAGCGGTTCTTTTGCCGGATGACGAGGCTAACGCGTCTTATCCGGCCTACCGATCGTTGTAGGCCGGATAAGACGCAAGTCACCATCAGACAGCCGACACCACGGACTTACTGAGCAACCAATTACGAAATGTCTCTAAATGCGGGGATTCCGCCTTCTCTTCACGCCACGTCATGATGAAACGGTTCCCGGTACGCATCGGAACATCGCAGGGAATCACCATATCGCCGCAGTCCAGATCGTGCTGAATAGCAAATCGGGGTAACAACGCGACGCCCAAATTCGAACGCACTGCGGCAATCAGCATCGAGAGTAAATCAAATCGTGGACCTTTATTGACCAGCGGACTGCTGACATCAGACAACGCAAACCATTCCTGCCAGCCTTTGATACGCGTACTTTGGTGCAGCAGGGGAAATTCATTCAGCAGATCGTTAACTGCCAGCTTCCGATCGGCTTCGTCCAGCAGGCATCTGCTGCATACGGGTAAAATTTCCTCTTCAAAGAGGTACTCCACCTCTGACCATGGCGAGTAAAAATCTTCCCGCATGATTGCCGCATCATACTCACGGTTGAGGAAATCGCCGATATTCGCCAAAGAATGGATATTAACGATAATATCAGGGTTCAGTTTATTGAACTCACGCAAGTTAGGGATCAGCCAGTGCGTACTAAACGTTGGATTAACCGCCAGTTCAATAACCTGTACGGTCGGCTGCCAGGTCATTATGGTAGTGGTGTCACGTTCCAGCTTGTTAAGCGTTTCCTTAACTATGCTTAAATAATGCTTCCCTGCCGCATTTAAAAAAATACGCTTTTTTGCATGATTAAATAGCGCTGTATTTAGAAAGTCCTCCAGTGCATTAACCTGACGGAAAACAGCACTTTGTGTCAACGCAAGTTCTTCTGCAGCCCGGGTATAACTTTCGTGACGCGCAACCACTTCAAAAGTTACCAGCAACTCCGTCTTCGGTATTTTTCCTCTCATAACCTCTTCCATATGCAGCGTACAAAAAACGTTTAATATATAAAATAAATTTCAACACCCCCAGATAAGCATCGAGAGTTATATTTTATTTTGTCTATTGATGTCATTGATCCAATCCATGATTTACTCACACTGAGGAGGATAAATATTAATCAATAATACTCAAACCAGGCAATAAACACAATTTAAATAAGGTTAATACTGAGCAAATAGTGCCTATAAGTTCTTAATAATTTTTCAAGTTATCTTGTTTATTGCAGAAAAAACTTTGCGAGCTTAATCAATATTATTGCTGCGATATTTTAGGACAATTCAACGCTATAACTTACAGGCAAACGACTGCTTTTAATCATTCCTTGATGTAGTTTCTGCCATTCTTATGTGAGACGTGATAAAGGACACAATGTGAAAACTTTCGGAAAAGTCTGGCTCGTTGGTGCAGGTCCTGGTGATATTTCATTACTGACCCTCAAGGCGATGATGTGCATTAAGCAGGCCGATGTCATTATTTACGATCGGCTGGTCAACCCTAAAATTTTGGAATGGGCCGCCCCTGGCTGCCAGCTTATCAATGTCGGCAAAAATCCAGGTTTTCATTGTGTGCCGCAAGATGAAATCAACGCGCTGCTCGTTCAGTACGCGGAAACCCATCACCGGATCGTTCGTTTAAAAGGTGGCGATCCTTACGTGTTTGGCCGGGGCGCTGAGGAAGTTGAGGACCTCGTTGAAATCGGCATTCCTTTCGAAGTTGTGCCCGGTATCAGTTCCACCATTGGCGGCCTGACCTGCGCCGGTATTCCGGTCACGCATCGAGATTACGCCTCCGGTTTTCACGTGGTGACAGGTCATACGCGGGAAGGAAATCAGCAGCAGGACTGGCGACAGTTGGCCAGGCTCCACGGTACGCTGGTTATTGTTATGGGGATCGCCAATCTGGCATTTATCTGCGAAGAGTTGCTCATGGGGGGGAAGCCAGCAGACACCCCTGCCGCCATTATCATGTCTGCCACGCGAGACAATCAGCGCCGCCTGACCTGTACACTGGGTTCATTACTGAACAAAGCACACGAGGCGAACATCACGCCACCTGCACTTATCGTTATTGGTGATGTCGTGACGCTGAGCGATAGATTGTCTTTTATTCCTGAGGCACTCGCGCTACCGGAAAACCTCTACTGCGAAAGCCTCGCGTGACGAAAAGACTGGGGCGACGTTTGATGCGCCGCCCGGAAGACGCGGCAAAAGTAACTGGTTTGCGCGTACTGAAGTTTCCGGGCAATACTGTCTATTGAATGCACAGGGTCATGCAATAATTCGCCCGCTTTTTGCATTTTCTTCTGGTTCACCCACGTTTTAAAATTCACTCCCTGACGTTTCTTAAAGAAACGACTGAAATAATTAGCGCTCAGACAAACATGCGCCGCAACGGACTCCAGAGATAACTCACCATATAAATTATCATCAATGTAGCGTAGTGCTTCCATTAATTTTTTCTCGTGCCGGGAAAGTTCAGAGGAATATACCTTGGGGTTACTTACCTCGTAAAAGCCAATCATTTCAGAATCACTCTCGCGCTCAAAGTTATCAACAATATAATTAAGCAAATTTGCCGATGCGGTTAGCGCATTATTATCCACGACAACCACCTGATCCCATTCTCTTTTTATTTTGAGGTCATTCATCCATTGCGATTGACCATCAATAACAATCGTTTTGTATTCCTGATATCTTGCCCGCACCTGACCACAGATGATAAAACCATAAAGATTTCCTTCATGAATATGTGGCATTGAAAAGAGGCTTAATCCTGCATGACAGCAGAGTATTCTGGGTTTAACCTGTTTTAATCCTTCAAATGCGCAATATTTATCACACTTTTGACAACTCGCACGGTACTGCTCATTCTTACGCATAAGAGTGCAAAATGAATTAAAATTATGGCAATCCGATATAACGTTGCCCATAACATCAATCACTGCTGTCGCTAATCCTGTCGCACGGGCAAAAACATCGGCGATGGAGAAAAAACATTGTAAGTAGTCATCCTGAATTTTCAGCGACATGCCATCCTCCGGCAATGTTGATATTTAAGCCGGTAATATGCAGAATTTAACCCAAAGAAAGAATGATGCTTACCGCAAAAAATAATCTCATTTGTGAAGATGATTGTGATCAAATTGCAAGTAGGCTGAATTACCCCGCCATCATAGGCTAGCAACGGCACACGCAACGTTTTTCCCAAAGATTAACGAATCATCACAAACACCTGTGAACACCTTTCAAGATAAAAATCATTATCACCTATTAAATTTCAATAAGTTAAGTTAAAAGCATGCAATTTTGCAATGTGCTTATTTGTGATAATCATCATGTGAATGTGAAAGCAGCTCCTGAATAATATGCTTAATTACTAGACGATTTAAACGGAGTGGAAGTATGCCCATCATCACAGGCGTTATCGCCGACGATTTCACCGGTGCGACGGATATTGCGAGTTTTATGGCAGATCAAGGCTGGCGAGTCGTGCTATTACCCGGCATGCCCGATGAAGATCAATGCTGGGACGAAGAAGCTGACGCTATTGTCATCTCCCTTAAAAGCCGTTCTCTTCCCTCTCATCTGGCGATCGAGCAATCCTTGTATTGCTGCCAGTGGCTAAGAAATCAGGCAGGCGCGCAGCAAATCTACTTTAAATACTGCTCAACATTTGACTCTACGCCAGCGGGAAATATTGGCCCGGTGAGCGATGCCCTGATGAACGCGATGCAGGCCCCGCTTATCGTTCACTGCCCTGCTCTGCCGCAAAACGGACGCACGGTGGTGCATGGTCATCTGTTTGTCAACGGGGTTCTGTTGAACGAATCCGGCATGGAAAAACATCCGCTTAACCCGATGACAGATGCCAGTGTGCCACGCCTGCTGGCCGCGCAAACGCCGAACGCCGTTGGCAATATTGATCTCAATACCATTCGCAGCGGTGTGCAAGCAGTCACTCACTCGCTGGCCAGCCTCAAGGCTGAAGGAAAACGCCACGTGATTGTCGATGCGCTGAACCAAACCGATCTCCACACGCTAGCCCAGACGCTGCACGATTACCCTCTGTTAGCCGGAGGGTCCGGACTCGGGGGCGCGCTGGCTGCCAACGCTGGCGCTCAGCAGACATCGCCACCTCTGGACTTTCCGCATCCAGTAAAAGCGGTGATCTTTTCTGGTAGCTGTTCGGTGATGAGCAATCGTCAGGTTAATCGCTATAAAACAGCTGCTGCCTCGCATTTACTCGACGTGGCGCGCTGCCTGTCAGATGTAGAGCGCTACACCGATGAGCTGTCGCAGTGGGTCATGTCACATATAAACGACCCGCGTGCACCACTGATTTACGCCACCCAGCCACCTGACGCACTAAAACGCATTCAACTGGAGCATGGCGAACGGTCCGCCAGTCAGGCGATTGAACACACGTTTGCCCGGCTAAGCGCCAAACTCAAGGCCGCAGGCGTGAACACCTTTATTGTTGCTGGCGGCGAGACATCCGGCACCGTCGTGGAAGCGCTACAGGTAGCGCGTTTGTCAGTCGGCAAAGCCATCGCCCCAGGGGTACCGTGGGTCTTTTCCGCCGAACTGGCGCTGGCGTTAAAGTCTGGCAATTTTGGCGACGAGGATTTCTTTTTTACCGCCCAGGAGTACGCATCATGAGCCAGATGAGTGAGCAACAACTTCGCGAGCAACTCGTTCACTATGGCCGCTCTCTGTTTATGCGTGGCTACAGCAGCGGCGGCTCCGGCAATCTGAGCGTTAAGCTCGCCGATGGCGGCTATCTGGTCACCCCAACTAACTCCTGTCTGGGAGAACTTGACGCGGCTACGCTGAGCAAACTGGATGCCAACGGCGTTCATCTCAGCGGTGACAAACCGTCGAAAGAGGTCCCGATGCATCTGGCGTGGTATCGCCACCGTCCTTCCTGCGGGGCAGTGGTTCATCTGCATTCACCGTGGCTGACCGCATTGTCTTGTCTGCCGTGTGAAACACCGGAGAACTGCCTGCCGCCGCTAACGCCGTACTACGTGATGCGCGTCGGGAAACTGCCGCTACTGCCCTACTTCAAACCCGGACATGAGGGCATTGCCAGCGCGCTCAGTGACATCGCTGCAGATCACACAGCGGCGCTGCTGGCCAACCATGGCCCGGTAGTAAGCGGTCGCTCGCTGCGCGAGGCAGTGTTTAACGCCGAGGAACTCGAAGACAGCGCCCGCATCTGGCTGACCTTAAAACCCATTGGTTACGTTCCGCTGTCCCCGGAAGCCGTAGTCGAACTCGAACAAGCCCGGCAAGCGTGAGGTGAAATGAGATGATGATCCCCGAACAGCGTCGTGATTTTATCTATCGCTACGTGCATGAAAAAAACGTCGCCTCGTTTAATGAGTTGGCGGATCTGATGAGCGTGTCACACATGACCGTGCGCCGCGACATTCAACTACTGGAAGAAGAAGGCAAAGTTATCGCGATTAACGGCGGCGTGAAGCTCAATAACCTGCTGAAATCGGAACTGCCATGGCGAGAAAAAGCAGAACTGCACCATGAGGTGAAACGCAGGATGGGTCAGCTTGCCGCCATGCTGATCGAGCCAGGGCAAACGCTGTATCTGGATGCGGGAACCTCGCTGTTCGAAGTGGCAAAAGCGGTGGCCGCCAGCCACTGTTTTAACCTGACGGTAGTGACGAACGATTTCTCCATCAGCCACTATCTGATGGATATGCCGCATATCACCCTCTATCACACCGGTGGCCTGGTGGATCAGCGCAATCGCTCAAGTATAGGTAAAAGCGCCGCCAGTTTTTTGCGCACCATTAATATCGACGTGGCGTTTCTCAGCTCCTCGTCGTGGGATACCGAGCGCGGCATGTCGACCCCAAGCGAAGGCAAAGCGTCGGTAAAAGAGGCGGTACTCACTGTTTCCCGCCGCCGGGTGCTGGTCTGCGACAGCAGCAAGTTCGGCAAGTACGGGATGTTCCATATCTGCGGTCTGGATCAGCTAACCGATATTATTTCTGATAATCAGCTACCGGATGATGCGCAACAAACTATCGCCAATCAGGGAGTAAAACTGCACCTGGTCGATAGCCGGGAGGGGAAACACCATGCTGAAATTAGCGGCTAACCTCGACTGGTTGTTTACTGAATTACCGATAGCGGCACGTTTTCAAGCCGCAAAAGATGCGGGTTTTCGCGGCGTGGAAGGGCTGTTTCTCTGGCAGCATCCGCTGGAGACGTTGCTGGCTGCCCAACGACAAACCGGCCTGCCGGTAGTGCTAATGAACGCCCCGGCAGGATACTGGCAGCAGGGTGAACGAGGACTGGCGGCATTACCGGGCCGCGATGAGGCGTTTCGCGATAGCCTGAATCTGGCCCGGGAATACGCCACCGCGCTGGGCTGTCGCCGGGTTCACGTGATGTCGGGCCTGCGCTGTGATGAGCTTCCCCTCAATGCCCAGCGCACTCTGCTGACCGACAGATTGCGCACAGCCTGTGATGTGATGGCTGAGGTCGGGATTGACGTACTTATCGAGCCATTAAATCCGCAGGACATGCCGGGCTATATGATTGATAATTTCCCGCTGGCCGAATCTATTATTCGCGAGGTCGGCAAGAAAAACATCGGCTTGCAGTTTGATATTTACCATTGTCAGAAAACTCACGGTAATGTGGCAAAAAATATTGAACGCTATTTTCCATTGATAAAACATTTTCAGATTGCATCTGTTCCTTATCGTCATGAACCAGGAACCGGTGAATTAAATGAAAAATGGATTTTCGATTTTATTACACAACTGAACTATCAGGGCTGGGTCGGCTGTGAATATCAGCCATCAACGTCAGGACCTGAATCATTACACTGGATAACACCTTACTTATAATTTTAATATTTCTATCTCTGTACCGGAGGAATAAATGTCGGATACCGTTATTATCTCGCTGGCCCCCGTGGCTGCGGATTGCCCCAGAGTTATACCCGAAGAACTGGCGCAGGAAATACTCGCCAGCGTGGAATATGGCGCGGCCATTGTCCATTTGCACGTTCGCGATCAACAGGGGCGTCTAACGCCGGATACCCGCGATTTTCAGGCGACGATCGACCGCGTAATGCGCCACTCTGAGCTGATTATTCAGGCCTCAACCGGCGGAGTCTCTGCAATGTCCATCGCTGAACGCTGCGCGCCGCTGGCCTGTCCAGGCGTAGAAATGGCCTCGCTGAACGTCGGTTCCGTCAATCTCGGCGACGTGGTTTACTTTAATCCCGGTCCTGACGTGGAGTATTGCTCACGACAAATCACCGAACGCAATATTATTCCGGAGTTTGAAGTTTTCGAAATTGGTATGATTAACAATATCCTTGCCCTGCAAGATAATATTAAATTCAAACAACCGATGTTATTTAATATCGTACTGGGACATCGCGGCAGTACCCCGGCAACCGTTGATGCTTTAATTGCCCTGCGCAGTATGATCCCGCGCGATGCCTTATGGGGAATTACTCATTTCGGCAGAAAGAACTTCGATATTATTGCCGCTGCGGTGGGTATGGGTGCCAGCGAAGTGCGTATCGGTTTTGAAGACAGTTATTATTTGAGCGTTGATGAACGCGCTGAACATAATTACCAGCAGGTCGCCAAACTCGCCACGTTAATTCGTAGCATGGATAAAAAAGTCGCCACACCAGAAATAGCGCGGAAAATGTTAGCCATTCCGCCCCGGCAGCAATAACGAGGAAGGACATTTCATTATGACTATGACGAGCGTTATACATAAAGCCGGGCTTGGTGTCAGCATCGCCGGGATCGCGCTGGCAGCGATTGGCGCACTGATGCAGTCCCCTGCTCTCTGGCAGCCCGGACTGGTGATGTTCACCGCCGGGTTTGCGGCAGGCGCAGGCTACTGGCCCGGACTACGCAGCTACCAGTTTACGCTGTGGATCATCGCCGGTTTTGTCGCCGCGATGATCTGGTCTACGGATCTGATTGTCTGGGGCGGTTTCAATATCACCCATAAATGGATCGTGTTTTTGGTTATCCAGGCCACCATGTTCAGCATGGGCACCAAGCTGACGATCCAGGATTTTATCGACGTCGCCAAAATGCCGTGGGCGGTATTTATCGGCACCTTCTGCCACTTCGTGATCATGCCGCTGCTGGGTCTGAGTATTACTTTGATCTTTGATTTTCCGCCTGAAGTGGCGGTAGGTATTCTGCTGATCGGTGCCTGCCCAAGCGGCCTCTCTTCGACGGTAATGGTGTATATCGCTAACGCCAACCTCGCACTGGCCGTGTCCATTGCCGCAGTTTCGACGCTGGCGGCAACGGTAATGACGCCGCTGTGGGTGAATTTACTGGCCGGTTCGATGATCGATATTCAGCTCACCGCGATGGTGATGGACGTGGTGAAAATCGTGCTCATCCCTATCGGCGCGGCAATTTTACATGATTACCTGAAAACCTACGCTGGCGTGCGCGGTCGCCGTACCGTGCAGATTCTGGCCGGGATCGGCGCTCTGTGGCTGCTGTATATGAGCGCAGGTGGCTGGGATACGCAGTTCGGCTCCGCCAGCGCCGAAGCGCAGATGTACGCGGTGGTACTGAACTTTGTCGCTGGCGGTCTCGTCTGGGCGCTGTTCTACAACTGGCTGTACGGTCGCGTCGAGAGTATTAAGAAAATCATGCCGACCATCTCGATGATTGGGATCATTTTCTTCACCACCACAGCCGCAGCCGCAGGGCGCGACAACCTGGTACAGGTCGGCTTTCTGCTCTGCTTCGCCATGCTAATGCACAACCTCGGCGGCTTCCTGATTGGCTACCTGATGAGCCGCTGGATCTTCCGCATGGATGTACAGTCCGCCCGCACAGTGGCCTTTGAAGTCGGCCTGCAAAACGGCGGCATGGCATCAGGACTTGCCGCAGCCATGGGCAAGCTGGCGACCGTCGGCCTCGCCTCGGCGGTAATGACCCCGCTTGGCAACGTCAGCGGCTCGCTGCTGGCAAACTACTGGCGTAAAAAAGATGCCCGCAAGGCGCAAGCCGCAGCCGCTCAACAGACGCATCAGCCCGTTTCTGAACATCTTTCAAAAGGATAATTCATGATGACTACCCTGACCTTACAACAAGCAATTCGTGCCGTGGAGAGTGCGCTCACCCTCTCCGAAAATCGTTACGCAAATCGCCCGTTAAGCGTGGCGGTATGCGATGCCAGCGGGGAGCTACTGAGCTTCGCCCGAATGGATAACGCCAAACTGTTAACCATTGAGCTGACTCAGCGCAAAGCGCGCACCAGCAGCCGCTTAGGCTGTACCACCCAGGCTTTTTTGCAGCACCTGCAAAAAGAACAGTTAGATATTGGTTATTTTGCCGACCCGCGCTTTACCGCTCTGCCCGGCGGAGTTCCAATTCTTCATGACGGCAAATGTCTGGGTGCCGTCGCGGTCGGCGGCTTGTCGGCACAGGAGGATCATGACGCGGCAATGGCCGTCGCGGAAAATTTGCTTAAGGAGATTGCCCAATGAAAAAAGTTGCCATGCTACACACCAGCGCCGCCACGCTCGCCATGATGCAGCAGCTGATTACCGACATCATGCCGGAAGTCGACGTGATGCATCTGGTCGAGGAATCGATGATTAAACAGGTGATGAAGGCCGGAGGCGTAACGCCAAATATTGCTGCCCGCATCGCCGACTACGTGCATATCGCCGAAAAAGCAGATTGCGATATCTTTATTACCGCCTGCTCTTCTATTGGCACCGCA
Source organism: Citrobacter sp. Res13-Sevr-PEB04-36 (assembly GCF_015672735.1). Lineage (GTDB taxonomy): Bacteria > Pseudomonadota > Gammaproteobacteria > Enterobacterales > Enterobacteriaceae > Citrobacter. The sequence goes on along the minus strand of NZ_JADABY010000029.1, from coordinate 178,632 downwards.
GTCGAGCAATGCCAGTTTATGACCTCGCTCCAGCTGGCGCGCATTGATTGTGCGATGGTGGAAGAAGCCATCAATAAAGGCGAGCGTATCGCCGTGCTGGCAACCGTGGCAACCACGCTGAAGCCGACGCTGGATTACGTGCAGCGCAAAGTCCACGAAAGCGGTAAACCACGCACTATCACGCCGATATTAATGGAAGAAGCCTTCCATGCGCTGTTAGCGGGAGATATGGACACCCATGACCGTATCGTCAGCGAGGGGCTACAGAGCGCATTTACCCAGGCGGATGTGGTGATGCTGGCGCAGGCCTCGATGGCGCGGGTATTACAGCAGCTCCCTGCACCGCCCGTACCAGTGATGACCTCGCCCGAAAGCGGTATTCGCTGGCTGAAGGCGCTGGCTGAAAGCTGATTTACAGGTACAAAAAAGGCCATCATCTGATGGCCAACCATGTCGAAACGAGAACAGCCCTTGACCACACAGAGTCAGGGCTGTTTTTTACTTATTACTTAATGACTGATTTCAGCGCTTCGCCGATATCGGCCAGGCTGCGTACGGTTTTCACGCCAGCAGCTTCCAGCGCCGCGAACTTCTCATCCGCCGTTCCTTTGCCACCAGAGATAATTGCACCCGCATGGCCCATACGTTTGCCTTTCGGCGCGGTCACGCCGGCAATGTAGCCGACAACCGGTTTGGTCACATGATCTTTAATGTAGGCTGCCGCTTCTTCTTCGGCGCTGCCGCCGATCTCACCGATCATGACGATCGCTTCAGTTTGCGGGTCTTCCTGGAACAGCTTCAGGATGTCGATAAAGTTAGAGCCTGGGATCGGGTCACCGCCGATGCCCACACAAGTGGACTGGCCAAAACCGTAGTCGGTGGTCTGCTTAACCGCTTCATAGGTCAGGGTACCAGAACGGGAAACGATGCCCACTTTACCCGGCTTGTGAATGTGACCCGGCATGATGCCAATTTTGCATTCGCCCGGAGTGATAACGCCCGGACAGTTCGGGCCAATCATGCGCACGCCTGCTTCATCCAACTTCACTTTCACGGTCAGCATATCCAGAGTCGGGATACCTTCGGTGATGGTGATAATCAGTTTGATACCGGCGTCAATCGCTTCCAGAATGGAGTCTTTGCAAAACGGTGCCGGTACATAGATAACTGACGCCGTCGCGCCAGTTGCTTCAACGGCTTCTCGCACAGTGTTAAACACCGGCAGGCCCAGGTGAGAAGTGCCGCCTTTGCCCGGCGTAACGCCGCCGACCATTTGTGTACCATAAGCAATCGCTTGTTCAGAGTGGAATGTCCCCTGGCTGCCGGTGAAACCCTGGCAAATGACCTTGGTATCTTTATTAATTAAAACAGACATTATTTCCCCTCCACTGCGGCAACAACCTGCTGAGCTGCATCCGTCAGACTTTTCGCTGCAATAATATTCAGGCCACTGTCAGCCAGTTTTTTCGCGCCGAGTTCGGCGTTGTTGCCTTCCAGACGAACGACAACCGGGACGTTAACGCCCACTTCCGCTACCGCGCCGATGATACCGTCGGCGATCAGATCGCAACGTACGATACCGCCGAAGATGTTAACCAGTACGGCTTTAACATTGTCGTCAGAGAGGATGATTTTGAACGCTTCGGTGACGCGCTCTTTGGTTGCGCCGCCGCCAACATCAAGGAAGTTAGCCGGTTCACCGCCGTGCAGTTTAACGATGTCCATGGTGCCCATTGCCAGGCCTGCGCCGTTAACCATGCAACCGATGTTGCCGTCCAGTGCGACGTAGTTCAGTTCCCACTGTGCAGCCTGCGCTTCACGCGGATCTTCCTGAGACTGGTCGCGCATTTCACGCAGGTCAGCCTGGCGGAACAGCGCGTTGCCGTCAGCACCCAGTTTGCCGTCGAGGCAAATCAGGTCGCCCTGCTTGGTGACAACCAACGGGTTGATTTCGATCAGCGCCAGGTCACGCTCAAGGAAGATGGTCGCCAGACCCATAAAGATTTTGGTGAACTGCTGAACCTGTTTACCTTCCAGACCCAGTTTGAATGCCAGCTCACGTCCCTGATACGGCATTGGGCCCGCCAGCGGATCCAGTGCGACTTTGTGGATCAGGTGCGGAGTTTCTTCCGCGACTTTTTCGATTTCCACGCCGCCTTCAGTAGAGGCCATAAAGACCACACGACGGGTGCTACGGTCAACCACGGCGCCGAGGTAAAGTTCTTTACCAATATCGGTCGCAGCTTCAACCAGAATCTGATTTACCGGTTGGCCATTGGCATCCGTCTGGTAAGTGACCAGACGTTTACCCAGCCAGTGTTCAGCAAAAGCGCGAATGTCTTCTTTGCTGTTAACTACCTTCACACCGCCCGCTTTACCACGGCCACCAGCGTGAACCTGACATTTTACTACCCATGGACCTGCGCCGATTTTAGAGGCAGCTTCTTCGGCTTCACGCGGAGTAGTACAGGCATAACCCACCGGTGCCGGTAAGCCATAGCGGGCAAAAAGTTGTTTTGCCTGATATTCATGTAAGTTCATGTGTTCTGTCCATCCTTCAGGTAATCGTTATCTTATAACCCGTAGGCCTGATAAGGCCGCAGACCTACGGGGCAGGTGATACTCTTTATAGTTACACGTCCAACAGCAGACGCGTTGGATCTTCCAGCAACTCTTTAATGGTCACCAGGAAGCCCACTGACTCACGACCATCGATCAGGCGGTGGTCATAAGACAGCGCCAGATACATCATCGGCAGGATTTCAACCTTGCCGTCTACCGCCATCGGCCTGTCTTTGATGGCATGCATTCCCAGGATGGCGCTCTGCGGCGGGTTGATGATCGGCGTAGACATCAGGGAACCGAACACACCACCGTTGGTGATAGTGAAGTTCCCGCCCGTCAGATCCTCGACCGTCAACTTGCCGTCGCGACCTTTCACTGCCAGTTCTTTAATGTTCTTCTCGATGTCAGCCATACCCAGCAGGTCAACATTGCGCAGCACCGGGGTCACCAGGCCGCGCGGCGTAGAGACCGCCATGCTGACATCAAAGTAGTTGTGATACACCACGTCATCGCCATCGATAGAGGCGTTGACTTCCGGGAAGCGTTTCAGAGCTTCAACCACGGCTTTCACGTAGAACGACATAAAGCCCAGACGGATACCGTGACGTTTTTCAAACGCATCACCGTACTGCTTACGCAGATCCATGATTGGCTTCATGTTGACTTCGTTGAAGGTCGTCAGCATCGCGGTGGAGTTTTTCGCTTCCAGCAGACGCTCGGCCACGCGCTTACGCAGACGGGTCATCGGAACACGTTTCTCACCACGCGCACCCAGTGCAGGCTGGGCTGCAGGTGCTGCGACCGGCGCTTTGGCTTCCGCTTTCGCTGCCGGAGCTTTAGCCAGATGTTTTTCAACATCTTCGCGAGTGATACGACCACCGACGCCGGTACCATTAATGGCGCTGGCTTCGAGGTTATGCTCACCCAGCAGGCGACGAATCGCCGGGCTCAGGGCATCGTTATTCTGCTCGGAGAGCGAGGCCTGCTGGCGCTGCGCCGGAGTAGAATCTTTTTCTTCAGACTTGGCGCTGGTCTCTTTCCCGGCGCTGTTACCTTCACGCAGGCGACCGAGGATCTGGCGAGAAGTAACGGTTGTACCTTCATCTTCCAGAACCGCATCAAGAATACCGTCCGCTGATGCCGGTACTTCCAGTACCACTTTGTCAGTTTCGATTTCTACCAGCACTTCATCGCGCTTAACGCTATCGCCCGGTTTTTTATGCCAGGTCGCTACGGTTGCGTCAGCCACAGATTCAGGCAGGTCGGGAACAAGAATATCTACGCTACTCATTATTTATCCTTTATTTAATCGACGTTCAGCGCGTCATTTACCAGATCTTGTTGCTGCTTCTGGTGAACGGACATATATCCTACTGCCGGTGAGGCAGAGGCCGGGCGACCTGCGTAACGCAGAGCAGACCCAAATGGAATCACTTCACGGAAATGATGCTGGCTGCAGTACCATGCGCCCTGGTTGAGCGGCTCTTCCTGGCACCAGACAAAATCATGTACGTGAGCGTACTGTTTCAACACGTCCTGCATCGCTTTGTGCGGGAACGGATAAAGCTGTTCGATGCGCACAATGGCAACATCTTTCTGACCATTCTTGCGGCGCTGCTCCAGCAGGTCGTAATAAACCTTACCAGAACACATTACGACGCGCTTCACGCCTTTCGGATCCAGTTCATCAACCTCGCCAATGGCTGGCAGGAATGTACCGTTCGCCAGTTCGTCCAGCGTGGACACTGCCAGCGGATGACGCAGCAATGATTTCGGTGACATCACCACCAGCGGACGACGCATGCCGCGCAGCGCCTGACGACGCAGCATATGGTAAACCTGTGCCGGGGTAGACGGGACGCAAACCTGCATGTTCTGCTCAGCGCAAAGTTGCAGATAACGTTCCAGACGCGCGGAGGAGTGCTCCGGACCCTGACCTTCATAGCCGTGCGGCAGCAGCATCACCAGACCACACATACGGCCCCATTTCTGCTCGCCAGAGGAGATGAACTGGTCGATAACCACCTGAGCACCGTTGGCGAAGTCGCCAAACTGCGCTTCCCAGATGGTCAGCGTGCGCGGCTCAGCCGTCGCATAACCGTATTCAAATGCCAGTACCGCTTCTTCAGACAGGACGGAATCCCACACGCGGAACGCGCCCTGACCGTTATGCACATGCTGCAGCGGCGTATAGGTTGAACCGTTCGCCTGATTATGAATCACCGCATGGCGGTGGAAGAAGGTCCCACGACCAGAGTCTTCACCAGACAGACGTACCGGAATACCTTCGTCTACCAGCGTGGCGTAGGCCAGATTCTCAGCACCACCCCAGTCGAACAACTTTTCGCCGGCGGCCATTGACTGACGGTCACCGTAAATCTTGGCGACGCGCGACTGCATTTCAACCGCTTCAGGAACAGTACTGATGCGTTTTGCCAGCTCCTGCAAACGCTTCATTTCAACCTTGCTTGGGTAGTTTTCGTCCCATTCGTGGTTGAGGTACGGTGACCAGGTGAAAGAATGCATATTCATTGGACGCCACTCTTTCACTACGCATTCACCCGCATCTAACGCATCGCGATACAGGTTGACCATTTCGGTCGCGTCTTCCAGCGTGACGACTTTACCGGCTTCCAGCTTGTCAGCGTAGATTTTGCGCGGCGTCGGGTGTTTTTTGATTTTCTGATACATCAGCGGCTGGGTTGCGCTCGGCTCGTCGGCTTCGTTATGGCCGTGACGGCGGTAGCACACCAGATCAATGAACACATCGCGTTTAAAGGTATTACGGAAATCTAACGCCAGACGAGTGACGAAAGCGACCGCTTCCGGATCATCCGCGTTGACGTGGAAAATCGGCGCCATCACCATCTTGCCGATATCGGTACAGTACGGCGTAGAACGCGCATCCAACGGGTTAGATGTGGTGAAACCGACCTGGTTGTTGATAACGATGCGAACGGTACCGCCCACTTCATAACCGCGCGCTTTCGACATGTTCAGGGTTTCCTGAACCACGCCCTGCCCGGTTACCGCCGCGTCACCGTGAATAGTGATCGGCAGAACTTTATTGCTGCTCGGCTCATCCAGTCTGTCCAGACGCGCACGAACGGAACCGATAACCACCGGGCTGACGATTTCCAGGTGCGACGGGTTAAACGCCAGCGCCAGGTGAACTAAGCCGCCTTCGGTTTCGATATCCGATGAGAAGCCCATGTGGTACTTCACGTCACCGGTACCGAGGTGTTCTTTATGTTTGCCCGCAAATTCATCGAACAGTTCTTGTGGGCGTTTACCCAGCACGTTCACCAGTACGTTCAGACGACCACGGTGCGCCATGCCCAGAACCACTTCACGCGTGCCGCTGTTACCAGCATGGCGAACCATCTCTTTGAGCATCGGAATTAACGCATCGCCGCCTTCCAGCGAGAAGCGTTTAGCACCCGGGAATTTCGCCCCCAGGTAGCGTTCCAGACCTTCTGCTGCGGTCAGTTCACTGAGGAAACGTTTTTTCTCTTCGCCGCTGAACGCCGCGCGACCGGATTCGATACGCTGTTGAAGCCAGCGTTTCTCTTCAGTGCTGGTGATGTGCATATACTCGGCGCCAATCGGGCCGCAGTAAGTTTGCTTCAGTGCTTCCAGTAACTCGCCCAGCTTCATCGTGTCTTTGCCACCGGCAAAAGAACCGACATTAAAGCTTTCCTGGAGATCGGCCTCGGTCAGATCGTGGAAAGACGGATCCAGATCGGCGACGTTTTCTTGCTGCCACAGTCCCAGCGGATCGAGATTCGCTTGCTGATGACCGCGGAAACGGTATGCGTTGATGAGCTGCAGGACTTTAACCTGCTTCACATTGGCATCAGGGTCGGAAATAGAAGAAGAGTAACGTGGGGTAGCCAACGCCTGACGACGGAAATAATCACGCGTTTTTGAATGGAGTTGATCCGGTTTGACTCCGGTACCAGGTAACTGCTGGAACGTCGAACGCCAGTTAGCATCTACCGAGTCAGGGTCGGTTAAGAAGTCTTCATAGAGCTGTTCTATCCAACTCTGGTTCGAACCAGAGAGGTAAGAAGAGTCCAACCAGGCTTTCAAAGCGCTGTTCTGCATCGTGATCCCTTAAGCATCTTTTCTGCTTATTTAATACTCTAAATAGTTCACGTTTCAGGAAGGCGGCAAGCTTGCGAATCCCCGGGAGCTTACAGCCAGTAAGTGACCGGGGTGAGCAAGTGCAGCCAACGCACATGCAACCTGAACTATGACGAGTATTTCGCCGTGGATACTACCACGCATACGCGTATGCGTGCCGGGGTTCACTTGCGAGCTCTTTTTGTTTGGCTCGCGAAGGAACCTTTAAAAACTGTCAGAGATAAGAGGCAGTTTTTAGAGGTTTCCTGCACTTACTGTAGCCGGATGGCGCTTCACTTATCAGGCCTACGGGATTGTACCTGTAGGCCGGATAAGACGTTTACGTCGCTATCCGGCAACAACTACTTATGCACTACGCTTCAGCAGCATCGACTTAATATGGCCGATGGCGCGCGTCGGGTTCAGCCCCTTAGGACATACACTGACGCAGTTCATGATGCTATGGCAGCGGAATACGCTGAAAGCGTCACTTAGCCCTTCCAGGCGGCTGTCGGTTTCGGTATCGCGACTGTCAATCAGGAAGCGGTACGCAGCCAGCAGACCTGCCGGGCCAATAAACTTGTCCGGATTCCACCAGAATGACGGGCAGGACGTTGAGCAGCATGCACATAAAATACATTCATACAGCCCATCGAGCTTCTCACGCTGCTCAGGCATTTGTAAATGCTCACGAGCCGGTGGATTTTTCCCATTATTCAACAAGTAAGGTTTAATCTTCTCATACTGTGCGTAGAATTGCCCCATGTCTACCACCAAATCGCGCACCACCGGTAAACCCGGCAACGGGCGGATGACAATTTTCTTGCCAGGCTGATTCAGTGCAGAAATAGGTGTGATACAGGCCAGACCATTTTTGCCGTTCATGTTCAGACCGTCGGAGCCACACACCCCTTCACGGCAAGAGCGACGGAACGACAGTGACGGGTCTTTTTCTTTCAGCTGCATCAACGCATCCAGCAGCATCATGTCGCGACCTTCTTCCGCTTCCAGGGTGTAATCCTGCATATGCGGAGCATCGTCTACGTCCGGGTTATAACGATAAACTGAAAACTCGAGTTTCATTGTCCTGTCTCCGCATTAATAAGTACGAATCTTCGGCGGGAATGCCGGGCGCAGTTTCGGTTCCATGTTGACCTGACGTCGCGTCATGGATTCCGATTCTGGCAGGTACAGGGAATGGCACAGCCAGTTTTCATCATCGCGTTCCGGGAAGTCGAAGCGGCTATGGGCGCCACGGCTTTCGGTACGGAAGTTCGCAGACACCGCCGTGGCGTATGCAGTTTCCATCAGGTTATCCAGCTCCAGGCACTCAACACGCTGGGTATTGAACTCGCTGGAGGTATCATCCAGACGGGCATTTTTCAGACGTTCGCGAATCGCCTTCAACTCTTCAAGGCCCTTCGCCATCGCATCACCTTCACGGAATACCGAGAAGTTATGTTGCATACATTCCTGCAGCGCTTTACGGATGACCACCGGATCTTCGCCATCACGGTTACCGTTCCAGCGGTTCAGGCGTTCCAGAGAAGCATCAATCTCGTCTTCTGTGGCATCACGAAGGTCGCCCTGCTCGGCGATAGATTCCTGCAGATGCAGACCGACCGCACGACCGAACACCACCAGGTCCAGCAGCGAGTTGCCGCCCAGACGGTTGGCGCCGTGAACCGAGACGCAGGCGATTTCGCCCACCGCAAACAGTCCAGGAATCACCACGTCTTCCCCCTGCTCGTTCACCGTCAACGCCTGGCCGGTCACTTTGGTCGGCACGCCGCCCATCATGTAGTGGCAGGTTGGGATAACCGGAATCGGCTCTTTCACCGGGTCAACGTGGGCAAAGGTACGGGAGAGTTCAAGGATACCCGGCAGACGGGATTCGAGTACCTCTTTACCCAGATGGTCGAGTTTCAGCTTGGCGTGCGGGCCCCACGGGCCGTCGCAACCACGACCTTCACGGATTTCGATCATGATGGAACGCGCCACCACGTCACGACCCGCCAGGTCTTTCGCATTCGGGGCATAACGCTCCATAAAGCGCTCGCCGTGTTTGTTTAGCAGGTAGCCACCTTCACCACGGCAGCCTTCGGTAACCAGAACCCCTGCCCCGGCGATACCGGTTGGGTGGAACTGCCACATCTCCATATCCTGCACCGGAACACCAGCGCGGATTGCCATGCCAACGCCGTCACCGGTATTGATATGCGCGTTGGTGGTGGACTGGTAAATACGGCCTGCGCCGCCGGTCGCCAGCACGGTGGCGCGGGCTTTGAAGTAAACCACTTCACCGGTTTCGATACACAGGGCGGTACACCCAACCACTGCACCATCGGCGTTTTTCACCAGGTCCAGCGCGTACCACTCGGAGAAAATAGTGGTGTGGTTTTTCAGGTTCTGCTGATACAGCGTGTGCAACAGCGCATGACCGGTACGGTCAGCTGCCGCTGCAGTACGTGCCGCCTGCTCGCCGCCGAAGTTTTTCGACTGGCCGCCAAACGGACGTTGATAGATGGTGCCATCGTCAAGACGTGAGAATGGCAGGCCCATATGGTCCAGCTCCAGAATCGCTTCCGGGCCGGTCTTACACATATATTCAATCGCGTCCTGGTCACCAATGTAATCCGACCCTTTAACGGTGTCGTACATGTGCCATTCCCAGTTATCTTCATGGGTATTACCAAGCGCTACGGTGATGCCACCCTGCGCGGAAACGGTATGGGAACGGGTTGGGAACACTTTGGAGAGCAGCGCACAGGTCTGGCCGCTCTGGGAAATTTGCAGCGCCGCGCGCATACCTGCGCCACCGGCACCAATCACAACAGCATCAAATTCTCTGACTGGCAGTTTCATTACACACCCCACACCACAACGAATCCATAAATGACGTAAACCACCAGTGCAACGACGATAGCAAGTTGCAAAATCAGGCGCACGGCCAGTGGTTTAACGTAGTCGGTCAACACCTGCCACATGCCAATCCAGGCATGAATCAAGATAGAAAACAGTGCCAGCAGGGTGAAGACTTTGGTGAATGCCGATGAGAAGAAACCGGTCCAGATTTCCCAGGTCAGCGTGCCACTGGTGGCGAAAAAGCCGACCATATAGATGATGTATAACGTCAGAACGATAGCGGTAGCACGGACCAGAATGAAGTCATGTACGCCGTTGCGTCCTAATGCGGAGGCATTGCTTACCATACGAGGACTCCTGCGAGAAGTGAAAGCACGACAATGATAACAAAAGAAATTTTGGCGGAACGCGTCCCTGCTTCGAGGGTTTCTTCGATGTAGCCAAAATCCATCAACAGATGGCGAATGCCCATGACGGCGTGGTAGGCCAGCGCGACCAGAATCCCCCACAGAATTAACTCCACAAAGAAGTTATTCATAATGGAAGACGCCGCGAGGAAACCTTCAGGGGAGGAAAGGCTGGTACCCAATAACCACAACAGTATCCCGACCGCCACGAAGGTGATCACTCCAGATACGCGATGGAGAATGGACGCTATCGCCGTGATTGGGAACCGAATCGTTTGCAGATCCAGATTGACAGGTCTTTGTTTTTTCACATTTCTTATCATGAATAACGCCCACATGCTGTTCTTATTATTCCCTTTGGACTTCGGGTACAGAAGATGAAGACTCCTGCGCCTGAAAGACGACGGGGTTTCCTTCCTCCGGTCTGCGTGCGGGTCAGACAGCGTCCTTACTATAACTACGCGTCATATAAAACACTGCTTCCAGTTGCTAAAACGACACGTTACAACGCTGGTTGGCTCGGGATTGCAGGGTATTCCGGAGACCTGGCGGCAGTATAGGCTGTTCACAAAATCATTACAATTAACCTACATATAGTTTGTCGGGTTTTATCCCGAACAGTGACATAGGTCACGATAACAACATTATTTTAATTTTCAATCATCTGATTTGACAATCATTAAACAAACTTGTTACAAACGACACCAGAAAAGGCATATAATGCGTAAAAGTTATGGGGTCACTCTTTCACCGATGGGTAAGTTATGTAACAGTGTGGAAAGGTTGACCAATGAATTCAGTACAGTTATTAGTGTAGACAGGTTTAATAATTCGGATTGCTAAGTTGTTGATTTGTTGCTAATTCACCATGAGTTAACTGATTTACCTGCAAGCGCCCATTGCTCTGTACCCTGGTTTTCTCCTCTTTCGCAGAGCGGCGAGCCGAATAACAAAGTGGTAACGGTTAATTGATGAGTTGAAACAGATCCCACCTGAGTAGTCTTAAGCAATAAGGCGCTAAGGAGACCGTAAATGGCTGATACTAAAGCAAAACTCACACTAAACGGTGATACTGCTATCGAACTGGATGTGCTAAAAGGCACGCTCGGTCAGGACGTTATTGATATTCGTAGTCTTGGCTCAAAAGGCATGTTTACTTTTGACCCAGGTTTCACCTCTACCGCATCCTGCGAATCCAAAATTACGTTCATCGACGGTGACGAAGGTATTTTGCTGCATCGCGGCTTCCCGATTGACCAGTTGGCAACCGAATCCAACTATCTGGAAGTGTGTTATATCCTGCTGTACGGCGAAAAACCGACGCAGGAAGAGTACGACGAGTTCAAAACCACGGTCACTCGCCATACCATGATCCACGAGCAGATCACCCGTCTGTTCCACGGTTTCCGCCGCGACTCCCACCCGATGGCCGTAATGTGCGGCGTTACCGGGGCGTTGGCTGCGTTCTACCACGACTCGCTGGATGTGAATAATCCGCGTCACCGTGAAATCGCCGCTTTCCGTCTGCTGTCCAAAATGCCAACCATGGCAGCAATGTGTTATAAATATTCCATCGGACAGCCGTTCGTGTACCCGCGTAATGACCTGTCTTACGCCGGTAACTTCCTGAACATGATGTTCTCCACACCGTGCGAAAAATATGAAGTGAATCCGATCCTGGAACGCGCCATGGACCGTATTCTGATCCTGCACGCCGACCACGAACAGAACGCCTCAACCTCTACCGTACGTACCGCGGGCTCTTCTGGCGCTAACCCGTTTGCCTGTATCGCTGCTGGTATTGCTTCGCTGTGGGGACCGGCACACGGCGGCGCAAACGAAGCTGCACTGAAGATGCTGGAAGAAATCAGCTCGGTTAAACACATTCCGGAATTTGTTCGCCGTGCGAAAGACAAGAATGACTCTTTCCGTCTGATGGGCTTTGGTCACCGTGTTTACAAAAACTATGACCCGCGCGCCACCGTGATGCGTGAAACCTGCCACGAAGTGCTGAAAGAACTGGGCACCAAAGATGATCTGCTGGAAGTGGCGATGGAACTTGAGCACATTGCGCTCAATGACCCGTACTTCATCGAGAAGAAACTGTACCCGAACGTAGACTTCTACTCCGGCATCATCCTGAAAGCGATGGGTATTCCGTCCTCCATGTTCACCGTTATCTTCGCCATGGCGCGTACCGTTGGCTGGATTGCACACTGGAACGAAATGCACACCGACGGCATGAAAATCGCCCGTCCGCGTCAGCTGTATACCGGCTACGACAAACGCGACTTTAAAGCTGATATTAAGCGCTAATTGTTCAGGCCACCGGATAATTCCGGTGGCTTTTTTCAGTTCCCGTCCTGTTCCTTGCATTCACCTCTTCAATATTATTTCTCCTCGCTTACTCGCACTTTAATATATTTAATTGAGCGTAATTCCAACCATATTTAATATAGCATTAATTGCCAATACATTATTTGATTTTTAAATTCATTAACTATTTAATCCAGCCTTATAAAGCACAGCACTGGATTAAATGGCATGGGTGACCTTATTTATCTGAAAATAACAGGTGAGCGACAAGGCGAGATCTCTTCTGGTTGCGGTACCGAGGCATAGGTTGGAAATCGCTGGCAGGAAAATCATCCTGATGAGATTTATGCTTTTTCACTCTCTAACGGATTAGTTAATACAGGTTCAGGTGTTAATACCCAGGCGTTAAGATTTGAAAAATTAATTGATAAAAGTACGCCATTATTTATTAACGCCATCAATAATAATGAACGTCTGTTTATTGGAATTGATTTCTGGAGAATAAACAGATTCGGCAGGTGGGAACGCTACTATTATATTCAATTAAGAAATGCTTCGGTAAAAAGCATACAAACCTATGTGGCCCTAAACGCGCTGGATACCGAAGAAATTGCGGTGTCGTATGACTATATTCTTTGCAAGCACCTGATTGCCAATACGGAGTTTGACTATCTGGCATTGCCTGCTGAGTACAATCGTTTGTTTATACCGCCCCGCAATCAGCCGGCTAGTTCGATAATACCCGTTGCGAACCGTCCTTCCACCCCAGCACCCCACATTCCTGCAATCACACCGGTCTATGCCAAATCCTGCCTGAAAGAGAAAGGCTGTACAGACGCCGGGAGCCGTGAAGAATCGGCTGAAAACTTCGGTCAGATGGCGGTTTTCGCACAATCTTCCGTCGATGATTGTTGCGGATATGCGCAGCCCGCAGAAGCCTCGGCTGCGCTGCCTATCCTGGGTAGGCTGACGCAGGTGTGGGGGGAATGGTCACTCAGTGGCATTCTCAGCGCCGCACGCGGCGTTCCTTATATCGGAGCATTGGCTTCTGCACTGTATATTCCGTCCGCGGGTACAGACAGTGCACGCGTTCCCGGACACGATGAGTTTTGGTATGAAGAAGAACTGCGGAAAAAGGCGCTGGTAGGTGGCACAGCTACAACCCGGGTTCGTTTTTTTTGGGGAACCGACATTCACGGTAAATCGCAAGTCTACGGCGTGCATACCGGCGAGGGTACTCCGTATGAAAACGTGCGCGTCGCAAATATGGTGTGGAATGATGAACATCATCGCTATGAATTTACGCCTGCCCACGACGCAGACGGACCGTTAATCACCTGGACGCCTGAAAATCCCGCGACGGGTGATTTACCTAAGCATACTGGAAGTGATGTTCCACCGCTTGATCAGCCAACCATTCTGGTAACACCCATCCCGGATGGCAAAAATGAGTACACCACGCCACCGTTCCTTGTGCCGGATGTCGCCGATTTTAACGATTATATTCTGGTCTTTCCGGCCGATTCAGGCATTCAGCCGATTTATATTTATCTCAGTGAGAGAAAAACATCTTATACTCATGGGCATAAGCACTATCCTCCCAAAAATAGACCTTGGGAAGAAGTAATAAAAAACACGAAGTCTGGTCCAGCAAAATTCAAACCAGAAGTCAATATCGAATCTGTAGATCAGAATGTATGGGAGAATGGTACTCCAACGACTAATGGACAAAACTGGAAAGTTAAAGAATTCAATAACGTCCAAGGCGCTTACAAAGGGAAAGAAACGACATGGGTGGTTACCAAAGAGCCACAGGGAACTATTCACTCTCATCCGATAGGTTCAAATGAGGCCAGAAAGTTAATAAAATGAAAAATGATTACAATATTTTAGGAAAAAACTATCACATTGAAAAGGTTAACAATATTTATGATGAGTTGTCTGGTTTAGATTTTACCAAAAAGGTATCAGATGAGGTCACTCGGCTAGATGAAGATTTGTTGCAACTGGTTTTTAACGATAAGTTAATCATAGATGTTGGTTGGTATCCCCCATTTGATGAAAATGGAGAGTTTATTATTCAGATGATCCTGAATAGTGACTGGGAAAACCCTTCAGTAACAATATCTTCCGGTTGGGATAAAAATGAGCCGATTGAAAAATTAAACAAGGTTTTAGGTCAGTTGCCTTTCATTTTAAAAGCTGAATAACCATTTCAAAACCAAATAACAGCACTCTGCAAAGCCTCTTATTATTAAGTTGAATATATGAATCATCTTAAGCAAAAACTCGAAGACTACACCGAAGCCGAATTCATAGAATTCCTGAATGAATTAATTGAAAACCCTAATAATCTGAAGGGAAGAGAATTTGAATCTCACAGTAATATGTTAGTCAACCACTTCGATAAAATAGTGAATCATCCGGAAGGTAATGGTTTGATTTTTTATCCCCCAGATGGCAGGGAAGATAGCCCACACGGTGTCTTTGATTTTGAATCTAAAAATGGATACTGCCGGAGCGGTTTTCCACCTACAATCAGTCAGGAATGGTCTGTCTTCGGGCATGCCTGGAATGATGCTGTCGACGATTTATTCAGATAACAGGCATCAATACCCGATCACCGGTTAGTCCGTTTTTATTGATACCTGATATTTTTTTCAGCGTACTTTTTCTCTATGCTGTATCAATACGTTAAACGCAGCATATAACTCGGGAGCATGGGATGCGTGTTTTGCAATGGAGCCTATTATTTCTGCTATCGCTCCTGCTTTCCCTGCTCTTTCTGTTTATCCATCTTCCTGGACCACTGCTGCTCGGTTCGATGATCGTCGGCATTATCTTCAGTATGCGCGGCATCGCACTACATCCTCCTCGCTGTACGTTTCTTGCCGCACAGGCGATTCTCGGCTGCATGATTGCGCAAAACCTCACGGGCTCTATTTTTACTACGCTGGCGGCACACTGGCCGATGGTGATTGCCATCCTGCTGGCGACCCTTATATCCAGCACCGCAATTGGCTGGCTGCTGGTTCGCTACAGTAATCTACCAGGGAACACCGGTGCATGGGGCTCGTCACCGGGTGGTGCGGCGGCAATGGTCGCCATGGCACAGGAGTATGGCGCTGATATCCGTCTGGTGGCGTTTATGCAGTATCTGCGCGTACTGTTGGTGGTCGGTGCGGCTGCACTGGTCACCCGACTGATGATGGGCGACCAGGCGCAAACTGTAAGTGAGCAAATGGTTTGGTTTCCGCCGCTGAGCAGCAATCTGTTCAGCACCCTGGCGCTGGCCGCCGTTGCTGGCATGGCCGGGCGCTTACTGCGCATCCCCTCTGGCGTGATGTTGCTGCCGATGCTGGCAGGCGCAATGCTAAATGCCGGTGGCGTGATGGTAATCGAACTGCCGGAGTGGCTGCTGGCGATAGCGTATATGGCCATCGGCTGGCAAATCGGCCTTGGCTTTGACAAACAGATCTTTTTAATGGCATTGCGCCCCCTACCGCAGATCCTGTTGTCCATTTTTTCACTGATGGCGATCTGCGCCGCTATGGCCTGGGGACTGGCGCATTACATGCAAATAGACTTTCTCACCGCCTATCTGGCGACCAGTCCTGGTGGCGTGGATTCTGTTGCGGTGATTGCCGCAGGGAGTCACGCCGATATGGCGCTGATCATGGCAATGCAAACCCTGCGGCTGTTCAGTATTTTGCTCACCGGGCCGGCCATCGCCCGGTTTATCTCGGCACATGCGCCGAGAAAGCCGCCGTCTTAACGCGGAGCGTTAATCCGGGTGCCCAATCTCCGTCACGGTCGTTCCGGATTTATCCACGGTTAACATAAACTCGGTCATACCACCCGGAAAATTCTGCGTAATATGCAGATTGTTTTTGCCTTTCCAGACATATTCCACGAGATCCGTATCCCCAAGATTTTCTATTTTACGATCCTTACCTGGGGTCAACGTGGGCGTCAGGTTTTGACGGTCCGACCGCGCTTTTCGCAGTGCCTGATACGTATCTTCCAGCGTCATCGCAGGATAAAAACAGCGGGTCAGCGCACCATGCTCATAGACATATTCCATATCGCGCGGCCCGGACTCACATTGAGGGGCTACCGACTCATCGGCGCTGGCCAACGCGGAAAAGGAACCGGTTGTTGTAATAAGTAAGGCTGTACAAAAAAAACGATTAGCATCCATATTCCACACCAGCTCATTTCCCTGAAGTCGTTTTATCGTCAGGAAAACACCTGTAAATCACAGATAATCCTGAAAGCACGCAGTTTAAGCAATATAGATGTCTTACACAACAATTAAACAACCAGATTCCTCGCCATCAATCCGATGGCTAGTTTAAATTATACTTAAAGCCAACTCTTATCTGATATTCATTTTTTGTATCATTGCCATCCTGGTATTTATCCAGATAGCCAAGTTCGAAGAATGGATAAAATCGCGGAGTGGTATGAAAATTAAAAACAAAATTATGCTGGAGCGTATGATTTTTTCCATTGGCATAAACAAATTTATCGCTATGGGTTTTACTGTAGTACGTCGGGTTATATTGCACCCAGAAATTTGGGGTGAAATATTTTGTTAAATAAATATCAACACGGTGTTCTGAGGAATCATCCCAGTCACCCTGCAATGTTTCGCTGTCATGATTCTGATGATTATAGCGGTAACGTAATACAGCTCCCAACGTAGGATCAAAGTGATAACCTACACCGAAGTAAGGATCAACGCGAGACCCTGCGGATTCCCAGTGAAAAACGACACCCGGCTCAAGCCAGAACTGACTATCTCCGACTGGAAAAGGTTTATTAAATTCAGCTTCCTGATAGCTGCTTTTCCACTGATCCATATTTTTACCTAAATCAGCATCGGTCTCAAAACTCCAGTACATACGCTTAAATATACTGTCAGGATCCTGCACCACGCCGGTTAGCATCAGTCTTTGTAAAAAACCTTTGCTTGCAGTGCGATATTGCGTTCTTGGCGCAAAGTAGACGGTAGTAAAAGGTGTCGACGTTACCTGTGGAGCCGTAGTTGTATTAACATTATTATCCGCAAAAACACCAGCGGAAGGCATGAGCAATACGGCCAATAATGTGGCCTTATTAATATAATTGTTGTTCACTTTATAATCCTTGCCGATACAGAGATAAAATCCCCCTACATAATAAAAATATAATTATTTAGCAGAGGGGTGGGTAATTACCAGTAACTATTCCAGCATGATGTTGCTCGAGCGAGTGCTTCCATCAGAAAATAATCCCCCCATGCACAACACTCATTGACTCCAACATTACCTTTAAAATAATAAACAGAGTGTTTTAATAATCCCTCACCTTCTTTATGTGTCTGGTTAAGATAACTATCGAGCATACGTTCAATCATGCGCAATGCCAGAGTTTCGTAGCTTTCACGGTCTTGATGCGTCACGGGCAGTTGTTTCACCAATTCCAGCAACGCACAGGCGAGAATAGCGCTGGCGGAACTGTCCTTTTCACTGTTGGGATCGGTCAACGCCAGATCCCAGTAGCAAATCAGGTCTTCCGGTAGGCGATTGATAAAATAGTTTGCCAGTGTCAGGCTCAGTTCCAGCAGTTTATCATCACCGGTATACAGGTAATTCAGCAGAAAGCCGTACACTCCCCAAGCCTGCCCACGGGACCAGCAGGAATCATCGGAGAAACCCTGGTGAGTATTCCCGAATCGCGGCTCTCCGGTGTCAACATCCATGTAATACGTGTGAAACGTCGAACCATCATCACGCACAATATAACGTCTGGCTTGCTCAATATGCCTCTTCGCCGCCTCGGCATAGCGCGGATCGCCGGTTGACTCACTTGCCTGATACAGCAGCGGCAGATTCATATTGCAGTCGATAATCATCCTGCCCTGCTGCTCGGGATTATCCAGCTCTCCCCATGCCTGAATAATGCCGCATTTATCGTGATAACGCTCCATCAGCGCTTCCGCCGCCTGCTGCGCAATATACTTCGCCTGTCGGTCGCCAGTCAGTTTATTGGCGGCAATGCAAGAAAGGCTGTACAGAAAGCCCAGGTCATGATGATTGGTGCAATCGCGTGTGGCGATGCGCTTGCCAAAGGAATGAACGTGCTGTTCAGCCAGCTCACGGTACGCTGACTTTCCCGTCCATTCCCAGGCTAGCCACAGTTGCCCGGTCCAGAAACTGGTCGTCCATTCCTTATTGTCGATTATTGGATACACGCCATTTTTACAAGCAGCATCAGGAAAACGCTGACCAAAATAAATGCTGTTACGGTCGATGGCGTTTAAAATTACCGGCATCGCTTCCCGGATTTTCAGTGCAATGCCGTCCCTTTCTCCGGGACGAAAGGCATAATGGGCAATCGATTCTTTACGGATAGACTCAGACATAATTCTCTCGTTTTCTCTGCTTTAGTGAATAGCTTCTTGCCCCTGGGGCGAAGTAATTGCGGCTTTTTTATGCTGATAACAAGTGGACAGTGTGATGGCAGATATTCCGGTAAACACCAGCGCAATCACGCCCATAATCAGATAGGTATGTTCAAAACCGATGGTTTGATAGGCATAGCCCGCAGGTGGCGCTACGACGATGGAACCGACATAAATCATGGCCTGATAACCCAGCAAGTACATTGTCGCGTTGACGCGTTTATCAAAATGCTCGGCGATGTACTTGAAGACCGAAACCAAAATCAACGCAATTTCAATTCCATATAGCGGTTTGACCAGGCAGATAATTAGCGGATCGTTGGTTAAACCAGAAATAATCAGGCGCAAGCTGATGACCAGCCCAGTCAGGATCATCCCCTGCTTTGCGCCAATGCGGTTAATAATGGCAGGTACCAACATCATGCCGAAGAATTCAGCAGCAGACTGTGCGGTACTCATATAGCCAAACATCGCATTCCCTTCCTCTTTGGTGCTAAAGAAGGTAACGAAATAGCGGGAGAACTGCTGCTCGGCGATAAACATCATCCATGCGACCCCTGCAATATACAGCGCAAAGGTCCAGAACTTTTTATTGCGCAACAGTTCGAACACATCGCCAATCACAATCTTCTCTTTCGACAGTACGTCGTTCTCTTCCTGGCCAAAGTGATCAACTTTCAACGTCAACAGAACCGCAAACATACACAGAGCAGAAACGCTACTGATGACAAAGTTAATTTTTGGCGAGATGTTATAGAGAAAGCCTGAGAACGATGATGCCGTCGCCCAGCCCAATGCCGCCCACATGCGGATGCGGCCAAATTCCATGTCATACAGGCGACTAAAACGGTCAACATAGGACTCTTCCGCCGCCACACCAGCATACCAACCAAGGCTGAAAAAGAGCGCGCCAACAACCATCCCACTGATAAAGTGGGTTTGTAATAACGGCAAGTAACACCAGATGAAAAAAGGTGCCATCAAGGCCGACACAATGCAGACAAAATAGAGCAGGTGCTTTTTCATGCCCATTTTATCCATGATGTAGCCGTAAACAGGTTTGATAATCACGGCAAAAACGCCGTTAACGGCAAACACCGTGCCGATCTCCACACCATCCAACCCGGCTTTATCTCCGAGCCAGATAGCGTAAAGGCCAAAACTTGCAGCCCAGGTAAACGTAAATAAGAAAACAAACAGACTGAGTTTGATGTATGCCGAACGCGTCGACTGAACAGGGTTAGTCATTATTTTTCTCCGCACATGCGTCAGTTATTTTATTTCCAGCATTTTCGAATCCAGCATCAGCACCTGATTGCCGCAGTCGAACGCCATGATTACCGGCGGCGGCAAAGACGAATGCATCGTGGCATTGATGGCACAGGCCAGCCAGTGGGCGCCCGGCGTGAGCGTGGTGCTCAGACATGGGATCTCTCCCGGTGAGGCATACAAAATATTGCTATTTGGTGGCGTGGTCACCGTCAGTGGCTGGCGCGTTGTCAGAAGATCAACTATCTGACACACTCCGGTGCGGGTGGTAAGCGTCAGCTGGTTTTCCGAGGTATCGTTATGCGTGAGCTGGTGACGGTTAACCGCAAATCCGCCCTCCACACAATCAAGTGTTCTCTGAGTCTCTACACGATGAATACGAACATGCCCGTATTCATGGGGAATAAGCCAGGTCGTGACAATCACATCAGACCACGGGCGCCACACGCTTCGGATTAGCGCATCCGTCATTTCAACAGACTCGCACTCACGACGCCCACGCCAGTAATTGTCCTGTTCACTGAACATCAGCATGGAGTCACAGGCGGCATGATTCAGGCCATAGATCCCGCGTTCGAGGGTAAAACCAAAGTGGCTGGAGTAGGCAAACTTGCCGTACTTAGCATCAAAATTCACAAAATTATTGCGATCGTACTGCCCGGACATCAGCAGCGAGGCATGGCGGTTACCATCGCTATGGATAATAAATTGCCCGGCTTCCTTGATGGGATGCACAATGTTAAGTTCAGGCAATTCTGCAGGTTCTGCCTGCCAGAACGCACTCTCCTCCGGCAGCGCCAGAATCAGTAATGCTTTGCACGCAGTACGGTGAACCGGGACTGTTGTAATCTTCGGTCATCACCAGATTAGGGTAGGTATAGCCAAGAGAAAACAGCCCATCATGCCCAATAAACGGTTGTGCCATCCACCAGTCAAGGTGACGCAATATTAGCCCTTTGACCACCGACGTGGAAAAGACATCCAGCCCGGTAAATGCCACCGCGCTCCAGAAAGCGACCTGCACGAAACGATAGGTTAAGCTGCGACCAAACGGGATGGCATTACCGTCGCAAGTAAAATAATGGATGTAATCTTTAGCAAACTGACGTGCGCGCTGGCGATAGCGCAGGCAACGTTCCGGATCAACATCCTGCATAAAGTGGCTGTAGAGCAGGCTGTAAAAATGAAAACCGCTGGAAATGTAATAATCACGCGGCTTGCCAGCACCATCGGAATACCAGCCATTGCCGAGCCAAAAGGGTTCTATGGCATTGAGATGCTTATCAACCACCATCATGTCGTAATGACATCCCACACACTTCAGCCCTACCTGTACCAGCACAGGGAAAAAATGCCAGTTGTTGTCGGGTATCTGAATATCCGCACTTTGGCGTAACCAGCACGCCAGATTGCGTTGCTCATCGGTTGTTAACGAATCCCATAGCCCGGTATTCGGCAGCGCCAGCGCAAGACCAAAAGCGGCCATTTCAACACAGCGCTGATCGTTATCGACCAGATTCCCCCAATAGTTTGGATGTTCAGGATCGCAGCCATGACGAATACCGCGAATAAATGTCTCACGATAATCACTCGCCTCTCCCCCGCTCAGTAAAGGCGCCAAGATCCACAGCAGACGAGCGAAGCCCTCCATCCCGGCAATCTCCGCCGGATACTGTGCAGATGTTTCTCCTATGTACAGGCATGTGTTACTGCGTGCGAGATGGGGGATGGCTGATGCCAACCATTGCTGCGCCTTCTCTACATATTTTTGCCTTTCTTGCATAATGAAACCTCGTTTCATTTGATGAAGTATTGGGCGCATAATAAGGATTAGGGCAGACACACAAATGTGATAATTGTCTTATTTCCGCACAACTCCGGTTATGAAGAACAACATTCATCGATTTTGTGCGGCTAAAATTCGATTACGGTGATAAAAACTTAAGTTTGTTCACATTGTCAGGTGGAACATAAATGCAGCAGACGGAAGACAGTAGCTATCTTGAGCACATTAGTCTCAACGATAAGTTTATTTACTTTAATCGTATGACGAATATGCCGGCCAATTACTATCACTGGCATCAGTGTGTGGAGATTTTGTCGGTCTCTCAGGGGGTTGGGATCGCGCTCATGGAGCATCAGCAGTACACCGTCAAACCTGGGCGTATTTTTATTTTCCCACCGGGAAAGCTACATAAAGTATTTGTCGAACAGGATGCCCGCAATATTTATCACCGTACAACTCTACACTTTAACAGTCCGCAGATTGAGCAATACCTGCGGGATTTTCCGCGTCAGCAAATGCTGCTGCGTCAGCTGTGTGCGCGGGGAGAGAAAGCGCGGGTATTTGATGTCGGTGACGTGCAGCCGGTAATTGAAACCCTACTGAGCCGCTTTGAAGAACAGCTCAGAAGCCAGACCTTCAGCATCAGTGACAGCGCATTTCTGGTAATGCAGCTCATTAGCCTGCTACCACATCAAGCTCAGGCCACAGGACAGAATACATTTTCGGTCAGCATCATCCGCTGGATAGAGACACACTTTCATCAGCGTTGCTCACTGGAGGATATCGCCTGTGAGATGGGGTGCTCACGCGGGCATGCTTCTCGCCGCTTTCATGAGGAAACCGGCGGTACAATCCAGGAGTATCTGATGATGCGCCGCATTCGGCAGGCCTGCGAGCTTCTGCTACATAGCAGCAGCTCAGTACGCGAAATTGCCGGCCAGGTCGGATTCTCCGAGTACGCCTGGTTTATTACCTGCTTTCGTAAAAACATGGGCAAAACGCCGCTGCAGTATCGCAAAACGTATGCTTCGATATAGCTCTACTTTTGGCATCCCGGACACCAGTAAAAGGGCCTTGACGACAGCATGGTTTTTTCAATAATCCCGCCGCATCGCTCGCAGGCTTCGCCGTCGCGGTGAAAGACCTTAAAGCTAAACAGCGCGCCGTGATGCTTATTCTCATCGGCCAGCCCACGAGTGTTATAGGATAAACGAGGAATATCGAGCAGCGCCTGCGCCAATGCGTCCAACTGTTGCTCGCTTAGCTGCGACGCTTTATGTTGACCCGTCAGCCCAACCTGCCAGAGGATCTCTACCCGCAGGTAGTTACCTAATCCCGCAAGAAACGCCTGATCCAGCAGCAAGCCGGAAAACTGCCGGTTGCGAAAACGCGATGACAGCAGACGTGTTTTGACTTCAGCGGGCGTTAAGTGCAGATCCAGCACGTCCGGCCCTACCCGCTGCAGGAAGGGGTGGATAGTGAGCTGTTCCGGCGTCAGCATTTCGATATCCGACGCGCTATAGAGCAGGATAGTTTTATCGGCGGTTTGCAGCCTGACGCGCAGCACCCGGGTAGTCTCCGGGATATTCCCCGTGTCCACTACCCGCCAGACGCCGTACAGTTGATTATGGCTATATAACGTCAAACCATTGGAAAAGTGGGTGAGTAAGGCTTTACCCCGCGTTTCGAGCTGAGTAATACGCTGCCCAATCAGTTGAGATTGATACGGTTTTAACTGCTCAAAGGCAAACCAGACATCCGTCAACGGTTTGCCTTTGACTGCCGCCTCCAGGGTATCCGCCGCGCGGCGGATCTCCGGGCCTTCAGGCATAATACTGTCCTTTGTTAATGAGTTGCACCGCCCGTCACGGCGATATCGCGCTCCACCTGTAACGCCGTGACAATGGCGATTTCCAGTGCACGACGCACCGTATCACTCGCCATACTTGGCGCACCGGGATGGGCTGCTGCCTGCTGTGGCAGATAAGGAATATGAATGAATCCCCCCTTCACCGTCGGCGTATCTCGCAGTTTGTGCAGCAAGCCATACATCACGTGGTTACAGACGAAGGTACCTGCGGTTTGCGAAACCGAGGCCGGAATCCCGGCGCTGCGCATGGCTGTCACCATAGCTTTGATCGGCAGTGTGCTGAACCATGCCGCCGGGCCATCGGCCACAATCGGTTCATCTACCGGTTGCTGACCACGGTTATCCGCAATACGCGCATCGTCCACGTTGATGGCAACGCGTTCAACGGTGATGTCCGTACGACCTCCAGCCTGACCAACCGCCAGCACCAGCGACGGTGACAGCGTTTCAATCGCACTATTGAGTACCGTCAGAGAGTCGCCAAACACGCACGGCAGCTGGCGCGCCACGACGCGGCATCCGGCGATGATAGCATTGTCGAGCCCTGAGACCACTTCCCAGGAAGGGTTAACTGACTCGCCGCCAAAGGGTTCAAATCCGGTGATTAATACCGTTTTCATCCTTCCTCCTTACAGGAACATCAGGAAATACATCAGGAATACGTTGACCAACAGCAGCAATATGCCGGTCGGCACCTGCGCCTTAATCACCGCGTTTTTATCCGGCAGCTCCAGCAGCGCCGCCGGTACGATGTTAAAGTTTGCCGCCATTGGCGTCATCAGCGTTCCGCAATACCCGGAGAACATACCAATTGCCGCCATCACCGCCGGGTTGCCGCCGTGCTGCAAGACGAGGATTGGAATCCCAATCCCGGCGGTCACAATCGGGAAGGCGGCAAAGGCGTTACCCATAATCATGGTCAGCAGCGCCATGCCAATGGTGTACACCGCCACGGCGATAAAGCGGCTGTCCACCGCCAGATATTCCTGCGTCAGATACGAAATTCCGCTGCCGACGCCCGCCGCCGTAAACAGCAGACCAAGCGTGGCTAGAATTTGCGGCAGGATGAACGCCCAGCCAATGGAGTCCAGCAGGCGACGCGCTTCCTGAATCGGCTGATGTGCCCGCTCATGGGTCATTTTAACCGCCATTGCCAGACCAATTAGCGAACCAGCGGTCATTGAAAACAGCGTCACCAGCGTGGCGTGATTCCCGGGCCCAAACAGCGCATCCTGTAAACCCGGAATATGATTAAACATCAGCACGCCAATAACGGTCACCACCGGGATTGCCAGTGCCGGGAAAAACAACTTGTTGCCCAGTCGACTGGCGCTTTCTTCACGTTGTTGTTGCGTACGTTGATGGTAGCTACCAAGCTTCACGCCGCCAAAGCCTGCGATCAGCGCCAGTATGACTACTGCGATACCCACTGCGATATGCACCGTACGTTTGTCGCCAAACAGCGAATAGGTCCAGTCACCCAGCAAAAACAGCAGACCGTACACGCCCCAGAACAGGCCGGTGGTTAAACGCCGGGGATTCGCTTTGTCCTGCCAGGACATCACAGCCACAATCAACAGGACCACGCCCGCCAGCCAGTAGAGATAGCTTTGCTGAAAATTCATTTCGCTTCCCCTTTCGCTGCGGCATTCGCTTTCGCGACTTCTCGTTGCAGATAGCTATCCAGCCGCCACAAGCGCGCACCGTGGATCAGGAAGGCACAAATCGCCGTTGGGATCCCCCACAAGGCAATGTGCAGCGGCTCGGTCTGGATCCCGCCGGACTCCAGCATAAAGTTGTGCATGAAGATGATTGCCCCAAAGGCAACAAAGATATCTTCGCCGAAAAACAGCCCGACGTTATCGGTCGCCGCCGACATTGCACGCAGGCGATAGCGTACCGAACCCGGCAGTTCGCCGTGATTTTTCTCAGCGGCCCCTTCCGCCATCGGCGCCAGAAGTGGACGCACCATTTGCGGATGCCCACCCAGACTGGTCAGCCCCAGCGCGGCGGTTGCTTCACGGATAAACAGATAAACAATCAGCAGACGGCCACTGGTGGCGCTGCGGATTTTCGCGATCCACGCCTGGGCGCGTTCTTTCAGGCCATGGCGCTCCAGCAGGCCAATGACCGCCAGTGGGATCAATAAGATAAACGGCAGATTGCGGGTGTTGAGAAAACCTTCACCCAGTTTTTCGAGGATAGTGGCGATCGGCATATGCGCCGCCAGTCCTGTGACGATCCCGGCAATGATGACCACCAATACCGGGTTAAAACGTAAAAGAAATCCGACCACGATGACGGCGATCCCCGTCAATGGCCAAAGAGAAATTACCTCTTCCATAATTCATTCCTGTTAAAACTCGTCATACTTCAAGCTGCAGGTGCGTTGACTGCGTTCGTTCACCCCAGTCACTTACTTATGTAAGCTCCTGGGAACTCACTCACTGGTCATCTTCCTGCAACTCGAAATATTTAGAGTATATGTTGTTGTGTAATATATTATTGTTTTGTATGGCAAATCTTATGCGCTAATTTCAATATTGCATGCATTAAACGCGCTGCGCAAGCGGCGGGCAAAAGCGAGTGCGTGCTCACCATCACCATGAATACAGACCGTCTGCGCCGTGACGTTGGCCCATTCTCCGGTCTGGCTTTTGACTCTCCCAAACTGCACCATTTCTAAGGTTTGCGCCAGCGCTTGCTCTTCATCTTCAATCAGCGCCCCCGGCTGGCTTCGCGGAACCAGGCAGCCATCCGCCTGATAACCTCGATCGGCAAATACCTCCTGACGCGTCACCAGCCCATAATGTTCGCCGGCTCGAATCAATTCGCTGCCCGCCAGTCCTACCAATACCAGCGACGGATCGCAGGCATACACCGCCCTGGCGATGGCATCGGCCAACTGCGGGTCCTTTGCTGCCTGGTTGTACAGCATGCCGTGCGGTTTGACGTGACGCATCACGCCGCCTTCCGCCCGGGTTATCGCCGCCAGCGCACCGACTTGATACAGCGTCTGGGCATAAACCGTGTCAACGGGCAGGGTCATGGCGCTACGGCCAAAGTTTTCCCGATCCGGGAAGCTTGGGTGAGCCCCTACTACCACGCCATTTTTTAACGCTTCACGCACGCTTGCCAGCATGGTTTGCGCATCCCCGGCGTGAAATCCGCAGGCTATGTTGGCAGAAGACACCAGTTGCAGCAGCGCTGCGTCATTTGCGCAACCTTCGCCGAGGTCTGCATTCAGATCAATTTTCATCGTTAAGCCGCCATGTTAATTGTTCCAGATAACGCAGCCGATCGTGACGCGCCTTTAGCGCCTCCTCCAGCGAACACTGAACAAAATGAATCGGCTGCCCGAGGGGGATTTGCGCCAGATGGTACATATCCGCCTCAATGATACAGGCGATGCGCGGATAACCACCTGTGGTCTGGGCATCGTTCATCAGCACGATCGGCTGGCCGTTATGCGGCACCTGCACCACCCCGGGAAGCAGACCGTGCGATAACATCTCACGCTCAGTGGTACGCGTCAGCGGCTGCCCCTGCAGGCGATACCCCATTCGGTTACTCTGCGGGCTGAGTTGCCACGGTGAGCGCCAGAACGACGCCTGTGAAGCCTCGTCAAACTCATGATACTCAGGTCCGGGTAACGCACGAATGCGGTTGCCCCACATGAGCTGTTTTACCCCCTGCGGTCCGCTGAACTGTCGGGTTGATACGCCCAGCGCCAGCCGGTCACCATCGCGTAGCAGACGCCCTTCCAGACCGCCAATGCCGACTTTCAGATCGGTACTGCACGAGCCCATGACATCGGGAACATCGATGCCGCCGGCCACCGCCAGATAACTGCGCATGCCATGTTGAGGACGTTTTAGCGTCAGACGTTGTCCGGCCTTCACCGGCAGCCGCCATCCGCTCCACACGGGGCTACCGTCTAAATGCGCGTCACATCCCGCACCGGTCAGCGCGAACCAGCCATCTGCATCAAACTCCACCACCAGCTGACCGAGCGTTATCTCCAGCGCAGCGGCATTAGCATCATTACCTACCAGCAGGTTAGCGACGTTCAGTGCAGGCTTATCCAGCGCCCCACAATGGCTGATCCCTGACTGGCGAAAACCGTGACGACCACCGTCCTGGACGGAGGTGTACATGCCGGCACGAATGATAGTTAACATACACCCTCCCTCTGCGGTACAAAGCGCACGGTATCTCCAGGTCGTAAGAGAATGGGTTCATCCTGGAGTGGATCAAACAACTTAATGGCGGTATGCCCTATCAGCTGCCATCCTCCCGGCGTGGCGAGCGGGTAGATACCGGTTTGTGAGCCACCGATACCGACCGAACCTGCTGGAACAATCAGACGCGGTTCCGCACGTCGTGGGGTATGCAGTTGTTCCGGTAAGCTCCCGAGATACGGGAAACCTGGCTGAAAGCCTAAAAACCAGACCACATAGTCAACAGATGCATGCAATTCAACAACCTGCTTCTCGCTTAATCCACTGTGCTGCGCGACGTCGGCCAGATCCGGTCCCTGCTTTCCGCCGTAGGTCACAGGAATTTCAATAAAGCGCGACTCCGGCTCCAGCGCTTCACTCTCCTCCCACCAGCGCTGCAGACGTTCAATAGCATCCAGCGCCAGAGTTTGCGGATTACGCAGCGTCACCGTGATATTGTTCATGCCCGGAATCACTTCAAGCACATTCGGGGCATCAACCAGGCGCTGAGCCAAACCCCAGATACGTTTCTGGGTCGCCAGCGTAATGGGGGGTTCCAGTTCCAGAACCACCGCAGTTTCACCTAACAGATAACAACGCGCTCGCTGCACTTTCGTCCCTCTTTTTACAACCTGATTCATTAGGCGGGGTTAGGAATATCGATAAACGACACATCCAGTTCGGTATTTTCATTCAGCCATTCACTTAACGCCCGGATACCGCCGCGTTCGGTAGCATGGTGTCCGGCAGCATAGAAATGCAGCCCCTGCTCACGGGCTGAGTGAATGGTTTGCTCTGAGACCTCGCCGGTAATAAAGGCATCAACGCCAAAACGGGCCGCGCTATCAATGAAGCTTTGCCCGCCCCCGGTACACCAGGCAACGCGCTGAATTTTTTCCGGCCCGCTATCGCCACACCACAATGGTTTACGCCCTAAACGCGCTTCAATCCACGAGGCAAGTTCCAGCCCCGGAACCGGCATGGCCAGTTCACCCCAGGGTACCAACGGCTCAATTTCCCCCATCACGGTAATGCCCAATAACGCAGCCAGCTGTGCGTTATTACCCAGCTCCGGGTGGGCATCCAGCGGCAGGTGCCAGCCATACAGGTTAATGTCATTTTCCAACAGCGTTTTCAGACGATGGCGCTTCATGCCGCGAATCACCGGAGATTCACCTTTCCAGAAGTAACCGTGGTGAACGATGACCGCATCAGCTCCCAGGCGAACAGCCTCATCCAGCAATGCCTGGCTTGCGGTCACACCGGTCACGATTTTATGCACCGTCTCTTTGCCCTCAACCTGCAAACCATTCGGCGCATAGTCGCTAATCGCGGCACTGTTCAGTTTGTCGTTGATCAGTTGTTCCAGTTCGGTGTTTTTCATCATCGCCCTCGTTGTCATAAATTCTGCCTGTCCAATCAGCAATACTGCTTATGTAAAATAGCGTCCCCGCCTCCATTCGTCGATAACCATTTCACTGACACATTAAGAAACAATCACTCGCTATTTGAACGTAAATTGCTTACCACCACGCAATCGTATTCATGTATATTTATGCAATCAGACAGCATATTGCAAAAATAATCAGATCTGTATCAAGGTTACAACTTCAAGGAAACACGCTCACGCAGTACCTTCATCCTGCCGTGAGGTATTCACTTCGAGAATAGAATGAATAAACAAGCATCTCAGCCACGCGCAATTTATTACGTCGTTGCGCTGCAAATTTGGGAATACTTCAGTTTTTACGGCATGCGCGCCCTGCTGATCCTGTATCTCACCAACCAACTCAAGTACAACGACACTCATGCATATGCGTTATTCAGCGCCTACTGCTCGCTGGTGTATGTCACACCTATCCTCGGGGGATACCTGGCGGATAAGGTCCTTGGCAACCGTATGGCTGTGATGATAGGCGCGTTGTTAATGGCGGTTGGGCACTTAGTACTGGGTGCCAGTGAAATGGCGCCAGCATTCCTTTATTTATCTTTGGCAATCATTGTCTGCGGCTACGGTCTGTTTAAATCCAACATTAGCTGCCTGCTGGGTGAACTGTACCAGACCGACGATCCGCGCCGCGATGGTGGATTTTCACTGCTCTACGCCGCCGGAAATATCGGTTCAATTATCGCCCCCATTGCCTGTGGCTATGTGCAGGAAGAGTACAGCTGGGCGATGGGCTTCGCGCTGGCCGCAATTGGTATGCTGGCAGGCCTGGTGATTTTCCTGTGCGGTAACCGACATTTCGCGCACACCACTGGCGTCAACAAAGCGGTCCTGTGTGCCAGAACGTTTGTTCTGCCAAACTGGGCCTGGCTGTTAGTGCTGCTGGTCGCCGCACCGCTGCTAATTACCGTTCTGTTCTGGAAAGAGTGGTCCGTCTATGCACTGATCGTCGCCACCCTTATTGGTCTGGTCGTTCTGGCAAAAATTTACCGTCAGGCGCAGACGCAAAAGCAGCGCAAAGAACTGGGGCTTATCGTCACGCTGACGTTCTTCAGCCTGTTGTTCTGGGCCTTTGCACAGCAGGGTGGCAGCTCCATTAGCCTGTATATCGACCGCTTTGTTAATCGCGATATTCTTGGATATTCCGTTCCTACCGCCATGTTCCAGTCGGTAAACGCCTTTGCCGTGATGCTGTGCGGCATCGTGTTGGCCTGGGTGGTAAAAGAAAGCGTCAGCGGTAATCGTACCGTACGCATCTGGGGGAAATTCGCCCTCGGCCTGGGTTTGATGAGCGCCGGGTTCTGCATTCTGACCTTAAGCGCACGCTGGTCTGCAACCTACGGTCACTCCTCTATGCCGCTGATGGTGTTAGGGCTGGCAGTAATGGGATTTGCCGAACTGTTTATCGACCCGGTCGCCATGTCGCAGATTACGCGCATTGAGATCCCTGGCGTCACCGGCGTGTTAACCGGTATCTATATGCTGCTTTCCGGTGCCATTGCCAACTATCTGGCGGGGGTGATTGCCGACCAGACGTCACAAGGCGCGTTTGATGCCTCCGGGGCCATCAACTATTCCATTAACGCGTATATTGATGTCTTTAGCGAAATTACCTGGGGCGCGCTGGCCTGCGTGGCACTGGTATTGCTGATCTGGCTGTATCAGTCAGTCAAATTTAAAAAACGCGCGCTGGCACTAGCATCCTGAGTTTGCAGGCCCGGTGATGTCACATATCTCGGGCCTGCTTTTTATCCTTCGGTTACGAATTATTTGCTGCCAGATCGCCGTCAGACAGACCGGTAATCAGTAACACCATTTCACGATCTATTCCTTGTGCCAGCATGGTTTGCGCAATACGCAACGCGGCTTCTTGCTTACCCTGCTGTAGTCCTTGTTGTAATCCTTCCTGTACTCCATCTAACCGTAACCGCTCCGCAATAGTCATCAGCCTCTCCTTGTGTTGGGGGACCCGTTGCGCCATCTCTTGCATAAATTCAGTAAAACGAGATTCATCGCCGGATTGCAGAATGTAATTAAACATCGCCTGTAGCTGGGTGTCATTAGTGCAACCTGTTAGTAGCAGTGTGCTTAGTTGCTCTACCAACTCCATCAAATCCCGCTGACGGATATGCTTTTGCATCAGTTCCAGCAACGCCATTCGCCTGTGAGCCATGATGTCGTCATCAGGCACAACCGTTATATCCACCAGCGGAAATGCGCTGGCATAAAGTTGTTTTGCCGCCACGGGATCGGTGAACGCATCCAGCCAGCACAGTGAATACGGGTACGGGCTTCGACAGCCATGATAAAACAGCATCGGAATGACCAGCGGTAATTCCTTGTGCCCAGCATCCAGATGGCGCTGCATAGCTGCCATCGCATAACGCAGCAGACGAAAAGCCATATGCGGATCGGCTGAACTCTGATGCTCTATAACGACATAAACATAACCATCGCCTTCGCGTGTGTGTAAAGACCAGAGCACATCGGAGTAGCAGGAACGTAGATCAGCGTCGATAAAGCTCTCTGACTCCAGTTTCAACGTGGATAAATCGCAAAGCGTCCGCAGAGAAGCCGGAAGGTGAATGTCGAGGAAATCGCGCGCTGTTTCGGGATGGCGTAAAAATGTTTTGAATACCGCATCATGCGGTGTGGACGTCGCTGGCGTTGTCATCGTGTTCCGTCACCTGAAAGAAGATGACGGAACTTTACTGCCCGAGTGTGACGCGTGCATCCAGGCATTCACAGCCTTGCGTACACGCTCCAACCCTAAATGCGCCCGGCAGCAACACATTCATGCTACCGGATGGTAGTACGCAAAAATCGACCGTACTCTCACCCCTTGCGTGCCGCCTCGTAGGCTGCCAGCGTCGCCAGCCGTGCCTGTTTATGATCTACAATCGGACGGGGATAATCGAGGGTAACCTGCGCTTTTTCTGCCCACGTCCACGGGTCGTGGATAGCTTTACCCGGAACATCACACAGTTCTGGTACCCACTGGCGAATAAACTCACCGTCGCGGTCGAATTTCTCCCCCTGAGTTGTGGGGTTAAAAATGCGGAAATACGGTGCAGCATCGGTTCCGGTAGACGCAGCCCACTGCCAGCCACCATTATTGGCCGCCAGGTCGCCGTCGATCAGTTGCGACATGAAGTACTGCTCGCCTTTACGCCAGTCAATCAGCAGATCTTTCACCAGGAAGCTGGCAGTTATCATGCGTAAACGGTTATGCATCCAGCCGGTAGCGCTAAGCTGGCGCATCGCGGCATCAACAATGGGGTATCCCGTATTTCCCGTCTGCCACGCCTGAAGATGCGCCGCGTTGTTCTGCCATTGCACGCGGTCAGTCCAGCGAATAAACGGTTGATGCCGACACAGCGCCGGATACCAGGTCATTAAATGTCGGTAAAATTCACGCCAGATAAGTTCATTCAGCCAGACGCTCCCGGCCCCGCCTTCTAGCGCCAGTGGCTGTTCCACTAACAGACGGTTCAGGCATTGACGCGGTGACAACCCGCCCGTGGCCAGACTCGCAGACAAGCGACTGGTGCCTTCAATTGCCGGGTAATCACGCTGTTGTTCATAGTCGCTCGCCGCCTGCTGGCAAAACTGGCGTAACTGCGCAATAGCCTGTTTTTCTTGCGCCGGGAAAAGTGCTGCATCAAAATCCTGCTGCGGATAATCCAGCACCAACGGTGCTAACGGCGCGGTTAGCGCCCCACTCTCCCGCATCTTTGGCGCGCTAACACATTCCGGAATGCCGTCTTTAATTCGCTTCAGCCAGGCATTTTTAAACGGCGTGAAGACTTTATACATTTCATGATTGCCAGTCATAACCGCGCCCGGGGGCAGGATCACGCTATCATCAAAGCCTTCGCACACGACGTCAGGCAACTGCTTCTCTACCCTCGCATCCCGCTGCCGCTCGTTGATTTCATACTCATAGTTATAAAACAACCGCCTGACGCCATGCTGTGCGCAAACACTTTTTACTGTCTCGATGCTGGCAGCAAAATCGGCAACTTCATGAAACAGGAGTGGGATCCCTTTTTCTGTCAGCGCCGCATGTAGCGAATTCAACTGCGCGCTGATAAACGCCGCCTGACGCGCAGACATATCATGAGCCGCCCATTGTTCAGGAGTGGAGATATATAACGCCAGCACCCGGGCTGAACGATCCCGACACGCCGCCGCAAGAGCAAGATTGTCATGCAGGCGCAAATCACGCCGAAACCAGACCAGGTGCGTGGTCATAAAACTCCCGAATAAAAATTAATCTGGGCTGCGGAAATGCAAAATCGCTGGCCAGAGTTCAAAGTAACGTTGCCCGGACAGCCAGGTGTTCGGGTGCTCAGCCATATAGTGTTTGATGAGCATTAACGGTGCAAGCAGTGGCTGCGCTTCGCGTCGATAGCTATCGATTATCGAGGTCAGTTCCTGACGTTGATGCAGATCGAGTTGATTGCGGAAGTAGCCCTGAACGTGCATCAAAACATTGGTATGGTTACGTCGGGTCGCATTATTCAGCAGCAGATGGGTCAGTCGTAAACGGTACTCATTAAAAAACGCCTCAAGACTTTTCCATTCGTGGATGGCCGCAACGAAAGGGCCTAGTTCACGATACTCTGGTTGGGAATGCGCCAGCAGGATCAGTTTGTAGCGGGTGTGATAGTCAATCAACGCCCCGCGCGTTAGCCCCCGCTGGCGAAGCTTATACAGTTCATGCAACGCATAAATACGCACCAGGGTACTGTCGTCGAACGGGCAGGCTTCTCTGACAGAACAACCAACCGCAGGTGCCGTAACACAGGTGCGGATACCCACAGGAATTCTCTTGCTCATCACGACTCCTTATCCGTTATTCGGGTAAGTGTAGACGTCCGTGCATAAAAAAACCGCCACATTGCTGTTGGCGGTTTTTTTAGCAATTACGATGACTTAATAGAAATCGCAGGTCGCTTTTTCAGCCTGATCCATCCACACCGGTTTATCACTGGTTTTCGACCAGACGCGGTGCAGGTAGCTGTAAAAACGGGCACGGTCTTTCCAGAACAGCATAACCGGCAGCGCCAGCACGCCCGCCACGACGGCGAAAGTACGGCGTAATAAGACAATGTGCGCTGGATATTCTTTATAAAAATCCATAATCCTCTCCCCTATATCTGTTCGGTGAATGGCACCGGAAAATAAATTTGGTTAACTGATGAAAATAATACCGCCCTGTGTGTAATTTTGCTACTCATCCGACCACTTATTTTTATCTATTGATGCTCCGTTTAGACTTAAACTGTAATTAAGTTACATAAAAGTTAAATTAATACTAATCATTAGTTAAATAACGGTCTTTGCTATTTTTATACTTTTTTTACACCCCACCCGCCAATTTTTGCGAAATCTTTGCAACCAAAAACCTACGCTCTGGTTATCACATTGATGTCACTGGAGGTGCACCGTGGGTGCAGGCGTGATGACCGGCATTGTGCTGGTTTTTTTATTATTAGTTTATCTGGTGTATGCCCTGATTAATGCGGAGGCGTTCTGATGGCGGCACAAGGATTTTTACTCATCGCCAGTTTCTTATTGGTGTTATTTATCATCGCCAGGCCGCTGGGTGCCGTGCTGGCAAGACTCATAGGCAACATCCCCCTGCCGGGCGTAACCGGTGTTGAGCGTATTCTCTGGCGCGGGTTAGGCGTTTCACAACATGAGATGAACTGGAAACAGTACCTGCTGGCAATCCTGATGCTCAATATCCTGGGTCTGTTGGTGCTGTTTTCCCTGCTGATGGCGCAAAACTTGTTACCACTGAATCCTCAGCAACTGCCGGGGCTGTCATGGCACCTCGCGCTGAATACCGCCGTGAGCTTTGTCACCAATACCAACTGGCAGTCTTACAGTGGCGAAACCACCTTAAGCTACTTCAGCCAGATGGCAGGCTTAACCGTGCAGAACTTCCTGTCTGCAGCGACCGGTATTGCGGTGATTTTTGCCCTGATCCGCGCCTTTACACGCCAGAGTATGAATACACTGGGCAACGCGTGGGTGGATCTGGTGCGCATTACGCTGTGGATCCTGTTCCCTCTTTCTCTGCTTATCGCCCTGTTATTTATTCAGCAAGGCGCACTGCAAAACCTGCTGCCTTATCAGCCATTCACCACCCTTGAAGGCGTCAAACAGCTGTTGCCAATGGGACCCGTCGCCTCGCAGGAGGCCATTAAGATGCTCGGTACCAACGGCGGCGGCTTCTTTAATGCTAACTCATCACATCCGTTTGAAAACCCAACCGCCTTAACCAATATGGTGCAGATGTTGGCTATCTTCTGCATTCCTACCGCTCTGTGCTTTGCCTTTGGCGACGTCGTGGGCGATCGCCGTCAGGGACGCACCCTGCTGTGGGCCATGTCGTTAATTTTTATCATCTGTGTGGCGGTAGTGATGTGGGCGGAAGTACAAGGAAACCCGCATCTGCTGGCGTTTGGCGCAGACAGCAGTCTCAATATAGAAGGTAAAGAGAGCCGCTTTGGCGTACTGGTCAGCAGCCTGTTTGCGGTCGTCACGACGGCAGCCTCCTGTGGGGCGGTCATTGCTATGCACGACTCCTTCACCGCTATGGGCGGAATGGTACCGATGTGGTTGATGCAGATTGGCGAAGTGGTGTTCGGCGGCGTGGGTTCCGGTTTGTACGGCATGCTGCTGTTCGTCCTGCTGGCGGTATTTATCGCCGGGCTGATGATCGGGCGCACACCGGAATATCTGGGTAAGAAAATCGACGTGCGGGAAATGAAAATGACCGCACTGGCGATTCTGGTCACGCCTGCGCTGGTGCTGATCGGCACAGCGATAGCCATGATGAGCGACGCCGGACGTAGCGCCATGCTCAACCCCGGCCCGCACGGTTTCAGCGAAGTGCTGTACGCCGTGTCATCTGCCGCCAACAACAACGGCAGCGCCTTTGCCGGGTTAAGCGCTAACAGCCCCTTCTGGAACTGTCTGCTGGCATTCTGCATGTTCTTCGGTCGCTTCGGGGTCATTATTCCAGTGCTGGCGATTGCCGGTTCGCTGGTGAGTAAAAAGAGCCAGCCGGCAAGTCAGGGCACGCTTCCCACCCATGGCGCACTATTTGTCGGGTTGTTGATCGGTACAGTGTTACTGGTTGGCGCCCTCACCTTTATTCCTGCCCTGGCGCTTGGCCCGGTCGCAGAATACCTCTCTTTACGTTGAGCGATGCGGAGCACATTGTTATGAGTCGCAAACAACTGGCACTGTTCGAACCTTCTCTGGTCGCACACGCGCTGATGGACGCAGTCAAAAAGTTAAGCCCACATACTCAGTGGCGAAATCCGGTGATGTTTATCGTCTGGCTGGGCAGCTTGCTGACAACCCTGTTAGCCGTCGCGATGACAACCGGACACATGACAGGGAACCCTCTGTTTACCGGTGCGATAAGCCTCTGGCTGTGGGTCACCGTCCTGTTCGCCAACTTTGCCGAAGCGCTGGCGGAAGGACGCAGTAAAGCTCAGGCCAACAGCCTGAAAGGGGTTAAGAAAACGGCGTTTGCCCGTAAATTGCGTGAACCGAAATACGGCGCAGAAATGGATCATGTTCCCGCAGAGGAACTACGCAAAGGCGATATCGTGCTGGTGGAAGCAGGCGATATTATTCCCTGCGACGGCGAGGTGATTGAAGGCGGCGCATCGGTGGACGAAAGCGCCATTACCGGGGAATCTGCACCGGTTATCCGTGAGTCCGGCGGTGATTTTGCTTCCGTAACCGGCGGGACCCGCATTCTTTCCGACTGGCTGGTTATCGAATGCAGCGTGAACCCCGGTGAAACCTTCCTCGACCGGATGATCGCCATGGTTGAAGGTGCCCAACGGCGTAAGACGCCCAACGAAATCGCGCTCACGATCCTACTGATTGCCCTGACTATCGTCTTTTTACTGGCAACCGCCACCCTGTGGCCGTTTTCCGCCTGGGGCGGGAGTGCGGTCAGCATCACGGTGCTGGTTGCCCTGCTGGTGTGCTTAATCCCGACGACCATCGGCGGGTTACTCTCAGCGATTGGCGTGGCCGGTATGAGCCGAATGCTCGGCGCGAACGTGATCGCCACCAGCGGGCGCGCGGTGGAAGCGGCAGGTGACGTCGACGTGCTGTTGCTGGATAAAACCGGCACCATTACGCTAGGTAACCGTCAGGCGTCGGATTTTATTCCCGCTCACGGCGTGGACGAAAAAACGCTGGCCGATGCCGCACAGCTTTCGTCACTGGCAGATGAAACGCCGGAAGGTCGCAGTATAGTGATTCTGGCAAAACAGCGCTTTAATCTGCGCATCCGCGACGTACAATCGCTGCACGCCACGTTCGTGCCATTTACTGCGCAAAGCCGGATGAGCGGCATTAACATCGACGACCGCATGATCCGTAAAGGCTCGGTCGACGCCATTCGTCGTCACGTCGAGGCCAGCGGCGGACACTTCCCTGCAGATGTCGAACAGAAAGTGGAAAACGTTGCCCGTCTTGGCGCGACGCCGCTGGTGGTTGTCGAAGGTTCGCGCGTTCTGGGCGTAATTGCCCTGAAAGATATCGTCAAAGGCGGGATCAAAGAACGTTTTGCCCAGCTACGCAAAATGGGTATCAAAACGGTAATGATTACCGGCGATAACCGCCTGACTGCCGCCGCGATTGCCGCAGAGGCCGGGGTGGATGACTTTTTAGCAGAAGCCACACCTGAAGCTAAGCTGGCGCTAATCCGCCAGTACCAGGCGGAAGGTCGTCTGGTGGCAATGACCGGTGACGGTACAAACGACGCACCCGCGCTGGCTCAGGCAGATGTTGCCGTCGCCATGAACTCCGGGACCCAGGCGGCGAAAGAAGCGGGCAACATGGTGGATCTTGATTCTAACCCCACCAAGCTGATTGAAGTGGTCCATATTGGCAAACAGATGCTGATGACGCGCGGTTCACTGACCACCTTCAGTATTGCCAATGATGTTGCCAAATATTTTGCCATTATCCCGGCAGCGTTTGCCGCCACCTACCCGCAGCTCAACGCGCTTAACGTGATGCGTCTACATTCACCGGATTCGGCGATCCTCAGCGCGGTTATCTTCAATGCGCTGGTGATTGTTTTTCTGATCCCTCTGGCACTGAAAGGGGTGAGCTACAAACCGTTATCCGCCTCCGCCATGTTACGTCGTAATCTGTGGATTTACGGCCTGGGTGGTCTGGTCGTGCCGTTTATTGGCATTAAAGTGATTGATTTACTGCTGACCCTGCTGGGTCTGGTGTGAGGTTTCAGATGAGTGGATTACGTCCTGCATTATCGACATTATTTTTCCTGATACTTATTACCGGCGGGGTTTACCCGCTGCTGACCACCGCACTGGGGCAATGGTGGTTTCCCCATCAGGCCAACGGTTCGCTCATCCGCGAAGGTCAGACGATCCGCGGTTCTGAACGCATCGGGCAACACTTCACCGCCGCCGGATATTTTCAGGGTCGCCCGTCAGCAACGGCAGAAATGCCCTATAATCCAATGGCTTCGGGTGGCAGTAATCTGGCAGCCAGCAACCCCGAGTTGGATAAGCAATTGCAAAGCCGGATTGCCGCACTGCGTGCTGCCAACCCGCTGGCCAGCCCTACCGTTCCTGTGGAGTTAGTGACCGCATCCGCCAGCGGGCTGGATAATAACCTGACGCCAGAAGCCGTTATCTGGCAAATTCCACGTGTGGCGCATGCGCGCAACCTCAGCGTTGAGGAGGTTGGGCAGTTGGTTGCACAATACACGCAAAAACCGCTGGTCAGTTTTATCGGTCAGCCGGTGGTGAACCTGGTGGAACTTAATTTAGCGCTGGATAAGCACTGAGAAAAAGGACATGCATAGCGAACCCTTACGCCCCGATCCGGACCGTTTACTGGAACAATCTCCCGCCCCGCATCGTGGAAAACTGAAAATTTTCTTCGGAGCCTGTGCCGGTGTGGGTAAAACCTGGGCCATGCTGGCACAGGCCCAGCGGCTACGGGCGCAAGGTCTGGATGTACTGATAGGTGTGGTGGAAACCCACGGACGCAAAGAGACCGCTGCGTTGCTGGACGGTCTCGCCGTGCTGCCGTTAAAACGTCAGATTCACCGCGGGCGACGCATCAGCGAGTTCGATCTTGATGCGGCCCTCGCCCGCCGCCCGGCGCTGATATTAATGGACGAACTGGCGCACAGTAATGCGCCAGGCTCGCGCCATCCCCGCCGTTGGCAGGACATTGAAGAACTGCTGGAAGCCGGCATTGACGTCTTTACCACCGTTAACGTGCAGCATCTGGAAAGCCTGAACGACGTAGTCAGCGGCGTAACCGGTATTCAGGTGCGTGAAACCGTCCCCGATCCCTTTTTCGATGCCGCCGATGATGTGGTGTTGGTCGATCTGCCCCCTGACGACTTACGCCAGCGCCTCAACGAAGGCAAGGTCTATATCGCCGGTCAGGCAGAACGGGCGATTGAACATTTCTTTCGTAAAGGTAATCTAATCGCCCTGCGCGAACTGGCCCTGCGCCGTACCGCTGACCGGGTAGACGATCAGATGCGCGCCTGGCGCGGACGTCCGGGCGAGGAGAAAGTCTGGCACACCCGCGACGCTATCTTGCTGTGTATTGGACACAATACCGGCAGCGAAAAGCTGGTACGTGCCGCCGCACGTCTGGCGGCGCGCCTTGGCAGCGTGTGGCACGCAGTGTATGTTGAGACTCCAGCGTTGCATCAACTCCCGGAAAAACAGCGCCGCGCGATCCTAAGCGCGCTACGACTGGCACAGGAACTGGGCGCGGAAACCGCCACCCTTTCCGATCCCGCTGAAGACAAGGCGGTGGTTCGCTACGCTCGGGAACATAATCTGGGAAAAATTGTGCTGGGACGGCCAACCACACGCCGCTGGTGGCGCAGCGATTCCTTCGCCGACAAGCTGGCTCATCGTGCCCCGGATCTCGATCTGATGATTGTCGCGTTGGACGATCCCCCGCCACGCCCGACGGTCCAAACCACGGATACTCGTACCTTTAAGGATAAATGGCGGGTACAAATTCAGGGTTGTCTGGTTGCCGCCGCGCTGTGCGCCATCACCACGTTAATTGCCATGCAATGGCTGGTTGCCTTTGACGCTGCCAACCTGGTGATGCTCTATCTGCTAGGCGTGGTGGTTATCGCCCTGTTTTATGGTCGCTGGCCCTCTGTGGTGGCGACTGTGATAAACGTCGCCAGCTTCGATCTGTTCTTTATTGCGCCACGCGGAACGCTTGCTGTCTCAGACGTCCAGTATCTGCTCACTTTCGCGGTAATGTTAACGGTCGGACTGGTTATTGGGAATCTAACCGCAGGCGTGCGCTATCAGGCGCGGGT
This sequence comes from Citrobacter sp. Res13-Sevr-PEB04-36, assembly GCF_015672735.1. GTDB lineage: Bacteria > Pseudomonadota > Gammaproteobacteria > Enterobacterales > Enterobacteriaceae > Citrobacter. The sequence goes on along the minus strand of NZ_JADABY010000029.1, from coordinate 137,928 downwards.
CGCGCGTTATCGGGAGCAGCGTACGCGCCATCTGTACGAGATGTCTAAAGCGCTGGCCGTGGGACGTAGCCAAAAGGATATCGCAGCCACCAGCGAACAGTTTATCGCCTCAACCTTTCAGGCTCGCAGCCAGGTGTTATTACCGGATGGGCGCGGAAAGCTGGCACCGCTGACTCAGCAGCAGGGCATGACGCCATGGGATGATGCCATTGCCCAATGGAGCTTTGATAAGGGGCAGCCGGCAGGCGCAGGCACCGATACCCTCCCCGGCGTGCCGTATCAGATCTTACCGTTAAAAAGCGCTGATAAAACGCACGGGCTGCTGGTGGTGGAGCCGGGGAACCTGCGTCAGTTGATGATCCCGGAACAGCAGCGTCTACTGGAAACCTTTACCCTGCTGGTTGCCAGTGCGCTCGAACGCCTGACACTGACCGCCAGCGAAGAACTGGCGCGATTGGCCAGCGAACGAGAGAGCATCCGCAATGCCCTGCTGGCGGCACTCTCTCATGATTTACGCACGCCACTCACGGTGCTGTTCGGTCAGGCGGAGATTTTAACACTGGACCTCGCCAGCGAAGGTTCCCCTCACGCCCGTCAGGCCAGTGAAATTCGCCAGCACGTACTTAATACCACCCGGCTGGTTAATAATTTGCTGGATATGGCGCGGATCCAGTCTGGCGGCTTTAATCTTAAGAAGGAGTGGTTAACGCTGGAAGAAGTGGTAGGTAGTGCCCTGCAAATGCTGGAGCCTGGCTTAGCCGCGCCGATTAACCTGTCGCTTCCGACGCCGTTGACACTGATCCACGTTGACGGTCCACTGTTTGAGCGGGTGCTGATTAACCTGCTGGAAAACGCTATTAAGTACGCAGGTCCGCAGGCACAAATCGGCATTGATGCACAGGTAGAAGGTGATCATCTGCTTCTGGATGTATGGGATAATGGCCCCGGCATTCCAGCAGGCCAGGAGCACGCTATCTTCGACAAATTCTCCCGGGGAAACAAAGAATCCGCTGTCCCGGGCGTTGGGTTGGGATTGGCTATTTGTCAGGCGATTGTGAACGTACACGGCGGGACGATTACCGCCCACAATCGACCGCAGGGTGGCGCATGCTTCCGTGTTACACTCCCGCAGGAAACGCCCCCTGAACTTGAAGATTTTCATGAGGATATGTGACAAACGTACTGATTGTTGAAGATGAACAGGCCATTCGCCGCTTTCTGCGCACCGCGCTGGAAGCCGATGGCCTGCGCGTTTACGAAGCAGAAACGCTGCAACGTGGCCTGCTGCAAGCGGCCACGCGAAAACCCGATCTCATCATTCTCGATCTCGGCCTGCCGGACGGTGACGGCATCGATTTTATTCGCGACCTGCGACAATGGAGCGCCATCCCGGTGATTGTGCTTTCTGCCCGCAGTGAGGAGAGCGACAAAATCGCCGCGCTGGACGCCGGTGCCGATGATTATCTCAGCAAACCGTTTGGTATTGGCGAGCTGCAGGCGCGTTTACGCGTGGCCTTACGCCGCCACGCAACCGGGCAAACGCCCGAACCGGTGGTGCAATTCTCAAATATTAAAGTGGATATTGCCGCGCGGCTGGTACACCGTGGTGAAGAAGAAATACATCTGACCCCGATTGAGTTTCGCCTGCTGGCGGTCCTGCTAAACAACGCGGGTAAAGTGCTCACCCAACGCCAGTTGTTAAACCAGGTATGGGGACCCAATGCCGTCGAACACAGCCACTACCTGCGAATCTACATGGCACACTTGCGCCAAAAGCTGGAACAAGACCCAGCCCGTCCACGTCATTTTATTACTGAAACTGGGATCGGCTATCGGTTTATGCCGTGAATAGTTATTCATTATTTTTAACTAAGTTAGAAATTAATTTTAATAATCTCCAACACTGCAATAATTAATTATTGCAGTGTCCACTCATGCGTTTAAAAATAAAAAATACAAAAAAATAACACGAATGCAAAAAAACAGCGTTTTATCGCACGATATGCATAAATAGCGATTAAATATTTTGAAAGTGATCGTTTTTTATTGATCATCTTCACAGAAAGTTGCCATTTCCTGGATAAAATACCCGCACCTTCAACTATTACAGGAAAGGTAAACAAAATGGAAAATAATAGCCGTGCAATGCCGCATATAAGGCGGACAACGCATATTATGATGTTCGCCCACCGAAACAGCTTCGACTTTCATTTCTTTAATGCCCGTTAGTCTATCGACTAAGGGCACTCCAACATACAGGTCTTCCTGACCCTCTGTATCGCAGGCTAACGCCTGTATTTCGTGGTGCTCACCCTGCAGAACCCTGCTTTACCTGTGACCGGACTGGTTAGGGTTTCTTGCATCTAAAAAAAAGCAATTTACTGATTTATTTATCAGCGGCAGCACTTTGCTTTTTTTCCGGAGCTATCAATTTCTTATTCGAGAAATTGAGGACCTGCTATTACCTGAAATAAAGAGATGAAAATGTCTGAATTAAATATTGCCGTTAGTCGTACATGCCCTGATAGTTTTTCCACTCAACGTAATATTGTGAGTATTAATGAAAGTAATTTTATTGACGTTGCAGCAGTCGTGTTATCTGTCAATGATATTGAACGTGGAAAACTCGATGAAATTGACGCCACGGGCTACGGTATTCCCGTTTTTATCGCGACTGAAAATGAAGAACGCGTTCCGGCAGAGTATCTGCCACGGATCTCGGGCGTATTCGAACATCATGAAGCCCGTACCGCCTTCTATGGTCGTCAGTTAGAAACGGCTGCCAGCCATTACGAAACACAACTCCGCCCCCCTTTCTTCCGCGCACTAGTCGACTACGTGAGCCAGGGTAACAGCGCGTTTGACTGCCCAGGACACCAGGGTGGTGAATTCTTCCGTCGTCACCCTGCCGGTAATCAGTTTGTTGAGTACTTCGGCGAAACACTTTTTCGCTCCGACTTGTGCAACGCCGATGTCGCAATGGGCGATCTACTGATCCACGAAGGTGCCCCCTGTATCGCTCAAAAGCATGCGGCAAAAGTGTTTAACGCCGACAAGACCTACTTTGTGCTAAACGGCACCTCCTCCTCCAACAAAGTCGTACTTAACGCATTGCTAACGCCCGGCGATCTGGTGTTATTTGACCGTAACAACCACAAATCTAACCACCACGGTGCATTACTTCAGGCTGGCGCAACGCCCGTTTATCTGGAAACTGCCCGTAACCCGTACGGGTTTATCGGAGGGATCGACGCCCACTGTTTTGAAGAAGATTACCTGCGTGAACTGGTGAGTGACGTTGCCCCACAACGGGCGAAAGATACCCGTCCGTTCCGCCTGGCAGTCATTCAGTTGGGTACCTACGACGGTACCATCTATAACGCACGCCAAGTGGTGGATAAAATTGGTCATCTGTGTGACTACATCTTGTTTGATTCGGCATGGGTGGGCTATGAGCAGTTTATTCCGATGATGGCTGATTGCTCTCCACTGTTGTTGGATTTGAACGAAAATTCCCCAGGTATTCTGGTCACCCAGTCCGTTCACAAACAGCAGGCCGGCTTCTCCCAGACGTCTCAAATCCACAAAAAAGACAGTCATATCAAGGGACAGTCTCGCTACGTGCCACATAAGCGTATGAATAACGCGTTCATGATGCACGCCTCCACCAGCCCATTTTATCCGCTGTTTGCAGCCCTGGATATCAACGCAAAAATGCACGAAGGCGTCAGCGGCCGCAATATGTGGATGGACTGTGTGGTTAACGGGATTGATACACGCAAACTGATTCTTGATAACTGCCAGCATATTCGCCCATTTATTCCGGAAATGGTTGATGGCAAACCATGGCAGTCTTATGCAACGTCTGAGATTTCAAACGATCTACGCTTCTTTCACTTTGTACCTGGTGAGCACTGGCATGCATTTGAAGGCTATGCTGAGCATCAGTACTTCGTTGATCCGTGCAAGCTGTTGCTCACCACACCAGGCATCAACGGGCGTAATGGCGAATACGATACCTTCGGCGTCCCTGCCACTATTCTCGCCAACTTCCTGCGTGAAAACGGCGTGGTGCCAGAGAAATGCGATCTTAACTCCATACTTTTCCTGCTGACGCCAGCCGAAGACATGGCCAAGCTACAACAGCTTGTCGCCCTACTGGTACGGTTTGAAAAACTGCTGGAATCTGATGCTCCGCTAGCCGAAGTTCTCCCGTCGATTTACAAGCAGTACGAAGTGCGTTACGCCGGTTATACCCTGCGCCAGCTATGTCAGGAAATGCACAACCTGTACTCCCGGCATAATGTTAAACAACTGCAGAAAGAGATGTTCCGTAAATCACATTTCCCACGAGTCAGTATGACTCCTCAGGATGCTAACTACGCCTACCTGCGTGGTGAAGTCGAACTGGTTCGTCTACCAGAAGCTGAAGGCCGCATTGCGGCTGAAGGTGCGCTTCCTTACCCACCAGGAGTGTTGTGTGTCGTTCCGGGGGAAGTCTGGGGCGGGGCGGTGCTGCACTACTTCAGCGCACTGGAAGAAGGAATCAATCTATTACCTGGTTTTGCGCCTGAGTTACAAGGCGTCTATATCGAAGAGCAAGATGGTCGCAAACAGGTATGGTGTTACGTCGTTAAGCAACGCGAAGCACAAAGCGCCCTGCTGAAAGGGGAACAATTATGAGCAAAGCTAAATCCAACAAAATGGGCGTTGTCCAACTCACCATTCTGACAATAGTCAACATGATGGGCTCGGGGATTATTATGCTGCCCACAAAACTGGCAGAAGTCGGAACTATTTCCATAATCTCATGGCTGGTTACCGCTGTAGGGTCGATGGCGCTGGCATGGGCGTTTGCTAAGTGCGGTATGTTCAGCCGTAAATCAGGAGGTATGGGTGGCTATGCCGAATATGCTTTCGGTAAATCCGGTAATTTTATGGCGAACTATACCTATGGCGTTTCGCTGCTGATTGCCAACGTAGCCATCGCCATTTCAGCCGTCGGTTACGGTACCGAACTGTTCGGCGCGATGCTGACGCCTCTGCAAATTGGGCTCGCGACAATTGGTGTATTGTGGATATGCACCGTAGCTAACTTTGGCGGTGCGCGTATTACCGGGCAGATCAGTAGTGTGACTGTCTGGGGGGTTATTATCCCGGTTGTCGGTCTGTGCATCATCGGCTGGTTCTGGTTTAGTCCGACCCTTTACGCCAGCTCCTGGAACCCGCATCACGTACCATTCTTTGGCGCAGTTGGCTCTTCTATTGCCATGACGCTATGGGCATTCCTCGGTCTGGAATCGGCTTGTGCCAATGCCGAAGTCGTGGAAAATCCTGAACGTAACGTACCGATCGCCGTACTGGGCGGTACGCTGGGTGCAGCGGTAATTTACATTATCTCCACTAACGTCATTGCCGGAATTGTACCGAATATGGATTTGGCTAACTCAACTGCACCGTTCGGTTTGGCCTTTGCTCAGATGTTCACTCCAGAAGTGGGGAAAGTGATCATGGCACTGATGGTAATGTCCTGCTGTGGTTCGCTACTGGGCTGGCAGTTCACCATTGCTCAGGTATTCAAATCTTCTGCAGATGAAGGTTACTTTCCAAAAGTGTTCTCCCGCGTGACCAAAGTGGATGCTCCGGTACAGGGGATGCTGGTGATCGTAATCATCCAGAGCGGACTCTCGCTGATGACCATTAGCCCGTCACTGAACAGTCAGTTCAACGTGCTGGTTAACCTGGCGGTGGTAACGAACATTATCCCGTACATTTTATCGATGGCCGCACTGGTTATTATTCAGAAAATGGCGAATGTCAGCCCGGTAAAAGCGAAGTCTGCTAATGTCGTGGCGTTCATTGGCGCCCTGTACAGCTTCTATGCACTTTACTCATCTCGTGAAGAAGCTATGTTGTATGGCTCCATTGTAACCTTCCTGGGTTGGACGTTATATGGCCTCGTATCACCACGCTTCGAATTGAAAAATAAACACAGTTAAGCGCACCACGGACCGCTGCAATCTGCGGTCCGTTTTCTCTTCATACTGACTTGTAAGTTGAAAATCATGGGCAACCCAGAACGGATAATCAGCAACCCTGATGACATCCTCACCATTATCAAAACTCACCAGATTTGTCGGATAGCACTCAATAATGAGAGCCATCCCTACATCGTGCCAGTCAATTTTGGTTACGAATATATGGGTGATCGCTGGACAATCTGGTTCCATGGCGCACGCACCGGGAAGAAGATGCGTCTGCTACGTAAGAACTCGGCAATAAGCGTTGAGCTCGATGGCGATCATAGGCTAATTGAAGCAGAAAATGCCTGCGATTACAGCTACGCTTACACCAGTATTATTGCCAGCGGAGAAGCGACGATTGTGCAGGATCGAAAAGAAATGGAGCACGGTCTGGACGTGATTATGCGCCAGGCTGCACCGGGAAGATCGTTCAGCTATCGTGACGATATGATCAAGGCGGTCTGTGTAGTGCGCATCGACTGCCAGACGCTGACCTGTCGTCGACACGCGGTAACATAATCTCAGAATTCAGGCAGGATAAGATGCTTATCCTGCCTACGGTTTACGCGTTTTTCAGCACTTCGCTGACAATCTCTACTGCTTCTTTCTCAATCTGCTGGCGATGCTCAGCGCCGAGGAAGCTTTCACAGTAAATTTTGTAGGCGTCTTCGGTGCCGGACGGACGTGCGGCAAACCAGCCGTTGTCGGTCATCACCTTCAGACCACCAATGGAGGCACCGTTACCCGGTGCGGCCGTCAGACGTGCGGTGATCGGATCACCGGCAAGCGTGCTGGCACTAACCATTTCCGGAGACAGTTTAGACAGCGCCGCTTTCTGTGCAGACGTCGCGGAAGCCTGTAAACGGTTGTAGCTTGGCGCACCAAAGCGCGCGGCCAGTTCATTATAGTGTTCCTGCGGGTTCTTACCGGTAACCGCAGTAATTTCCGCCGCCAGCAAGCACATGATGATCCCGTCTTTGTCGGTCGACCACGGCGTACCGTCGAAACGCAGGAATGACGCGCCCGCGCTCTCTTCACCACCAAAGCCAAAGCTGCCGTCAAACAGACCGTCAACAAACCATTTAAAGCCAACCGGCACTTCCACCAGCTTGCGACCCAGGTCATTCACCACGCGGTCAATCATCGCAGAGGAGACCAGCGTTTTACCGACGGCAACGTCTTTGCCCCACTGCGGACGATGCTGGAACAGGTAGTTGATCGCCACCGCCAGATAGTGGTTCGGGTTCATCAACCCAGCCGGGGTGACAATGCCGTGACGGTCGTAGTCCGGATCGTTGGCAAACGCCAGATCGAACTTATCACGCAGCGCCAACAGACCCGCCATTGCACACTCGGAGGAGCAGTCCATACGGATGGCGCCATCTTTGTCGAGATGCATGAAGCGGAAAGTCTGATCAACCTGATCGTTAACGATGGTCAGATTCAGTTTGTAGTGCTCAGCAATACGCTTCCAGTATTCGATACCGGAGCCACCCAGCGGATCGACACCTAGCGTCAGGCCCGCTTTCTGGATCGCCGCCATATCGACGATGTCTGCCAGTCCTTCTACGAACGGCTGTACCAGATCCTGTTCTTTCACGTGACCCGACGCCAGCGCCGCATCCAGTGAAATACGTTTTACACCGTTAAGGCCATCGGCCAGCAGTGCATTGGCCCTGTCTTCCACCACTTTAGTGACGTTAGTATCTGCCGGACCACCGTTTGGCGGGTTGTATTTAATCCCGCCATCTTCCGGCGGGTTATGGGACGGCGTTATTACAATACCGTCAGCCAGCGGGCCGCCTTTTTTGTTGTGGACCAGGATGGCGTTAGACACAGCTGGCGTTGGCGTATAGCCATTATTTTCCTGCACGATGACATCAACACCGTTTGCCGCCAGCACTTCCAGTACAGAGATAAATGCCGGTTCAGACAGTGCATGGGTATCCTTGCCCACGTAACAAGGGCCAGTAATTCCGTTTTTCGCACGTTCTTCAGCAATTGCCTGAGCGATAGCCAGAATATGCGGTTCGTTAAAACTGTGACGACCTGCACTGCCGCGATGCCCGGACGTACCGAACTTAACGGCGTGCTCTGCATTCCCTGCCTCTGGTTTCAGTACATAGTACTGTGCCGTCAGTTGGGCGACGTTAATCAAATCACTCTGTTGTGCAGGTTGACCTGCACGTTTGTGGATTGCCATTGCCTGGTCCTTCTAATGCAAGGATTAAATTGTTCCGCAAACCTTTTCAATCAATTCCGCAGGGAATTGCATTGACTGCATGATGTGTTCAACCATGCTGCATTTACGGCCGGTATTTGTGTTGGTGATCACCCAATACGGTGTGCCTGGCACGTGTTTCGGCTTGGTTTGATTACCATTTTTCAACAGCGTCTGTTCATCCGCTGCAAAATAGACGCGCGTACGACCGTGCAACGATTCTGTTGCCTCGGCAAATGCGTGTTGATCCAGTGAATAGAGTGTAGACAGCACCAGCATAAAGCGATTCACTGCTTTTTTCTGTTCCGCATATTCATCGGAAAGCAGCAGTTCACGCATGGCGCGTACTTTATCTTTTACAGGGTTGACCGGCTTGGCTTCCACGACAGGTTGCACAGCGCGGACGTCTTTCACTACCGGCGTGGCAGGTTGTGATGCGGCGGAAAACTTCAACATACGCCGTAAAATGTCGGATGCGCTCTCGCCGATATGCTTGGTGTGGCTGGCAATATAGCTATAGAGTTCATCATCAACTTCAATCGTTTTCATCTTAATCCAGTGCGGTGTTTAGCTGAATACAAGTTGTTGGGACTGTACACGCGTAGTGTAAAGGCAAATCCCAACAGCGGATAGCGTCAAGCCCGATGGCCGGAAAAACTCGGAGTAACCGTAGTTGTTGCAGCCGTGTGGCAGAATGGTCAACATGATACCCTAACCCGCTAGCGTGAAAAAAAGAACTTTGCCATGAAATTGAATATCCGAGCGCAATCTGCACAAAACCTGCACAATAATTCTCCCATCGTCCTGGTGCACGGCCTGTTTGGCAGCCTGGACAATCTGGGCATACTGGCCCGCTCTCTGGTTGTCGATCACAATATCATCCAGGTGGATATGCGAAATCATGGCCTCTCGCCCCGTTCTCCGGAGATGAACTACCCGGCGATGGCGCAAGATCTGCTGGATACGCTGGATGCCCAACACATAGAGAAAGCCACCTTTATTGGTCATTCAATGGGGGGCAAGGCCGTCATGGCGCTAACCGCTCTGGCACCAGAACGCATTGATCGGCTGGTGGCTATCGATATCGCCCCGGTGGACTATCATGTCCGCCGTCACGATGAGATATTTGCGGCGATCAATGCAGTGACGGATGCGCAAGCCGCTTCACGCCAGCAGGCGGCAGGCGTGATGCGCCAATTCCTTAATGAAGAAGGCGTGATCCAGTTTCTGCTGAAATCCTTCGTGGACGGTGAGTGGCGCTTTAACGTCCCAGTGTTGTGGGAGCAGTACCCGCATATTGTCGGCTGGGAAACCATCCCGGCATGGAACCACCCAACGCTGTTCATCCCTGGGGGCAACTCACCGTACGTGAGCGAAGCATATCGCGATCAACTACTGGCGCAATTCCCACAGGCGCGGGCACACGTCATTGCCGGCGCGGGCCATTGGGTGCATGCAGAAAAACCGGAAGCGGTGCTGCGCGCCATCCGTCGTTATCTGGCAGAACAGGCTAACTGATTAAAAACTCAGCGTCCGCGCGCGATTACGTGCATGGGCGTTGGCGCGCCTCCCCTGCTGATGTATGATGGCGCGCTATCCATCCGGGCAGACGCCTGGCTGATTGTTTCCCCGAAGTCACCAAGATCATGGCCAAAGAACAAACGGACCGTACGACATTAGATCTGTTCGCGCAGGAGCGTCGCCCGGGACGACCCAAAACCAATCCGCTTTCGCGAGATGAACAGTTACGTATTAATAAACGTAATCAGCTTAAACGCGATAAAGTTCGTGGGCTTAAGCGTGTCGAACTGAAACTGAACGCCGACGCCGTTGACGCACTGAATGAACTGGCGGACGCGCGTAATATGAGTCGCAGTGAGCTCATTGAAGAAATGCTGATGACCCAACTCGCCACATTGCGTGGTCAGGCATAGTCTGAATTCCTGCTCTAAATCATAAATCGTGTAGCACAGAGTGCAGTCCTGCGTGTTTGCTGTTTCCGCATGCCTGACTGTTCTGCTATGATTGCCGTTATCCGTGGGCAATGCGCCACCACCATTTCAATAAGTTTCAAGAGGTTATTTTACTCATGGCAATCACTGGCATCTTTTTCGGCAGCGACACCGGTAATACCGAAAACATCGCAAAAATGATTCAAAAACAGCTTGGTAAAGACGTAGCCGATGTCCATGACATTGCAAAAAGCAGCAAAGAAGACCTGGAAGGGTATGACATTCTGCTGCTCGGCATCCCAACCTGGTACTACGGTGAAGCGCAGTGTGACTGGGACGACTTTTTCCCGACCCTCGAAGACATTGATTTTAATGGCAAACTTGTTGCTCTATTTGGCTGTGGCGACCAGGAAGATTACGCAGAATATTTCTGTGATGCATTAGGCACAATTCGCGACATCATCGAACCACGCGGCGCAACCATCGTCGGCCACTGGCCTACGGCGGGCTATCATTTTGAAGCGTCCAAAGGTTTGGCTGACGACGATCACTTTGTTGGCCTGGCTATCGACGAAGATCGTCAGCCTGAACTGACAGCTGAACGCGTAGAAAAATGGGTTAAGCAGATTTCCGCAGAACTGCATCTCGACGAAATCATTAACGCCTGATTTCGTGCGGCGCAGATCATCATCTGCGCCGCATCAATAGTTAAAACCAATCAAAATAATTGCTACAAATTTTTAACTTTTTCGCCTGACCCTGTACAATGGCTGGATGCCAATCGGGTATTGCACAGTGTCTTTGTTGGCGATACCACGTTTTGATTAACAATATATGCCAGAGACTTGCAGTTTTCATTTAGGCGTGGCAGTTCTATAATGATACGCATTATCTCAAGTGCAATTTCTGGCACTTCTTTTAATGAAGTGAACCGTTTAGCTACAGGACAGATTCCGCATGACTGACAACAATACCGCATTAAAGAAGGCTGGCCTGAAAGTAACGCTTCCTCGTTTAAAAATTCTGGAAGTTCTTCAGGAACCGGATAACCATCACGTCAGTGCGGAAGACTTATACAAACGCCTGATCGATATGGGTGAAGAAATTGGTCTGGCGACCGTGTATCGCGTGCTGAACCAGTTTGATGATGCCGGTATCGTGACCCGCCATAATTTCGAAGGGGGCAAGTCCGTCTTCGAACTGACCCAGCAACATCATCACGATCACCTGATTTGCCTCGACTGCGGCAAAGTGGTTGAATTCAGCGATGAATCTATCGAAGCGCGCCAGCGTGAGATTGCGACTAAGCATGGTATTCGTTTAACCAACCATAGCCTCTATCTTTACGGTCACTGCGCTGAAGGCGATTGCCGCGAAGATGAGCATGCTCACGACAGCAAGTAATCTCCTGAGTTCTGAAAAGCCAACCTAAAGGTTGGCTTTTTTTATGGCCCGAATTTGACCTGCCCCCTCTTCCTTCTACGTCAATGTTGCTTTAATGTAAAAATTAATTGCCCTTCCGGAGAGTTGAAATGGAACTTCGCCAGCTACGCTATTTTGTTCGTATTGTAGAAACCGGCAGCATGGGTAGCGCGGCGCTCGATCTCAATATCGGTGTTTCGGCGCTCAGTCAGCAAATGACGCGTCTGGAAAACGAACTCGCTATTCGCCTGCTGCAACGCACTTCGCGCGGCGTGACGCCCACCAGCGCCGGACTGGCTTTTTACTCCCAGGCGCAGCTGGCACTCCGTCATGCAGACGATGCGATCCTCGCCGCACGCGAGGCCCGGCTTTCCGGGCATGTTAGCGTCGGCATGGCCCCCAGTACAGCTTCCGTTCTCGGCATGCCTTTTATTAATGCCATGCGGGAAAGCTATGCTGATGTTCGCCTGCATGTGGTGGAAAGCCTCTCTGGCAACCTGGAAAGGATGATTAATACCCGCCAGATTGATCTGGCTGTCGTGTTTCAAAAAGAAAAGATCCTGCGCTGGAGCGCCAGACCGATTCTTGAAGAACGGCTGTTTTTGATTGGGACCCATACCCTACTGGCTGATATTGTCGATGAAAATATTGCGCCAGCCCAACTGGCGAGTATTCCATTGATAATGCCAAGCCCTGGCCACGGTCTGCGCGGCAGGCTGGAGGCAATTAGTCAGGAACACGCGCTGAACATTGAGATCGCCACCGAAATTGATGGTCTGGCGCTATTGATGCGCGCCGTTCGCAGCGGGATCGGCGCCACTCTTCAGCCTGGTGCGGCGATCTCCCATCTAGATAAAGAAACCCTAAGAGTGATCGGCGTCCATAATCCGATACTTAGCCGCCCCAACTTTCTGGTCAGCCTCTCTGACGATGAGCTCACCCCGGCGGGCCTCGCTGCCCGCGTGGTGCTGACGAAAGTGATGCATCAACTGGTAGAAGCAGGAAGCTGGCCAGGTGCCATCCTTTACAATAACTAAAGTCCTCTTTAGCGCTACGTCATAGCGCCCGCACAAGCCGTACGTATACATTTTAATTACAAATTTAACAATTGGTTAAATGGTAATGGAGTATACGATGGTTGATGTTCTGGTGATTGGCGGTGGCAATGCTGCCTTATGCGCTGCCCTTACCGCCCGGGAGCAAGGAGCTTCGGTACTCCTGCTCGAAGCGGCGCCCCGGGAATGGCGCGGGGGAAACTCCCAACACACCCGTAATTTACGTTGTATGCATGATGCGCCGCAGGATGTGCTGGTAGAAAGCTATCCTGAAGAAGAATTCTGGCAAGATCTGTGGCGCGTCACTGAGGGAAATACCAACGAAGCGCTGGCGCGTCTGGTGATCCGAACCTCTTCACAATGCCGCGACTGGATGCGCCAGCACGGCGTTAACTTTCAGCCTCCTCTCTCCGGCGCTTTGCACGTGGCGCGAACCAACGCCTTTTTTATGGGCGGCGGAAAAGCCCTTGTGAATGCCTATTATCGCAGCGCAGAAAAGCTGGGAGTGCAGATCCGCTATAACACCCCCGTTCAGGCGCTTGAACTGCATAATGGCGAGTTCGTGGCGGCGCTGGCAGGCGAAGAGCGCATCGCAGCTAAGTCTTGCGTCCTTGCCGCTGGCGGGTTTGAGTCGAACCGCGAATGGCTGCGAGAAGCGTGGGGAGAAAACGACCGCGGCGAGTGGCCTGCGGATAACTTTCTGATCCGCGGCACGCGCTTTAACCAAGGCGTATTGCTCAAATTTATGATGGATGCCGGAGCAGACATTATCGGCGATCCCTCTCAGTCACACTGCGTGGCCATTGATGCCAGAGCGCCATTATATGACGGGGGAATTTGCACCCGCGTGGACTGTGTGTCACTCGGCATCGTGGTAAACCGTGATGCCGAGCGTTTTTATGATGAAGGCGAAGATTTCTGGCCCAAACGCTACGCCATCTGGGGGCGCCTGGTCGCTCAACAGCCTGGACAGATTGGCTACTCCATTATCGACAGTAAAGCTATCGGCCACTTCATGCCTCCGGTCTTTCCCGGCGCGCAGGCCAATACGCTAGCGGAGCTGGCCCTTCAGTTAGGACTGGATGCCGAACGTTTTACCCACACCGTGACAGAGTACAACAACGCCTGCCAGCCCGGTCAGTTCGACCACACCGTTCTGGATAACTGCGCCACAAAAGATGTGATACCCGCAAAAACGCACTGGGCACGACCGCTGGACCAACCGCCTTACTACGGCTATGCCCTGCGGCCAGGGATCACCTTCACTTATCTTGGGTTAAAAGTGAACGAACGCGCCGCTGTACATTTTGCAGGGCTTCCAAGCCGTAACCTGTTCGTCGCCGGAGAGATGATGGCGGGCAACGTGCTGGGCAAGGGCTACACCGCAGGTGTGGGGATGTCGATCGGTACCACCTTTGGTCGCATTGCCGGAAAAGAAGCCGCGCTGGCCGCACGTAAGGAGAGACGTCATGAAGCAGCTTGAGAACTTGATCATCGAAGCGCAAATTATCACCGAACCGGAAGCGGAAGTTGAACGCGTGATGCAGGTCTGTAACGCCTGCCGCTATTGTGAAGGCTTTTGCGCCGTGTTTCCGGCAATGACTCAGCGTCTGGAATTCGGTAAAGCGGATATCAATTATCTGGCAAACTTGTGCCATAACTGCGGCGCTTGCCTGCACGCGTGTCAGTATGCCCCGCCTCATGAATTTGCCATCAATGTGCCGAAGGCGATGGCGGAAGTACGGCTTGAAACCTATCAACACTACGCGCACCCCGCCGCCTTTGGCGCGCTTTATCGTCGCGCAGGCGTCACCGTGACGCTGGCGCTGGTATTCGGTCTGATCCTGTTTTTACTCCTCGCCATAGGTTTGAAAGGTTCACTATTCCATCCTCCGCTGGCCGGGGATTTCTATCAAATTTTCCCGCATAACCTGTTGGCATGGATGTTTGGCTCGGTCTTTATTCTGGCAATCGGTTTGCTTATGGCGGGCGTGATCCGTTTCTGGAGAGAGATCTCTCCGGGTATGCCGCGTTCTGCCGAGATTGCTGAAGCCTCACACGATGCGCTGACGCTGAAATATCTCGATGGTGGCCACGGCAAAGGTTGTAACGAAGCGGATGATGCTTTCACCCTGATGCGGCGCCGTTTCCACCACTTTACCTTCTACGGTTTTATGCTCTGTTTTGCCGCCACCGTAGTGGCAACGGGCTATCACTACTTTGCAGGCATAGAAGCGCCCTACCCGTTCTTCAGCGTTCCGGTGATGCTGGGCACGTTGGGCGGCATTGGTCTGGTTGTCGGCCCGGCTGGCTTACTATGGCTGAATCTTAAGCGCTCACCGCTACATGGCGACGCACGGCAAAAACCGATGGACCGCGGTTTTATTTTGCTGCTACTGCTGACCAGTCTGACCGGTCTGGCGCTGCTGGCGGGAAGAGACACCTCATGGATGGCTATTTTACTGGCCATTCATCTTGGCGTAGTCATGGCGCTTTTTCTGACCATTCCTTACGGAAAATTTGCCCACGGATTTTACCGCTGCGCAGCCTTACTCAAGTGGGCGATTGAGAAACGGCGCGGCAAACAGGCGGGGGTCACAAGCGACTAGCCCGCAAACTCTTACCTCTATAAATATTATGATAAGACAGTGGAGCAAACCCAATGACACAACAACCATCGCGCGCCGGAACTTTCGGCGCAATACTACGGGTTACCAGCGGTAATTTCCTCGAACAGTTCGACTTTTTTCTGTTCGGGTTTTACGCCACCTATATCGCAAAGACTTTCTTTCCCGCGGAGAGTGAATTTGCCGGGCTAATGTTAACCTTTGCGGTTTTCGGTTCGGGTTTCTTAATGCGGCCCATTGGCGCAATCGTACTGGGTGCTTACATCGACAGAATTGGTCGTCGTAAAGGACTGATGGTGACGCTGGCGATCATGGGCTGCGGAACCCTGCTGATTGCCCTGGTACCCGGTTATCAAAGTATTGGCCTGCTGGCTCCTGTGCTGGTGTTAGTCGGTCGATTATTACAGGGATTCTCTGCGGGTGTGGAGCTGGGAGGCGTTTCAGTTTATCTTTCTGAAATCGCCACGCCTGGCAATAAAGGTTTCTACACCAGCTGGCAGTCCGCCAGCCAACAAGTCGCCATTGTGGTGGCAGCTCTGATCGGCTACGGCCTGAATGCCACGCTGGGGCACGATGAGATCTCTGAATGGGGCTGGCGCATTCCGTTCTTTATTGGTTGCATGATTATTCCATTGATCTTCGTCCTGCGCCGTTCGCTTCAGGAAACAGACGAATTTTTACAACGTACGCACCGTCCCGACACCAGGGAAATTTTCACTACTATCATCAAAAACTGGCGCCTCATTGCCGCGGGTACGCTGCTGGTGGCAATGACTACCACGACGTTCTACTTCATTACCGTCTATACCCCAACCTATGGCAGGGCCGTACTCCACCTGAGCGCTCGCGACAGCCTAATCGTTACCATGCTGGTCGGTATCTCTAACTTTATCTGGTTGCCGATTGGCGGGGCGATTTCTGACCGAATTGGTCGTCGTCCGGTATTGATGGGGATTACCGTACTCGCACTACTCACCACCTGGCCTGCCATGCACTGGCTCACCGCCGCACCAGACTTCACGCGCATGACGCTGGTCCTGCTTTGGTTCTCGTTCTTTTTTGGCATGTACAACGGGGCAATGGTCGCGGCACTCACCGAGGTGATGCCTGTCTATGTCCGTACGGTGGTTTTTTCACTGGCCTTCAGTCTTGCTACGGCGATTTTTGGAGGGCTGACGCCGGTCATATCCACGGCACTGGTCCAGCTAACCGGAGATAAAAGCTCACCTGGATGGTGGCTGATGTGCGCGGCACTGTGCGGACTCGCCGCCACGGCTATGCTGTTTGTCCGCCTGAGTCGCCATTATCAACCGGTGGAACATAAGCTCTGAAATGTAAACGGGCGGAGAATTCTCCGCCCGTTATCTTTTTCGTTTTCCGCTTTACTGCGCGGTATTCTTGCTACGAATTTCCTGCCAGACCTTATCACAATCAGCGTTAACGGCCTGATCGTTGCCTGTACGCGTCGCCTGGATACACTGCTGATAATCCAGTACGCGAACACTTTCTTCATTGGCAAACTGCTGGTGCTGCTTTTCTTTCTTCAGCACGTTTAACACACTTTGGCAGGCCTCGATTTTCTCTGGCGATCCCTGCGCGGTGTTAATACAGGCGCTGTAGGCTTCTTTCAAACGGCTGTCTTCTTTTGGTGCCGGAGATTGTGCACAAGCCACCAACCCAGATGCCATAACGGCGATGAGTATCAGTTTTTTCATAGAACAGTCCTCAACGTTGCGGCAGGCACCAGGCCCGCCGCAGTTGGCATTAGAAGATGGTGAATGGTGCAATCACAATAAACTTCACATCACGCTCATCCTGGAAGATGTTGCCGTAACCACCGCCCCAGCTCGGGATGTTTGAATGGTTGTCGTATTCAGTGAAGTGCAGTTTAAACATGGTGCCTTTCGCGCGACCATCCTGCAGGGTATAGACCGCATCCAGGCTGTAAGACGACTCTTCGATGGTACGATTTTTGTCGTAGTACGCATCCGGGTTAGCCTGCCAGGTCGCTGGCTTGGCATCCCATGCGTAAACGTAAGAAGCACCCACAGCCCAACCCGGCAGATTCCAGTTCTTCAGGTCATACATTGCGCCGAAGAAAACCGCCTTTTCGCCGTTGGCGTTGAAGTCAGAACGGTTATCCCACCACACGTCCAGACGGCCGTTTGAAGAAGCATAGGTTGGAGTCATACGCTGCAGGAAGTAGCCCTGCTGCCCGTCCGCTTTAACCCAGGTACCTTCCAGACGCAGATCAACCACTTCCGCTACTTTATAGCCAAAAGTCAGCGCCTGCAGCCAGGCTGTACCGTCATAAATATCGTTGACGGTACGGTCATCAACCTTGTCGCGTGTACCGTAGAACTGATAGCTGGTGGTAAACGGGTTGCCGCCTAAATCAAATTTGTAGCTGGCTTTCGCGAAGTATTGATCAACATAACCTTCGGACTGGCCAAATGCCGCTTCCAGCAGCAGGTTATTTTTAAAGTCATATTTCGCGCCGATCGAGTGGAGGTAATCAACGCTGGTCTTTTTATCGGCCTGATAGAATTTATCAACTTCGGTGTGCCACGGTGCTTTATATTCGTTGGCCCACATGTAGGAGAAACTCAGCGCACCGGCATCTCCATAGTCAAAGTTGGCACCGGCTTCAGCACCCTGATAGGTACCTGGCATAAAACTCCAGTGCGGAGCCAGCAAAGTCTGCCCGGTAGGTTGAATATAACCGGCGCGTGCCCAGGTTGGGCCATATTTGAATTTCGCCGCCGCTTTATAAAGGCTAATCCCGCTCTTATCGCCGGAGTAATCTTCATCATAGCCTTTATTTTTCTTCGAAAATGCAATTTCGTTTGGATGTCCGCTGTCGCCATTCTCCGCCATTTCTATCGCGGTAAAGGCAGCCACATCAAGACCGAACATATCGGCTACATAGCCAGACTGGAAATCAAGGTTGGCGTTCCAGGTGGCGTGAGAAAGGTTGGTTTTGTATTTGTCGCCGTCAGTGACATCTTTACGGTCACGCTCACGCTGCCAGTAATAGATGCCGCCTGTTAGAGTGGAATCATCAAAGAAACCTTCAGCCTGGGCTTGGGGAACGACAACTAAACCTGACATTGCTGTGATACCGGCGATAGCCAGCGCCAGCGTACTACGTTTGCCACTAAACGTACGCATATGTTAATCCTCTTTGACATATAAAATGCTGTTACCAAAGGCAAACAGCGAAAAACAAAAAAGTAAAAAATTAGCGTTGAGAAAACCTCATTGACTACAATGAATAGACTATTTTTCGCGACGCGAATTATCAATCTCTTTTTGTAACCAGTATGTAAGAACATGAGCAACCGCACATATTTGATTGCTTTCTGTTACATTTTCACTCGCAGATAAAAAACGTTGCAACAATGAAATAATTGCTTGTTTTCCATATGGATGAAAACGGTTACAGTCCATCGTTCACCTAAAACATAAGGTTTTGATGGAAAATTAATTTATTCTAAACATCAGGCTAAATAGTAATTAATTCGCTCTGCAAACAGAGCCTGTAATGCGGGATATAAAGACAAAAAAACGCCGCTGAACGCGGCGTTTGAAAAGATGCAATGCGGCTTACTCGCCCGCTTTAGCCCACGTATCACGCAGACCAACGGTGCGGTTAAACACCAGCTTGTCCGCCGTTGCATAGCGACTATCGAGGCAGAAGTACCCTTCACGCTCAAACTGATAGGCTTTACCCGCTACTGCGGACTGCAGCGAAGGCTCACCGTAACCTTGCTTGATAACCAGTGAATCCGGATTAATGACGGACAGGAAGTCGTCCGCAGCACCAGGGTTCGGTACGCTAAACAGACGATCGTACAGACGAATTTCAATTGGCAGCGCATGTGCCGCGCTAACCCAATGAATAACGCCTTTGACTTTACGTCCATCAGCCGGATCTTTGCTCAGAGTGTCGGCATCGTAGGTACAGAAAATGGTGGTGATATTGCCTTCTGCATCTTTCTCTACACGCTCAGCTTTGATCACATAAGCATTACGCAGACGGACTTCTTTGCCCATCACCAGACGCTTGTACTGTTTGTTGGCTTCTTCACGGAAATCGGCGCGATCGATCCAAATTTCACCGCTGAACGGCACTTCACGGCTGCCCATTTCCGGTTTGTTCGGATGGTTCGGCATAGTGACCAGTTCGCTTTCACCCTGCGGGTAGTTTTCGATAACCAGTTTCACCGGATCGATGACTGCCATCGCGCGCGGCGCATTTTCGTTCAGATCTTCGCGAATACAGGATTCCAGGGAGGCAATCTCAATGGTGTTATCCTGCTTGGTCACGCCAATGCGTTTGCAGAACTCACGGATAGCGGCAGCAGTGTAACCACGACGACGCAGGCCGGAGATAGTCGGCATACGCGGGTCATCCCAGCCTTCAACGTGCTTGTCGGTCACCAGCAGGTTCAGCTTACGCTTGGACATCACGGTGTATTCCAGATTCAGGCGCGAGAATTCGTACTGGCGCGGGTGAACAGGAATAGTGATGTTGTCCAGCACCCAGTCGTACAGACGACGGTTGTCCTGGAACTCCAGCGTACACAGCGAATGCGTGATGCCTTCCAGCGCATCGCTGATACAGTGGGTGAAGTCGTACATCGGGTAGATGCACCACTTATTGCCAGTCTGGTGGTGGTCAGCGAACTTAATGCGGTACAGCACCGGGTCGCGCATAACAATAAACGGCGAGGCCATGTCGATCTTCGCACGCAAGCAGGCTTTGCCTTCTTCAAAACCACCGGCACGCATTTTTTCGAACAGCGCGAGATTCTCTTCAACGCTACGATCGCGGTAAGGGCTGTTTTTGCCTGGCTGCGTCAAGGTGCCGCGGTATTCGCGGATCTCGTCAGCAGACAGTTCGTCGACGTACGCCAGACCTTTGTTGATGAGCTCTACCGCATAGGCATGAAGTTGATCGAAGTAATCCGACGAGTAGCGAATGTCGCCAGTCCAGTGGAAACCTAACCATTCAACGTCATTTTTGATGGATTCAACGTACTCGATATCTTCTTTGACCGGGTTCGTATCATCAAAACGCAGGTTGCACTGGCCCTGGTAATCTTGCGCAATACCAAAGTTCAGACAAATGGATTTCGCGTGGCCAATATGCAGATAGCCATTTGGCTCCGGCGGGAAACGGGTATGGATAGTGGTGTGCTTACCACTGGCCAGATCTTCATCGATGATCTGACGAATAAAGTTACTCGGGCGGGCTTCAGCCTCACTCATCGTGGATTCCTCAAAGCGTAAACAACGTATAACGGCGTATGATCTTATAAGCAGGACTGACTGACAACCTTTAGTTACGCAAAATACGTATCAGACAGTCATTATGAGGGCATTTGCTGCAAAAAAAAGCGGCGGAGATTGCTCCCCGCCGCAGGTGACGCATTTCATGTTGCCGGATGGCTGCGCTTACGCCTTCTCCGGCCTATGAGCGATTACTTACTTTTAATCTCGTACAGTGGTGTTTGACCGGCAACCACGTGACCGTCAGCCTTGATAACCAAGCCGCCAAAATCATCGCTGTTGCTGCAAACAACCGGGCTAATCATCGAGCGCGCGTTAGCGTTGAGGAAGTCCAGATCCATTTCCAGGATTGGCTGACCTGCAACCACTTCCGCCCCCTCTTCGACCAGACGTTTGAAGCCTTTACCTTCCAGCGCCACGGTATCGATACCCATGTGGACCACGATCTCCGCGCCTTTCGTGGTTTCCAGACAGAACGCATGGTTGGTGTTGAAGATTTTCACGATGGTGCCCGCTGCTGGAGAAACCACGGTTTTATCCGTTGGTTTCACCGCCACGCCATCACCGACGGCTTTGCTGGCGAAGGCTTCATCAGGCACCTGCTCCAGTGCAACCACATCACCGGTAATCGGAGAAACCAGCGCTTCAACAGTGACAGAATTCGCCACGGCCTGCGGTTTTGCAACCGGGGCTGCTGCAGGCGCACTTTCACCAGACGCTGCTGCAACCGGACCACGTGCAACCACTTTCTTCATTTCGTCGCCGATGGATTCTGCTTTCGCACCCACGATGACCTGGATAGTTTGCTTGTTCAGCTTAACCACACCGGAAGCACCCAGACGCTTGCACATCGCATCGTTCACTTTCGCTGAATCGGCAACGGTCAGACGCAAACGAGTGATACAGGCGTCAATCGCTTTCAGGTTATCCGTACCGCCAACCGCAGCAATGTAGCTGGTGGCCAGTTGTGCTAAACCTTCTTCGGTGTTGCTGTTGGCTTCGTCAGTAATAATTTCGTCGTCTTTATCTTCGCGGCCCGGCGTTTTCAGGTTAAACATACGAATAACCGCGCTGAACAACACAAAGTAGATGACGAAGAACACCAGGCCCATCGCTACCAGCATCCAGACGTTCTGACTTGCAGCCGGCAAGTTGTACATCAACACGTAGTCGATAGCACCTGCGGAGAAGGAGAAGCCCGCGTGGATCCCCAGCAACGTTGCAACGAACAGGCTGATACCCGTTAACAGTGCGTGCAGGAGATACAGCAATGGCGCCAGGAACATGAACAGGAATTCCAGCGGCTCGGTAACACCTGTCAGGAACGCGGTGATTGCCACAGACAGCAGCATACCGCCAACCATCGGACGACGTGCTTTCGGAGCGGCGAAGTACATCGCCAGCGCCGCACCCGGCAGACCAAACATCATGATTGGGAAGAAGCCGGACATGAACATACCTGCAGTGCCGTCACCCGCATAGAAGCGGTTGATATCACCGTGGAAGACCGTACCTGCCGCGTTGGTGAATTCACCAATCTGGAACCAGGCAATGGTGTTCAGAACCTGGTGCAGACCGGTTGGGATCAGCAGACGGTTGATGAAACCAAAAATACCGGAACCCAGCGCACCAGCGCCTACGATCCACTCACCACCTGCATGGATAGCGTTTTGCACCGGCGGCCACACGTAGCCGAAGATAGCAGCCAGCACCAGACAGAAGAAGCCGGTAGCGATTGGTACAAAGCGTTTACCACCAAAGAAGCTCAGGAAGTCAGGCAGTTTGATGCCAGACCAGCGGTTATACGCGGCACCGCCGACCAGACCGGTGATGATACCTGCCAGAACACCCATGTTGATTGCCGGGTTAATGGTAATCATCGCTTTGGTCAAGATGAAATAACCGACCGCACCTGCCAATGCTGCCGCACCCGCGCTGTCTTTAGACCAGCTGGATGCCACACCGATAGCAAATATTAACGCGAGGTTATCAAAAATGGCCCCACCCGCTTGCGCGATGAAGGGTACGTTAAGCAAATCTGGTTGGCCAAATCGCAGCAACAGTGCCGCGACAGGCAGCACAGCGATGGGAAGCTGTAACGCTCTACCCAGTCGCTGGAAAAAACCTAAAATATTCATTTTATTCCCCCTACGAGACCCCGATTAGGCTCCTTTGAAGCCATATTTTTATTGTGCGACCAATTCTGACAGCAAGATATTCTGGACCAACAATATTAACCATTCATCTACATTCAGAGTGTGTGGAAATTTAATTCGTATCGCAAATTAAAAGCGTGTTTTTTGTGATTAAAGTCACCAAATATCGTTATTAACCCTCCCTTCTACTGGCTAACTACGAAAACTTATTTTATCATTAAAAAAATCGAAACGGATTGATCCTTACCGATGCAAACCTGGTTACGCTTAATGCTGCACAGCGATTCAATCCGCCAACTGCTTACATTTACTACTGAGGTGAAGAATGAGATTGATCCCCCTGAATACCGCTGAGCAAGTCGGCAAATGGGCTGCTCGCCATATCGTTAACCGTATCAATGCATTCAAACCAACGGCAGATCGTCCGTTCGTTCTGGGCCTGCCGACCGGCGGCACCCCGCTGACAGCCTATAAAGCATTAGTCGAAATGCACAAAGCAGGCCAGGTTAGCTTCAAACATGTTGTCACATTTAATATGGACGAGTATGTTGGCCTGCCAAAGGAACATCCTGAAAGTTACCACAGCTTCATGCATCGCAACTTCTTTGATCATGTTGATATTCCAGCAGAAAACATCAACCTCCTCAATGGTAATGCGCCAGATATCGATGCAGAATGCCGTCAGTATGAAGAAAAAATCCGTTCTTACGGTAAAATCCACCTGTTCATGGGTGGCGTAGGCAACGACGGGCATATCGCATTTAACGAACCGGCTTCTTCTTTAGCCTCTCGTACGCGTATCAAAACGCTGACCCACGACACTCGCGTTGCGAACTCTCGCTTCTTTGACGGCGACGTAAGCCAGGTACCGAAATATGCGCTGACCGTTGGCGTGGGCACGCTGCTGGATGCCGAAGAAGTCATGATTCTGGTGCTGGGCCACCAGAAGGCGCAGGCCCTGCAGGCAGCCGTTGAAGGTAATGTCAACCATATGTGGACCATCAGCTGCCTGCAGTTGCATCCAAAAGCCGTTGTGGTTTGTGATGAGCCTTCCACGATGGAACTGAAAGTGAAGACGCTGAAATACTTTAACGAGTTAGAAGCAGAAAATATTAAAGGTCTGTAATGATGTTTCCGCCCTGCCGAAAGCGTTGCAGGGCGGCATTTTTTTGAAATCGGGGGTCGGAATGTATGCTTTAACCCAGGGCCGGATCTTTACCGGTCACGAAATTCTTGATGACCATGCGATTGTTGTCGCTGATGGCCTGATAGCCAGCGTTTGCCCACTGGCTGAATTACCGCCGGAGATTGAACAACGCTCACTGAATGGGGCCATTCTTTCCCCCGGTTTTATTGATGTGCAGTTAAACGGCTGCGGCGGCGTACAGTTCAACGATACGGCAGAAGCTGTCAGCGTTGAAACGCTGGAAATCATGCAGAAAGCCAATGAGAGATCGGGCTGCACTAACTACCTGCCAACGCTTATCACCACCAGCGATGAGCTGATGAAACAAGGCGTTCGCGTGATGCGCGAATACCTGGCGAAGCACCCGAATCAGGCATTAGGGCTTCATCTCGAAGGTCCGTGGCTGAATCTGGTGAAAAAAGGCACCCATAACCCGAGTTTTGTCCGTCAACCTGACGCTGCGCTGGTCGATTTCCTGTGCGATAATGCCGATGTGATCACCAAAGTCACGCTGGCGCCAGAAATGGTCCCAGTCGACGTGATCACCCGACTGGTCAATGCCGGTATTGTGGTTTCTGCGGGTCACTCTAACGCGACGGTAAAAGAAGCCAAAATCGGTTTCCGCGCGGGCATTACCTTTGCAACGCACCTGTTCAACGCCATGCCTTACATTACTGGCCGCGAACCGGGTCTGGCTGGCGCCATTCTTGATGAAGCCGATATTTACTGCGGTATCATCGCCGATGGTCTGCACGTTGACTACGTTAACATCCGTAACGCCAAACGCCTGAAAGGTGACAAACTGTGCCTGGTAACCGACGCCACCGCGCCGGCAGGTGCAAATATTGAACAGTTCATTTTCGCTGGTAAAACAATATACTACCGCGATGGACTGTGTGTGGATGAGAACGGTACCCTGAGCGGCTCGTCATTAACCATGATTGAAGGTGTACGTAATCTGGTTGAACATTGTGGCATTGCGCTGGATGAAGTGCTGCGTATGGCAACACTCTACCCTGCTCGCGCTATCGGTGTGGACAAGCAATTCGGCAGTATCGCCCCTGGCAAAGTCGCCAATCTGACCGCGTTCACGCACGACTTTAAAATTATCAAGACCATCGTTAATGGCAACGAGGTCGTCACAGAGTAAGAGAAAGAATGACACCAGGCGGACAAGCTCAAATAGGTAATGTTGATCTCGTAAAACAGCTTAACAGCGCGGCAGTTTATCGCCTGATTGACCAGCATGGGCCAATCTCGCGCATTCAGATTGCCGAACAGAGCCAGCTTGCTCCTGCCAGCGTAACCAAAATTACGCGTCAGCTTATTGAACGCGGGCTGATCAAAGAAGTGGATCAGCAGGCCTCCACCGGGGGCCGCCGCGCTATCTCTATCGTCACCGAAACCCGCAATTTCCACGCTATTGGCGTACGTTTGGGTCGTCATGACACCACGCTAACGCTGTATGATATGAGCAGCAAAGCCGTCGCTGAAGAGCATTACCCTCTGCCTGAGCGTACCCAGGAAACACTGGAATATGCGCTGCTCAATACCATTGCCACCTTTATTGACAGCTGCCAGCGGAAAATCCGTGAACTGATTGCCATCTCCGTTATTCTGCCTGGTCTGGTTGACCCGGAAAGCGGGGTCATTCGTTATATGCCGCATATTCAGGTTGAAAACTGGGGGCTGGTCGAGGCGCTGGAAAAACGTTTTCAGGTGACCTGCTTTGTCGGTCACGATATCCGTAGTCTGGCTCTTGCCGAGCACTATTTTGGGGCAAGTCAGGACTGCGAAGACTCCATTCTGGTGCGGGTACATCGCGGGACCGGTGCTGGGATCATCTCCAATGGCCGCATTTTTATTGGTCGTAACGGTAACGTTGGCGAGATTGGTCATATTCAGGTCGAGCCATTGGGTGAGCGCTGCCACTGCGGTAATTTTGGCTGCCTGGAAACCATCGCGGCCAACGCGTCCATTGAACATCGCGTCCAGAATTTACTCAAGCAGGGCTATCCGAGCCGACTGACGCTGGATGATTGCAGTATCAAAGCCATCTGTAAGGCGGCTAACAAAGGCGATAACCTGGCGTCAGAAGTCATTGAGCACGTGGGTCGCCATCTGGGTAAAACCATTGCTATCGCCATTAACCTATTTAACCCGCAAAAAATTGTTATTGCCGGTGAAATTACTGAGGCAGATAAAGTCCTGCTTCCGGCGATAGAAAGCTGCATTAATGCCCAGGCGTTGAAGGCATTTCGCCATAATTTGCCCGTGGTTCGCTCCACCCTGGACCACCGCTCCGCTATTGGTGCCTTTGCACTGGTGAAACGCGCGATGCTCAACGGCACATTGCTGCAACGTTTGCTGGAAAGCTAATACACCTCACCCTTCAAGTTGCCTCTGCGTTAGTTGAGGCAACTCGAATGATTGAGTGTATTTTGTGTATAGTAACGCCTTCTTTTTTTTGATGTCGGATTGTCCATGACCATTAAGAATGTAATTTGTGATATCGACGGCGTGCTGATGCACGACAATGTTGCTGTACCGGGTGCGGCAGAATTTTTGACCGGCGTGCTGGAAAAGGGCTTGCCGTTAGTCCTGCTAACTAACTACCCTTCGCAGACCGGGCAGGATCTGGCGAACCGCTTCGCCACCGCAGGTGTGAATGTGCCCGACAGCGTTTTTTATACTTCCGCCATGGCTACCGCCGATTTTCTGCGTCGCCAGGAAGGGAAAAAAGCCTACGTCGTCGGTGAAGGCGCGCTGATCCACGAACTGTACAAAGCGGGTTTTACCATTACCGACGTTAACCCTGATTTTGTGATTGTCGGAGAGACCCGCTCCTACAACTGGGACATGATGCATAAAGCAGCATACTTTGTGGCCAATGGCGCACGTTTCATTGCCACCAACCCGGATACGCACGGCCGCGGTTTTTATCCTGCCTGCGGTGCGCTGTGCGCCGGTATCGAGAAGATCTCGGGCCGTAAACCTTTTTATGTGGGTAAACCCAGCCCGTGGATTATCCGCGCGGCGCTCAACAAAATGCAGGCGCACTCGGAAGAGACCGTTATTGTTGGCGACAACCTGCGTACCGATATTCTGGCGGGCTTCCAGGCTGGTCTTGAAACCATTCTGGTACTGTCTGGCGTCTCCACGCTGGATGATATCGACAGCATGCCGTTCCGACCAAGCTGGATCTACCCATCCGTTGCCGAAATAGATGTTATTTAAGCCACGTTGTGCCGGATAGCCATAAGAATGCGTTAGCCGGCACACAAAAGAACCCCATCTAATAAAACCGCCATTTTATTGAAGATTCATCAATAAACACGCTCATTGTGTAATCTTTTTTCATCATTCAACAATCATCATTGAGTTTTTTCTTTTCAGTTCGCCAAACTCCTTGCGCCCCCTGCGGCTTTGCGGCATTTTCTTTATTAAGCAAACATAAAAAGCATCACGCAACGGGTTAACGGAGAAGGTTATGTGTTCTATTTTTGGCGTATTCGATATTAAAACTGACGCAGTTGAACTGCGTAAAAAAGCCCTCGAACTGTCTCGTCTGATGCGTCACCGCGGCCCGGACTGGTCGGGCATTTACGCCAGTGATAACGCGATTCTGGCACATGAACGTCTGTCCATTGTCGACGTCAACGCCGGTGCCCAGCCGCTGTACAACGTGAAAAAGACGCATATCCTGGCAGTAAACGGCGAGATTTATAACCATCAGGCGTTACGTGCTGAATACGGCGATCGCTATCAGTTCCAGACCGGTTCCGACTGCGAAGTTATCCTTGCTCTGTATCAGGAAAAAGGGCCTGACTTTCTTGACGACCTGCAGGGCATGTTCGCCTTCGCACTGTACGACAGCGAGCAGGATGCATATCTGATTGGCCGCGATCACATCGGGATCATCCCGCTGTACATGGGCCATGACGAACACGGCAACCTGTACGTGGCGTCTGAAATGAAAGCGCTGGTCCCGGTTTGCCGCACCATTAAAGAATTCCCGGCCGGTAGCTACCTGTGGAGCAAAGACGGAGAAATCCGTCAGTACTATCAGCGCGACTGGTTCGAATACGACGCGGTAAAAGACAATGTGACGGATAAAGATGAACTGCGTCAGGCGCTGGAAGACGCGGTTAAAAGCCACCTGATGTCAGATGTTCCTTATGGTGTGCTGCTGTCCGGTGGTCTGGACTCCTCCGTGATTTCCGCCATCACCAAAAAATACGCAGCGCGCCGTGTTGAAGATCAAGAGCGCAGTGAAGCCTGGTGGCCGCAACTGCACTCCTTCGCCGTGGGCCTGAAAGGTGCACCGGATCTGAAAGCCGCGCAGGAAGTCGCCAACCATCTGGGAACCGTACACCACGAGATCCATTTCACCGTGCAGGAAGGCCTGGATGCCATCCGCGATGTGATTTATCACATTGAAACCTATGATGTCACCACCATCCGCGCCTCCACGCCGATGTACTTAATGTCACGTAAAATTAAAGCGATGGGCATTAAAATGGTGCTGTCGGGTGAAGGGTCCGATGAAGTATTTGGCGGCTACCTCTATTTCCACAAAGCGCCAGACGCAAAAGAGCTGCACGAAGAAACGGTACGTAAACTGCAGGCACTGCATATGTTCGACTGCGCCCGTGCCAACAAAGCTATGTCGGCGTGGGGCGTTGAAGCCCGCGTACCTTTCCTCGATAAGAAATTCCTCGATGTCGCGATGCGCATCAACCCACAGGATAAAATGTGCGGTAACGGGAAGATGGAAAAACATGTCCTGCGCGAATGTTTTGAATCCTACCTGCCGGCCAGCATTGCATGGCGTCAGAAAGAGCAGTTCTCTGACGGCGTCGGTTATAGCTGGATCGACACGCTGAAAGAAGTGGCGGCAGAGCACGTTTCCGATCAACAACTGGAAACCGCCAGCTTCCGCTTCCCGTACAATACCCCATCGTCTAAAGAAGCGTATTTGTACCGTCAGATTTTCGAAGAGTTGTTCCCGGTGGCCAGCGCCGCCGAGTGTGTGCCGGGTGGCCCGTCCGTCGCCTGTTCTTCTGCCAAAGCCATCGAATGGGATGAAGCCTTCAAAACCATGAACGATCCATCAGGCCGTGCGGTTGGTGTGCACCAGTCGGCTTATAAGTAACCCCATCATCAGCCAAGAGCCCTACGGGGCTCTTTTTTTATGTCGGTTTTACGCACGGAAAAACAATTAATAACTAATAATTGCCGAATATTGCGTCACGCTGTTCGCAACCTAACCAAACAGTCACATTCCAGCTATTTTCAATGAAAAAGGGGTTGACGCTTCAAGGCTCAATACGCATAATGCGCCCCGCAACGCCGATAAGGTAACGCGAAAAAAAGATGGCTACGTAGCTCAGTTGGTTAGAGCACATCACTCATAATGATGGGGTCACAGGTTCGAATCCCGTCGTAGCCACCATCTTTTTTGCGGGAGTGGCGAAATTGGTAGACGCACCAGATTTAGGTTCTGGCGCCGCAAGGTGTGCGAGTTCAAGTCTCGCCTCCCGCACCATTCACCCGAAAGCGTTGCACGGATGGGGTATCGCCAAGCGGTAAGGCACCGGTTTTTGATACCGGCATTCCCTGGTTCGAATCCAGGTACCCCAGCCATTTTTCTTCGATATAGCGGTTCACCGCAACGGTCATTGGGGTATCGCCAAGCGGTAAGGCACCGGTTTTTGATACCGGCATTCCCTGGTTCGAATCCAGGTACCCCAGCCATCGAAGAATATGATAGTATTTGGCTACGTAGCTCAGTTGGTTAGAGCACATCACTCATAATGATGGGGTCACAGGTTCGAATCCCGTCGTAGCCACCATATTAAGGATGTATCGATTTAGTTCGGTTAATCCAAAAAATTGTTGGGGTATCGCCAAGCGGTAAGGCTCTGGTTTCTGATACCAGCATTCCGAGGTTCGAATCCTCGTACCCCAGCCAATTTCAAAAAGTCGTCCACTCTGTGGGTGCGCCCGTTGGGGTATCGCCAAGCGGTAAGGCTCTGGTTTCTGATACCAGCATTCCGAGGTTCGAATCCTCGTACCCCAGCCATTTAAGAAAAGCTCGCTTCGGCGGGCTTTTTGCTTTTCCGTTACCAGTAAACTACTTTGCCGGGTGGCGGTAAGCCTTACCCGGCCTACATGACGCGTAGGCCTGATAAGCGCAGCGCCATCAGGCACCACTTGAGCTACAACCCTAACGCATACTTCAGCGCCTGACGTTTCAGCACGCCTGCGCGCTCGGCAGCCATCAGGCCAAGATTGCGCATAATACGCAGAGGCTGCAGGTTGTTGCTAAATCCAGCGTAGAATAAATCCATCCCACTTTGCATGATGAAGTTGTCGGTCATCCGGCGGTTCTGATAGCGCTTCAGTACCCGTTGGCTGGCCCAGGATTCACCGTAGCTGCGGGCATTCACCAGCACATCTATCAACGCATCAACATCACGGTACCCCAGATTCACCCCCTGCCCGGCAAGCGGATGAATGGTGTGTGCGGCATCGCCCACCAGCGCTAACCCAGGCTGAACGTACTGCAACGCGTGGCGGCGAGTAAGGGGAAACGCTCCTGCGGCAACAGGCGTAACATAGCCCAGACGTGAAGGGAAATATTTAGCGATCTCCACCTGGAGTTGCGCCATATCGAGACTCTGCAACTGGCGGATGCGTGCCGGAGAGTCATACCACACCAGCGAAGCCCAGTTATCGAACAGCGGTAAAAACGCACGCGGCCCGTCAGGGGTAAACTGCTGCCAGGTGCTGTCTCCCGGCGAATTCTCACATTGCACGGTAATCAGCATACAGGATTGCGCGTACTGCCAGGCATGAATGCCAATCCCGGCCATTTGACGCACCTGAGAATTCGCGCCATCAGCACCAATCACCAGTTTTGCAGTTATCTTTTCACCACCGGCCAGTTCAAGCTCATGCCGATCATTATGTTGATGCAGAGAAATCAGTGAGGCCGGCACCCGCAGAGTCACTTTGGGATGCGCTTCCAGCGCCTGCCACAACGCTTGTTGCAGGACGGTGTTTTCCACCATATAGCCCAGCAAGGGCAGCTTTAGTTCAGCGGCGTCAAACACCACGTGGGCATTCTCCCACTCCCAGGTTTCCAGACGACGATACGGATGAGTGCGCATGCCCTGCACCGCGTCCCAGACGCCCAGCCCTTTCAGCAAAGATGCAGAAGCGGAACTAATGGCTGAAATACGGATATCAGGCTGACTGTCAGCCACAAACGGCGCAGGCACGGCATGTTCAATTACCGTCACTGTAAATCCATGCTGCGCCAGTCCAAGCGCCAGCGCGCCGCCGACCATCCCCCCGCCGACAATGGCAATTTCCGTTGGTTGATTTGTCATGGTCAATCATCCTGTTACATGTATTGTGTAAGTTTACAGGATTTTTTACCCCTTGAGGCTGACATCCGTCATACTGGTCACAACCGCGCCAACGCAGTACACTATGCGCCCTGCATTTCAGCCACAATTTCGCAAGAGCAAGTCGATGACTAAAAAACTCCATATTAAAACCTGGGGCTGTCAGATGAACGAATACGATTCATCGAAGATGGCCGATCTGCTGGATGCCACCCACGGGTATCAACTGACCGACGTGGCGGAAGAAGCGGATGTGCTGCTGCTGAATACCTGCTCAATTCGCGAGAAGGCTCAGGAAAAAGTTTTCCATCAGTTAGGTCGCTGGAAACTCTTAAAAGAGAAAAACCCGGATCTGATTATCGGCGTGGGTGGCTGTGTCGCCTCTCAGGAAGGCGATCATATTCGTCAACGCGCACACTACGTTGACATTATTTTTGGGCCACAAACCCTGCACCGCCTGCCGGAGATGATCAACAAGGTTCGCGGCAGCGTTAAGCGTAGCCCGGTGGTGGACATCAGTTTCCCGGAAATCGAAAAATTCGACCGCCTGCCGGAGCCGCGTGCTGAAGGTCCAAGCGCGTTTGTGTCCATAATGGAAGGTTGCAACAAATACTGTACTTACTGCGTGGTGCCTTACACCCGTGGTGAAGAAGTCAGCCGTCCGGCGGACGATATCTTGTTTGAAATCGCCCAGCTTGCGGCGCAGGGTGTACGAGAAGTCAACCTGCTAGGACAAAACGTTAACGCCTGGCGCGGTGAGAACTACGACGGCACAACCGGCTCGTTCGCGGATTTACTGCGTCTGGTGGCTGCGATCGACGGCATTGACCGTATTCGCTTTACCACCAGTCATCCGATTGAGTTCACCGACGATATCGTTGAAGTTTATCGCGATACCCCAGAACTGGTGAGCTTCCTGCACCTGCCGGTACAGAGCGGTTCAGATCGCGTACTGAACCTGATGGGACGTACCCATACTGCGCTGGAATACAAAGCGATCATCCGCAAACTGCGCGCTGCGCGCCCGGATATCCAGATTAGCTCCGACTTCATCGTGGGCTTCCCTGGCGAAACCACGCAAGATTTCGAGCAGACCATGAAGCTGATTGCCGATGTCAATTTCGACATGAGCTACAGTTTTATCTTCTCTGCCCGCCCTGGCACGCCAGCCGCCGATATGGTTGACGACGTCCCGGAAGAAGAGAAAAAACAGCGTCTGTATATCCTGCAGGATCGCATCAACCAGCAGGCTACGGCCTGGAGCCGTCGTATGCTCGGCACTGTCCAACGCATTCTGGTCGAAGGCACGTCGCGTAAAAGCGTGATGGAGCTGTCGGGTCGTACCGAAAATAACCGCGTGGTGAACTTTGAAGGTTCCCCGGATATGGTCGGTAAGTTTGTGGATGTTGAAATTACCGACGTTTGGACTAACTCTCTACGCGGCAAAGTCGTGCGTACCGAGGACGAAATGGGCCTGCGCATCGCGGAAAGTCCGGAGTCGGTCATTGCGCGTACCCGCAAGGAGAACGATCTGGGTGTCGGCATTTATCAGCCGTAATTACCATAACCCCTCCTCTATCCCCTGAATAATTCGAGTTGCAGAAAGGCGATAAACGAGCAAATCCCCAGGAGCATAGATAACTATGTGACTGGGGTGCGCGAGTACAGGCAACGCCTCTGCGGCTTGAAGTATGACGGGGAGGGTCTTGTATTTCCTTCCTACACCCCCATATTTATCGCAATGCTTGCGCCTTTTCCCTGTGGCGTGAATAATTTCCCTACATGCCGGTAAATGTTCAACGTCCGGCGATATCTGCATAAGAGGAACGGTTTGAACATAGACACTCGCGAAATTACCCTTGAACCCGCAGACAATGCCCGCCTGTTGAGCCTCTGCGGTCCTTTTGATGACAACATCAAACAGCTGGAACGTCGCCTCGGCATCGAAATTAACCGCCGCGACAACCACTTTAAGCTGACCGGTCGCCCGATTTGCGTCACCGCTGCGGCAGATATTTTACGTAGCCTGTATGTCGATACCGCCCCAATGCGCGGCCAGACGCAGGACATTGAGCCGGAACAAATTCACCTGGCAATTAAAGAAGCGCGTGTGCTTGAGCAGAGCGCAGATAGCGTGCCTGAGTTTGGCAAAGCGGTGAATATCAAAACTAAGCGTGGCGTGATCAAACCGCGTACGCCGAATCAGGCGCAGTACATCGCCAATATTCTCGACCACGACATCACCTTCGGCGTCGGCCCTGCAGGTACGGGTAAAACCTACCTGGCGGTAGCCGCCGCGGTCGATGCGCTTGAACGCCAGGAGATCCGCCGTATTCTGCTGACCCGTCCGGCGGTTGAAGCCGGTGAAAAACTGGGCTTCCTGCCAGGCGATCTTAGCCAGAAAGTCGATCCCTATTTACGACCGCTGTATGACGCGCTGTTCGAAATGCTCGGCTTTGAGAAGGTCGAGAAACTTATTGAGCGTAACGTTATTGAGGTCGCCCCGCTGGCCTATATGCGAGGCCGTACGCTGAACGATGCGTTCATCATCCTTGATGAAAGCCAGAACACCACCATCGAACAGATGAAGATGTTTCTGACCCGTATTGGTTTCAACTCCAAAGCGGTTATCACGGGCGACATCACCCAGATTGACCTACCGCGCAGCACCAAATCCGGCCTACGGCATGCTATCGAAGTGCTGGCTGAGGTTGACGAAATTAGCTTTAATTTCTTCCATAGCGAAGACGTGGTACGCCACCCGGTGGTTGCCCGTATCGTGACGGCGTATGAAGCCTGGGAAGAAGCAGAACAGAAACGTAAAGCCGAACAGGCAGCGGAACGTAAGCGTGAAGCCCAGGAGCAGGAACAAAAATGAGTCAGGTTATTCTCGATTTACAGCTGGCATGTGAAGATAACGCCGGTTTACCGGATGAGCGCCAGTTTCAGGCATGGCTGGATGCGGTGATCCCGCAGTTTCAGGCAGAGTCAGAGGTTACTATTCGCCTGGTCGATGATGCTGAAAGCCACGAACTGAACCTGACCTATCGCGGGAAAGACAAATCAACCAACGTGCTGTCCTTCCCGTTTGAAGCTCCGCCAGGCATCGAACTGCCACTGCTGGGCGATCTGGTCATCTGCCGTCAGGTGGTTGAAAAGGAAGCTCTGGAGCAAGGTAAGCCCCTTGAAGCCCACTGGGCGCACATGGTGGTACACGGTAGCCTGCATCTCTTGGGCTACGACCATATCGAAGACGACGAAGCAGAAGAAATGGAATCCCTCGAAACAGAGATTATGCTTGCTCTGGGCTATGAGGATCCGTACATTGCCGAGAAGGAATAACCTGCTGCCGGTACAGCCGGCCGCAGATTTCGACGCCGGGCACTGAGTTTACGTGCCTTGAGCAACCTATTAACTAACATGAGAACCCATACGACGCCATGAGCGACGACAATTCACACAGTAGTGACACCTTACACAGCAAAAAGGGATTTTTTTCCCTGTTACTGAGCCAACTTTTCCACGGTGAACCAAAAAACCGCGACGAACTGTTGGAGCTGATCCGTGATTCCGGGCAAAACGACCTTATCGATGAAGATACGCGCGATATGCTCGAAGGGGTGATGGACATTGCGGACCAGCGCGTTCGCGACATCATGATCCCCCGTTCCCAGATGATCACCCTGAAACGCAACCAGACCCTGGACGAATGCCTTGATGTCATCATCGAGTCCGCCCACTCGCGTTTCCCGGTGATCAGCGAAGACAAAGATCACATTGAAGGGATTCTGATGGCGAAAGATTTGCTGCCGTTTATGCGCAGCGATGCCGAAGCCTTCAGCATGGAAAAAGTGTTACGCCAGGCAGTTGTCGTACCTGAGAGCAAGCGTGTTGACCGCATGCTGAAAGAGTTCCGCTCTCAGCGGTACCATATGGCTATCGTTATCGACGAGTTCGGCGGTGTCTCGGGTCTGGTGACCATTGAGGACATTCTTGAACTGATCGTCGGTGAAATCGAAGACGAGTACGACGAAGAAGACGATATCGATTTCCGTCAGCTCAGCCGCCACACCTGGACCATTCGCGCGCTGGCGCCGATTGAAGACTTCAACGAAGCCTTCGGCACCCACTTTAGCGACGAAGAAGTCGATACCATTGGTGGTTTGGTGATGCAGGCCTTTGGTCATCTGCCCGCACGTGGAGAGACTATCGACATTGATGGTTACCAGTTCAAGGTCGCCATGGCCGACAGTCGTCGTATTATTCAGGTTCATGTCAGAATTCCGGACGACTCACCCCAGCCAAAACTGGACGAATAAACCCGAAACTGGATCAAAGACTACATGGCATTTGCCCCTTTAATTGAACGCCAGCGCATTCGCCTGCTGCTGGCGTTATTATTCGGTGCCTGCGGAACGCTGGCTTTCTCTCCGTATGACATCTGGCCTGCGGCGATTATTTCGCTGATCGGTCTGCAGGCGTTAACCCTCAACCGCCGCCCGCTCCAGTCTGCCGCTATCGGCTATTTCTGGGGAATGGGGCTTTTTGGCTCCGGCATCAACTGGGTCTATGTCAGCATTGCGCAATTTGGCGGTATGCCTGGCCCGGTTAACGTATTCCTCGTGGTATTGCTAGCGGCGTACCTCTCGCTGTACACAGGTTTATTTGCTGGAATTCTGTCACGCCTGTGGCCGAAAACCAGCTGGCTGCGGGTGGCGATTGCTGCACCGGTAGTCTGGCAGGTAACCGAATTCTTGCGCGGCTGGGTGCTGACCGGCTTCCCGTGGCTGCAGTTTGGCTACAGCCAGATCGACGGTCCGCTGAAAGGTCTGGCGCCTGTAATGGGCGTTGAGGCGATAAACTTCCTGTTGATGATGGTCAGCGGTTTGCTGGCGCTGGCGCTAGTCACACGTAACTGGCGTCCCCTGGTTGCTGCCGTGGTGCTGTTTGCACTGCCCTTCCCACTGCGCTACATCCAGTGGTATACGCTGGAGCTAGAAAAAACCACCCAAGTTTCGATGGTGCAAGGTGACATTCCGCAGTCGCTGAAGTGGGATGAAGGTCAGCTCATCAACACGCTGAAGATTTACCTTGATGCGACGCAGCCTGAGATGGGCAAATCGCAGCTGATCATCTGGCCAGAGTCCGCTATTCCTGATCTGGAAATCAATCAGCAGCGTTTCCTCGGCATGATGGATGACCTGTTAAAATCTAAAAACAGCACGCTAATCACCGGTATTGTTGACGCCCGCCTTAACAAGCAGAACCGCTACGATACCTACAACACCATCATCACGCTGGGCAAAGACAGTCCATACAGTTACGACTCCACTAATCGCTACAACAAAAACCACCTCGTCCCATTTGGTGAATTTGTGCCGCTGGAATCGATTCTACGCCCGCTGGCGCCGTTCTTTGACTTACCCATGTCATCCTTCAGCCGAGGGCCGTATGTGCAGCCACAGCTTCAGGCACACGGCTTTAAGCTGACGGCGGCAATCTGCTACGAAATTATTCTTGGCGAACAAGTACGGGATAACTTCCGCCCGGATACGGACTATTTGCTGACCATCTCCAACGATGCCTGGTTTGGTAAATCCATTGGTCCGTGGCAGCACTTCCAGATGGCACGCATGCGGTCACTGGAGCTGGCACGTCCGCTGTTGCGTAGCACTAACAATGGCATCACAGCGGTAATTGGCCCACAAGGTGAAGTACAGGCCATGATCCCGCAGTTTACCCGACAGGTACTAACCACCAGCGTTACCCCGACAACGGGCCTCACGCCGTATGCGCGTACCGGTAACTGGCCGCTATGGCTGCTTACCGCACTGTTTGGCTTTGGCGCGATCGTCATGAGTCTACGCCAGCGTCGCCGTTAAATTCGTAGGCCGGATAAGGCGGTACGCCGCCATCCGGCAATCACGCCTCACCACGCCGGATAGCGCTTTGCTTATCCGGCCTACAAAAACCCTTTCCTCCCCATTCTGGCACGCCTATTGCTTTGTTATACAAGGCAAACGCTGTTTTGGTTGAATGTGCAACCTGGTCGCACCAGCATTGAGCACAGGTAGCACCTGAAAAGTGCAACAAGATATTTTTGCCCCCAAATGGTGCGGCGCACTTCGCAAAAATAAACAATAACACAGCAAATTCTTTACATTCATCCAAACTAAATGTTAACAAACATATACAAGACTGCACTTTTAAGTAGCAAACAATAACAACATCACAATGGGTATCAATGCGTCCCTGACGCAGACGATAAAGGAGTTGGATATGCAATTACGTAAGCTCGCCACAGCCATGCTGGTCATGGGAATGTCTGCCGGTCTGGCGCACGCCGAAGATGCCGCCCCTGCGGCAGGTAGCACCCTGGATAAGATCGCTAAAAATGGCGTGATCGTTGTCGGACACCGTGAATCCTCGGTCCCGTTCTCCTACTACGATAATCAGCAAAAAGTGGTCGGTTATTCACAGGATTACTCCAACGCAATTGTTGAGGCCGTGAAGAAAAAGCTGAACAAGCCAGACCTGCAGGTCAAACTGATTCCGATTACCTCCCAGAACCGTATCCCGCTGCTGCAAAACGGCACCTTCGACTTTGAGTGTGGTTCCACCACCAACAACGTTGAGCGCCAGAAACAAGCGGCGTTCTCTGACACCATTTTCGTTGTCGGCACCCGCCTGCTGGCGAAAAAAGGCGGCGACATCAAAGATTTTGCTGACCTGAAAGGCAAAGCGGTGGTTGTGACTTCCGGTACCACTTCGGAAGTGTTGTTGCATAAGCTCAACGAAGAACAAAAAATGGATATGCGCATCATCAGCGCGAAAGACCACGGTGACTCTTTCCGTACCCTGGAAAGCGGTCGCGCCGTCGCCTTTATGATGGATGATGCCCTGCTGGCTGGTGAACGTGCGAAGGCGAAGAAACCGGACAACTGGGAGATCGTCGGCAAGCCACAATCTCAGGAAGCGTATGGTTGTATGCTGCGTAAAGACGACGTCGCGTTCAAAAAGCTGATGGATGACACCATTGCGCAGGCACAAACCTCAGGCGAAGCGGAAAAATGGTTTGATAAGTGGTTTAAAAACCCAATTCCGCCGAAGAATTTGAACATGAATTTCGAGCTGTCGAGCGAGATGAAAGCCCTGTTCAAAGAACCGAATGATAAAGCACTTAACTAATTAATTAGAAGAGTACACAAAATCTTTCAAGTTGTATCAAGGCGGCAACTGAGCGAATTCCCGGGAGCTTACATGAGTAAGTGACCGGGATGAGTAAAGGCAGCCAACGATGAGACAGCTTGAAGGATGAAGTGTAATCAGGGAGGCTTCTCCTCCCTCTCGATTGTTACTCGGCACGGACAGACTATAAGCCTGATGGTCGTTCCCCATCAGGCTCGAAAACCGAAAAACGCTGAATGACAATCTTCGAGGGTAGCGCTGCTACCCTTTTTTTTCTGGAGTAGATTTATGTCTATAGACTGGAACTGGGGTATTTTTTTACAGGAAGCCCCGTTCGGCAACACCACCTATCTCGGCTGGCTCTGGAGTGGTTTCCAGGTCACCGTCGCGTTATCTATCACCGCCTGGATTATTGCTTTTCTAATCGGTTCCTTATTCGGCATCTTACGCACCGTTCCCAACCGTTTCCTTTCCGGGATTGGCACGTTGTATGTTGAACTGTTTCGTAACGTTCCGCTTATCGTCCAGTTTTTTACCTGGTATCTGGTGATCCCCGAACTGCTGCCGGAAAACATCGGCATGTGGTTCAAGGCGGAGTTGGATCCCAACATCCAGTTCTTCCTCTCATCAATGCTCTGCCTGGGGCTGTTTACCGCCGCCCGCGTGTGTGAGCAGGTGCGCGCCGCGATTCAGTCTCTGCCTCGCGGGCAAAAAAACGCCGCGCTGGCGATGGGGCTGACGCTACCGCAGGCTTATCGC
Source organism: Citrobacter sp. Res13-Sevr-PEB04-36 (assembly GCF_015672735.1). Taxonomy (GTDB): domain Bacteria; phylum Pseudomonadota; class Gammaproteobacteria; order Enterobacterales; family Enterobacteriaceae; genus Citrobacter. The sequence continues at coordinate 98,629 of NZ_JADABY010000029.1, read as the reverse complement.
TATGTTCTGCTGCCTAACGCCTACCGCGTGATCGTGCCGCCAATGACGTCAGAGATGATGAACCTGGTGAAAAACTCCGCCATCGCCTCGACCATCGGTCTGGTCGATATGGCGGCACAGGCGGGCAAACTGCTGGATTATTCTGCCCACGCCTGGGAGTCGTTTACGGCTATCACTCTTGCCTACGTATTGATTAACGCCTTTATTATGCTGGTGATGAATCTGGTTGAACGTAAAACTCGCCTGCCTGGCAATTTGGGAGGCAAATAATGTACGAATTTGACTGGAGTTCAATTGTCCCCTCCCTGCCGTATCTGCTGGACGGGCTGCTCATCACGCTGAAAATTACCGTTACGGCGGTCATTATTGGCATCGTTTGGGGAACTATCCTTGCGGTAATGCGTCTGTCCAGCTTCGCGCCCATTGCCTGGTTTGCGAAGATCTACGTGAACGTATTCCGCTCTATTCCGCTGGTCATGGTGCTGCTGTGGTTCTATCTGATTGTGCCGGGGTTCTTACAGAACGTATTAGGTCTGTCGCCGAAAACTGATATTCGCCTCATCTCAGCGATGGTGGCATTTTCGATGTTTGAAGCGGCGTACTATTCAGAGATTATCCGAGCCGGGATCCAGAGTATTTCCCGCGGACAGTCCAGCGCCGCACTGGCGTTAGGGATGACCCACTGGCAGTCGATGAAGCTCATTATTCTTCCGCAGGCATTTCGCGCGATGGTGCCGTTGCTGCTTACTCAGGGCATCGTCCTGTTCCAGGATACCTCGCTGGTCTACGTATTAAGTCTGGCAGATTTCTTCCGTACCGCCTCCACCATTGGCGAGCGTGACGGCACACAGGTCGAGATGATCCTGTTCGCTGGCGCCGTCTATTTTGTATTCAGTCTGAGCGCATCGTTGTTGGTCAGCTATTTGAAGAAAAGGACAGTTTAATGATTACCCTGAAAAATGTTTCTAAATGGTATGGTCACTTTCAGGTGTTGACCGACTGCTCCACGGAAGTGAAAAAAGGTGAAGTAGTGGTGGTATGCGGTCCGTCAGGTTCCGGTAAATCAACGCTTATCAAAACGGTAAACGGCCTGGAGCCTGTGCAACAGGGTGTGATCACCGTTGACGGCACCGTGGTGAATGACAAAAAAACCGATCTGGCCAAACTGCGTTCTCGCGTGGGCATGGTCTTCCAGCACTTTGAACTGTTCCCACATTTGTCGATCATCGAAAACCTGACTCTGGCCCAGGTGAAAGTGCTTAAACGCGATAAAAAACCCGCGCGCGAGAAAGCACAAAAGCTGCTTGAACGTGTGGGATTATCTGCCCATGCCGAAAAATTTCCGGCTCAGCTTTCCGGTGGACAGCAACAGCGCGTGGCCATTGCCCGGGCACTATGTATGGATCCTATCGCCATGCTGTTTGATGAACCCACCTCAGCGCTCGATCCAGAAATGATCAACGAAGTCCTGGACGTTATGGTCGAGTTGGCCAATGAAGGGATGACCATGATGGTGGTCACCCACGAAATGGGCTTCGCACGGAAGGTGGCGAACAGGGTGATCTTTATGGATGAAGGTAAAATTGTGGAAGACTCACCGAAAGAAGAGTTCTTTGCCAATCCGAAATCAGACCGTGCCAAAGACTTCCTCGCCAAAATACTGCATTAATCTTCCCGGCGCGCACATCAAAGTGCGCGCCAAATCACGCTTTCTTTCTTCGCTTCTCGAATCACATACAGCCCGGCGTTAACCTTGTCACAAAGTCCCATCTACAAGGAGTCACAATGGCACTTCCGATCCTGTTTGATTGCGATCCAGGTCATGACGACGCTATTGCAATTGTTCTCGCCCTCGCCTCACCTGAACTTGATGTTAAAGCGATAACATCGTCAGCGGGCAACCAGACACCCAATAAAACCCTGCGTAATGTGCTGCGTATGCTGACGCTTTTAGGTCGCAGCGATATCCCCGTTGCCGGGGGCGCAATAAAGCCCCTGATGCGCGAACTGATTATCGCCGATAACGTCCACGGTGAGAGCGGTCTGGACGGCCCGGCGCTGCCGGAACCGGCTTTCGCCCCGCAAAATTGTACCGCCGTAGAGTTGATGGCGAAAACCCTGCGCGAAAGCCCTGAACTTGTCACTATTGTGTCTACCGGACCACAAACTAACGTGGCGCTGCTGCTGAACAGCCATCCCGAACTGCATGAAAAAATCGCCCGCATCGTAATTATGGGCGGTGCGATGGGTCTGGGAAACTGGACGCCGGCCGCAGAATTCAATATTTATGTTGATCCCGAAGCGGCAGAGATGGTGTTTCAGTCAGGTATTCCAGTTGTGATGGCCGGGCTGGACGTCACACATAAAGCGCAAATTCATCGTGAAGATACCGAGCGATTCCGCGCGATTGGCAATCCTGTGGCGACCATTGTCGCTGAGTTACTGGATTTTTTCTTCGAATATCACAAAGACGAGAAATGGGGATTCATTGGCGCACCGCTACACGATCCGTGCACTATTGCCTGGCTACTAAAGCCCGAACTGTTTACCACCGTTGAACGCTGGGTCGGCGTAGAGACGCAGGGAAAATACACGCAAGGCATGACCGTGGTGGATTACTTTTTCCTCAGCGGAAATAACCCCAACGCCACGGTTATGGTTGATATCGACCGACAAGGTTTTGTCGATCTGTTGGCTGAGCGCCTGAAGTTTTACGCGTAGTGAGTAGGCCGGATAAGACGCTTCACGTCGCATCCGGCACAAAAATCACGGTTCGAACGGTCTGCGCTGGAATTGATCGTGACCGCATTTCGGGCATAGCGGCAGCACATCTGGCGTATAAACGGCTAAATGGAAGTGGCATTTCTCACAAACCAGATTCCCCAGCCCGACCACCTCGCCACTGTGATAAACCCCGTGATGACTCAGATCCTGAAACACTTCGCGCCATTCAAGCTGGGTTTTATCAGTAATATCCGCCAACTCCTGCCAGATACTCTCCTTGATAACCCGCATAAAAACGCTGTCAGTCTCCTCATCGAGACTCTCTTCATAACTGAGCGCGAACTCTTCAAGGTCGCGTCTGACGGCCCTGGTGAGTTCCTCTACCTCGGTTCGCGTTAACTCCCCGGTCTGCATAACTCGCTGACGTGCCTGGTCCACCAGCGCATCGATATCGCGTTCACCATTGCGCAGACGTTCGCTAAGTGACGTCACCAGTTCACGGTAATATTGAGCAACCTTGTTCATCGCTTCGCCTCCTGGGTCGTTAACTGTCTATAATAATAGACGTTATTTACACTACGCTTTGCAAGACTGTCCACAGAGTATGTAAATTCGTGCAATATTTATCCTTGCGGGAATTCAATGCTGAATGCGCGAAAGGCTGTTTTGACGCGGACGTTTGGGCTATGCTATGCGGATCTGAAACACCACATCTAAAGCTACGTTTGTAGCTGTATTGAAAACAGGACCACTGGCTGCCATGCAAGAGCAATACCGCCCGGAAGAGATAGAATCCAAAGTACAGCTTCACTGGGATGAGAAGCGCACATTTGAAGTTACCGAAGACGAGAGCAAAGAGAAGTATTACTGCCTGTCTATGCTTCCCTATCCTTCTGGTCGACTACACATGGGCCACGTACGTAACTACACTATCGGTGACGTGATCGCCCGCTATCAGCGTATGCTGGGCAAAAACGTTCTGCAGCCGATTGGCTGGGATGCATTCGGCCTGCCAGCTGAAGGCGCTGCAGTGAAAAACAACACTGCACCGGCACCGTGGACGTACGACAACATCGCGTACATGAAAAACCAGCTCAAGATGCTGGGCTTCGGTTATGACTGGAGCCGTGAGCTGGCGACCTGCACCCCGGAATATTACCGTTGGGAGCAAAAATTCTTCACCGAACTGTATAAAAAAGGTCTGGTGTACAAGAAAACTTCTGCGGTCAACTGGTGCCCTAACGACCAGACGGTCCTTGCGAACGAGCAGGTTATCGACGGCTGCTGCTGGCGCTGCGACACTAAAGTTGAGCGTAAAGAGATCCCACAGTGGTTTATTAAAATCACTGCATACGCTGACGAACTGCTGCGCGACCTGGACCGTCTTGATCACTGGCCTGACACCGTTAAAACGATGCAGCGCAACTGGATTGGCCGCTCTGAAGGCGTGGAAATCACCTTTGATGTCAACGGCTACGACAACACGCTGACCGTTTACACCACCCGCCCGGACACCTTTATGGGTGCAACTTACCTGGCGGTTGCCGCCGGTCACCCGCTGGCGCAGAAAGCGGCAGCAAATAACCCTGAACTGGCTGCGTTCATCGACGAATGCCGCAACACCAAGGTTGCCGAAGCTGAAATGGCGACCATGGAGAAGAAAGGCGTCGACACTGGCTTTAAAGCGATTCATCCGCTGACCGGTGAAGAGATCCCGGTTTGGGCTGCAAACTTCGTGCTGATGGAATACGGCACCGGTGCCGTGATGGCCGTGCCGGGTCACGATCAGCGCGACTACGAGTTCGCAACCAAATATGGTCTGAGCATCAAGCCAGTTATCCTGGCAGCGGACGGTTCAGAACCGGATCTGTCTGAGCAGGCACTAACCGAGAAAGGCGTGCTGTTTAATTCTGGTGAGTTCGACGGTCTCGATTTCGAAGCGGCTTTCAACGCTATTGCCGACAAGCTGGTCGAAAAAGGCGTGGGCGAGCGTAAAGTTAACTACCGTCTGCGTGACTGGGGTGTTTCCCGTCAGCGTTACTGGGGCGCTCCAATCCCAATGGTCACGCTGGAAGATGGCACCGTGTTGCCAACCCCAGAAGATCAGCTGCCGGTTATTCTGCCAGAAGATGTCGTCATGGACGGTATTACCAGCCCGATTAAAGCGGACCCGGAGTGGGCGAAGACTACCGTTAACGGTATGCCTGCGCTGCGTGAAACCGACACCTTTGATACCTTTATGGAATCTTCCTGGTACTACGCGCGCTATACCTGCCCGCAGTATCAGGAAGGCATGCTGGACTCTAAGGCCGCCAACTACTGGCTGCCAGTTGATATCTACATTGGTGGTATTGAGCACGCCATCATGCACCTGCTCTACTTCCGCTTCTTCCACAAGCTGATGCGCGACGCGGGCATGGTAAACTCTGACGAACCGGCTAAACAGCTGTTGTGTCAGGGTATGGTGCTGGCTGATGCCTTCTACTATGTAGGCGTAAACGGCGAGCGTAACTGGGTTTCTCCGGTTGATGCCATCGTTGAACGTGACGAGAAAGGCCGTATCGTGAAGGCGCAGGACGCCGAAGGTCATGAACTGGTGTATACCGGCATGAGCAAGATGTCCAAGTCGAAAAACAACGGTATCGACCCGCAGGTGATGGTTGAGCGTTACGGCGCGGACACCGTACGTTTGTTCATGATGTTCGCCTCTCCGGCTGATATGACCCTGGAATGGCAGGAATCCGGCGTAGAAGGGGCAAACCGCTTCCTGAAACGTGTCTGGAAACTGGTTTACGAACACACCAGCAAAGGTGATGTTGCCGCCCTGAACGTCGAAGCATTGAACGAAGATCAAAAAGCGCTGCGTCGTGATGTTCACAAAACCATTGCGAAAGTGACCGATGATATCGGCCGTCGTCAGACCTTTAACACCGCGATTGCGGCAATTATGGAACTGATGAACAAGCTGGCAAAAGCGTCGCAGGAAGATGAACAGGATCGCGCCCTGATGCAGGAAGCGTTGCTGGCCGTTGTGCGTATGCTCAACCCATTCACCCCGCACGTTTGCTTCACCTTATGGCAGGAGTTGAAAGGCGAAGGCGATATCGACAACGCACCGTGGCCGGTTGCTGACGAAAGCGCAATGATCGAAGACTCAACGCTGGTTGTGGTACAGGTAAACGGTAAAGTACGTGGTAAAATCACCGTTCCGGTAAATGCCACCGAAGAGCAAGTTCGTGAGCGTGCTGGCCAGGAGCATCTGGTGGCAAAATATCTTGATGGCGTTACCGTGCGTAAAGTGATTTATGTCCCGGGTAAACTCCTCAATCTGGTCGTTGGCTAAGCGCGGGAGGAAGCGTGCGACATCTGACAACATTGTTGTTATCCCTGGTGGTGCTGGTCACCGCCGGGTGCGGATGGCATCTGCGTAGCACTACACAGGTGCCACCCACGATGAAAACCATGATTCTGGACTCTGGCGATCCGAACGGCCCGTTAAGCCGTGCGGTACGTAATCAGCTGCGTCTGAATGATATAGAGCTGCTCGAAAGCAGTTCAACACGTAAAGACGTTCCGTCCCTGCGTCTGGGTCGCGTAAGTATTTCAAAAGACACAGCGTCTGTGTTCCAGAACGGTCAAACAGCTGAATACCAGATGGTGATGACGGTCAATGCTTCCGTTTTGATTCCGGGCCATGACATCTACCCAATCAGCGCCAAGGTTTATCGTTCATTCTTTGACAACTCGCAGGCTGCACTGGCGAAGGATAACGAGCAGGATATGATCGTTAAAGAAATGTATGACAAAGCGGCCGAACAATTGATTCGTAAGCTGCCAAGCGTACATATTGCCGACGCGCAGTCATCCAGTGATGACGTACAGCCTGTTGAGAATCAAGCAGCAGCGCCAACGTCTTCCCCGGCGCGTGTTTCCACCACGCTGGGTAACTGATGCTCAAGTTGTACCCTGAACAACTCCGCGCACAGCTCAAAGAAGGGCTGCGCGCGGCGTATTTATTGCTGGGCAACGATCCCCTCCTGTTGCAAGAAAGCCAGGATGCTGTCCGTCTGGCTGCTGCCGCACAAGGGTTCGAAGAACACCATACATTCACACTCGACACCAGCACTGACTGGGGGGCGATTTTTTCCCTCTGCCAGGCCATGAGCCTGTTTGCCAGTCGTCAGACATTACTTCTGCAACTACCTGAAAACGGCCCAAATGCCGCCATTAACGAACAGCTCGCCACACTGGTCACTCTGCTCCATGACGATCTGCTGCTGATTGTTCGCGGCAATAAGTTGACCAAAGCGCAGGAAAACGCCACGTGGTATACCGGGTTGGCGAGTCATGCGGTTCAGGTAAGCTGCCAGACGCCAGAGCAAGCACAACTTCCACGCTGGGTGGCCGCCAGAGCGAAACAAAACAACCTGCAACTGGATGACGCAGCAAATCAGCTATTATGCTACTGCTATGAAGGTAACCTGTTAGCTTTGGCGCAGGCTCTGGAGCGGTTATCATTGCTATGGCCTGATGGCAAACTCACGCTGCCTCGCGTGGAGCAAGCAGTTAACGATGCGGCGCACTTTACCCCCTTCCATTGGGTCGATGCGCTGTTGATGGGTAAAAGTAAACGCGCGCTACATATCCTGCAGCAACTGCGGCTTGAAGGCAGTGAGCCGGTTATTCTGCTGCGCACGATACAGCGTGAATTATTGCTGCTTGTCAATCTGAAACGACAATCAGCCCATACGCCATTACGCGCATTGTTTGATAAGCACCGAGTATGGCAAAACCGCCGCGGCATGATGGGTGATGCGTTAAACAGGCTGTCGCCTGAGCAATTACGCCAGGCAGTGCAGTTGTTAACGCGCACGGAAATTACGCTTAAACAAGATTATGGTCAGTCAGTATGGGCCGAGCTTGAGGGGCTTTCTCTTCTGCTCTGCCATAAACCGCTGGCAGATGTTTTTATTGATGGTTGATATGAAATCATTACAGGCTTTGTTCGGCGGCACCTTTGATCCGGTGCATTATGGTCATCTAAAACCCGTGGAAATTCTGGCTAATCTGATTGGCCTTTCACGGGTGATTATCATGCCCAATAATGTGCCGCCGCATCGTGCGCAACCTGAAGCCTCCAGCGCACAGCGTAAACATATGCTTGAGCTGGCGATCGCTGATAAGCCTTTGTTTGTACTGGATGAACGCGAACTGCGACGCGATACCGCCTCTTACACCGCGCAGACGCTCAAAGAGTGGCGCGAGGAACAAGGGCCACTCGCACCACTGACGTTTATTATTGGTCAGGACTCGCTGCTCACCTTCCCTTCCTGGCACGATTCCGACACCATTCTGGACAATACCCATCTCATCGTCTGCCGACGACCTGGGTATCCGCTGGAGATGACTCAGACGCAGCACCAGCAGTGGCTGGAACGTCATCTGACTCATTCGCCAGATGATTTACACCAACTTCCTGCCGGGAAAATTTATCTGGCTGAAACGCCGTGGTTCAATATTTCCGCCACCCTCATTCGTGAGCGCCTTGAACACGGCGAACCCTGTGACGACTTAATGCCAGATTCCGTCCTGGACTATATTAATCAGCAGGGGTTGTACCGCTAAGCGCGTGGCATAACGCAGCCAGCAAGCGGTTGTTCTCTTCAAGGCCACGAACCGCCACCCGGTAGTAGCGCGCATCCAGCCCCGGATAGTTAGCGCAACTGCGGATCAAAACATGCTGTTCCAGCAATGATTTTTGCAAATCGATACCCGGTCGATCGCAACGTAACAGGCGATAATTTGCCCGTCCGGGATACGCTGTCAGCCCCGGCAAATTTTGCAGTTGTTGATCGAATCGACTCCCCTCATGCGCCAGCCACTCCCATGTCGCCTGCTGATAGGCGCTATCGTGGAGGATCATTTCGCCCGCCAGTGCGGCAAAGGCATTAATTGACCAGGGCATCTGTCGGCTGCGCAGGTGCGCAACAGCCTGCTCGTTGCTGTTAACCAGATACCCCAGGCGCAGCCCGGGTATCGCATAAAACTTAGTTAGCGAGCGCAGTACCCAGATGTGCGGATTTTTTTGCAACAGCGGGATAAATCCCTGTTCCCCGGCAATAAAATCAATAAATGCCTCATCAAGGATCAGCGCGATCCCAAGTTGTTCACAGCGTTGTGCTATACCAACCAGCAGACGATTATCGGGCAACAACCCGGTTGGATTGTTAGGCGTACAAAGGAACAGGCAATCCAGTTCTGGGGTAAGTGCATCGAGAATCGCCCCGGTCAGCTGCCAGCCATCCTCTTCACGTAGCGCATACTCGTGTATTGCACATTCGCCCCATTGCAATGCCCGGCGGTATTCCGCAAACCCCGGGGTGACGATCATCGCATGGCGAGGCTTAAGCCCATTAACCAATGTAAAGATCGACTCCGTCTCGCCGTTCCCCGCGAGGATCCACGACGCAGGAATGTGGTGATGCTCCGCCAGTGCGGCATGCAGATGGGCGTAATCCACGTCCGGGTAGCGCTCAGCACGGTCCAAATTGTCGATTAGTGCGCGTTTTAAACTTGCCGGCATACCCAGCGGATTAATATTCGCGCTAAAATCCAGCAATTGCTCAGGCGGGATGCCCAACAATGCGGCGGCTTCCCGGGTGTTACCGCCATGCGCGCTCTTCAATAAAGACATCGTGCCGCTCCAGTTAAAAAAGGGTATTTTATTGAAAAATCTCTACGCAATCAGGGCAAACATCATGTTTTATGCGAATAGCCTCACGAGGAAAAAATGAGACTTTGGTTAGTACGTCACGGAGAAACCGAAGCTAATGTTGCCGGGTTATACAGCGGGCATGCACCCACGCAGCTCACCACGCGGGGAATAACCCAGGCTGAAACGCTGGCCGGGCTATTACGCAACGTTCCTTTCGACCACATCCTCTGCAGCGAGCTTGAGCGCGCTCGCCATACCACGCAACTCGTTCTGGCAGGACGCGACGTTCCACAGCGGATCATGCCCGCACTTAATGAGATGTTCTTTGGCGACTGGGAAATGCGCCACCATCGCGATCTGGCGCGTGAGGACGCCGAAAACTACGCCTTATGGTGTAACGACTGGCAGAATGCGCCCCCCACCAACGGCGAAGGTTTTCAGGCGTTTTCACAACGTGTTGAACATTTCATCGCTCAACTTACTGATTATAAAGATTCACAGAACCTGCTGGTGGTCAGCCATCAGGGCGTACTCAGCGTGTTGATCGCCCGACTTCTGTCAATGCCTGCATCAGCAATGTGGCATTTCCGCGTTGAACAGGGTTGCTGGAGCGCGATTGATTTCTGTGATGATTTTGCAGTGCTGAAAGTATTAAACAGCCGTGCCGTATGGCGCGAGGATGAGTGAATACGCTGTTTTTTCTGCCGAAGGGGCTCGCGCCCATTGACACCCCATGACAGGCTGCTATTCTCCGCAGCCTGACTTTTCCCGCCTTCAGAGCTTTGCAAAAATTGTTTTACAAAAATGGCGATGCATTCTGTTGCGTGGGGTGGGATGATAGCGCACCTCAAAAGCGCTTTCGGAGACATTTGTCCCGATATCGCCTCTGGTTCAGGTATACTAACAGACGTTTTTAACTCTTTTTCACCCAGGGGGAACACTTGCAGGGTAAAGCACTTCAGGATTTTGTAATCGACAAAATTGATGACCTGAAAGGTCAAGACATCATCGCCTTAGACGTTCAGGGCAAATCCAGCATCACTGACTGCATGATTATCTGCACCGGCACGTCCAGCCGTCATGTTATGTCTATCGCTGACCACGTTGTTCAGGAGTCTCGCGCTGCCGGCCTGCTGCCGCTTGGCGTTGAAGGTGAGAACGTGGCTGACTGGATCGTCGTTGATCTCGGCGAGGTGATTGTCCACGTTTTACAGGAAGAAAGCCGCCGCCTGTATGAACTGGAAAAACTCTGGAGTTAATGCGTGAAGTTGCAACTTGTCGCTGTGGGAACGAAAATGCCTGACTGGGTGCAAACCGGTTTTACGGAGTATCTCCGCCGGTTTCCAAAAGACATGCCTTTTGAGCTAATCGAAATCCCGGCAGGAAAACGCGGCAAAAATGCGGACATTAAGCGCATACTCGATAAAGAGGGTGAACAGATGCTGGCTGCCGCTGGCAAAAATCGCATCGTCACCCTTGATATCCCCGGAAAGCCCTGGGACACGCCGCAACTGGCAACCGAGCTGGAACGCTGGAAACTGGATGGCCGTGACGTGAGTCTGCTGATTGGCGGACCGGAAGGCCTATCCCCTGCCTGTAAAGCTGCCGCGGAGCAAAGCTGGTCACTCTCTGCATTAACCCTTCCCCACCCTCTTGTTCGGGTTTTGGTGGCAGAGAGTCTGTACAGGGCATGGAGCATTACCACCAACCACCCTTATCACCGTGAGTGATCATTGAGTCTTGAGTAGATTAAGCAGCGGATGAAACTACAGAATTCTTTTCGCGACTATACGGCTGAGTCCGCGCTGTTTGTGCGTCGGGCGCTGGTCGCTTTTTTGGGGATTTTGCTGCTCACTGGCGTGCTGATCGCCAACCTTTATAATCTGCAAATCGTTCGTTTCACCGATTATCAAACACGTTCAAACGAAAACCGCATCAAACTGGTGCCCATTGCACCCAGTCGCGGCATCATTTATGACCGTAACGGCATTCCCCTGGCCCTCAATCGCACCATTTACCAGATAGAAATGATGCCAGAGAAGGTCGATAACGTTCAGCTAACACTGGATGCGCTGCGGGAAGTGGTTGATCTCAATGACGACGATATTGCCGCCTTTAAAAAAGAGCGTGCACGTTCCCATCGCTTTACATCCATTCCGGTGAAAACCAACCTGACGGAAGTGCAGGTAGCACGCTTTGCCGTCAATCAATATCGCTTTCCCGGTGTGGAAGTTAAAGGCTATAAGCGCCGTTACTATCCCTACGGCTCTGCGCTGACCCACGTCATTGGTTACGTCTCGAAAATTAACGATAAAGACGTTGAACGCCTGGACAAAGATGGCAAGCTCGCCAACTACGCCGCTACCCACGATATTGGCAAGCTAGGTATTGAACGTTATTACGAAGACGTTCTGCATGGTCAGACCGGTTACGAAGAAGTTGAAGTCAACAACCGTGGTCGCGTTATTCGCCAACTGAAAGAAGTGGCTCCCCAGGCCGGTAGCGATATCTATCTAACGCTTGATTTAAAGCTCCAGCAATATATTGAAACGTTGCTGGCGGGCAGCCGTGCCGCCGTGGTGGTCACCGACCCGCGTACCGGCGGCGTACTGGCGCTGGTTTCTATGCCCAGCTACGATCCCAACCTGTTTGTGGACGGAATCTCCAGTAAAGATTACTCAGGGTTACTCAATGACCCTAATACCCCACTGGTTAACCGTGCGACGCAAGGTGTTTACCCGCCAGCATCGACCGTTAAACCTTACGTGGCGGTATCCGCGTTAAGCGCAGGTGTAATTACCCGTAATACCGGGTTGTTCGATCCCGGCTGGTGGCAGTTACCCGGCTCGGAAAAACGTTACCGTGACTGGAAAAAATGGGGGCATGGTCATCTGAATATCACCCGCTCTCTGGAGGAGTCTGCGGATACGTTTTTCTACCAAATCGCCTATGATATGGGTATAGACCGTCTTTCTGAGTGGATGAGTAAATTCGGCTACGGCCATTATACGGGCATCGATCTTTCAGAAGAACGCGCCGGAAATATGCCAACACGTGAATGGAAGCAAAAACGGTTTAAAAAGCCATGGTACCAGGGTGATACAATTCCGGTGGGCATTGGACAGGGTTACTGGACAGCAACCCCTATCCAGATGAGCAAAGCGCTGATGATTCTTATCAACGATGGCATGGTAAAAGTCCCTCATCTGCTAATGAGTACCACGGAGAATGGTAAACAAGTGCCGTGGGTTCAGCCGCATGAACCGCCAGTGGGTGATATTCATTCTGGATACTGGGAAATTGCCAAAGACGGTATGTACGGCGTTGCAAACCGTCCTAACGGCACCGCACATAAATATTTTGCCGGCGCGCCATATAAAATTGCGGCGAAATCCGGTACCGCTCAGGTCTTCGGCCTGAAGGCCAATGAAACCTATAATGCCCATAAAATTGCCGAACGTTTACGCGACCATAAGCTGATGATCGCATTCGCACCCTACGATAAACCCGAGGTCTCTGTCGCAATAATCCTCGAAAACGGCGGGGCTGGTGCGGCTGTAGGTACCATTATGCGCCAGATCCTTGACCATATTATGTTGGGCGACAACAACACCAATCTGCCTGCGGAAAACCCAGTGGCTACCGCAGCTGAGGACCAATAATCGTGACGGATAATCCGAACAAAAAAACGTTCTGGGATAAAATACACATTGATCCCACGATGTTGCTTATTTTACTGGCACTGCTGGTTTACAGCTCACTGGTTATCTGGAGCGCCAGCGGCCAGGATATTGGCATGATGGAGCGTAAGGTCGGCCAGATCGCCATGGGTCTGGTCATCATGGTGGTGATGGCGCAGATCCCTCCCAGAGTCTACGAAGGCTGGGCCCCCTATCTCTATATTGTCTGTATTATCCTGCTGGTAGCGGTAGATGCCTTTGGCGCCATTTCCAAAGGCGCACAGCGTTGGCTGGATTTAGGCATTGTGCGTTTTCAGCCCTCTGAAATTGCCAAAATTGCCGTCCCGCTAATGGTAGCGCGCTTTATCAACCGTGATGTCTGTCCACCGTCGCTGAAGAATACCGCTATCGCGCTGGTATTGATTTTTATGCCAACGCTGCTGGTCGCCGCACAGCCCGATCTAGGGACCTCTATCCTGGTTGCCCTGTCTGGTCTGTTCGTGCTGTTCCTGTCGGGCTTAAGCTGGCGCTTAATCGGCGTTGCCGTGGTTCTGGTCGCCGCGTTTATTCCGATACTGTGGTTCTTCCTGATGCATGATTACCAGCGTCAGCGCGTGATGATGCTTCTCGACCCGGAAACCGATCCCCTGGGTGCGGGGTATCACATTATTCAGTCTAAAATTGCTATTGGCTCCGGCGGTCTTCGCGGCAAAGGGTGGCTACACGGTACGCAGTCACAGCTTGAGTTTTTACCCGAGCGCCACACCGACTTTATCTTTGCGGTGTTAGCTGAAGAGCTTGGGTTGGTGGGGATCTTAATTCTGCTGGCGCTGTATATTTTGCTGATTATGCGCGGGCTATGGATTGCCGCCAGAGCGCAAACCACTTTTGGTCGCGTCATGGCTGGCGGTTTAATGTTGATATTATTCGTTTATGTCTTCGTAAATATTGGTATGGTGAGCGGTATTCTGCCCGTCGTAGGGGTTCCACTCCCGCTGGTCAGTTACGGAGGCTCTGCACTGATCGTGCTGATGGCCGGGTTCGGGATTGTGATGTCGATCCACACCCATAGAAAAATGTTGTCGAAAAGCGTGTAAGGGGTACGCAATGCGTAAGCAGTGGCTTGGAATCTGCATCGCAGCAGGAATGCTCGCGGCGTGTTCGAATGATGATGGTCAGCAACAGGGTGCTGTCGCGCCGCAGCCGGCGGTGTGTAATGGTCCTATTGTTGAAATCAGCGGGGCCGACCCGCGTTTTGAACCCCTGAACCCGACGGCTAATCAGGATTACCAGCGTGATGGTAAGAGCTATAAAATTGTTCAGGATCCCTCTCGCTTTAGCCAGGCCGGACTGGCCGCTATTTATGATGCAGAGCCTGGTAGCAATTTAACCGCATCAGGTGAAGCGTTTGACCCAATGCAGCTCACTGCTGCGCATCCAACATTGCCGGTTCCGAGCTACGCCCGGATTACCAACCTGGCAAACGGCAGGATAATCGTCGTGCGCATTAACGATCGTGGCCCTTACGGTAACGATCGCGTGATCTCGCTTTCACGTGCTGCCGCCGATCGCCTGAACACCTCGAACAATACCAAAGTGCGTATTGATCCGATCATCGTTGCACAGGATGGATCATTGTCAGGCCCCGGTATGGCGTGTACCACAGTCGCAAAACAGACTTACGCCCTGCCCTCACGTCCTGATTTAAGCGGCGGTGGCACAATGCCTTCTGCACCAGACGCAGGTCAGCCGCAAAGCGACATCCGTCCTATCAGTAATTCAACGCTGAAAAGCGATGACGCTACCGGCGCGCCGGTTAACAGCAATGGTTTCCTCGGTGCGCCAACCACGCTCGCCGCAGGCGTGCTCGAAGGCAGCGAACCCACACCGGCTCCACAGCCCGTAGCCGCGGCGCCTACAACCGTATCAGCACCGGTATCCGCCCCGGCAACCGCCGCCACGCCAGTCACCGCAACCAATGGGCGTTATGTCGTTCAAGTCGGTGCCGTCAGCGAGCAGGCGCGTGCGCAGCAATATCAAAAACGGCTAAGCCAGCAGTTTGGCGTGCCGGGCCGCGTGGTACAAAACGGTGCCGTGTGGCGTATCCAGATGGGGCCATTCGCCAGCAAAGCGGAAGCCAGCACGTTGCAGCAGCGCCTACAATCCGAAGCGCAATTACAGTCCTTCATTACCGGCGTGTAGTAACGTAAATCAGGCATCCGATCTGTCAATTTCTGTCAATGACGTTAACAAAGTCATGCGGAAAGTCGGATGCCTGGAAGTTACGCATTTGCTATAGTAGGGCACTTTTTTTACTTTCATCACGGACGTCGTAGTTCAGACCATGAAGACCACTTTTTCCGCTCGTTTCGTGCAGCGCATGGCGCTCACCGCGGCTCTCTGCGCAGCCTCTCTTTCTGCTGCTCATGCCGATGACCTGAATATTAAAACCATGATCCCGGGCGTTCCGCAGATCGACGCGGAGTCCTATATCCTGATTGATTACAATTCAGGCAAAGTTCTGGCCGAACAGAATGCGGACACCCGCCGCGACCCCGCCAGCCTGACAAAAATGATGACCAGCTACGTCATCGGCCAGGCAATGAAAGCCGGGAAATTTAAAGAGACCGATCTGGTTACCGTTGGCAATGACGCGTGGGCTACCGGCAATCCGGTGTTTAAAGGCTCATCGCTGATGTTCCTGAAACCAGGAATGCAGGTTCCCGTGTCGCAACTGATCCGTGGTATTAACCTGCAATCCGGGAATGACGCCTGTGTGGCAATGGCTGACTTCTCAGCCGGTAGCCAGGATGCTTTCGTCGGTCTGATGAACAGCTATGTAAATGCGCTGGGTCTGAAAAACACCCACTTCCAGACCGTTCATGGTCTGGATGCTGAAGGCCAGTACAGCTCAGCACGAGACATGGCCTTGATTGGCCAGGCGCTGATTCGCGACGTGCCTAACGAATACTCTATCTACAAAGAAAAAGAGTTCACCTTCAACGGCATTCGTCAGTTAAACCGTAACGGCCTGCTGTGGGATAACAGCCTGAATGTTGACGGGATTAAAACCGGTCACACTGATAAAGCCGGCTATAACCTGGTGGCATCCGCAACCGAAGGTCAAATGCGTCTGATCTCCGCCGTCATGGGGGGACGTACCTATAAAGGTCGCGAAACTGAAAGCAAAAAACTGCTGACCTGGGGCTTCCGTTTCTTCGAAACCGTGAACCCGCTGAAAGTGGGTAAAGAGTTTGCCTCTGAACCGGCCTGGTTTGGTAATACCGATCGTGCATCGTTAGGCGTTGATAAAGATGTCTACTTGACCATTCCGCGCGGCCGTATGAAAGACCTGAAAGCGAGCTATGTGCTGAACACCACTGAACTGCACGCGCCGCTGCAGAAAAACCAGGTTGTCGGCACCATCAACTTCCAGTTGGATGGTAAAACCATTGAACAGCGCCCGCTGGTGGTCCTGCAGGAAATCCCTGAAGGCAACTTCTTTGGTAAAATCATTGATTACATTAAATTAATGTTCCATCACTGGTTTGGCTAAAAATCGAACACTTGAAAGTGTGATTTACGTCCCCATATACTAGGTATCCAGATAACTCCCACTCAGCGTGGGAGTTATTATTTTTTGATGTAACGCCGGAGCTGACATGAAAACCAAACTTAACGAACTGCTTGAATTCCCTACTCCATTTACTTACAAAGTAATGGGGCAGGCGTTGCCTGAGCTGGTTGATCAGGTGGTTGAAGTGGTACAGCGCCATGCGCCAGGTGATTACTCCCCAACGGTAAAACCGAGCAGCAAAGGCAACTACCACTCGGTCTCTATCACCATCACTGCTACGCATATTGAGCAGGTTGAAACACTGTACGAAGAATTAGGCAACATCGATATCGTACGTATGGTGCTGTAACAGCCTGTTGGTTACCCGCTGCATTCTGCTCGGGTAACCTCTCCCTCCTTCCCCTGTGATATACTTTCCCCTCTTTATATTCTCTACTCGATGTGAGTATCTACGGAGATGCCGTTTTGTATCAGGATAAAATTCTTGTCCGCCAGCTCGGTCTTCAGCCTTACGAGCCCGTCTCTCAGGCCATGCACGAATTCACCGATACCCGCGATGAAAACAGTCATGATGAAATCTGGCTGGTAGAGCATTATCCGGTCTTCACTCAGGGGCAAGCAGGCAAAGCAGAACACGTTCTGGTGCCGGGTGATATCCCCGTTATTCAGAGCGATCGTGGCGGTCAGGTAACGTACCACGGCCCAGGCCAACAGGTGATGTATGTCCTGTTGAACCTCAAACGCCGTAAACTGGGCGTTCGCGAACTGGTCACGCTGCTGGAGCAAACAGTGGTAAATACCCTTGCTGAAATGGGTATTGATGCTCACCCACGGGCCGATGCGCCAGGCGTTTACGTCGGTGAAAAGAAAATCTGTTCGTTAGGATTACGGATTCGTAGAGGATGTTCATTCCACGGCTTAGCACTTAACGTGGATATGGATTTGTCGCCTTTCCTGCGCATCAATCCCTGCGGTTATGCCGGAATGGAGATGGCGAAAGTTACACAGTGGGACAGTCATGCCACAACCGAAAGCGTTCGTCCCCGTTTACTGGCAAACATAGTAGCGCTACTCGGTAACCCGCCGTATGAGTATGTCGCAGACTGAAAAACAGGGCAGACGTTGCCGCAGCATATGTTGTGGTAAATGGCACAAAACAACAACTATTTTACATTTTGCCAGCCTGTCAGGCTGCTTTCTGGCCCGTTTCAATGATATACTGCGTATCAATAATTCAAAAATAGTTGATAAATACAACATTCCCTTGAATTGAAACGCTTTCCTTCGTTATTCGCAACTGGAACACGCAAGCTATGAGTAAACCCATTGTGATGGAACGCGGTGTTAAATACCGCGATGCCGATAAGATGGCTCTTATCCCGGTAAAAAATGTAGCAACAGAGCGCGAAGCCCTGCTGCGTAAACCGGAATGGATGAAAAT
Organism: Citrobacter sp. Res13-Sevr-PEB04-36; assembly: GCF_015672735.1. Taxonomy (GTDB): domain Bacteria; phylum Pseudomonadota; class Gammaproteobacteria; order Enterobacterales; family Enterobacteriaceae; genus Citrobacter. The sequence goes on along the minus strand of NZ_JADABY010000029.1, from coordinate 80,492 downwards.
AAAACTGCCAGCGGACTCCACTCGCATCCAGGGCATCAAAGCAGCAATGCGCAAAAATGGCCTGCACTCTGTCTGCGAAGAAGCTTCCTGCCCTAACCTGGCTGAATGTTTCAATCACGGTACCGCAACCTTTATGATCCTCGGCGCGATCTGTACCCGCCGTTGCCCATTCTGTGACGTGGCCCATGGACGTCCGGTTGCCCCGGATGCCAATGAACCATTAAAACTGGCTCAGACCATTGCGGACATGGCGTTGCGCTATGTCGTCATCACCTCCGTCGATCGCGACGATCTGCGCGATGGCGGTGCTCAGCACTTTGCGGACTGCATCACAGCTATCCGTGAAAAAAGCCCGTCGATTAAAATCGAAACGCTGGTGCCTGATTTCCGTGGTCGTATGGATCGCGCACTGGATATCCTCACCGCTACGCCGCCGGACGTATTCAACCACAACCTCGAAAACGTACCGCGTATATACCGCAATGTACGTCCAGGTGCTGATTACAACTGGTCGCTGAAGCTGCTGGAACGTTTCAAAGAAGCCCATCCGGAGATCCCAACCAAATCGGGTCTGATGGTGGGACTGGGCGAAACCAACGCTGAAATCATTGAAGTCATGCGCGACCTGCGTCGCCATGGCGTCACCATGCTGACGCTGGGACAGTATTTGCAGCCGAGCCGTCACCATTTGCCTGTTCAGCGCTATGTTAGCCCGGACGAGTTCGATGAGATGAAAGCGGAAGCCATGGCTATGGGCTTTACCCATGCGGCTTGCGGTCCGTTTGTGCGTTCTTCATACCATGCAGACATGCAGGCAAAAGGGCTGGAAGTGAAGTGATCGCGTAATACTCACTTACATTTCAGCAATAAAAAAACCGGCAAATCGCCGGTTTTTTTTCATGCAGAGTATGCAGTATGAGCATCATGCTCCTGACATTACTCTTTATGAGAAAGCTTTTCAGCCTGAACGCTACCATCAGCATCTTTCTTTGCTTCGGCATTTTCATCGTTCATCGCTTTCTTGAAGCCTTTAATTGCCGTTCCCAGGTCTCCACCCAGTGTACGTAACTTCTTGGTACCAAACAGTAGAACGACCAGTGCGGCAACCACCAGCAGTTTGGTAATACTAATCTCACCCATAGATACCTTCTTCACTTAAACCAGGCTGCATAACGCGCCATATTAACCTGAGAATTTTAACGGCCTTTCGACGCGGGCACACAATAGCAATCTGTAACAAGGTGAATCAAGTCTTGTTTAAAAAAACGTCATAATAATTGCGGTGGCGCAAATCGTCGGTTACGTAACACCGGAAGCTGCGCCCTGACTTGCCTTACCCGTTCAGTAGAAATCTCAGTGACGATCAGTGCAGGCGTTTCTGCGGCAGCGGCAATCGTCACCCCAAACGGATCAATTACCCGGCTTTGACCGATATTCTTATTACCGCACTCGCCAGCAGCAATCAAATAACAGGTTGCATCCAGAGCCCTTGCCGCCAGCAGCGTAGCCCAATGATGTTCTTTTAGTGCGCCACGTACCCAGGCTGCCGGGAGCACCAGAATTTCCGCCCCCTGCAAAGCATGCGCTAACGCCAGCTCAGGGAAGCGTAAATCATAACAGGTCATCAACCCTACCTTAAGGCCTTCCACGTCCAACAGCGGCGCCACGGCGTCCCCTGCATCAACATTACGCGACTCCTGAATTGAAAAAGCATCGTAGAGATGTAATTTAGCGTAATGAGCAACAACCTTTCCGCCTCGTAGCGCCACCAGCATGTTAAACGCCCGTCCCGGCAGTGAGGGAACATGAATTGTCAGGATGGTTGTCATGTCATTCTGTGCGCTTTCTCGCAGTAACCGCGTCAGAAATCCCCCTTCCAGCAATTGAGCTGATTTCACTGACAGCTCGGGGTCAAGATCGTCACGGGCCAGCAACGCTTCAGGCAATACCAACAATGCGACACCCTCGCCTGCGGCCTGCGACATCAATGACACACAGGTTTCAGCGTTTTTCTCCCATGAGGGACCCACGGCAAATTGCCCTGCTGCAACGAACATATTCCCTCCTGAAAAACCGTTAGGCTCGCCAATGATGATTATTCGGCGTTACACTCACACTATATACAACCAAATAGCAGGATTATGCAGTGTCACAACTCCTTTTAGCGGTTTTTATTGGCGGCGGTACAGGTAGCGTAGCCAGATGGCTGTTGAGCATGCGATTTAACCCACTTCATCAAGCTATTCCCTTCGGCACGCTGGCTGCAAACCTAATTGGCGCGTTTATCATTGGTCTGGGACTCGCCTGGTTTAATCGTATGACCCACATTGACCCTATGTGGAAAGTATTGATTACGACAGGTTTTTGCGGGGGGCTGACCACCTTCTCAACCTTCTCAGCAGAGGTGGTGTTTTTACTGCAAGATGGGCGTTTTGGCTGGGCAATGGTGAACGTACTGATCAATCTGTTGGGGTCTTTCGCAATGACCGCCCTGGCATTCTGGTTGGTTTCCGCCTCTTCGGCGCACTGAATATAAAAAAACCCGCAATTAAGCGGGTTTTGAATTCTTGCTGTCGTATGCTTACAGAGCGGTTACGTTTGCAGCAGAAGGGCCTTTGGCACCGTTAGTGATTTCGAACTCTACACGCTGACCTTCAGCCAGAGTTTTAAAACCATTGGTCTGGATTGCAGAGAAGTGTACGAACACATCTTTGCTGCCATCTTCCGGAGTAATGAAACCGAATCCTTTGGACTCATTAAACCACTTAACGTTACCTTTAATCTTAGACATCAAAATTACCTTTACATGAAAAATAGACACAAATGCTGTGTCGGGTATCAGTACAACAATTGTGGTGGACTTTGTCCAGTCGAACTTTGCCAAAAAGTGATAAATGTCGCGTTATTTTTGCCACAATCATTACAACACATTGTTTTTATTGATTTTAAGTTATCCGTATAACAATCCATGTCGTTCATCAAAACTGGAAACGCATCCAGGCAAAATAGACATTCCCGTTATTATACGTACCGGGTATGTAGGTCATCTGAAATGTTGCCGGACCATAACCTATCGATGCCAGTGGCAGTATCACCGGTACAGGAATGTAGTTCCAGTTATCACGCGCGGTGAAACCAGCGGTAAAGCCCAGACCAGCGTGGAAGTTATCATCGGCCAGCGGGCGCCAGGTTTTTTCCCAGCCATATCCTCCGATGGGCTCCCACTTATTGTAGGAATCCTTAAAGGCCATAATATAAAGCCCGTGCCAGTTGCCTTTATCATCCCAACGGGACTGACCAAATCCCGCTCCCCAGGGACGTTCATTGTAACGATCTGTTTTATCTTTATCGTAGGCAAATCGCGCATGCCAGGTAATGGCGGGCACATACAGGTCATAATGCTCCGGCAGCTGCCAGGTTTCGCTGACGTTTTGTTTAAAGGTAGCAAACCAGCCTTTATCTTCAGCAGTGGCCTGTGGAATAACAGCCAACTGAATAAAAAGAAATGAAATAAACAGGAAATAGCGCTTCGCGACAATCACAACGTAATTACCATTCTGGGGTTCTGCATTAATTGTAGCAAAGTCATCTTTAATGTTAACTTAACGAAAATGTTTAACGATAAAAATCAGATTATTCCCTGCATATGGTGCGGAGATCATTTTCCTTATATTTCATAAGTCTTATCAAATGCGGCTATTGTTTTCTTAATATCAATAACTTGCTCTTTTTATCCGCAGATGTGAAATTAATTAACAATAAACAAACAAAATAAGATCAACTGGATATCAAAAACCATACAACAACAGATTACTTCACACTTTTTTATTGCAGCATTCCCTGTTCATCCGCTATGTTGAAAAAATGGCTCAGCCATTGGTTTAATCCGTATTTTTATTGATTTCAATCAGCAAGAGTTATCTGTTTATTAGGCACATTCTCTCACCGTTTTATGCTTTTTTTAGTTTTTTTACTTTCTGGGCGTCAATGTGACAGGGGAAATAATGTTGACATTTATAGAACTCCTTATCGGAGTTATGGTTATTGTAGGTGTAGCACGCTACATCATTAAAGGTTATTCCGCGACCGGCGTACTATTTGTCGGTGGCTTGGTTTTACTGATTATCAGCGCCCTGATGGGTCATAAAGTTCTACCTGGTAGTGCCGAAAGTACTGGCTACACGGCAACAGATATCGTTGAATACATTAAAATTTTGCTGATGAGCCGCGGTGGCGATCTCGGCATGATGATCATGATGCTGTGTGGTTTTGCCGCCTACATGACGCACATTGGCGCAAACGACATGGTCGTTAAACTGGCCTCCAAACCACTGCAATATATCAACTCACCCTATGTGTTAATGATTGCCGCCTACTTTGTCGCCTGCCTGATGTCACTGGCGGTCTCTTCAGCGACGGGGCTGGGCGTACTGCTAATGGCAACCCTCTTTCCAGTCATGGTTAACGTGGGTATCAGTCGCGGTGCTGCAGCGGCAATTTGCGCCTCACCCGCCGCAATTATTCTTTCCCCCACGTCGGGTGATGTGGTTCTCGCCGCCAAAGCCGCAGAAATGCCGCTGATCGACTTCGCGTTTAAAACCACACTGCCGATTTCAATTGCCGCCATTATCGGCATGGCGATTGCTCACTTTTTCTGGCAACGTTACCTGGACAAAAAAGAGAACGTTTCTCACGAAATGTTAGACGTGGCCGAAATCACCACTACCGCCCCGTCGTTTTACGCCATCCTGCCGTTTACCCCGATTGTCGGGGTTCTCATTTTTGATGGTAAATGGGGGCCGCAACTGCACATCATTACCATTCTGGTGCTGTGCATGCTTATCGCCGCGGTGCTGGAGTTTGTCCGTGGGTTCAATACCCAGAAGGTATTCTCGGGTCTGGAAGTGGCCTACCGCGGCATGGCAGACGCCTTTGCTAACGTAGTCATGCTGTTAGTTGCCGCCGGGGTTTTCGCCCAGGGTCTGAGCACAATCGGCTTTATTCAGAGCCTGATTTCGATCGCCACCTCGTTTGGCTCTGCGAGCATTATTCTGATGCTGGTGCTGGTTATTCTGACCATGCTGGCCGCGATGACCACCGGTTCCGGTAATGCGCCATTCTATGCCTTTGTTGAGATGATCCCGAAACTGGCGCACTCCTCTGGTATTAACCCGGCTTACCTCTCCATCCCTATGCTGCAAGCATCGAACCTGGGGCGTACTATCTCCCCGGTCTCCGGCGTGGTAGTCGCCGTTGCGGGTATGGCGAAGATTTCACCGTTTGAGGTAGTCAAGCGAACTTCTGTGCCGGTAATGGTCGGACTGCTGATTGTGATTATCGCCACGGAAGTGATGGTGCCCGCTACAACCGCCGTAATTGGGGGGTGATAGCGAACAAAATGTAGGCCGGATCAGGCGGTTACGCCGCCATCCGGCATTGCAACCGCACGTTGCCGGATGTCGATACTAAAGCATCTTATCCGGCCTACGTCAGAAATCCGCATTTAGCCGCCGTGGTAAATACGCTGCGGCCGCCCAACCTTCCCGTGAATAATCTCGGCAATAATCAAATGGCGGCTGGCGCAGTATTCCAGGTAGCGCCTGGATGTCGTGCGGCTGATGGTCAACGCCTGTGCGATGGTTTCTGCAGTATGATGCACGGTCGGATCGGCGAATAATTTCAGCACCGCATTCAGCGTGAGCGCATCAATACCCGTTGGCAAATCTCCTTTCGGTTCACCACGCGCGTAAGCGTTAAACATCTCATCAATTTGCTTTTGGCTGGCGCTATCGTTACCCGCCAGCATACGCCTGCGCTGCTGATAGCGCGTCAGCGTCTGCCCCAGTCGCTCGTAAGCAATTGGTTTGACGAGATAATCAAATGCACCGCCGCGTACAGCCTCAGACACCGTATCCATGTCGCTGGCAGCGGTGGTAAACACCACGCCGCCAGGGTAGCGAGCCTGGGTCAGTTCATGTAACAGGGTAATGCCCTTACCGTCCGGTAAATAGTTATCCAGAAGAATCAGCCCGGGCTTAAAACGCGCAATCATCATCCGCGCCTGCTCAAGATTACCCGCCAGCCATATCTGGCTGAAACCGGGTATATGGCGGATATACTCAGCATGCATTTCCGCCAGTAGCGTTTCATCCTCAACGATCAATAGCGTTAATGGTTCCGTCATCGTTTTTTTTCACTTTCGGAAGAAATAGAGAAAATAAAGTGCCGCAAGGGGAGTTATCTTCAAGTGTAATAACCCCATCACAGCGCCTCACATAACTTGCAATCAGATACAAACCGATGCCATGTTCGCCTGGTTCATCGGTACGGGTACTCACACCCTGTTCAAATATTTTTTCACGTAACGCATCCGGTACGCCGCACCCTTGGTCGGCGACTTCAATGATGACCTCATCCCCTTCATCACTCAGAAACAGTTCAACGACCTTATTGCCTTGCTGGGTACGTAAGCTGGCTTCAAATGCATTATCAAGCAGATTGCCAACAATTGCTGCAAACTCTGTGCTATCCAGCCCTTCAGGAAGTTGACGAAGTTGACTTCCGGGGACAATCGTCATTTTGAGCCCCAATTCCCGCGCACGCTGGACTTTACCAAACAGCAGACCGGCAACCTGGCGATCGGCAAAGGCACCGCGCAGGTCATCAATCAGCTGCTGCTGAGCCTGGGATTCCCCCTGCACCATCTCTAGCACGCGATCGTACTCTTTCATTTGCAGCAGACCATTAATGGTCGACATCCAGTTCAGATGTTCATGACGCAGCGTTCTCAGGCTCTCAACATATTGTTTGATTTGTGTAAGCTGGGCATTGAGGGTGGCTATTTCATCTTTGCTACGAAAACTGATGATCGCCCCGAGTAATTCGTCGCCGGAACGGATAGCCTCACGGTTGGCGATAACGCTCAGCCCGTTAAAATTAACCATCGCATCCTGACGTTGCTCTGCAATCTGCTGCGTAAAAAAGTCCGACGGGTTAACGACCTCATCAATCGGTTTTCCCAACCACTGCCGCCCTGGTGATGGTAGCCCCAGCATTTTTCGTGCACTGCGATTGATAGCAGTAATGCAACCGTCCAGGTCAACGGCAATCAAGCCTTCATAGACCGAACTAAACAGCGCATCCTGCTGGCGCACCACGCGGGCAATTTGTTTGGGTTCCATTCCCAGCATCTGGCGACGAATATGGGCGGCAAAAAACCAGGAGAGCAGCATCAGTAATAACAGCAGCAGCAGAAACACCCCTGCCATCGGCAGTAAGAAATCCGATCGCCAGCTGTCGATTTTACTGATCAGATAGCCTATCGAGACAACGCCAATAATTTTGCCATCATCATCAAAAATGGGCGTTTTAGCACGCATCGCCAACCCGATAGATCCTTTACCGGTAATGAAGTAGCTTTCCCCGTTTGCCAACGCGCCGGGCTTGGTAAACTGCATAGGATAGCCAATTTTTTGCGGATTCGGGTGGTAGAGGCGAATAGAGTTCTCGTCACCGATCACCACATAATCGAAATCAGTTCCACTCTGAAGCTTGTCGGCAATGGTCGCCAGGCGCTTGTAATCTCGATGCTTCACCGCCGTGATGATACTGTCGTTGGAGGCAATGATTTTAGCCTGGTTCATCGCCATATCACGGACATGTGTCGTCAGATAGTCTTCAAAACTGGCAGTGAAGTATTTTGCCAACGCGGCGATGATAAAAACGGAAACTACCAGGATCAGCAGGAAAATACGCAATGGAAACGCCAGTCGGCGAAAAAAAGAAAACCGTGTTTTATTTTTATGTTGTGACATAAACTTTCCTCACCGACGTTAACCGAAACTTATTTTTCTTTGTATTTGTAATGGAAATGTTCTATTTACAAGTCACGGCATAAAATAGGATCGTTACAGATTCCCCACCTTAAATCAATTAAACAAATTAAAACCACACCTTATTTCAGGGTTAAGTTAATTAAAAAACTTAAAACCATAAAACACATTAAAACCTTCTAACTTATTGTGAAATAAATCAAAATTTACCTCTAAAATACCCCTTACGATGTATGCAGTAGGGAAAAAAAGAAATACTCCGTAATAAAAAAACCTTCCCTTCACTTGCAAACAAAACGTTATCAGGTTGCTAAGCCTGGCAACAAAATCTAAAAGCCAGTAACAAATATACCATCAGGACACTGTTTACTATGTTCGGTAATAATATATTCTCGCACGTTAAACGCTCAGAAAATAAAAAGATGGCGGCTATCGCTCAATTTCTGAAAGAGAATGATTTGAGCGTGGATACGACCGTTGAAGTATTTATCACCGTCACCCGTGATGACCACCTGATTGCCTGCGGTGGCATTGCCGGGAACATCATTAAGTGTGTCGCAATCAGCGAAACCGTGCGCGGCGAAGGCTTAGCGCTGACGCTGGCTACTGAGCTCATCAATCTCGCGTACGAGCGTCACTGCACGCATCTCTTCATTTATACAAAAACCGAATACGAAGCGCTGTTTAAGCAGTGTGGTTTCTCAACGCTGACCAGTGTTCCGGGCATTATGGTGCTGATGGAAAACAGCACCACACGTCTGAAACGTTACGCTGAATCACTGACAAAACAGCGTCGTGAAGGGAAAAAAATTGGCTGTATTGTCATGAACGCCAATCCCTTTACCAACGGTCATCGTTTTCTGATCCAACAGGCAGCGGCACAGTGCGACTGGCTGCACCTGTTTCTGGTGAAAGAAGATACCTCACGCTTCCCGTATGAAGACCGGCTGGATCTGGTGCTTAAGGGAACAAAAGACATTCCGCATTTAACCGTGCATCGCGGATCGGAATACATTATTTCCCGCGCCACGTTCCCGTGCTACTTCATTAAAGAGCAGAGCGTCATTAATCATTGTTACACCGAAATAGACCTGAAAATCTTCCGTCAGTATCTGGCCCCGGCACTCGGCGTCACGCACCGCTTCGTCGGTACCGAACCGTATTGCACCGTCACCTCCCAGTACAACAACGACATGCGCTACTGGCTGGAGACCCCAACGCTCCCCGCCCCACCGATTGAACTGGTGGAAATTGAGCGGCTGTGCTTCCAGGAGATGCCGATTTCTGCCTCCTGGGTGCGCAAGCTGCTGGTTAAAAAAGATCTCACGGCTATCGCATCCCTGGTCCCTGACGCCACGCTGCAGTATCTGCAAAGCATGGTTGAACGAGCCTCATCGGGTGCGGTAGTCCGCCAAAATACCCCCGCATTAGCAACAGGTGAAAAATGAAAATAAAGCAGGCAGCCGTCGCAGGCACTCTCGAGTCAGGTGATGTGATGATTCGCATCGCCCCACTCGATACGCAGGATATCGACCTGCAGGTTAACAGTAGCGTTGAAAAACAGTTTGGTGATGCCATTCGCGCCACCATCCTCGACGTTCTGTCCCGCTACAACGTACGCGGCGTGCAATTAAATGTTGATGATAAAGGCGCACTGGACTGCATTTTACGTGCGCGACTGGAAGCATTACTGGCCCGTGCCAGCGGCATTCCGGCACTGCCATGGGAGGATTGCCAGTGATTTCTGAATCTTTGCAACAACGTAAATCCCGCACACGCCGCAGTATGTTGTTCGTACCGGGCGCCAATGCCGCAATGATCAGCAACTCGTTTATCTACCCGGCAGATGCGCTGATGTTCGACCTTGAAGACTCCGTTGCACTGCGTGAGAAAGACACCGCGCGTCGTCTGGTGTACCACGCGCTGCAGCATCCGCTGTATCACGACGTTGAAACCATTGTCCGCGTAAACGCCCTCGACTCTGAATGGGGTATCAATGACCTCGAAGCGGTCGTTCGCGGTGGCGCTGACATCGTGCGTTTACCCAAAACCGATACCGCGCAGGATGTTATCGACATCGAAAGCGAAATTCTGCGTATCGAAAACGCCTGCGGCCGCGAACCCGGCAGCACCGGTCTGCTGGCCGCTATTGAATCACCGTTGGGCATCACCCGCGCCGTTGAAATCGCTCACGCCTCTGAGCGTCTGATCGGTATTGCACTGGGTGCCGAAGATTACGTGCGTAACCTGCGCACCGAGCGTTCGCCGGAAGGCACCGAACTGCTGTTCGCCCGTTGCTCTATTTTGCAGGCTGCACGCTCTGCGGGCATCCAGGCATTCGATACCGTTTATTCTGACGCCAACAACGAAGCCGGTTTCCTGCACGAAGCCGCACACATCAAGCAATTGGGCTTTGATGGTAAATCACTCATCAACCCACGCCAGATCGACCTCCTGCACAACCTGTACGCGCCAACGCGCAAAGAGCTGGCGCACGCCCGCCTGGTTGTAGAAGCCGCTGAAGCCGCCGCTCGCGAAGGCCGTGGCGTTGTCTCCCTGAACGGCAAGATGGTCGACAGCCCGGTTATCGAGCGCGCCCTTCTGGTTATCTCCCGTGCAGAACTTTCCGGCATTCGCGAAGAATAAGGCAAAAAAATGACGCAGAAAATCGAACAGTCTCAACGCCAGGATCGCGTGGCGACCTGGAGCCGTCATGCTGAAAGCAACCTTTCCGCTTTCCAGAGCAGCGCAAAAGTAGAATTACAGGCGCAGAAACCCCGCGACAAAAAACTGTGCGCCAACCTGGAAGACGCGATTCGCCGTTCAGGTTTACAGGATGGAATGACCATCTCTTTCCACCACGCTTTCCGCGGTGGCGATCTGACCATTAACCTGGTAATGGATGCCATTGCCGCCATGGGCTTTAAAAACCTGACTCTGGCATCCAGCTCCCTGAGCGACTGTCACGCTCCACTGGTGGAACACATTCGCCAGGGCGTCGTCAGCCGTATTTACACGTCCGGCCTGCGTGGTCCACTGGCAGAAGAGATCTCCCGCGGCTTACTGGCTGAGCCTGTGCAGGTCCACTCTCACGGCGGTCGCGTACACCTGGTACAAAGCGGCGAGTTAAATATTGACGTTGCTTTCCTCGGCGTGCCGTCCTGCGATCAGTTTGGTAACGCCAACGGCTACACAGGTAAAGCGTGCTGTGGCTCACTCGGCTACGCCCGCGTCGATGCTGAAAATGCCAAACAGGTAGTCCTGCTGACCGAACAACTGCTGAGCTATCCGCATAATCCGGCCAGCATCACCCAGGATCAGGTAGATCTGATCGTGCAGATCGAACAGGTCGGCGATGCCGACAAGATCGGTGCAGATGCAACCCGCATGACGACCAACCCGCGTGAACTGCTGATCGCCCGCAGCGCGGCAGAGGTGATTGCAAACTCCGGCTACTTTAACGAAGGCTTCTCATTGCAGACCGGTACCGGTGGCGCTTCGCTGGCTGTGACCCGCTTCCTGGAAGACAAAATGCGCAGCCGTGACATTCGCGCCGACTTCGCACTGGGCGGCATCACTGCCACCATCGTTGACCTGCATGAAAAAGGCTTAATCCGCAAACTGCTGGACGTACAGAGTTTCGACAGCGCTGCTGCGAAATCCCTGGCCCGCAACCCTAACCACATTGAGATCAGTGCCAACCAGTACGCTAACTGGGGCTCAAAAGGCGCATCGGTTGACCGTCTGGACGTCGTGGTGCTGAGCGCGCTGGAAGTGGATACCCACTTCAACGTCAACGTACTGACCGGCTCCGATGGCGTGCTGCGCGGCGCATCCGGTGGCCACTGCGATACCGCCGTCGGTGCTGCGCTGTCGATCATCGTCGCCCCATTAGTTCGCGGTCGCATCCCGACGCTGGTTGATAACGTCCTGACCTGCGTCACCCCTGGCTCCAGCGTTGACATTCTGGTCACTGACCACGGTATCGCCGTCAACCCTGCGCGTCCTGAACTGGCTGAACGCCTGCAAGAAGCTGGCATGAAAGTGGTCTCCATCGAATGGCTGCGCGAGCGTGCACAGCAACTTACCGGCCAGCCGCGCGCCATCGAATTCACCGACCGCGTGATTGCCGTTGTGCGTTACCGCGACGGTTCAGTGATTGACGTTGTGCATCAGGTGAAGGAATAAGCCATGCACCTGCTCCCTGAACATGCCACCTGCCACGCGGTTTCTATTCCCGAGCTGCTCGCCAGCCGCGATGAGAGACAAGCACGACAGCATGCCTGGCTCACCCGCCACCATGCGCCACTGGTTTCTTTTACCGTGGTTGCACCGGGTCCGATTAAAGACAGCGAATTAACGCGTCGCATTTTTAATCACGGCATGACCGCCCTGCTCACACTGGCGGAAAAATCTGGCTGGATTATCAGGGAGCAAACAGCGCTGGTTTCTGCCAGCGGGCCGGAAGGTCTGTTGTCTATTGAGGCTCCGGTGCATGACCTCAAGCTCGCCACCATTGAGCTTGAGCATTCACATCCGCTGGGACGGTTATGGGACCTCGATGTCCTGACCCCGGAAGGGGAAATTCTGTCCCGCCGTCATTTCGCGCTCCCTGCACGCCGCTGCCTGCGGTGCGAGCAAAGCGCTGCCGACTGCGCGCGGGGTAAAACCCACGCGCTTTCCGACTTACTTATTCGCATGGAGGAACTGCTGCATGATGCCGATTCCCGCAACATCGACTGATTCCACCGTTCTTCCTCAGGATCTGCCTGAAGCCTACGCAACGCTCGCGTGGCGTGCCATGCTGACGGAAGTCAACCTGTCGCCCAAACCCGGTCTGGTGGATCGTATTAACAACGGCGCACACAAAGACATGGCGCTGGACGACTTCCACCGCAGCGCCGAGGCAATTCAAGTCTGGCTGCCACGCTTTGTCGAATACGGCGCCTTCAGTGCGCTACTGGCACCTGAAGATGTGCTGAAAGGACTGCGCCCGGTGGGGATGGCCTGCGAGGCCGAGATGTTTCGCGCCACTGCCGGGGTGAACACCCATAAAGGCAGTATCTTTTCATTAGGACTGCTGTGTGCCGCCATTGGTCGCCTGCACCAGCTCCGCCAGACCGTCACACCTGAAACCATTTGCTCTACGGCGGCAACCTTTTGCCGCGGCCTGACCGAGCGCGAACTGCGCCAGAACAATCAACAACTCACGGCTGGCCAACGTCTGTACCAACAACTGGGATTAACCGGTGCTCGCGGTGAAGCAGAAGCGGGCTATCCGTTAGTGATCCACCACGCTTTACCGCACTACCGCACGTTGCTGGCTCAGGGTCGCGATCCTGAACTGGCATTGCTCGACACCTTACTGCTGCTCATGGCAATCAACGGCGATACCAACGTAGCTTCCCGCGGTGGCGCTGAAGGTTTGCGCTGGTTACAGCAGCAATCCGCCACATTATTGCAGCAAGGGGGAATTCGCACCCCCACCGATCTCGATTACCTGCGCCAGTTCGACCAACAGTGCATTGAACGCAACCTCAGTCCTGGAGGCTGCGCCGATCTGCTGATTGTCACCTGGTTCTTAGCTCAGATTTCACAAGTTCATCATTATCACCATTAAAGATCCTTTCCGGAGAATCATTCATGTCTTTATCAAAAGATAGTATATGGAAGTTACTGGCCCCGCTGGTCGTCATGGGTGTCATGTTTCTTATCCCCGTCCCAGATGGAATGCCCCCGCAGGCCTGGCACTACTTTGCCGTATTTGTGGCCATGATCGTCGGCATGATCCTCGAGCCCATCCCGGCAACAGCGATCAGTTTTATCGCCGTGACGATTTGTGTTATCGGCAGCAACTACCTGCTGTTTGATGCCAAAGAACTGGCTGACCCCACCTTTCACGCCGGCAAGCAGGCGCTGAAATGGGGCCTGGCAGGCTTCTCCAGCACCACCGTATGGCTGGTGTTCGGTGCGTTCATTTTCGCACTGGGTTATGAAGTCACCGGTCTGGGTCGTCGTATCGCACTGTTCCTGGTGAAGTTTATGGGGAAACGTACCCTGACACTGGGCTATGCGATTGTGATTATCGACATCCTGCTGGCGCCGTTTACACCGTCGAACACCGCGCGTACTGGTGGTACCGTATTCCCGGTTATCAAGAACCTGCCGCCGCTGTTTAAATCATTCCCTAACGATCCATCGGCACGCCGTATCGGCGGTTATCTGATGTGGATGATGGTAATCAGTACCAGCCTGAGCTCCTCCATGTTCGTTACCGGCGCTGCGCCAAACGTACTGGGTCTGGAATTCGTTAACAAAATTGCCGGTATTCAAATCAGCTGGCTGCAGTGGTTCCTCAGCTTCCTGCCGGTCGGTATTATTTTGCTGATCGTTGCGCCGTGGTTGTCCTACGTTCTGTACAAACCCGAAGTTACTCACAGTGCAGAAGTTGCCGCATGGGCCGGTGATGAACTGAAAACCATGGGTAAACTGACCCGTAAAGAAATGACCCTGATCGGTCTGGTGCTGCTGAGCCTGGGTCTGTGGGTATTCGGCGGCAAGATGATTGATGCCACCGCTGTGGGTCTGCTGGCGGTTTCTCTGATGTTGGCTCTGCACGTTGTTCCGTGGAAAGACATTACCCGCTATAACAGTGCATGGAACACGCTGGTCAACCTCGCCACCCTGGTGGTAATGGCCAACGGCTTAACCCGCTCTGGTTTTATTGACTGGTTCGCTAACACCATGAGCTCGCACCTGGAAGGCTTCTCGCCTAACGCGACCGTGATCGTGCTGGTGCTGGTGTTCTACTTTGCTCACTACCTTTTTGCCAGCCTTTCTGCACATACCGCAACCATGCTGCCGGTGATTCTGGCGGTAGGTAAAGGGATCCCGGGCGTGCCAATGGAGCATCTGTGTATTCTGCTGGTACTGTCCATCGGTATTATGGGCTGTCTGACACCGTATGCCACCGGCCCTGGCGTTATCATTTACGGCTGTGGTTATGTGAAGTCCAAAGATTACTGGCGTTTGGGTGCCATCTTCGGCGTTATCTATATCGCCATGCTTCTGCTGGTCGGCTGGCCGATTCTGGCAATGTGGAGCTAATCGTACTTCTTAGTCCTTAGCAAAAACGCGTAACGAAAATGATGCCGCTCAGCTAAACCTGAGCGGCATTTTTTATGATTTAATAGATGACATTCAGAAATTATATAAGTATCCGAATTCATCATGACATCGACATGGCGTTATTGCTCTTTGCTGGCGGCACTTCTGCTGCCGGTTTCTGCCGCCCAGGCCGAACCACTTCAGGCAAAACAGTACGGTGACTTTGATCGCTATGTGCTGGCGCTCTCCTGGCAAACCGGTTTTTGTCAAAGCCAACACGAGCGTAATCGTCAGGAACCCGACGAATGCCGCCTGCAAAAAGAAACCGCAAATAAAGCGGATTTCCTGACCGTCCACGGTCTGTGGCCTGGCCTGCCAAGATCGATTGCCGCCCGTGGCGTAGATAATCGTCGGTGGATGCGCTTTGGCTGTTCCACACGTCCCATTCCAAACCTGCCGGAGGCCCGCGCCAGTCGCAAATGCGCCGCGCCAGAAACGGGGCTTTCGCTGGAAAGCGCCGCAAAACTGAGTGCTGTGATGCCCGGTGCTGGCGGAACATCGTGTCTCGAACGTTACGAATATGCCAAGCACGGCGCCTGTTTTGGTTTCGATCCTGACGCATACTTTGGCACCATGGTGCGAATGAATAACGAGATAAAAAACAACGAATTAGGTAAGTTTATTGCCGACAATTATGGAAAAGCCGTCAGCCGCAGCGCATTTAACGCCGCAGTCGTAAAAACCTGGGGTGAAGAAAGTGTGAAGGCGGTGAAATTAAGCTGCCACGGAAACCCGGCCTACCTGACTGAAATCCAGTTTACGCTCAAGGCTGACACCATTAATGCCCCGCTTTCTGCGGCATCGTTCCTGCCACAAGCGCATCCAGGAAACTGCGGCAAGCAGTTTATCCTCGACAAAGTCGGTTATTGATTCCCTGAATGTGAACTAAATCACTTCAAACCTGGGGTAAGTCTCAGTATCATCGTAAAAGCTAAACCCTTGCCGCCTGACGGTGAGGGTTTTCTTTTGGGATTATTTACCTGCGCACCCGCAGTATCGACGACATGGAGTAATAAATGTCCAGACCAACTATCATCATTAACGACCTCGATGCTGAGCGCATTGACCGCTTGTTAGAGCAACCTGCGTTTGCGGGTTTACCGATTGCTGACGCTTTAAACGCCGAGCTGGATCGCGCCCAAATGTGTTCTCCAGAAACCATGCCGCACGATGTCGTCACCATGAACAGCCGCGTGAAATTCCGCAATTTGAGCGATGGTGAAGTCCGTGTGCGTACCCTGGTGTATCCGGCCAATATGACCGACAGCAGCACTCAACTTTCGGTGATGGCCCCGGTTGGCGCAGCCCTGCTGGGTCTGCGCGTTGGCGATACGATCCACTGGGAACTGCCTGGCGGCACGTCAACTCATCTCGAAGTCATTGCCCTTGAGTACCAACCTGAAGCTGCAGGCGACTACCTGCGCTAACTCTGTCATATCAAAGCCAATCGCTTTATCTTACAGGGGATGCTTACGCATCCTCTTTCCGGCGAAATCCCTGCCCTCATTCAGATTGTCACCGCTTTCCCTCTCCTGCTCGCAAAACATAAATCTGTGTCGTGACTGACAGAATCATTTTTAATACTATGCTGTTATGTGTTCATGTAATGACAAGGAGAATGTTTATGTACAACACAATCATAATGCCTGTTGATGTATTCGAAATGGAACTGAGCGACAAGGCTATTCGCCATGCAGAATTTCTGGCACAGGAAAACGGGATTATCCATCTTCTGCATGTGCTTCCAGGTTCCGCCAGTCTGAGCCTGCATCGCTTTGCTGCTGACGTTCGCCGTTTTGAGGAACATCTGCAACATGAAGCAGAAACCCGTCTGCAAACAATGGTCGGTCACTTCAGTATTGACCCTTCGCGCATCAAACAGCACGTTCGCTTTGGTAGCGTACGCGATGTAGTTAACGAGTTAGGCGAAGAACTGAATGCCGATGTGGTGGTCATTGGATCGCGCAATCCGTCAATCAGCACTCATCTGCTGGGTTCTAACGCTTCCAGCGTTGTCCGCCATGCAACCCTGCCGGTGCTGGTCGTACGTTAACAGCAACTGATTTGCTATGTAAAACCCCCTGCAGGTGAACGCCTGGCAGGGGGTTTTTATTATTTCACGATCAGTACAAGTGACCGATATTCACGATGGTGCTGACCGTATCGCCAAAAAACGTCAGACGGCTCAGAAAGACACCAACAAATAGCAAAATAAACAGTGCTTTTGCACTACGCTCTCCATGACGGCTGAGCACAAAGGCCACCGCCAGACATACCAGACTCGCCAGATAAAGTGGTGACGAAATCCAGGCATGCGCCGTCATCTGCATAATGGTGCCGCCGCTTAGCCAAATAATCGGCGCAGCGATCAGCACAGCCAGACAGACCACAATCCCCTGACGCAATGCGGCTACAGCAGGCGTGAGGTTAAGCAACGGAATCGCCGCACAGCCCAATACCCACACCGTGATGAAGAATAGCAACATCGTCAGACCGTTGGCGATCGCCACCATGGCCGGTGCGGCATAGGTCATGCCCTGTACTGCCACCAACGCGATGCCAAGAATAGACGCCAGAACCGCCGGAACCTTATGTCCTTTAGCCAGGAACGTTACCCCTACCGCTGCACCGTACAGTGTTGCACCGAGAATTTCACGACTCAGCCAGGCATGCTCCAGGTTTATCAGAGCGTTATAGGCGCGGTCCGGATGCGCAAGGTGCAATACCGCAGCCACGGACGCTGCCGCCAGAACCAATCCGCTCACTAGCCAGTAAAGACGTTTGCTTGCCAGTTGTCCACGCAACGTACGCAGCGTCAGAATGAGCGTCATCCCTACCGACATCTGGCTCAACACAGTAAAAATGACTAACGGAAGTTCATACTTTTCCATTACTTGCCCTCCGGTTGCTTCGGTTGACGAGCGAGAATGAAACGCGTCCCGGGGTTAAGCTGTGGCATGCGTGGGAATCCCGGAGGATACTGTACGGCATTGTTCGGTATTGGGTCGGCGTCCAGGTCAATAAGCGTCAGCGCACCCACCGGGCACGCATTCACACACGCTGGGTTCATACCGATATCAAGGCGCTCGTAGCACATGCTACATTTTTCCGCTTTTTTCGTTTCTTCATTGAAGCGCGGCGCACCGTAAGGGCAGTTGCGGATACAGTTTTTGCATCCGATGCAACGTTCCGGGTTATGCACCACCACACCGTCCTCGCGTTTGGTGTAGGCCTCTACCGGGCAAGCCGCCAGGCAAGCCGGATTTTCACAGTGGTTACAGGCCAACGAGTAGAATGCCCGTTCCTCATGTGGGTAAATTTCTTTATCTAGCGGATAGACATAGCGCCAGAAACGTTCAGGCTCCAGTTGGTTAAAACTTTTGCACGCCATCGCGCAACCACGGCAGCCGATGCACTTATCGCTATTTACCAAAAATACGCGTCTCATGCCGCTGCTCCTTTACTGATCAAAATGATGTCCGCAAACTGACTGTGGATCGCAGCACCTGGAGCGCCGGTTTTCATCAGCCCCATATCGGCTGGGGTATCTGCCACCACGTTTTGGACGTTGTATTTCCGTTTCGGGAACCACGCCTCATACATCACCAGGAAGTCTTCCGGAACATTAGCGGTCACCTTCGCACGCAGTTCTACCTCACCTGCGGTGTTAAACACTTTTACCAGGTCGTTTTCAGCGATCCCTCTTTTTTCTGCCGAAAGCGGGTGCATATAAACAAATGGCTCCGGATAGAAGACCTGCATCCAGTCAAGGTTGATAAATTGAGAATGGATACCGAATTGCACATGCGGTGTAAACAGGTGGAATGGCAACGTACTTTTGGCCTCCGGTTTGTATTCCGGCAACGCCGTATGGCCATTTTTCTCACACAGCTCAGATTTGAACTCAAACTTTCCAGAGGGGGTTTTGAACTTGCGGTCATACCAGGCCGCCGAGCTCGGCAGAATCGCTTTTTTCGGTCCATCCAGCAAATCATCCCAGGAGGAAATGCCAAACATTTTGGCCATCCCGTCATTGAACTCCTGGTCCAGCCAGCGCTTATGATCGAATTCCTGCGGGAATGTGCAAGAGCCCGGCTCCAGCTTGTTGATTGTCCGGGAGAGTAAAACGGCAATTTCCAGATCGCATTTTGCCTCATACATTGGCTTAATGGCTGGTTGGTTGATGGACAACCAGTAATGCCAGTAAGAGGCATCTACGTTCCACTCTTCGAAGGCTGTAGTGACCGGCAAGACAATATCGGCATGCTGGACAGTTTCGTTGAAGAACTGATCGGCGCACACCACCATTTCCAGTTTTTCGAACGCTTTTTCCATCTTGCCGCGATCAAAATCTTGCGCAAACGGGTTCTTACAGGCGACCCAAAGCATACGGACAGGCGGTTCATTGGCATCAAGGAGCCCTTGCGCCGTTTGGTTGATGTTAAGGGAACGATCGGAATATTGTGCAACTTCACCCGCAGAACCAAACTCGCTGGTTGTTCCCGCAGCCCCTGGCATGCCGATAGAACCCACCGGCGGCTTCTGTAGCATGGCATTGTAGTTAAAGCCCCAGGTATGCAGATGCCCATAGCGAGCACCGCCGCCTTCAATACCAATATTTCCCGTCATGGCGACAAAAGCATCAATGGCGCGGACATTCGCGCCGCCGTTGACATGGCGCTGCATACCGTAGCCAATCCACACGGTTGCTGGGTTAACCGCCGTAAATTCTTCCGCCAACTGACGAATGACATCTGCGGACAGACCACAGATGTCAGCCGCCCACTCAACGGTCACACTGTCACGCAAATAGGCTTCGAATTCCGGATAACCATGGGAATAGTTGTTGACGAAATCCTGGTCAACCAGACCTTTATCGACCAGATGGCGTGCCATACCCAGCGCCAGAGCGCCATCAGAACCAGGGCGTACGCGCAGATAGAGGTCTGCCTTTGCCGCCGTTTGCGTCAGCAGTGGGTCAATCACTACAACTTTCGCCCCTTTCTCCCGCGCCTCATAGATGTACTTCATGGTGTGCATTGAGCACCACGCCGGGTTTGCCCCCCAGATGATAATGTATTTTGCTTTCACAAAATCTTCGGGATCGTTACACCACATATCACCCATATCGTAATTTTGGGCATCGATACCAGCTGGCCAGCAAGGCGTTCCGGCAAAACGGGTGGTATAACCCAGTGAAGACATCATCCCTTCGACGGCGTAGTTCAACACACCAAATTTTCCGGAGTACTTGGTCAGCGCCAGCCCCAACATTGAGCCATCTTTCTTTTTGATTTCCAGCATCTTGCTAGCAATGCGTTGCATTGCTTCATCCCAGGAAACTCGACGCCAGTTACCACTACCACGAACATCCTGAACCATCGGATATTTAATGCGATCCGGGCTATATACCCGACGTGGGTAGCTCAGCCCTTTAACACAAGGTGCCCCATGCGTAAACGTTGACTCAGATGCACCTTCCACAAAGGTGATTACGTCATCCTTCACCCAGGTTTTTAGGCTACAGGTGTCATAGCAGTTACGTGGACAGGCGTTGCGATAAATTTTGTAGGTTTTAGGGTTAAAAGGAACAGGCGGTTGCGCATAAGCACAGCGGGATGATAACAATCCCCCCGGCAAAGCCGCTACCGTACCCAGTACAACCAATCCTTTTAAGAAAGAACGTCTGTTGAGAAGTCCCGGATCATTACTCATAGTGATACTCTCGTATTTAATTCATCAAGCCAAAAAGACAATTTTCCCGCTACGGTTTTCAACGTGGCAGTCTGTGCATTTATATTTATTTTTTCGATATACTCAGGCACCCACACAGCTACATACTCATGAACATAACGAGCAAGTGCAACCTGGTATTCAGATGACGATCTGGCATTAGCTGATAATAAAACCGTCAATTCCAATACATAGGAAATATGATCATCCGGGATATTATTCGTGTTATTTATAGATAAGCCTATCTTTGCCATAAACTCCCGAATACTGAGCGTCGACTTGCCCATCACAAGGGCGTCTTCTTCCAGGTATACAGAAGCATATGGCGCGGCCTTCAGCGTCTGAGGCCCGACAAATAGCGCATTGAAGTCGTATTCGGCCTCCAGCCACTCAGACTCCGTCAGCATTGAGGCATTTTTATCAAGAGCTAAAAAAGCTTCTTTCAGCGTGTTGTTATCATAAGAGATAAAAAAATCACGCAGTAATAACCCTGTCGACTCAAAGTTCGTCAGGGTTTCATATATTTCACCCATGAATTAACCAACCATTTATTCACACAACAAATGAAAACATAATGCGGCTTAACATAATAATGGAAACACCAATGTTTTCTTTGACAAAACAAATGATCAGGCTAATTAAAATAATGTTTAATGCTATTTATTGTTTCAAAAATTGAAAATATGAGAGGATAGAAATAAAAAACCGCCAGCGGATAACTGGCGGTTTGGGGATTGCAGGTGAGTCTTACTTCTTTTTATACGGTCGTAGTGCGAATCAGATAATCAAATGAGCTCAACGATGCTTTTGCACCTTCACCGGTAGCAATAATGATCTGTTTGTACGGTACGGTGGTGCAGTCGCCCGCAGCGAAAACCCCTTTCACGCTGGTTTCACACTTAGCGTCAATAATGATTTCACCCATGCGGTTACGCTCAACCGCGCCTTCCAACCAGTTGGTGTTAGGCAGCAGGCCAATCTGCACAAAAATACCCGACAATTCTACACTGTGAACATCACCGCTAACGCGGTCACGATATTCCAGACCGGTAACTTTGCTGCCGTTGCCTTTCACTTCAGTGGTTTGCGCATTCAGAATGATGTCGACATTTTTCAGGCTGCGTACTTTATTTTGCAATACCTGGTCAGCCTTCATTTCCGGGGCAAACTCGAGCAGCGTGACATGCTCAACAATACCAGCCAAATCGATAGCTGCTTCAACACCCGAGTTACCACCGCCAATTACCGCAACACGCTTGCCTTTAAACAGTGGGCCGTCACAGTGCGGGCAATAGGTTACGCCTTTGGTACGATACTGGTCCTCGCCCGGAACGTTCATGTTGCGCCATTTTGCACCGGTAGCAATAATAATACTGCGTGCTTTTAGCACCGCGCCGGAAGCCGTTTCAATCTGATGTAAGCCACCTTCCTGCGCAGCCGGAATCAGCTTGCTAGCGCTCTGGCTGTCAATCACATCAACATCATAATCATCAACGTGTGCTTTCAGCGCGCCAGCCAGTTTCTGACCTTCGGTTTTCGGTACCGAAATATAGTTTTCGATATCAACGGTATCCAGCACCTGACCGCCAAAGCGTTCACCCATCAGGGCGGTGCGAATACCTTTTCGTGCGGAGTACACCGCCGCTGCAGCACCAGCAGGACCCGAACCGACAATCAGCACATCATAAGCATCGCGTTTATTCAGCTCTTCTGCCGCACGCTTCTCAGCACCGGTATCGACTTTGGCGACGATTTCCGTCAGCGTCATACGCCCCTGGCCAAACTCTTTGCCGTTCATATATACCGCAGGAACGCCCATCACATTGCGCTCGGTGATTTCGTTCTGGAATGTACCACCGTCAATCGCCGTATGCTTGATGCGTGGGTTCAATACCGACATCAGGTTCAGCGCCTGTACCACGTCAGGGCAGTTATGGCAGGAGAGCGAATAATAGGTTTCAAACTCAAAATCACCGTCAAGATCGCGGATCTGCTCCAGCAGAGACTGCGCTTCTTTTGACGGATGACCACCGGTCCACAACAGCGCCAGAACCAGAGAAGTAAATTCATGACCCAGTGGGGAGCCAGCAAAACGCGGTCCCTGATGAGATCCCGGGTTAGTAATCAGGAACGATGGCTTACGTACCGCCAGCGTGTTGTCTTCTTTAAAGGTGACTTTTTCTGACAGTTCAGCAATTTCAGTCAGCAGTTCCTTGATTTCTGCCGATTTAGCGCTGTCATCCAGCGTAGCAATCAGCTCAACAGGTTTGGTCAGTTTCTCAAGGTAAGCCTTGAGCTGGGTTTTCATATTTGTGTCGAGCATTGTTCTTCCCTCTCTGAAAACATCATCATGCAAGCCGATTTCACAGGACTGCATCAATGCAACTTGCGTCATGATGCTGGAATAAAATGGGCGCGCCTGCGCCCATGACTGACGTAATTCCTAAGTATTTCGCGTCAGAGCAAGGCGGCTAGCCTGACAATCCCCGGGAGCTTACAGAAGTAAGTGACCGGGGTGAGCAGGCGACGCCAACACGGCTATGACGTGAAAGACGACGGAAATTTAGATTTTACCGACCAGGTCCAGGGATGGAGCCAACGTTGCTTCACCTTCTTTCCACTTCGCCGGGCACACTTCACCTGGGTGAGAAGCCACATACTGCGCGGCTTTGATTTTACGCAGCAGGTCAGACGCATCACGGCCGATACCTTCAGCGGTAACTTCGATCGCCTGGATAATACCCTGCGGGTCAACAACGAACGTTGCGCGGTCAGCCAGACCTTCATCTTCACGCATGTTGTCGAAGTTACGGGTCAGGGCGCCAGTCGGGTCACCGATCATCGCATATTTGATTTTGGCGATGGTGTCAGAACTGCTGTGCCATGCTTTGTGCGTAAAGTGGGTATCGGTAGAGACAGAGTAAACGTCCACGCCCAGTTTCTGCAGTTCTTCGTAATGGTCTGCCACGTCACCCAGTTCAGTCGGGCATACAAACGTAAAGTCAGCCGGGTAGAAGAAGAAAACACTCCAACGACCTTCGATATCTTTCTCGGTAACTTCGATGAACTCACCGTTTTTGAACGCCTGGTTTTTGAAAGGTTTAATTTTGGTATTAATCAAAGACATCTGTACTTCCTCCGTGTTTTCGTTGAGGGATAAGTTAACGAAAATCTTTCATCAGGGCTAATGCGTTTCCTTTATCAAATCAATAAGCGTTAACTAACAACCGACTCAACAAAATGTTGTGAAACCGTAGCAAAAAGTAAAAAGGCCCCCTTTGCAGGGAGCCCATTACCCGAGTTACCCGCAGATAACTTCAGTGCCAGCGGACTGGCTAAGTGTTGCGCTCTACATTACCTTAACAAAGGTTGTAACAGCGATTGGGATTACATCACCCCACTCAAGAAAGGGCAATCAACAGACCGTCGGTCTTACCTATGGCTGTGATAGGTTTTGCAATTTAGCCCCCTTTCCTTTTGATTTTATAAGGAAAAATAATGTTTAAACGTACATTACTCTTCGCTCTGCTCCCTGCCATCGTGCACGCCGAAGAGCTCCCAGCCCCGGTTAAAGCTATCGAGAAACAGGGCATTACCATCCTCAAGCCATTTGATGCGCCAGGTGGAATGAAGGGTTACCTGGGAAAATACCAGGACATGGGAGTGACTATCTATGTCACGCCTGACGGGAAGCATGCCATTTCCGGCTACATGTATAATGAAAAAGGCGAAAACCTTAGTAATACATTGATAGAAAAAGAAATTTACGCACCTGCAGGCCGCGAAATGTGGCAGCGTATGGAGAAAGCATCATGGATTCTGGACGGAAAAAAAGATGCGCCGGTTATTGTCTATGTCTTCGCTGATCCCTTCTGTCCGTATTGCAAACAGTTTTGGCAACAGGCACGCCCTTGGGTTGAGTCAGGCAAAGTACAGTTACGTACGCTATTGGTTGGCGTGATCAAACCCGAAAGTCCGGCAACCGCCGCAGCCATTCTCGCCACCAAAGATCCCGCTAAAACCTGGCATGATTACGAGGCCTCCGGAGGTAAACTCACGCTGAAAATCCCAGCAACGCCGCCTTCCGAGCAGATGAAGGCGTTGAATATCAACCAAAAATTGATGGACGATTTGGGGGCAAACGTCACACCAGCGATCTATTACATGAGTAAAGACAATACATTGCAACAGGCTGTGGGGTTGCCGGATAAGGAAAAACTGGACGTTATAATGGGTAATAACTAAAATTAATATTATGAGTGATTGTTATCATTCTCATTCCAATCACTCATTATACATTTTTCGCTCGTCAAATTAACATAGACTGTGCTATTTTAGCTTAAGTTAATTATTCTTTAAGCATATGAAACATAGCATTAAAAAATAGTTCAATATTTAAATATATCAAAATAAAATATTTCCCTGCGAAATAACAATGAGAATATACATATGGCTAACCTCTATGACCTCAAGAAATTCGATCTCAACCTGCTGGTTATTTTTGAGTGTATTTATCAGCATTTAAGTATCAGTAAGGCTGCCGAAACACTGTATATCACTCCCTCAGCCGTAAGTCAGTCATTGCAGAGATTACGCACCCAGTTTAATGACCCTCTTTTTATTCGTTCTGGTAAGGGGATCACCCCAACCGTAACCGGGGTTAATCTGCACCATCATCTTGAGCAGAATTTAAATAATCTGGAACAAACGATAAACATCATGCATAGTTCCAGCCTGAAAAAGAAGTTTGTTATTTATAGCCCACAACTTGCAACCAGCTTAAATATAAAAGAACTGATTCATCTCCTCAGAGAAGACTCTGATGTCGAAATTGAACATCATGATATATTAATGACTGCAGAAACGGCTGAAAGTATATTAGCCTATCGGAAGGCCGACTTGGTCGCCACGATCGTACCTGTGCATAATCGTTCCATAATCTGTACTCCGTTCAAAACCATTGAAAGTATATTGGTTTGCAGTGGTAACCACCCTAGAGTAAATAATTCAAGCACACTTAAGCAAATACTGGAAGAACAGTTTACGCTTTTTATATCTGAAGAACAGGGTATAAAAGAACATCGGTCAAAAATCAGCGAGATCTTGGTCAACCGAAATATAGGTTTTAGTAGCAACTCTCTGGTATCAATCATCAACGTCATTGCCAGTACAGATATTATTGGCGTCATCCCCAAGGTCATTTTTGAGTTCTATGCGCATATTTTCAACCTAAAAGAGATCGACATTGGTATTAAACTGCCATCTGCTGAACTCTTTTTAATGTATAATCGAGCTTCTCTTAACAACAGCAGTTTTGCCGAATATATAAAAAGGATAACATCAGATAACGTATGATTTTATATTATTCAATGGCAACAAAACACATTCACAATATGAATGAAAAACAACAAATAAGCACGTATGTGAATAATTAAAGATCACTTACATGTAAACTGGTATATCTTATTACAACCATCTATTATGCATATAAATAATAAAAATCTGGCCTAACCTAAATATGTCTATTTATAAAATACCACTAAGTCAAGATGTGCTTGAAGCCGCTCAGCAACGCATCGCGTGGACGCTTGAAGCGCTACCGCGCATTTGTGTTTCATTATCGGGTGGTAAAGATTCAGGGTTGATGTTACATCTAACCGCCACGCTTGCTCGTCAGTTACATAAAAAAATCTACGTATTATTCATTGACTGGGAGGCCCAATTCTCCTGCACTATTGACTATGTACAGGCATTACGTGAGGATTATTCCGATGTTATTGAACAATTTTACTGGGTGGCAATACCACTAACGACACAAAACTCCCTTTCACAATATCAACCAGAATGGCAGTGCTGGGAGCCGAATACACAGTGGGTCCGCCAACCACCCGCAGATGCCATTACCGATCCCGCATTCTTCCATTTCTATCAACCCGGCATGACCTTTGAACAATTCGTTCGCGAATTCGCTGACTGGTTTTCAGAAAAACGGCCTGCTGCGATGCTGGTTGGGATCCGCGCCGACGAGTCATATAACCGCTTTGTCGCAATTGCCAATTCGCATAAGCAGCGCTTTGCCGATGATAAACCCTGGACAACCGCCGCTCCTGGGGGACACACCTGGTATATTTACCCAATCTATGACTGGAAAACGGCCGATATCTGGACCTGGTTTGCCAAGACAAAAAAGCAGTGTAATCCATTGTACAACCTGATGTATCAGGCCGGTGTCCCAATGCGGTACATGCGCATTTGCGAACCCTTTGGCCCGGAACAACGCCAGGGGCTCTGGTTATATCACGTTATCGAACCACAGCGATGGGCTGCCATGCGTGCCCGCGTGAGCGGCGTTAAAAGTGGGGGCATTTATGCCGGTCATGACAACCATTTTTACGGTCACCGGAAAATATTAAAACCGGAACATTTAAGCTGGCAAGAGTATGCCATGTTGCTACTCAATAGCATGCCAGAACAGACCGCAGAGCACTATCGCAACAAAATCGCCGTTTATATACATTGGTATAAGAAAAAAGGTATGGCCGATATCCCGCAAAACCAGGACGGTGATATTGGGTCCAAAGATATCCCCTCATGGCGGCGGATCTGCAAAGTACTGCTGAATAATGATTACTGGTGTCGGGCGCTTTCTTTTAGTCCCACAAAATCCAAAAGCTACCAAAATTATAACGAACGTATGAAAACAAAACGTCAGGAATGGGGGATTTTATGCAACAACGATTAACACACGAGCTCCTCGGTTTTCTTTCTGAACTCCCCGAAAAAGAGCGAATTGAGGCCATAAACGAATTCAGAATGGCAATCCATAGTGTCAGCCCTTTTCGCGAAGAGCCGGTAGATTGTGTTCTATGGGTTGAAAGTAAAAATATTACGCCTAACGACTACAACCCAAATAATGTCGCACCGCCGGAGAAAAAACTGCTGCTGAAGTCCATTGAAGCGGATGGGTTCACACAGCCCATCGTTGTGGTTCACTCAGCGGAAAAAGAGTACGAAATCATTGATGGTTTTCACCGACATGAATTAGGCAAAGGTAAACCCTCGCTGAAATCCCGGCTTAAAGGTTATCTGCCTGTCACCTGCTTGCAGCGAGAGCGGCATGAACGCATGGCTGCAACCATTCGTCACAACCGCGCTCGCGGACGGCATCAAATCCACGCCATGTCTGAAATTGTCCGTGAATTGTCACTCCTCGGCTGGAGTGAAGAAAAAATCGGTAAAGACCTCGGGATGGACAGTGATGAGGTATTACGCCTCAAGCAAATCAACGGCCTGCAAGAATTGTTCGCCGACCGTCGATTTTCCAAAGCCTGGACGGTGAAGTAACTACAGCGCGGTCAGGCGTTCTGCTGCCGCCAACAGCGTCGATTCCTGCTTGGCAAAACACAGGCGAATCAACTTGTGTGGGAAAGGATCGGCGCAAAAAACTGACAGAGGAATCGCTGCTACCCCCACCTCTTTGGTCAGCCACTGGCAAAACGCCACATCATCGAGATCCGAGACGGCACTGTAATCGATCAGCAGAAAATACGTCCCTTCGCAGGGCAGAATGTCCAGTCGACTGTCGCGAAGCGCATTCACCAGCACGTCGCGTTTTCTCTGATAAAACGCGGGCAGGTCGCGGTAATGCGTTGGGTCGGCCCGCAGCATATCCGCCAGCGCCAGCTGTGCCGGCGTGTTGACCGAGAAGGTCAAATACTGATGTACCTTACGTAATTCGGCGCTGATGGCTGTTGGTGCCACACAGTACCCAACCTTCCAGCCGGTCATATGGTAAGTCTTACCGAACGATGAAACCGCTACTGCACGCTCGCGTAGCTGCGAATGCGCCAGCACGCTAGCATGTCCGTGCGCGGCAAAGCTGATATGTTCATAGACTTCATCGCTCACGACAAAGATCTCTCGTGCTTTAATGGCCTGCCACAGTGCATCAAAGTCCACTTTCTGCCAGACGGTGGCAGAGGGGTTATGTGGCGTATTGAGGATCACCAGTCGGGTCCTGTCGCTCAGCAGCGCAGTAAATTCCTGCCAGTCCACGCGAAATGACGGTGGCTGCAACGCAATACGTTTAACCACTCCACCGGACAACACTACCGCTGGCGCGTAACTGTCGTAACTCGGATCAAAACAAATCACCTCATCGCCAGGTCGCACTAAGGCCGTAATCGCCGCGTACAGCGCTTCCGTCGCTCCCGCTGTCACCGTAACATCACTCTCAGCATCCGGTTTGTAGCCGTATAACTCAGCGGTTTTGTCAGCGATAGCTTCACGCAGCGACTGCACGCCCGTCATGGGAGCATATTGGTTCGCGCCTTGTGCTACATGAAACGCCAGACGTTCTTGCAGATAGTGTGGGCCGTCAAAATCCGGGAACCCCTGCGACAGGTTTATCGCCTGATGTTCCTGTGCCAGGGCACTCATTTGCGAGAATATGGTGGTCCCTAAATTGGGGAGTTTGCTTTGCACAATCAGCGAGTTATTACTCATTATTGTTATCCTGACGTGTGATGTAGTGGTTGAAGCCACTATAACACGATGCTAGTATTTGGCAATCAAGACGTTCAGACGTCTATATAAAAATAACCTGCGTGGACAGGACAGCCAAAAGGACAACACAACATGAGTCATAGCGAAATTCGCGTCGTCGTCGGCCCAGCCAACTATTTTTCTCACACCAGCAGCCTGTCCAGACTGCATGATTTTTTCACCACCGATCAACTGTCGCGCGCCGTCTGGGTTTATGGCGAGCGCGCTATCGCCGCTGCCCGACCTTATCTGCCTGACGCATTTAATCTTAACGGGGCAAAGCACCTGCTGTTTACCGGCCATTGCAGCGAAACGGATGTTCAGCAACTGGCCAACGATGCCGGAGATCATCGCAGCATAGTGATTGGCGTGGGCGGCGGCGCATTGCTCGACACCGCTAAAGCGCTGGCCCGTCGTCTCGGTCTACCCTTTGTAGCGATCCCGACCATTGCCGCGACTTGCGCGGCCTGGACGCCACTTTCTGTATGGTACAACGATGCCGGCCAGGCTCTGCACTTTGACATTTTCGATGACACCAACTTTCTGGTGCTGGTGGAGCCGCAGATAATCCTCAATGCACCAGAGGAATACTTACTGGCAGGCATCGGCGACACGCTGGCGAAGTGGTACGAGGCAGTCGTGCTGGCACCGCAGCCCGAAACATTGCCGCTGACCGTACGTCTGGGGATCAACGGCGCGCTGGCCATTCGCGACGTATTACTGGAATACAGCGAGCAGGCGCTGGCTGATAAGAAACAGGGGAAACTCAGTCAGGCGTTTTGCGATGTGGTGGATGCAATCATTGCCGGCGGCGGCATGGTGGGCGGTCTGGGCGAGCGTTACACCCGCGTGGCGGCGGCACATTCGGTGCATAACGGCCTGACGGTGCTCCCGCAGACGGACGCGTTTTTACACGGCACCAAAGTCGCCTACGGCATCCTGGTGCAGAGTGCGCTGCTGGGGCAAGACGATGTACTGGCTCAACTCACTTCAGCCTACCAGCGTTTCAATTTACCCACCCGGTTGGCCCAGTTAGACGTGGATATAAATAACCGTGCTGAGATCGATAAGGTGATTGCGCACACGTTGCGCCCGGTGGAATCCATTCACGCACTGCCGGTCACGTTAACACCAGAAACCCTGCGCGCAGCGTTTGAGAAGGTGGAATCGTTTACGGTGTGAGTGCGATGTGGGTTACCTGATGGTGGGTTGCCTGATGGCGGCTTCGCCTTATCAGGCCTACACAATGCGGTGTTGTAGGCCGGATAAGCGCCAGCGCCATCCGGCAAAAAATCAACAGCACTTCGCGCCGCCTTTGCCCCCATAGCGCGCATCCTGACGCTCACGGAAGAATTCTTCGTAGGTCATCGGCGCCTGCTCCGGGTGGGTAATACGCATATGCTCAACATAGTTGTCATAATCCGGCACGCCAATCATCAGGCGGGCGGTTTGACCTAAATATTTCCCGGCTTTTGCGAGTGTTTCAAACATAGTCATTCCCTGTCATGCAAACGCCCTCCCCGCTGCGGAGAGGGCTTGTGGGTTATGAGAATATTAGTGTGCGCCTTTCGCCTGCGCCACGATCTCTTCGACATTCTCCGGCATCGGTTCGTACGGCGTTTCTTTCGACGTCGGTTTGTCCTCTTTCAGCGCGGCCCTCGCCGTTTTAATAGCGAACAGACCCAGGACTACCACCACCACCATAAAGAAGATGGTCAGTCCGGCATCCAGACGGTTGTTAAACACCAATTGTGAAAGCTGCGACTGGGTGTATTGCGCCGGAATGTTACCGCTGTCGATCATCGCCTGGAACTTGTTGGCGATCGCCAGGAAGCCAATTTTGGTATCCGGGCTAAACGCTTTCTGCCAGCCGGCGGTCAGAGTACAGATCAGCAGCCAGGCGGTTGGCACCAGCGCCACCCATGCGTAGCGCTGACGTTTCATCTTGAACAGTACCACCGCACACAGCATCAGCGCCATGCCAGCCAGCATCTGGTTGGCGATACCAAACAGCGGCCACAGGGTGTTGATACCGCCTAATGGATCCACCACGCCCTGGTGCAGGAAGTAACCCCAGGCCAGCACGCACAGCGCCGTTGCCAACAGGTTCGCAGGCAGTGAATCAGTACGCTTCAGGCCTGGTGACACCACGCCCAACAGGTCCTGCAACATAAAGCGTGCAGCACGCGTACCAGCATCGACCGCGGTCAGAATAAACAGGGCTTCGAACAGAATAGCGAAGTGATACCAGAACGACACATCCATCATGCCACCCAGCGCACCGTGCAGAATGTACGCCATCCCTACCGCCAGCGTAGGCGCACCGCCCGCACGAGAAATAATGGATTGCTCGCCCACTTCGTTAGCGATTTGATGCAGGGTATCCGGGGTAATGGCAAAGCCCCAGCTACTGACCACCTGCGCCGCAGAAGCGACCACATCCACCGTGCCTGCAGGTGCCAGCACCGCCATCGGGCTGTTCATCGCAAAGTACACACCCGGATCGATGATACACGCCGAGACCAGCGCCATGATGGCGACAAAGGACTCCATCAGCATCCCGCCGTAGCCGATAAAACAAGCCTGCCCTTCATTTGCCAGCATCTTCGGCGTGGTGCCGGACGCAATCAGCGCATGGAAGCCAGAAACCGCCCCGCAGGCAATGGTAATAAACAGGAATGGGAACAGGTTGCCCGTCCACACCGGACCGGTACCATCAACGAATTTGGTCAGCGCAGGCATGGTCAGCGTTGGACGCATGATCAGAATGCCCACCGCCAGGCCGACAATAGTACCAATCTTCAGGAAGGTAGACAGGTAGTCACGCGGCGCCAACAGCAGCCACACCGGCAACACGGCGGCCACGAAGCCGTAACCCACCAGCATCCAGGTCAGCTGTACGCCGGTAAAGTCAAAGTACGGTGCCCAGGTTGGGCTTTCAGCCACCCAGCCGCCGGAAATAATGGCAAACACCAGAAACACCAGGCCGATAATCGACACTTCACCAATGCGACCCGGACGCAGATAGCGCAGGTAGATGCCCATAAAGATCGCCAGCGGGATGGTAAACGCTACGGTGTAGGTCCCCCACGGGCTGTGGGTCAGCGCTTTCACGACGATCATCGCCAACACCGCGAGGATAATCACCATGATCATGAAACAGGCCACCAGCGCAATCACACCCGCCGTTGGGCCCATCTCTTCTTTCACCAGTTCGCCCAGGGAACGGCCATCGCGACGGGTAGAGACAAACAGCACCATAAAGTCCTGCACCGCGCCCGCCAGCACCACCCCGGCCAAAAGCCAGATCATGCCCGGCAGATAGCCCATTTGCGCTGCCAGCACCGGTCCGACTAACGGACCCGCTCCGGCAATCGCCGCAAAGTGGTGGCCAAACAACACTTTTTTATCGGTAGGAACGTAATCCAGACCGTCGTTATGCCGCACGGCTGGCGTCATACGCGTCGGGTCCAGTGCCAGCACATTTTTCGCGATGTACAGGCCATAAAAACGGTAGGCAATAAGATAGACACAGACCGACGCCACCACAATCCACAGCGCGTTGATCTGTTCACCACGGTTTAACGCAATATATCCCAGGGCAAATGCTCCGATAACGGAGAGCAATGTCCAGAGAAGGTATTTCCCTGATTTATTCATGGTTTTTGTCCGTTTGCGTGATCCAGAAAGATGTTACATTTTGTTTCTATAACACTTTTCCTGAATTTAACAACCTGACAACCACATAAACCCGAGACTCTACTCACTATTTACATTGCATTGTTAACTAGATCACTCCATTTACCTGTTAAGCCTGCAATTTCATTTTACGTTGTCGGCAATGTCACCCCATCACCGCCGTGCCTAAACGACAGGTACAGCAGCGCCGTCCCTGCTCATCAAAAATCACAATTTCCCAGCTTTGGTTCTGCCGCCCGAGATGCAGCGGCTGGCAGACACCGCGCACTTTTCCCTGCGATACCGCACGATGGTGGGTAGCATTGAGTTCCGTACCGACCACGCACTGTCCGTCACGAGTCATCATGTAGCCCGCCATCGATCCCAGCGTTTCCGCCAGTGCCGCCGACGCGCCGCCGTGCAGCAAACCAAACGGCTGGTGGGTACGATGATCCACCGGCATCTCAGCTTCCAGCACGTCATCACCCAGTCGGGTATAGACCACGCCTAAATGTGCCACCAGCGTATTCTGGCTGGTGGCATTGAGTTCATCGAGTGTAAGGTGGCGTTTCCAGATCATCATTACGCTCCCAGCGTCGAGCCGCCGTCCACCACGATATCCTGCAAGGTGATATGGCTGGCCAGATCGGAGGCGAGGAATAAGACTGTGTGGGCAATTTCCTGCGGACGAGCAATCTTACCCAACGGGATGCCGAGCTTAAACTGCTCGCCAAACCCGCGAATACGCTGCTGTTCGGCATCATCGCTGACCCACAGCGTACGTTGCATATCGGTATCGGTTGACCCCGGCGAAACCACATTACAGCGCACGCCGCTCGTAGCCAGTTCCAGACCGACGGTCAATGCCAGGCTTTTCAGCGCGGCTTTTGACGCGCCGTAAGCGCTCATACCGATGCGTGGCGTATGTGCCGCATCTGATGCAACGGTGACTATCGCCCCACCCTGCTGGCGGCGAAACTGCGCCATGGTGTGCTGAAACAGATTGAACGCGCCGCCCACATTGACGGCGAAGGTTTGCTGCCAGTCCTCAGCGCTGAGCGCATCGGTTGGCCCCATACGTAAAATCCCGGCAGCGTTGACCAGCACGTCCAGCCGCTCAGTGTTCGCCAGTAAGCGCTCGCACACCTGCGCCACCTGCCGGGCATCTGCCACATTCATCACCTCGGTGGCAAACGGATAAGCTTCACCGTCAAACGCCAGATCGAAGCCGGTCACCCGCGCACCCGCGTCAACAAACGCCAGCGCAGTGGTGTAACCAATGCCTTTTCCTGCGCCAGTGACCCAGACGGTTTTGCCTGTGAAATCAAACCCAACCATTACTTCACCTCGCGGGAAAGCAGTTTCCACCAGGCGTCAATGGTCGGATTTTTCGCCAGCATCACGAAGTCGATATCGCCATGCACTTTGCGCCAGCGGGCGGCCAGCGCCATCATCCGTACCGAATCCAGACCGTAGTCGATCAGATTTTCGTCATCCAGCGGCTCATCGGATTCATCCAGCAATGGCAGAATTACGCTGCGTAGCGCCTCTTTACTGGCAGGCACCGGTGTCGGCAAGAGTTCCTGCGTCATCACCACCCGACCAGAGCGTCCGGCAACATATTTCAACGACATCAGGTGTTCATCGCGGCTAAAGTCAGCTAACGCATCGGCCACCATAAACGGCTTAATGTCGCGCATGAACGCGTCGGTAGCAGTGGTCATACAGCCAATATGCGCGTAGACGCCGGTAATAATCAGTTGATTACGTCCGGTCTCTTTCAGCATCTGTTCCAGTGGGGAGCGATGAAACGCGCTGTAGCGCCATTTCACCAGGATTGTATCCGCTTCGTCCGGTGCCAGCGCATCGACAATCTTCTGCTGTTCCGGCGAGCGCGTCAGCCCCGGTCCCCACATATCGTTTAACAGAGCGCGGTCTTCATCGCTTTGATCTTTCGGCTGGGCGGTGTAATAGACCGGAATGTTATGCGCTTTGCAGTACTGGCGCAGCGCGGCAATATTGGCCACCACCTGCTCCATCATCGGGCAGTTATCGCCCCAAAAACCGATAAAATAGTCCTGCATGTCATGGATCAGCAGTGCTGCGCGCTCAGGTTCAAATGCCCAGTCAACTTTATTGGCGGGAACATCAAGCGCCGTGGGCAGTGCATAAGCCTGCAGTTTAGGAATTGCCATCTCTTTTTCTCCTTCAGGCCGGTGAACGTGATGCCAGCCACTGACGTAATTGTTTTTTATCCACTTTGCCGACCGGGGTTAGCGGTAGCGACGCCACACACTCGACGCGGTCCGGTAATTTGAACTCCGCCACGCCCTGCTCACGCAAGAAACGACGTACCTGAACTGCGCGCAGCGGTTCTTTCACCACCAGACAGGCGCAGCTTTTTTCGCCCATCAGCTCATCGTCCACGCTGACCAGCGCCGCATGAACCACTGCCGGGTGGCGCAGTAACAGGTTTTCTATCTCTTCGGCGGCGATCTTCTCCCCGCCCCGGTTGATCTGATCCTTCTCGCGCCCCTGCACGGTGATGTAACCATCATGATCGATGGCGATCAGGTCGCCTGAGCAGTAGAACCCGTTGGCATCAAAGGCGCTGGCGTTGTGTTCAGGACTGTTGAAATAGCCGCGGAAGGTATACGGCCCGCGCGTCATCAGGCGTCCGGTCTCACCCTGCGGCAAAGGATTACCGTCGGCATCGGCCACCCAGACCTCGTCATCCGGGCACATCGGGCGCCCCTGGGTATTGACGATGCGCTCAGGACTGTCGTCCAGGCGGGTGTAGTTCACCAGCCCTTCCGCCATACCGAAGACCTGCTGTAACTGACAGCCGATCTCTGCCGGAATACGGGCGGCAAGCGAAGCAGAAAGCCGCGCCCCACCGACCTGCAACAGTTTCAGCGATGCCAGTTGCGCATTACTGCCCCATTCTGCAATCGCCTGCAGCCACAGGCTTACCGCCGGTGGAACCAGCGCCGTGACGTTAACCTGATGCTTCTCAATCAGCGGGAAGCACAGCGTGGCGCTCGGGTCGGTCGCCAGCACCACGGTTCCACCGGCGAGGAACACGCCCAGCGCGCCCGGTGAGCTCATGGCGTAGTTATGCGCGGCCGGGATCGCACACAGGTAGCGCGTTTCTCCCGTGAAATGGCAAATCTCGTTGCTGCGCCGCACGCTGTAGTAGTAATCGTTATGG
The DNA here is from genome assembly GCF_015672735.1 of Citrobacter sp. Res13-Sevr-PEB04-36. Classification (GTDB taxonomy): domain Bacteria; phylum Pseudomonadota; class Gammaproteobacteria; order Enterobacterales; family Enterobacteriaceae; genus Citrobacter. Next base: position 44,327 of record NZ_JADABY010000029.1, on the reverse strand, counting down.
GTGCGTGGGATCAGCTTCGGCGTCCCGGTGGTGCCACCGGAAAGCTGGAAATATGCCACTTCATCGGCAGGCGATGACGTGGCGGTAAAATCATGGGCAGGCTGGCTTATCGCATTTTGCAGGTTGTGTTCACCCTCGTCATTGAGCAGCAGCACCACGCGTAGCGAGCTGTGTTCACTCACAAATGCGTTCAGGAAGTCATCCGCAGCAAACAGCGCATGCGCGCGGTCAGCAATCAGCAGCGCCGGTTTGATTTGCGTCGCATAGGCGTTGAGCTCAGTGCGTTGATGACTATACAACCCAAAAACGGGGGCCACACCTAGCTTGAGCAGCGCAAAGAAGGTGATATACAGCTCCGCCACATTACCCAACTGCACCAGCGCGGTTTCACCGGATTTAATGCCCTGACGACGCAGGCTGTTGGCAAGATTGTCCGCCGCCTGGTTAAGCTGGCGGTAACTTAGATGGCGCTCCCCATCTATCACTGCCGTATGATCATTGTCGGCATGACGGGTCAGAATGTCTGTCAGCGGCAGATCCTGCCAGTAGCCTTTTTCACGGTAACGGCGGGCAAACTCTTCCGGCCAACGGGTGAAAGGAATACTCATTATCGCTCCTTAGAGGCCTGGTCAATAAGGCTCTTAATGCAGTCCAAAAACATTCAACATGGTCGAAAGCTTGGCGCCCGTTTCACGCCATTCGGCAACCGGGGAAGAGGCAGGCACAATGCCTGCACCGGCGAAGAAACGCACCTGATTACGCAACAGCTTCGCGCAGCGGATCGTCACCACCCACTCGCCGTTGCCCTGCGCGTCACACCAGCCAACAATACCGCCGAACAGTTCACGATCGAACGGCTCCAACTCGGCAATCAGTTTCTGCGCAACGTGGTGTGGAAAACCGCTCAGCGCTGGCGTCGGGTGCAGCAGGCAGGCCAGCGTCAGGGCGTTTTCCTGCGCGTTAGCTTGACCTTCAAATGGCGTACCGAGATGCCAGAGCGTGGGCGTGGTGACCAGTTGAGGAGAAGACGGTAGTTGCAGTTCACGGCTGCGATCGCGCAGTACCGTTTTCATAGCCTGCGTCACGAGATCGTGCTCATGGCGGTCTTTCTCGGAGGCCAGCAGGCGGATCCCGGCTTCTCTGTCCAACACGTCATCCGGCTGACGCCGCGCCGATCCCGCCAGCGGCAGTGAGCTGAAGTGATCACCATCTTTACGTAACAGCAACTCCGGGCTGGCGCCGATCAATACGCCGCCATCTTCGATAGGCACATGGAAGTTGTAACTTGCCGGATTTTGCGCCACCAGACGCTCCAGCAACGCACCGCTGTCAATGTTGGCGTCGGCAGTGACATCGATCAGTCGTGACAGCACCACTTTGTCCACTTCCGGGGTGGCGGTCCGGGCCGCCGCCTGGGCGACCATGTGTTCAAATACGTCCTGCTCGGGAATCGCTTTACGTTCCACGATGTTCAGCGACTGATGAGCGGTAAAGTAACGCGATGATTGTTGCTTCGCCGTGCGGGAGAAATTCTGCCAGGACCGGGGAATGAACAGCGACGATGGCTGGCGGGTATCAAAGGGGATGGCCCCGACCATGATGGGATTGGCGATACCCTGCGATTTGGCATCGGCAAACAGGGCGTGCATTTTTTGCTGGAACGGGCTGTCCGGTGAATCCCCATCAATTGCCGGTTCCGCATAGCGGGCAAAGCATCCTGACGTCGTAAAGCTACGGTACGGCGACATAAAGAAAAAGCTGTCGGGGGCAAGTGTTGCCATAGTCTGCGGTATTTCCTCGGCCAGTGACGTATCCATATCATCCTCCAAAAATGATAAAGGCTTTAATAATGATTATCATTTATATTTTCGGTCGCTAACCTAAAAGCAAAGCGCCGGTATGTCAACTCTTGCAGTCACACAATGTGCGACTTAGGCTTGCATCCCTGTTCGCTAACAATGAAAATGAGAAGCATTAACTACATTGATAACAGGAAGCTTATTCGTGCGACTCCCCGCGTTTTACCGAACAGCACTCTTACTGGTTGGGCTGTCACTTTCAGGAATTTCTTTAAGCCATGCAGCAGACTGGCCGCGTCAGGTCACCGACAGCCGTGGAACCCACACGCTGGAACAGAAGCCGCAGCGTATTGTCTCCACTAGCGTGACGCTGACCGGTTCGTTGCTGGCCATTGATGCGCCGATTATCGCCAGCGGGGCCACCACGCCAAACAACCGCATCGGCGACGCACAGGGTTTTTTACGCCAGTGGAGCGAGGTGGCAAATGCCCGCAAGCTGAGCCGTCTGTATATTGGCGAACCGAGCGCCGAGGCCGTTGCCGCACAAATGCCGGACCTGATTCTGATCAGCGCCACCGGTGGTGATTCCGCCCTCGCCCTGTACGATCAGCTGTCCACCATTGCCCCCACACTTATCATTAATTACGACGACAAAAGCTGGCAGTCGCTGCTGACGCAGTTAGGTGAGATCACCGGGCATGAACAACAGGCGGCGGCACGCATTGCCGAGTTTGATAAGCAACTGCAGGCGGTTAAGCAGCGCATTACCCTGCCGCCACAGCCGGTCAGCGCGCTGGTGTACACCGCCGCCGCGCACAGCGCCAACCTGTGGACGCCGGAGTCTGCGCAGGGCAAGCTGATGGAACAGTTAGGTTTCACGCTGGCACCGCTGCCTGCCGGACTGCATACCAGTCAGAGTCAGGGTAAACGTCACGACATTGTGCAACTTGGCGGTGAGAATCTGGCAACCGGACTGAACGGCGAGGCGCTGTTCCTGTTTGCGGGCGACAGCAAAGATGCCGACGCCATTTACGCGAACCCACTGCTGGCACACCTGCCTGCCGTGCAGAATAAACGCGTCTACGCACTGGGCACTGAAACCTTCCGTCTGGATTACTACAGCGCCACGCTGCTGCTGCAACGCCTCTCCGCGCTGTTTTAATCTTTAGCGCCGGATGAGGTTTACGCCTTATCCGGCATTCACCGGCATCTGCCGAAAACGACGGACCTCACTCAACAGCAACAGCAGCAGCAGACCAACGATCGCCAGGCCGAATCCACTGACGCTTGCCGACACGACCGGCGTCATCATCGCACCCAAACCGCCTAACAGCGCTGCACCGATGGCGTCACCGGTGACATTCTGTGCGGTCCACAAACCGTTAATGCGCCCGAGCATCGCTTCCGGCGTCTGCGTCTGTAACAAGGTGTACTGCAACAGAGAACTCACCGCGCTCAGCCAGCCGAACAGCGCCAGGCAGACCACGCCTAATTGCCAGACCGGCATCAGCCCAAACAGGCCAATCGCGAGGAAGGACGCCACGGTCGAGGTCAGCATAATCAAACCAGGACGCACGCTATGCGCCAGCTGTCCGCTGGTCAATGCACCAACGGCGGCACCCAGTGGAATAGCCGCATACAGCAGACCTATTTGCGCGCTCGACATCTGCCAGCTCATGGCCAGCGCCGGGTAAAGTACACGCACAGCACTGGCCATGGTCAACAGGCCACCCAGAAGCGCAATGCCGCCAATCAGCGGGCTGGCAAGCAGAAAACGAAACGCCGCCAGCAGGGATTTCAATGGGTGTTCACGTGGCTGCGGTGGCGGTGGTAACGCCGGCAGGCTCAGCAACGGCAGTAAGGTAATAAAAGTGCCTGCCGCCGCCAGACCGTAGTTCCACGCCACGCCGCCGGTGGCGAGCAGCACCCCGCCTATCATCGGCGATATCACCGATCCCAGGCGTACCGTCAGCATAGTGATGGCCCCCGCCTGCATCAGGTTTTCACGCCCAACCAGCGCCGGTGTCGCCGCCAGTAGCGCCGTAACCCCCAGTGAGGCAAAAAATCCGTCCCATAAACCCAGGATATAAATCGCCAACAGTGACGGTTCCGGGAGCAGCGCATTCAAACACAGACCAATAAAGCCAATGCCGCAGGTGCCACGCGCCAGCAGGATCACTTTTTTGCGTTCATAGCGGTCGGCCAGCACACCGCCGATCATCAGGCCAACAAACATCGCGCTGCCGGTGAGCGTCACCGACAAACCAACCTGCCAGGTCGACTGGGTCATCACCTGGATCTGTACCGGCACCGCCACGCCGAGTAGCCCCAGAGAGACGATGGAAATAAAACGGGCAAGGAAAACGGCGCGAAATGCCGGGTGGGTCTTTAGCAGGCTGAGATTGAGCAGCCAGGATTGTCGATTCATTACAGAGCCTTACCAGGTACTTTTCAATATCCATTCAATGGCTGCACATGCTAACATACCTAAATAAGATCGATAACGATAATTACTATCATTATCAAGGATAGTTGATATGTCATGCTCTGTTTCCGTGACGCGCGCCTTCGCCGTGCCCGGACTGTTGTTATTACTTGTTGTCACCACGGCATTAAGTCTGGTTATTGGCGCCAAGTCGCTCCCTGCCTCCGTGGTGCTGGATGCGCTCACCGGCAGTTGTCAAAGTGCCGATTGCACCATCGTGCTGGACGCGCGACTCCCGCGTACGCTGGCAGGATTGCTCGCAGGCGGCGCGCTGGGACTGGCGGGGGCCTTGATGCAAACGCTGACGCGGAATCCGCTGGCAGACCCCGGTATTCTTGGCGTCAACTCCGGTGCCAGCTTCGCCATTGTACTGGGGGCCTCACTGTTCGGCTTTTCCTCCCCACAAGAACAACTGCTGATGGCCTTTTCCGGGGCGCTAGCCGCGTCGCTAATTGTGGCCTTTACCGGCAGTCAGGGCGGCGGACAGCTCAGCCCGGTTCGCCTGACGCTGGCTGGCGTGGCTCTGGGGGCAGTGCTGGAGGGGTTATCCAGCGGTATTGCCCTGCTCAACCCGGATGTCTACGATCAGCTGCGTTTCTGGCAGGCTGGTTCGCTGGACATTCGCAGTCTGCAAACCCTGAAGGTGGTGCTGCTCCCGGTATTGATTGCCGGAGCCGTAGCCCTGTTCCTCAGCCGTGGCCTGAACAGTTTGAGCCTGGGCACGGATACCGCCACCGCGCTGGGCAGTAAAGTTGCCCGTACGCAGTTTATCGGTCTGCTGGCAATCACCGTCCTGTGTGGAAGCGCGACCGCAATTGTCGGCCCGATCGCCTTTATCGGCCTGATGATGCCGCATATGGCGCGCTGGCTGGTGGGAGCCGATCACCGCTGGTCGCTGCCCGTCACTCTCCTGGCAACCCCTTCTCTGCTGTTAATTGCCGATATCATCGGTCGACTGATTGTGCCCGGTGAGCTGCGCGTGTCGGTGGTCAGCGCGTTTATCGGCGCGCCGGTGCTTATTTTTCTGGTACGCCGTAAGCAGCGCGGAGGTGGCGCATGATGTACCTTTCTCGTCGACTGATTATCAGTTGCCTGATACTGGTTGTGGGCTGTATCACTGTTGGATTATGGAGCCTGCGTAGCGGCGTTGTGACGCTGGAAACACAGCAAATTATTGCCGCCCTGCTGGGCGATGCGCCGCGCAGCATTACGCTGGTAGTGACGGAATGGCGTTTACCGCGCGTACTGATGGCGTTGCTAATTGGCGCAGCGTTAGGCGTAAGTGGCGCGATATTCCAGTCTCTGATGCGTAACCCTTTGGGCAGCCCGGACGTAATGGGCTTCAATACCGGCGCCTGGAGCGGCGTGCTGGTAGCGATGGTGCTGTTTGGCCAGCACCTTACCGCCATTGCCCTGGCAGCGATGCTCGGCGGGGTTCTGACCTCACTGGTGGTGTGGGCGCTGGCCTGGCGCAACGGCATAGAAACGTTCCGCCTGATTATCATCGGCATCGGTATTCGCGCCATGTTGGTGGCGTTTAACACCTGGCTGCTGCTGAAAGCCTCTTTAGAAACCGCACTAACGGCCGGGCTGTGGAACGCCGGATCGCTCAATGGTCTGACCTGGGCGAAAACCTGGCCATCCGCGCCGCTGATTATTGTGATGCTGGTGTGCGCCACGCTGCTGGTGCGCCGCCTGCGCTTGCTGGAAATGGGCGATGACAGCGCTTGTGCGCTTGGCGTCAGTGTCGAACGTTCGCGTTTGATGATGATGCTGGTCGCTGTTGTACTGACCGCTGCAGCCACCGCACTAGCGGGTCCTATCTCGTTTATTGCCCTTGTCGCACCGCACATTGCTCGTCGTCTTAGCGGCACCGCGCGCTGGGGATTAACCCAATCTGCGCTGTGCGGCGCACTGTTATTGCTGATGGCCGATTTATGCGCCCAGCAGCTATTTTTGCCTTATCAGCTTCCGGTCGGCGTTGTCACCGTAAGCCTCGGCGGTATTTATCTTATCGTCTTGTTAATTCAGGAGTCCCGCAAAAAATGACCGAATCAGTAGCCCGTTTGCGTGGCGACCAGTTAACGCTAGGGTATGGCAAGTTTACCGTGGCAGAAAACCTCGACGTGTCGATCCCCGACGGTCACTTTACCGCCATTATTGGCCCCAACGGCTGCGGGAAATCAACGCTGCTGCGCACATTGAGCCGTCTGATGACGCCAGCGCACGGCAAGGTGTGGTTGGATGGCGAACATATTCAACATTACGCCAGTAAAGAGGTGGCGCGCCGCATTGGCCTGCTGGCGCAAAACGCCACTACGCCGGGCGATATTACCGTTCAGGAACTTGTTGCCAGAGGCCGTTATCCGCATCAGCCGCTGTTCACTCGCTGGCGTAAAGAAGATGAGGATGCAGTAGTGAACGCCATGAAAGCCACCGGGATCACCCACCTGGCGGCGCAAAGTGTGGATACGCTTTCCGGCGGACAGCGCCAGCGGGCGTGGATCGCCATGGTGCTGGCGCAGGAAACGTCAATCATGCTGCTCGACGAGCCAACCACCTGGCTGGATATCAGTCATCAGATTGATCTGCTGGAGCTGCTCAGTGAGTTAAACCGCGAGAAGGGCTATACGCTGGCCGCCGTGCTACACGATCTCAACCAGGCCTGCCGTTATGCCACGCATTTAATCGCGCTTCGTGAAGGGAAGATTATTGCCGAGGGGGCGCCGAAGGAAATTGTTACGCCGCAGCTTATCGAAAAGATCTACGGTCTGCGCTGCATGATTATTGACGACCCGGTTGCCGGGACACCGCTGGTAGTGCCTCTCGGGCGTCAAAAATAACGTTATTTATCGTATGGCGACGTCTTCGCCGCCATACGAGAGTACATCACACTAATTGCTGTCCGAGGATCGCAATATCGCGTTTACGCGACAGCATGGCATAATTCAGCAGAACCCCACCGCACGCCACCATTCCACCGAGCAGAGCCGCCAGAATAACAATCAAAGATTTCCCGGGTCCGTCTTTTTTCACCGGCAACGACGGTGAAAGCTGATATTTAAACGGCGTGAATTTGACGTCGCTGAAGTTCATTGCCGACAGCTGTTCCACGTGATATTGGCGGTTGCGCAGGTCACCGTTGATCTCTGCTACATCCGTTACCGATTTTTCGATTTCTAATTTACGTGCAATGCCATCCGCACCCAGTGAAATAGAGAAATCAGGATCGTCCTTCACAGCCTGACCATTGCTATAAACTGGTTTTTTGATCCCTGCTGCATTCGCAATCTCGAGTGAATAATTCAATCGCTGAATATTCGCTTCCAGCTGATTTTTGAGTCTGACGCGATCCATCGCCAGCCTTTCTTTCTCATAGCTGGTTTTGATTGCCAGTTTATTGCGAATATTCTCCAGGGTTTCCTTCTCCACAAGATCAGAAATATACTGGATATAGCCCGCCAGTACCGCTCGTGCTTCTTCAGCAACCGGTGCAGTAAAACTCAGCGTCCACGCGGTATACAGCGAGGTTTCATTCTTCTTGCCCAGATTGGCATCAACCGCTTTCATTTTATCACTGAGTCGGACAATCGCCCGGTGCAGTGCCATTTCGTCAATGTCAGCGCCTTTCAGCTGATCCATGACATAAGGTGAAGAGCGCAGGTACTCTTCCAGCAGCGATGGCGACTGAAATTTCTTGATAAACAGGTTAAATACATCGCCACGGTTAACGCTAATATCCATGTCCAGCACACGCAACTTGGTTAATGCATTCTCGAGTCCCTGCCACTGCACGGGTTCAGCTGGGGTGACAATTGCCTCACTGGTCCATTTTTGCGGGAGCAGGAAAGACACCAGAATCCCGACGCAGGCAAATGCAAAAACGGTAGCAATAATCTTGATTCTGGCGCGCCATAAAACCTCAACCAAATGTAATAAATCAATTTCATTGCTGTTTACCGCAGCCTGCGGATAAGCAGTAAATTCCGAATCATTACTTTTCTTTATATTTAATGATGACATGTTGTGTAACCTGAAATCTTCGCTATAGAAACGTGCTTCTGTAGGTGAAGTCTACCAGCTAGTCAGATTTTTCCGAAACACTCTTTTCTCCAGGCCACCTACTAAAAATAATATTCGGAATTTATTAAATCTACAGTCAAATCTGATTGACACAAAAAAACAACTCCATAACATTTATTTTTCATTATGGAGTTATTCAAATCATGTGATAACCAAAATATTTTCTATACGTGATTATTAATAAGCCTGTTTATTACCGGCCCTATTATCTCAAACGCCGCTGGCGAAATAATATCAACGTGCGCGCAATCCTGACGATGGATATCCAGACTGGCTATCCACGGTGACCAGCTGTGTTCAGGGCTGACGCCCGATGGTAAGGTGCGTTCAGCGACAAACAGCGTGGCGTGACCGTCAAAAGCCACGCTATGCGCGGTGGTTAACAGACGCACCGCATCGGCATAGTTACCCTCAATGCTACTAAACAACGTATCGGACGCATTGCCCTGCTGCGCGGCCAGGAACACCTCGCGCTCACGATCGATTTCCGCCAGCACTGCTGGATCCAGCCCATTGGCCTCTTTTTCTTGCCAGTTTTGTGTTTCCGGCGGCCAGGTGTCGAGCAGCCCCAGAAACGCCACCCTTTCCCCCCGCGCCTGCAAGCGTGCCGCAATACCCTGCGCCAGCGTGCCACCCAGCGAATACCCTAGTAAATAGTAGGGGCCGTGAGGCTGCTGCTCCAGCAGCGTTTTAAGATGGTGTTCACAGACTTCATCGAGATTTGCTGCCGTCTGCATTGGTCCATTGAGCCGTGGCGACTGAATGCCAGTAATTGACCACTCTGGGCTCAAATAGCGCGATAACACGCTAAACTGCCAGGCAAAGCCGGATGCCGGATGGAAACAGAACAGCGTTGGACCGTGGCTTGTGCGCAGCGGCAGCAGCGCTTCAAACCCCAGTTGCTGTGACTGTGCATCTTCACTACGGTCCATCAGCACGCTGAGTTGTTCAACGGTGGAGGCAACCATCACCTGTCCGGGCGTCACCTGACGTTCAAATACACGGCTCAACTGCGCCGCCAGCTTCATCGCCAGCAACGAATGACCGCCCAGCGCAAAGAAATCCGCCGCCACATCATTAACCTCACAGCCCAGCAGCGCGGAAAAGGCCCCGGCAATGGTGGTCTCCGTGCCCGCGCTGGGCGCGCGACCTGCCGTGCGTGGCGTCAACTGCGGCATCGGTAAGGCTTTACGATCCAGCTTACCGTTGGCGCTGAGCGGCAAATCCGCCAGCTGTAACAGCACCGTCGGTACCATATGCGCAGGCAGTGTTTCACGCAGGCTCGCCTGTAATGCGGGAATATCCAGCGGTAAACCTGAGTGTGACACCAGATATCCCACTAGCTGGCGTGCATCGCCGCCGGTTGCCACCGCCTGGTTGAATACGCAGGCATGAGCCACGGCATGTTCGACATCCGGTAGCATCTGCATCACTCGATCAATCTCACCCAGTTCAATGCGCTGCCCGCGGATTTTTAGCTGATCATCGCTGCGCCCGAGGTATTCCACTGCGCCATTGTCCAGCCAGCGTGCCACGTCCCCGGTACGGTACATGCGTTCGCCGGGCGCAAACGGGTCGGCAATAAAACGGCTTGCCGTCAGGTCCGGTCGACCCAGATACCCCTGCGCCAGTTGGATCCCTGTCAGATACAGATCGCCCGCCACGCCAACAGGCACCGGACGCATCATGGCATCAAGGATCCGCAGGCCGGTATTCCACACCGGATAGCCAATCGGGACGCTGTTACCGGTTACGGCGGCAAGCGCATCTCCACATGCCGGATACCAGGTGACATCTACCGCAGCTTCGGTCGGTCCGTACAAATTATGTAGCGGCGCATGGGTCAGCTGTTCCCACTCGCGGCACAATTCTGCTGGCAGGGCTTCACCGCTACAGAACACCTGCTTCAGCGTGGCGCAGCTTTCCCGCGCCGTCTCCGGCGTCAGCGAGGCAACAAACGCCGCCAGCATCGACGGCACAAAGTGCGTGGTAGTCACGCCATATTGTGCAAAGAACTGCTGCATCGCCAACGGGTCTCGATGCGCCTCAGGCTCCGCCATTACCAGCTTCGCACCTGCAATAAACGGCCAGAAAAACTCCCACACCGAGACATCAAAACTGCACGGCGTTTTTTGCGCCACCACATCATCGGCGGTCAGCGGATAGTGGTTTTGCATCCATAGCAGGCGGTTAACAATAGCGGTTTGCCCCACCATCACCCCCTTTGGTCTGCCGGTCGACCCCGAGGTAAAGATGATATAGGCGGTATGCTCCGGGCGTGATACCGTGCGCGGCAAGATACCCTCGCCCGACAGCGGCGCGTTATAGCACAGACTGTCCAGTCCCGGAATATCGCGAAAGCGGGACAACTGTTCCTCGGTGGTGATCAACAGCGAGGGGCGCGCATCTTCCAGCATCATCCGCAGGCGATCGTCCGGGTAGCCGGTATCCAACGGCAGCCAGGCAGCACCCGCCTCCACAATGCCGTGCAGTGCCAGCGTCAGGAACACAGAGCGCGGTAAGGCCACGGCAACGCCGTCCCCTGGCCGCACGCCGCGTTCACGCAGCACCTGCGCCAGTGCGACAACCTGCTCACGCATTTCGCGGTAGCTGAACTGATAACAGGCGTCGGCCAACGCCGGCGCATCCGGTGTTCTCGCGGCCTGTTCCGCCACCAGCGCGCTGAGCGTGGTGAACGGAATATCAATCGCCGTCTCGTTAATTTGCGCCAGCTGTTCCTGCTCTGACGGCAACAACATATCGGCATCACCGCAGCGCAGCGCCGGGTTTTCGGCAAACTGGCCCATCAGCGCGGTTAAACGCGACGCATGTTGCGCCAGCGTCGCCTCATCATAACGCTGTTTATTGGCGAGAATTTCAATGCTCAGATCGCCGTTTTCATCCGGGAACAGAGCCAGTTCAAGATCGTTAACCGGCCCGGTCGCCAGCGTATGGGTTTGTGCCTGAATGCCGGGAAGATCCAACTGGTAGTCAAAGATTTTCACATTCAGTACCGGACCAAACAGCGCCTCTTCACCGGCCGCTCGCCCGCTATCGCGCACAATTTGCTCCGCATCATAACGCTGATGACGACGCATTTTCTTGAGCTGTCCGGCCAGTCGTTTTGCCAGTTCAGGCAGGTTTTCCGCGGCATCAAGATGCACGCCGAATGGCAGCACATTCAACACCGGCCCGGTTGCCGTTAACGCCGCCGATCCCATGCGGCGCATGAAGATAAACCCGGCGGCATAATCCATCCGGCTGCATAAGCGCCCCAACCATAGCGCCACCAGCGCCAGCGCTAAATCCGCAGGCTGAACGTCAGGTATGCGCGCGGCAAGCTGGCGAAATACACCGTCGGGAGCGGTCAGCTGCATGCGAATAATATCCGCGCTGGTCGCCCGGCCCGGCAGGGGTTTACCCGACAGTGAAGCCGGTGGCGGCAACTGCCCTCGCTGCCCGGCCCAGAATGCGCCGTCACGTTGATACGCCTCGCTGTGGCGATACTGCTGATACTCTTCCACCACCTCAGCAAAGGGCGTAAAAGGTGATTCCGGCGTGGATTCACCGCGTTGCCACGCGCGGTAAATGGCGGCTATCTGGCGAGTTATGGCAGGGAAACTGAAGCCATCCACCAGCAAATGATGATAACGCTGATACCAGTACCAACAGTTATCCGCCACCTGAATTAGCTGATGGCAGACCAGCGGTTTTGTGCCATCAGCACGTAAGTCTTGCTGCAGGTCAGCCTGCATCAACGCCCGTGCGGCGTCGTGCGGACTGGCCATGTCACGGACATCGATAATCTCTGGCTGTGCAAAAGTGAGCGCTGGATCAACCCACTGCCAAACCTCGCCATTGTCTTCGCTAAACCGCATACGCAGGGTATCAGCATGCCCCAGACCGACGACAACCGCCTTCGCCAGCAGAGGCGCGTTCAGTTCCCCAGTTAATTCCACGTAGTGCGCGACGCTCCATACTGAAGGTAATGTGGACAATTTTTCCGCCATCCAGATCCCCGGCTGAGCCGCGACTAACGGTAAGCGCTGAGTCATTCTGCCTCCTGTACATCGGCATAATTTGCAGGTGTTAGCGTGGTCCAGTTTTCCGCGAGCCATTGCTGGCAGGCTTCCTGGGATTGCGGTTCGCATGCGATGGCCCAGCCAGCAGGAAGCGAGCACTGCTGCGGCCAAAGGCTAAACTGACGTTGGGGATTTTGCAGAATGTAAAACTGACCCTGCGGGTTATCGAAAGGGTTACTGAATTCCATACTCAACTCCTGTCGTGGAACATCGTCCGGTTAAATCGTGTCGGTGAGCGGCTGCCAGAGCGTCATCAGCCCCTGCATTAAGCCGCCGCGCCAGCAAAGCGCGTCGTGTCCACCTTCAACCTGACGCCAGAAAATAGACCGTGGTGCATGGGGTAACTGTGCGAAGAGCGCCTGATTGGCGCGATAAATAATCGGCTCGCGAATACCGGCTTCCAGAACAATACGCAGCCCCTGCGCGCTCAACGTTCCTGCCCTCAGTTGTTCAATCACGACACCGTCCTGATGCCCTGTGCGATGCGGCCACCAGTAGGATCCTGACTGACTGAGCACGCAGCCAAAACGTTCCGGCCAGTTCAGACCGGCATACAGCGAGGACAATCCCCCAAAGCTTTGCCCGGCGACCACCGTGCGCTGCGGATCGTCACTGAACGCGGCGGTCGCTTTCACCAACGGCAGTAACTCCTGCTGCACCGCCTGCCAGAAATTGGCATTGCACGGCAGCTCGTGGCTGCGATGAGGTGTATCGATGGCATCAATCAGGAGATAAACGGCAGGAGGAAGCTGATGTCGTCGAGTCAGTGAGGTCAGCGCGGGCCAGACCGGCATGCTGTGCGCCCAAAACTGTCCGTCCAGCAGGACTGCCAGTGGGCGTTCCCTGGGATTTTCCTCGCCGGTGGTAAACACCCACACGCGGCGCGTATTGCCCAACCTCTCGCTATGCCATTGCAGGCAAATCGCGGGTGAATCAGGAGGTTGGGGACTGTCCCAGCCAGGCTGCACGGGGGCATCAGGCATTTCCAGCGCTGAAACCGCATGACCGCGCCCGCCTTGCCAGCTTTGAGGATTGAGGGGATCGGCGATGGCCTGTGGCAGCAACTGTCGCCAGCCTTCGCGCAGTAACGTTCTGTCCGGGGTGTCGCCTGCGTTCAACGTGGCAAAAATATCGTCTCGTGTAGAAGGGATGAAACAGTAACTGCCGCGCCAGTGGGCGTTCAGGGTAATGCTCCAGCACCAAACATCTGTACCGTCAATACGTTGCATCGACTGGGGAACAGCATTTTGATGGTGGTCGGTCACGCCAGTAATGTAGACCCACACGCGACGGATAGTGGAGTGTTTTTCCGTTCCCTGCGGGTCACGCCACCAAAACGTGACGCGGTAATCGCCGCTGTCCTCACGCACCCATTCCGGGCCATTTTTTGACTGCCACCACGCCTCGCTTCCCATCATTAACGCCGTCACCGTCATAACCCCATGTTTATTGTGCAATTTTAAATCCAATCGTGAAATATATTGATAATATTATTGATAACTATTTGCATTTGCAATAGCGTATTGTCGCGCTGTGGGAAGCGCGTACAGTTTTTCACCACTCATAAACCGACCTGACGCTGCGAACTTTTTCTGGAACGGATGGTTTTCGCAGGAGCGGGCGACATCAGGCCAAATGCCCCACAACGGCACATTGGTTCACGTGGCTAAAAGAAAGCAGGACATACAATGAACAACAAGATTCATTCACTGGCCTTATTGGTCAATTTAGGGATTTACGGGATAGCGCTGCCAGCTATGGCAGAAGATAAAACCGATAGCACCGCCGTCTCGCATGAAGATACCATCGTCGTTACCGCCGCCCAGCAGAACCTACAGGCGCCAGGCGTTTCCACCATCACGGCCGATGAAATCCGTAAGAACCCTCCCGCGCGCGATGTGGCAGAAATCATCCGAACCATGCCCGGCGTAAACCTGACCGGTAACTCAACCAGCGGTCAGCGCGGCAACAACCGTCAGATTGATATTCGCGGCATGGGGCCAGAAAACACCCTGATTCTGATCGACGGCAAGCCGGTCACCAGCCGCAACTCCGTACGTCAGGGCTGGCGCGGCGAGCGTGATACCCGTGGCGATACCGCCTGGGTTGCACCGGAAATGATTGAGCGCATTGAAGTGCTGCGTGGTCCTGCTGCGGCGCGTTACGGCAACGGCGCTGCAGGTGGTGTGGTGAATATCATCACCAAAAAAGGCAGCAACGAGTGGCATGGGTCCTGGAATACCTATTTCAACGCCCCGGAACACAAAGAAGAAGGCTCCACCAAACGCACCAACTTTAGTCTGAATGGCCCACTGGGCGGGGATTTCAGCTTCCGTCTGAACGGTAATCTTGATAAAACGCAGGCCGATGCCTGGGACATCAACGAGGGTCACCAATCTGCACGTACGGGGTCATACGCCGATACCATGCCCGCAGGTCGTGAAGGGGTAAAAAACAAAGACATCAACGGTCTGCTGCGTTGGGATTTTGCGCCAATGCAATCGTTGGAATTTGAAGCGGGTTACAGCCGTCAGGGCAATCTGTACGCGGGCGATACCCAGAATACTAACAACGATAACAAAACCAGTGGGCTGGTAAAAAAATACTACGGTAAAGAAACCAACCGTATGTACCGCCAGAACTATGCGCTGACATGGAACGGCGGCTGGGACAACGGCATTACCACCAGCAACTGGGCGCAATACGAACACACCCGTAACTCTCGTTTGGGTGAAGGCCTGGCAGGCGGTCTTGAGGGGCTGTTTAACAGTAATCAATTTACCGACACTGACCTGGCAGATGTCACCCTTCACAGCGAAATCAGCATTCCATTCGATCTGTGGGTTAATCAGAACCTGACGCTTGGTACCGAGTGGAACCAGCAGCGTATGAAGGATATGACATCCAATACCCAGACCTTTATGGGCGGAAACATACCCGGAGCCAGCAGCACCGATCGCAGCCCCTATTCAGACGCTGAGATCTTCTCCCTGTTTGCTGAAAACAACATGGAGCTGACCGACAGCACCATGCTGACGCCGGGCCTGCGTTTCGATCACCACAGTATCGTGGGTGATAACTGGAGTCCGTCGCTGAACCTGTCTCAGGGTCTGGGCGACGACTTTACCCTGAAAATGGGCATCGCGCGGGCCTATAAAGCGCCGAGCCTGTACCAGACTAACCCGAATTATATTTTGTACAGCAAAGGCCAGGGGTGCTATGCCACCGGTTCTGCCAGCGGTATTGGCTGCTACATGATGGGTAACGATGACCTGAAAGCCGAAACCAGTATCAACAAAGAGATTGGTCTGGAGTTCAAACGTGACGGCTGGCTGGCGGGCGTTACCTGGTTCCGCAACGATTACCGTAACAAGATCGAGGCGGGAACTGTACCGCAAAGCAGAACATCAATTACCCAGAAAAACCCGACTACCGGTAAAACAACAACAACCTACACCGATATTTATCAGTGGGAAAACGTGCCTAAAGCGGTGGTAGAAGGCCTGGAAGGGACGTTGAACGTGCCGGTGAGCGAGACCGTCAACTGGACCAACAACATCACCTACATGCTGCAGAGTAAGAATAAAGAGACCGGCGAGCGCCTGTCGATTATTCCTGAGTATACACTGAACTCTACGCTGAGCTGGCAGGCACGCGAGGATCTGTCCTTGCAGTCCACCTTCACCTGGTATGGCAAACAGCAGCCGAAGAAATACGATTATCAGGGTAAACCGGTCACCGGCAGTTCAGCTCAGGAAGTCAGCCCGTACAGCATTGTCGGTCTGAGCGCGACCTGGGATGTGACCAAAACCGTCAGCCTGACCGGCGGTGTGGATAACGTCTTTGACAAACGTCTGTGGCGCGAAGGTAATGCCCAAACCACCAGCGATATCAAAACTGGCGACTATATGGCGGGCGCAGGCGCGTACACCTATAACGAACCGGGCCGTACGTGGTATATGAGCGTTAACACGCACTTCTGATAACGTTTTTCCCTCTCCTCCATTGAGGAGAGGGAATTCGTGAGCCATCATGCACACAACCCACATTCCACTGTCCTTCGCCAGCCATACGCTGCATCTCGTCGAATTTGCCCCCGACAGCCTGCATGAACACGATCTGCTGTGGCTTCCTCATTACGCCCAGCTCGCCACCAGCGGACGTAAACGACAAGCGGAGCATTTAGCGGGGCGTATTGCCGCCGTCCATGCGCTGCGCGAATATGGCAGCAAAAAAGTACCCGGTATCGGCGAGCGCCGCCAACCGCTGTGGCCGCAAGGTCTGTTTGGCAGCATCAGCCATAGCGCTTCGACCGCATTGGCGGTGGTAGGCACTCAACCCATAGGTCTGGACATTGACGCTATTTTTACACCCCACACCGCAGCCGAACTGGCTGACAGTATTATCGACAACCATGAACGACAGGTTTTGCAAGGTTGCCCGGTCCCCTTTCCGCTCGCCTTAACCCTGGCGTTCTCCGCCAAAGAGAGCGTATATAAAGCATTCAGTGAGCAAACTCGCGGACTGCCGGGCTTTGCCAGCGCCAAAATCACCGCCCTCACCGCCACGCACTTAATGGTGCAAATAATGCCGTCATTTTCGGCAAACCTCGCCGGACGAACCGTCGGTGTGCGCTGGACACAGCGCGATAATGACATCATTACCCTGTGTACCCCCACTTCGTCAGGATCGTGATCCTTTTCTCCTTTTAAGAAATTAGCTGCGCAAATCGTAGACAGTTCGATTAACTCGACTTATCGTTAGATTGAATAATAAATCATATTTGAATAAATATTCAAAGTGGAGAAAAAGATGAACAAAACCTTCGTTAAATCCGTATTACTGGCTTCGATCCTTACCGCATCAGGTTCGCTGTTTGCTGCAGACAACGGACTGATTGCGATTATCACCCCTTCCCACGACAACCCGTTCTTTAAAGCAGAAGCCGACGGTGCGGTAGCCAAAGCTAAAGAGCTGGGATACACCACGCTGGTCGCATCTCATGATGATGACGTTAATAAACAAAACCAATTAATTGAGACCGCCATTGCCCGCAAAGCGAAAGCCATTATTCTCGATAACGCAGGCGCTGACGCCACCGTTGGTCCGCTGGAAAAAGCCAAAGCTGCAGGCGTGCCTGCTTTTCTTATCGATCGTGAAATCAATAAAACCGGTATCGCGGTAGCACAAATCGTATCGAACAATTATCAGGGCGCTCAGCTCGGTGCAGAAAAATTCGCCAAACTACTAGATGGAAAAGGGAAATACATCGAGCTGCTGGGGCGTCAGTCAGACACCAATGCTCATGTGCGTTCGCAGGGGTATCACGATGTACTCGATGATTATCCGGATATGAAAATGGTAGCCCAGCAAACGGCAAACTGGAGCCAAACTGAAGCCTTTACCCGTATGGAAGCCATTCTGCAAACCAACCCGGATATCGTCGGCGTAATCTCCGGTAACGACACCATGGCGCTGGGTGCAGAGGCGGCACTGAAGGCTGCAGGGAAAAATAACGTCATCGTGGTCGGTTTTGACGGCAGTGACTACACCCGCGATTCAATAATCAATAAAAGCAACATCAAAGCGACCGTCCTGCAACCCGGCTGGCAGCAAGCACAAATGGCTGTTGAACAGGCGGATTACTACCTGAAAAACGGCAAAGCGCAGAAAGATGAAAAGCAGCTCATGGATTGCGTGCTAATTGATGAAGCCAATGCCAGCAAGCTGAACAAGTTTAACCTGAGTCACTAAGCGGAGGCATTATGTCGTTAACACAATGGGGTGTCGCACTGGTTGGGTGCACCACCCTGTTGCTGACGGCCTGCACGGTAGTTGACCTCGACGAAAATGGCAAACCCATCATCCCGGCCGACCCACAGGCCAAAGCCAGTTTCGACAACCAAACTCCCGAACAGATCGCGCAACAAACCTGGCAATCCCGCGTACTGGATGCAGCTCAACAACATGCTCTGGATGATTCGACTCTCAACACGCGCCTGAAAGCACCATCGTCCACAGCGGAAAGCGTATTTGTGCGCCTGACCAGTCAAATTGAAAAGGTCAACATCGGCAATGGACGAGAAAACAGCATCGTGATGAGGGTCAATGACACCTCGGTCACTATTCAGATTGGTCCGGTAATGCGCGGTAATGCCATTCGCGATGCGACCGGCTTTAAATTTGAAGACTTTACTAACCAGGTTCAGTTTGCCCAGCTTTCGCGAGCGTATAACCGCGAAGCGGTGAAACACTTACCCGCCGTTGACGAAAGTTGGTACGGGAAGAAAGCCACGGTACTGTTCGCTGTGACGCTGAATGCCGGTAAGCCGGAAAATGCAGCGGCTCTGGCACTGCAACAGGAGGCTCAGTAATGCGCACTACCCAAGCAGATGACACCATCCTGCACACTCACGCTATTTCGATGCTGTTTCCCGGCACGATTGCGCTGGACAGCGTGGATTATCAAGTCTGGCGCGGCAAGGTAAACGTCATTATCGGCGAAAATGGCGCGGGTAAATCAACCCTGATGAAGATCCTCGCCGGTGTTCAGCAGCCCAGCAGCGGCGAGATATGGCTCAACGGCAACCCCGTGCGCTTTTCCAGCACCCGCGATGCCGCCGCACACGGTATTGGTATGGTGCATCAGGAGCTAAATCTGTTTGAGAATCTCACCGTCGCAGAAAATATTTTCCTCGGGCGGGAGATCCAAAAAGGTATGACGCCAATTAATGAAGCCGAACAAGAAATGCGTACTGCTGAACTTTTAACCCGTCTTGACCAGCCAATTTCACCCCGCGAGCTGGTCGGTAATCTCAAGGTAGGACAACAACAACTGGTCGAAATTGCCAAGGCGCTGGCCGAAGATGCGGACATCCTGATCCTCGACGAGCCCACATCAGCACTCAGCAAAACCGAAGTCGAGATCCTGTTTCGCGTAATTCGCGAACTTACCCGCCAGGGTGTTTCAATCATCTATATCTCGCATCGACTGGAAGAACTGATGGCAATTGGCGATGTGATCACTATTCTGCGCGATGGCAAGTTTCAGGCGGAAGCCCGGGTCAGCGATATAGATGTGCCATGGATTGTGCGAGAAATGTTAGGGAGTGACCCGGTAAGTAATTTTCTCGAGGCAGGTCGCGAATTTGGCGCTCCGGTTCTGGAAGCGGAGCATATTACCTGTGTCAATGCTGCTGGCAATGCGGTAGTTAATGACGTCACGTTTAATGTTCATGCCGGTGAAATTGTCGGTATCTATGGGCTGATGGGCGCCGGGCGCACGGAATTATTTGAGTGCCTGTTAGGTACGGAGCGCAACTATCTCGGCAAACTGTGGCTCGACAGCAAACCGGTCCCGCTGCGCCTAACCACCGCCGATCGCATTCGTATGGGAATGAGCCTGGTCCCGGAAGACCGTAAGCGCACGGGAATTTTTCCCATATCGTCCGTGGCGACCAACCTGACGATTGCCAGCCTATGGCGGCGCCTGCATCGCGGCTTTGCCATTGCCCGCAAAGACGAAGAGGCGGTGGTCGCCAGTACGATTGGCGATCTGTCGATTAAAGTTTCTTCGCCAGATGTTGAGATCCAGGCACTGAGCGGCGGTAATCAGCAGAAAGTGGTGATTGGTCGCTCACTGCTCACCAATCCCAAAATTCTATTTCTGGATGAGCCTACGCGTGGCATCGACGTGGGGGCAAAAGCCGATGTCTTTCGCATGATGGTAAAGCTTTCACAACAGGGCATTGCTGTCGTTTTTTCTACCTCAGATTTAAAAGAAATCATGGCGGTATCTGACCGCATTCTGGTGATGTCCGGTGGCAAACTTACTGCTGATATCGTCCGCGATCGTGCCGAAGAATCGGCACTGGTAACCGCAAGTGCTCAGGGGTTCTGACATGAAAACGCTACAAACTGCTGTCGTCGCGCCGCGTTCCACGGTCGCTTTCTCGCGAGAAAACATTCTGCTGCTGATCCTGAAATTGCGCACCTTTATTGCGCTGTTTCTGATCGTCGGTTTTTTTGCTATTACCGTACCAGGGTTCCTTTCTGGCGGCAGCATGGTCATCATGATCAAACACATCGCCATTAACGCGTTTCTGGCACTGGGGATAACGTTTGTCATTATTACCGCCGGAATCGATCTCTCGATAGGAGCCACGCTGGGTCTGTGCGGCATGATTGCCGGATGGCTCATCACCAAAGGCATTGTGCTACCGATGTTCGGTATCGCCATTTTCCCCAGCGTTTGGGTGATAGTCCCCATCGTCCTGCTGATTGGCGGGCTTATCGGCGCGGCCAACGGCTGGATCATTACTCGCTATAACGTCGCGCCCTTTATCTGCACGCTCGGCACTATGTACGTTCTGCGCGGAGCAGCAATGTTGACCTCTGACGGGCAAACCTTCCCTGGGCTTTCCGGTAATCCGCAGCTTGGCAACACAGGGTTTGATGAGATTGGAGCCGGGACACTGTTAGGTCTTCCATGGGCCATCTGGATGATGATCGTACTGGCGCTGGTCATAGCTTACGTCGCCCGTCGCCTGCCCTTTGGTCGTCACGTGTACGCCATTGGCGATAACGAACGTGCAGCTGAACTGTCCGGTGTGAAGGTTAAGCAGGTGAAAATCTGGGTGTATACCCTTTCCGGGCTGTGCGCTGCGATTGCCGGTATTGTCGTTTCAGCCCAACTTTCCGCCAGTCATCCTGCCAATGGTACAGCATTTGAAATGAACGCGATTGCCGCCGTGGTACTTGGTGGGACGTCACTGGCCGGTGGCCGTGGCACCATTCTGGGCACGCTGATTGGCGCATTTGTTATCGGTTTTCTGGCCGATGGCCTGGTGATGATGGGCGTCAGCGAGTTCTGGCAAATGGTGATTAAAGGCATCGTGATTATCGTCGCGGTTATCATCGACCAAATGCAAAATCGGATGCAGCAAAAAGCCGCGGTGGTGGCGCAAAAGGCGACGATGGAAAGTCAGTAGCCACATTGCCTGACAAAAATCCCCCCTGGGTTATCCTTCGGGGGATTCACTCTTTGTAGACAAACGGGCGCTATTCAACGTGTACAAGTTTAGGAGGTAACAACGAAATCACCCCTTCACCAAACTTCGTGCGGTCGGGTAATCAGTAATCAACACGTCAATATAATCTCCCTGCAACGCTCCGCGTATCGCGTTTTGTTTTTCCACGCCGCCCGCCAACGCAATTACATGCTTACAGTCGCGTATTTGCGACAATTCCATGCCAATAACCGGATCTTCATCGTGGCTAAGTACCGGATTGCCTGCTGCATCGTAATAATGCAGACAGATATCCCCTACCGCGCCGCGCTCGGCAAGCAGGCGCAGCATCTCTTCGTTGTAATAGTTACCCGAATTTTTCAGAAGCTGAGAAGGTTCCAGCTCGCCAATACCTACAATCGCCACGTCCACTTCAGCAAATTTTTCGACAACAGCTGCAACATCCGGGCTATTGACCAGACGTGAACGCTCCTCCACCGAATGCTCAATACTTTGTGAAGGCAGAAGCCAGGCCGGGCAACCAAGATGCGCCGCCAGCTGCTGAGTGAGGATCGTGGCCTGCACGTTGCCATTCGGCCCTACACCGCCCAACAACTGGATAACACCCGCCGCACGAATATTTTGCGGGTGCATCTCATCAACCATGCAGCGAATGGTGCTACTCCAGGAAGAAATGCCGACCAGGTCTTCAGCTCGCAGACGGGTTTCAACGTAATGCGCCGCCGCGCTGCCAATCGCGTGTTTAATTTGTGTACTGCTGGGGGAGTCACCGACATCCACAACAATCGCCTGACGAATACCAAACTGCTGTTCAATGGCTTTTTCCAGCTCAACAAAAATATTCGTCGGCTGAACGACGGTGATTTTCACCAGCCCTTCTTTCTGACAGCGCGTTAGCGCACGAGAGACAAAGGACTGCGACAAGTGCAGCAGCGTGGCGATCTCAGATTGTTTTTTATTCTCGGCATAATAGAGTGTGGCGATCTTAACCAACAACCGCTGTTCATCCTGCTTTGACATGGCATTCCCCCTGGTAAACTGACTGTTATTTTTATTCATA
Source organism: Citrobacter sp. Res13-Sevr-PEB04-36 (assembly GCF_015672735.1). GTDB lineage: Bacteria > Pseudomonadota > Gammaproteobacteria > Enterobacterales > Enterobacteriaceae > Citrobacter. The sequence goes on along the minus strand of NZ_JADABY010000029.1, from coordinate 21,789 downwards.
CCTGAATAGATAACAAGCCATCTGCACCTTTCCTGTAAGGACGGGACTGTGATCCTTTTCTCTTTTCTCCAAAATTTGGTGCTTTAAGGCGTAGACAAACTACCAGACAAGGCATATCTTTAATCATGAATAATAAATCAGTAGTGAATATTTATTCTAATCAATAACAATAGACTGTTTTACCTGCGGATCACGCAGCGGATCGAAAGACAGTTGCACTACTGCACCCTAACGGAATATTTATTCATATAAGATTAAACATTCAAGAGGTGTCATATGAATCCGTTTTCGCTCTCAGTACCAGAGCTAGAAAAGAAAGCACGCGCGGTGCGTCGTCGCATCATCGTGTTGAATGCTGAAAGCCCAGCTGGCGGGCATACCGGCGCTGACCTGTCGCAGGTTGAACTGCTCACGGCGCTCTATTTTCGCATCCTGAACTGCTCGCCAGAACTCAAAGAGAGCGACGAGCGCGATATTTATATCCAGTCGAAAGGCCACGCCGTTGGCGGTTACTACTGCGTACTGGCAGAAGCTGGATTCATTCCCGTGGATTGGCTGGCAACGTATCAGCATGCCGATTCGCATCTACCGGGGCATCCGGTAAAACATAAAACGCCGGGTATCGAACTCAATACCGGGGCGCTGGGCCACGGCCTGCCCGTCGCCGTAGGAATTGCACTGGCGGCAAAACGTAGCAACAGCCAGCGTCGGGTATTCGTCGTCACCGGTGATGGCGAACTGGCCGAAGGCAGCAACTGGGAAGCCGCACTGGTCGCAGCCCACTATAAACTGGATAACCTCATCATCATCAACGACAAAAATAATCTCCAGCTTGCCGGGGCAACGAGAGAAATCATGAATACCGATCCGTTGGATGAAAAATGGCTAGCCTTCGGTATGCAGGTTACAGAATGTCACGGGAATGATATGGCCGATGTGGTGCACACACTGGAAGGACTCACCCCAGAGGGGAAACCTCACGTCGTCATAGCACACACCACCAAAGGTGCCGGGATCTCCTTTATTCAGGGTCGCCCGGAATGGCACCACCGCGTGCCGAAAGGTGAAGAAATTGAACTGGCGCTGGAGGAACTGAAAGATGCGTAATAGTGAACACCTTGCCACCGTAATGGTGAATACGTTAATTGCTGCGGTCGAGCGCGGGATGGACGTTGTGCCAGTGGTCGCAGACTCTACATCAACGGCCAAAATCGCGCCATTCATGAAAGAATTTCCTGGTCGTCTGGTTAACGTTGGTATCGCCGAACAAACGCTGGTCGGTGCCGCAGCCGGACTGGCGCTGGGCGGTAAAATCGCCGTTACCTGTAACGCCGCTCCGTTTCTGATTTCTCGAGCCAATGAACAAATCAAAGTCGATATTTGCTACAACAACACTAACGTGAAGCTCATTGGACTCAACGCGGGTGCCAGCTACGGCCCACTCGCCAGTACGCATCACAGTATTGATGACATTTCCGTACTGCGCGGTTTTGGCAATATTGAAATTTATGCGCCCTCTTGTCCGGTGGAATGCCGCCAGATTGTCGACTATGCCTTAAACCACGTTGGACCGGTTTATATTCGCCTCGATGGAAAAGCCTTACCCGAATTGCACGACGAAAACTACCAGTTCGCACCGGGTAATATCGATATTTTGCGTGAAGGAAAAGATGTCGCACTGGTAGCGATGGGCTCCACCGTACATGAAATTGTCGATGCTGCCACACTGCTGGAACAGGCGGGTATTGACGCCTGTGTAATCAGTGTACCGTCAATTCGTCCTTGCAACACCCAACAATTACTGGCGGCGTTAGCCCACTGCAAAGCCGTGGTTAGCGTGGAAGAACATAACATTAATGGCGGAGTGGGAAGTCTGGTAGCAGAGGTGCTGGCAGAAGCGGGTTGCGCCATTCCACTGCGTCGACTGGGCATTGCCGATGGTCAATATGCCATCGCAGCCGATCGCACAGCAACGCGCGCGCGCCATGAAATTGATGCAGCAGGCGTCGTGAAAAACGCCACCGTGCTGTTACAGACAAAACGATAAAACAATAACAACTGCAGAACACTTACTGGAGAAAGCGATGTCACGTATCCCTCAACAGCTCACCATGGCAGTGATTATTGGTAACCGGGGATTTTTCCCGAGCTATCTGGTCGCTGAAGCCCGCGAACAAGCCAACGCACTCTTTGACCGACTGGGCATAAAAACCATTATGCTCGACGATACACAGACGGAACTCGGCGGGGTCGAAAGCCGCCAGGATGCGAAAATTTGTGCTGAACTCTTCCGCACACATCGCGACGATATTCACGGTGTTGTGGTACTGCTGCCTAACTTTGGTGATGAAAAGGCGATAGCGGAAACGCTGCGTCTTTCCGGCCTGAACGTTCCGGTACTGGTTCAGGCGCAGGAAGACAATCTCGATAAAATGGGGCTCGCTACGCGCCGTGACAGCTTCTGCGGTAAAATTTCCCTGTGCAATAACCTGCGCCAGTACGGCATTCCATTCACCCTGACCACCCAACATGTCTGCGACCTGGCAGGCAGTGTGTTTGAACAAGACCTGAAGCGCTTCGAGCAAATTTGCCGCGTTGTCACCAGTATGCGCGGCGTGCGCGTTGGTGCCATCGGCGCGCGGCCAGCCGGGTTTAATACCGTCCGCTACAGTGAAAAGTTACTCGAAAGGCTGGGTATCGCCGTTGAAACACTGGATCTGTCTGAAGTCTTTACCCGCATCAAATGTCTGCGCGATGACGATATCCGCGTGGATGAAAAACGCCGCTTACTGCTGGATAACGCCGACGCCAGCGCCATCCCTGCCGAAAAACTGGTCACGATGGCAAAACTGTTTGTCGTCATCAGCGAATGGGTCATTGCCAACGATATCGATACCACAGCTATCCAGTGCTGGACCTCGCTGCAGGAAAATTTGGGCATCAATGTATGCTCAATCATGAGCGTGATGTCCGGGCAGTTAATGCCCAGCGCCTGCGAAGTGGATGTGATGGGCGCCTTGTCAATGTACGCCCTCGCCAGCAGTAATTTAAGCCCGGCCTCGATTGCTGACTGGAATAACAACTTCGGCGACGATCGTGATAAATGTGTGCTGTTCCATTGCGGTAACTTTGCCTCAGCCAGTCTGGAAAGCCCGAAGATGGGCACCGCCGATATCATCGGTACCACCGTTGGGAAAGAGAACACCTGCGGTGCGGTACACGGTCGGATGAAAAGTGGTGAACTGACTTACTTCCGCCTGAGCACGGATGATTTAACCGGTGAGATCAAAGCCTACGTTGGCGAAGGTCAATCGGTAGACGATCCGCTGGATACGGTCGGCTGTCGCGCAGTGATTCAGGTACCTCATCTGGAGAAATTACTGGCATGGATCTGTCGCAACGGTTTTGAACACCACGTCGCGATGAACCATTCCGCCAGCGCCGAGGTACTGCACGAAGCCTTCACCCGCTACCTTGGGGTGGACACCTTTTTCCATCGCTAATACTCAGGGATAAAAGAGGGGCTGGAGAAGACCATGTCAGCAAAGAAAGACATCATTATTGCGCTTGATGAAGGTACTACCAATGCTAAAGCCGTCGCGCTGGACGGTGTGGGAAATGTGGTGGCGAAGTTCTCTCGCGCACTGACTATCCACACTCCTCGCGAAGGCTGGGTCGAGCAGTCTGGCGAAGCGCTGCTTACAGCATCCCTGGATGTTGTGGCACAGGCTATCGCCGCCGTCGGTACGGAGCGCGTCGCCGCTCTGGCTATCAGTAATCAACGTGAAACTGCCATGGGGTGGTATCGCTCCAGCGGGCAACCACTCGGCCCCGCCATTACCTGGCAATGCTCGCGCACGGCAGATTTTTGCCGCACGTTACGCGAACAGGGACGAGAAGCGCAGATCAAATCCGCCACCGGGTTACCCATCGCCCCGCTCTTCTCCGCCTCTAAAATGCGCTGGCTGCTGGAGTCCGTACCCAACGGCATGACTCTCGCGCAGCAAGGAGACATTTGCCTTGGAACCATTGATAGCTGGTTACTGTGGAACCTGACTCAGGGCGAAGCATTCCGTTGCGACGTGTCCAATGCTTCGCGCACGCAGTTGCTCAATCTGAACAGTGCGCACTGGGATGACGAGATGCTGGCACTGTTTGGTATTCCGCAACACGCGCTGCCAGAGGTTTGCCCTTCCAGTCACTATTTTGGCGTGACGAAAGGCCTGGCGACCATCCCCGACGGGATCCCCATACTGGCGATGATTGGCGATTCTCATGCCGCGCTATTCGCCCACAGCCTGGGCGCAGAAGGTGGCGTTAAAGCAACTTACGGCACCGGTTCATCGGTGATGGCACCGGTATTATCGACCCAATGTGATGTTAATACACTGGCCACCACCATCGCCTGGCATGACGGTGAAACGCTGGTCTACGGTCTGGAAGGCAACATTCCACATACCGGTGATGCCGTGGCCTGGATGGCAGATAGCACCGGGTTAAGTGAATTGTCGGAAGACCAACTACTGCACGCGTTAAATACGCTTCCCGCAACGGTCGATTCCACATTAGGGGTCTATTTTGTTCCCGCGCTCACCGGGCTGGGTGCCCCCTGGTGGGATGAAAATGCCCGAGGGTTAATTCAGGGCCTCAGCCGCGGTGTAAAACGTGCACATCTGGTTCGCGCAGCGTTGGAGTCAATCACCTATCAGATTGCCGATGTAGTACTGGCAATGCGTCAGCACAGCGGTTTCAGACTCAACGCATTAATGGTCGATGGCGGCCCGACTAAAAATGACTGGCTGATGCAGTATCAGGCTGATTTACTGGGGTGTCCGGTAATGCGTAGCGATGTTCCTGAACTTTCCGCCACTGGCGCGGCGCTGCTGGCTCGCAAGACACTGCTTGGCATCGAGACCAACCAACTTCGACGTTATCTACCGGATCATGTGTCGTTCCAGCCGGATATCAAGCGTCACGAGCGATTGCAACAACGTTGGTACGAGTGGCAAAGTGCCATAGAGCGCACCCGTTGGCAGATGCTTCCATGACACTCTGGCACAAAATATTTAGCCCGCAGTCATTGCTGAATGCGGGCTAAATATTAAAGATGAAACTCTCTATTCCTGCTGACACGCCGCCAGTGACTGACGCTGCTGTCCCTGTGCATCAAAGTTTTCCGGGGCCAGCCAGCGTTGTAAAACGGCGTCGCGTTGTGGCCACTCGCCGTCAATAATAGATAGCCAGTCGCTGTCGCGGTTACGGCCCTTGCGCACGATTTTCTGGCGAAAGCGTCCTTCAAAGACAAAGCCTAAGCGCTCCGCTGCCCGGCGGGATGCAACGTTCAGCGAGTCACATTTCCACTCCACACGACGATACCCGAGGGCAAATGCCTGCCGCAGCAGTAGCCAGACGGTTTCCGTGCCCAACACCGTATTTTTCATGCGCGGCGACCAGGTCACGTGGCCAATCTCGACCGAGCCGTTCTCGCAGTCGATCGCCATAAAGCATACCAGCCCGACAGCTCGCCCGGAGCGTAAATCGATAACTGCGTAGGGAACCAGCCCGGCGTCAGTGGATTTTCCCACCACCCATTGGGCCGCTGTCGCAACGCTAGTCGGCCGCTCGCTGGCAAGCCAGGTCCAGTCTCGTTCGTCAGGTGCTTGCGCATAGGCGTCAAACAAATCGGCGGCATGGCTGTCGGCGTCCAGTACCTCAAGACGGCAATAGCGTCCTTCCAGTCCACTTCGCGGCAGCACTGACGCACTCTTCCAGTCCGGCAGAGCATCGCCTACCGTCTGTCCATAGAGATTGATTTCCGGCACTGTTCCCCCCTGTAGTGAAAGCGAAAAACGGTTATATACCCGTCATACTTCAAGTTGCTTATGTGTTGGCTACGCTCACTCCAGTCACATAGTTATCTATGCTCCTGGGGACTCACTCCCTTGCCGCCTTTAAGCAACTCGAATTATTTAGGGTATAGCACCAGTCATTTTACGTTCAAAGCGCAGGATGTGAATTTCCCTTACCGTACGGAAAACCGTCAGCCCTTCTATACTCTAAGGATTTCGAGTTGCAGGAAGGCGACAAGACTGCAAATTCCTGGGAGCTTACTAGAGTAAGTGACCAGGATGAGCAGGCGCTGTCAACGCACCTGCGGCTCGAAAGACGACGAGTATATACTGATTAAAAATCAACGCTCAAGGGAACACTATGCCACTACCCGACTTTCATGTCTCCGAACCGTTTACATTAGGCATTGAGCTGGAAATGCAGGTGGTCAATCCGCCAGGCTATGACCTGAGCCAGGACTCTTCCCGTCTGATTGACGCCGTGAAGCCGCAGCTCACCGCCGGAGAAGTGAAGCACGATATCACTGAAAGCATGCTGGAGATGGCAACCGGGGTCTGTCGCAACATTGACCAAGCAGCAGCAGAGTTTTCTGCCATGCAGCAGATAATTCTGCGGACAGCGGCAGAGTATCATCTCGAGATCTGCGGCGGCGGCACGCACCCGTTTCAGACATGGCGACGTCAGGAAGTGTGCGATGACGAACGCTACCGCCGCAACCTGGAAAATTTTGGTTATCTTATTCAGCAGGCAACGGTGTTTGGCCAGCATGTCCACGTAGGCTGTACCCACGGCGACGACGCCATTTACCTGCTGCATGGCCTGTCGCGCTTTGTGCCGCATTTTATTGCGCTGTCTGCCGCCTCGCCATATATGCAGGAAGCTGATACCCAATTTGCCTGCGCTCGACTCAATATCTTCTCAGGATTTCCCGATAACGGTCCGATGCCGTGGGTTAACAACTGGCAGGAATTTGAGGGATTGTTTCGCCGACTCGCATACACCAGCCTCGTTGACAGCATTAAGGATTTGCACTGGGACATCCGCCCAAGTCCGCACTTTGGTACGGTAGAAGTTCGCGTAATGGACACCCCGCTCACCCTCGAACATGCGATCAACATGGCCGGACTCATTCAAGCCACGGCCCACTGGCTGCTGAAAGATCGTCCCTTCAAACACCAGGAGCGAGATTACCTGCTGTATAAATTTAACCGTTTTCAGGCCTGTCGCTTTGGTCTGGAAGGGATAGTCACCGACGTGCATACCGGCAGTCATCATCGCCTGGCAGATGATACGCTTCGACTGCTGGAGCTTGTCGCCCCCTCGGCGAGTAAAGTAGGTGCCGCCAGTGCCATTGACGCCTTACGCCAGCAGGTAAAAAATGGGCACAACGAAGCCCAGCGTATACGCGATTTCGTGGCCGATGGCGGATCGCTAAGCGGACTGGTGAAAAAACATTGTGAGATCTGGGCGGGGCGTTAAGCGGGGGGTTTGCGTTAGCACAAGAGATCCCGGACAATGCTCTTTTAACTCAAGTTTAACAATTTTATGAAACACCCACTTGAATCACTGATGACCGCCGCCGGGATCCTGCTGTTGGCTTTTCTGTCCTGTCTGCTGCTGCCCGCACCTTCGCTTGGTCTGGCGCTGGCGCAAAAACTCGTCGCCACCTTTCATTTGATGGATCTTAACCAGTTTTACACGTTGCTATTTTGCTTGTGGTTTTTACTGCTTGGGGTGATTGAGTATTTTATTCTGCGATTTATCTGGCGACGCTGGTTCTCGCTGGCAGATTAGCCCCGCGAGAATCCTGCGTCGTTAATGCGTACGGCTGTGGTTTTCTTTGCGGTACGCGCCGGGGGGCTGACTGAACGTGCGGGTGAAGATTCGCGTGAAGGTCTGCTGCGAATCGAAACCGTACTTCAGGCAGATATCGTACACTTTCTGGTCGGTATCACGTAAATCACGCGCCGCCAGCAGCAGTTTACGCTCGCGAATGTAGCGCCCGATACTCTCACCTTTATACTGCATAAACAGACGTTGCAGATGCCATTTTGAATACCCCGCGTGGCGGGCAATATCATCAATGCGTAATGGTTGATTCAAATTATCATCAATCCATTCGACAATCGTCTCGATAACTTGTGCAGAAATCGTCATCGTTATCTCCCTTTTTTATTGAGCCGCTGGCTGCCACCAGGCCGTGAACGGTTGGTCCGGTTCGGACAGTACGACCGGCTCACCCAGCATCGGCGTCAGCAGACGGTAATCTTTGAGACGGCTGGCCAGCGCCAGACGCTTGTAGGGATCGTCCCAGCTATGTTTCGCCAGTACAAAACGACCGGCATGACCGGGCACAACGGCTTTAGCATGGAGATCGGCGGATGCCTGCGCGGTCTCTTCCGGCATCATATGAATGAACTTCCAGTCCTGGTCATATTGACCGTTCTCCATAATCGCCACATCGACCGTGCCGAACTGTTCGCCAATCGCTTTAAAATGCGGCCCGTAACCAGAGTCTCCGCTGTAATAAACGTTCTGTTCCGGCGTTTCAAACATAAAACTGGCCCACAAGGTCTGGTTACGCTTGATGCCGCGCCCCGAAAAATGCCGTGCCGGCAGGACATGTACAATCAGTGAGTCCGTCACTCTGACGGACTGATTCCAGTCCCGCTCTTCAATTATCTGGCTGTTCATTCCCCAGTACCGCAGATGCGACCCGACGCCAAGCGGCGTAATCACCCGTTTAATCTTCGGCATTAACGCCTTAATGGTGGCGAGATCCAGGTGATCATAGTGGTCGTGCGAGATGATGAGCAGATCGATTTCCGGCATGTTTTGTGCCGTCCACGGATACTCCCAGGCAAAGGCTTTATTCAGAAATGAAAACGGCGCAGCGTAGTTACTCAATACCGGGTCGATCAGAATGCGTTGACCCGCCAGCTGCAAATACCACGAGGAATGCCCCAACCAGACGAGAGTATCCTGCTGCGGTGACAGGTGCGCGAGTTCGGTTGCCACCAGCGGTAGCGGCTGCGCAGGGCGGGCATTTTCGCGCTTTGCGACCAGAAATTCCCACCAGGCTGCCAGCATGCCTTTGTTGCCGGTATAGCCCGGCGTGGGTACCTGATTGTGAAACTGTCCTTCACGATAGTGTGGTGACTGTTCAACCTGACTCAGCTGTGCCCCTTGCGGCGCCTGACCGAACCCGGCATTAAGTACAAACGGTAAACTTGCAGCAGCGGCAATGAGCATAATAACAACCACACAAACGGTGAGACGCTTCATATCCTGACCTTAAACGCGCCCCTTTCCGTTGGTTTGCGCGACTGACTCTTGATTATGAGTGAGTAAGCACTCATTATAGAAATAGAAAGTTCGCCGTCAAGATGATTTTCAATCTTTGACATTCGCCGTTGCGGTGCTGTGAAGGCCGTGATTCAATCGTGTTTTTAACAGACTTAAGGGTAAAGTGTAGTGGCGCGTCCGAAGAGTGAAGATAAAAAACTGGCATTACTGGAAGCTGCAACCACAGCATTTGCGCAGTCCGGCATTGCGGCCTCTACCGCCGTCATTGCCCGCAATGCAGGCGTTGCTGAGGGAACCTTGTTTCGCTATTTCGCGACAAAAGATGACCTCATCAACGAACTTTACCTCCATTTAAAGCACGATATGTACCAGTCAATGATGGCCATTCAGGACCGTTCAGTGACCGATGCCAAGACCATGATTCACTTCATCTGGAATAGCTACATAAGTTGGGGCCTGCGTAACACCGCCGGGCATCGCGCCATCCGCCAGCTTGCCGTCAGCGAGAAAATCACCAAAGAAACCGAGCAACGGGCTGAAGATATGTTCCCCGAACTGCGCGATTTTTGTCATCGCTCGGTGCGCCCGGAGTTTATGTCCGACGAGTATCGCGCCTTTGGTGACGCGCTTTTTCTGTCGCTGGCTGAAACCACAATGGAATTTGCTACCCGCACCCCTGCCCGCGCCGATGAATACATTGCCATGGGGTTTGAAACCATGTGGCGCGCCCTCACCCGCGAGGAAAAATAATGGACGGTCAGACATTACATGCGTGCGCAAAACGCCTTGCGCTTGAACTGCCATTTACCGAACACTGCTGGCCGTTTGGCCCGGAATACGACGTCTTTAAGGTCGGCGGTAAGATTTTTATGCTGGTCTCAGAGCATCACGGACGCCCGCTGGTCAATCTGAAGTCAGATCCGCAAAAGTCTCTGCTCAATCAGCAGATCTACCCCAGTATTGAACCCGGTTACCACATGAATAAAAAGCACTGGATTTCAGTCTACCCAGGTGACGATATCACCGAGTCCTTGCTGGCAGACCTGGTAAACGACTCGTGGCACAGAGTGGTGGACGGCCTGCCTAAGCGGGATCAAAAACGCCTGCGCCCCGTCTGATTTATCGCTAACCCCGATAAGTGTTTATGCCTTTTTCTGTCTTATCTTTTTGCCGCTTTCCCTGTACCCTGCTGAAACAAAACGCACCCGCAGGGTAAGAAAAACGACCAGGAGTTTTTATGGATATTGTTTCTGTCGCCTTAAAACGCTACTCCACCAAGGCATTCGATCCGACCCAAAAACTGACCGCTGAGCAGGCAGAAAAATTAAAAACGCTGCTGCAATTCAGTCCGTCCAGCACCAACTCGCAGCCGTGGCATTTTATCGTGGCCAGCACTGACGAAGGCAAAGCGCGCGTAGCCAAAGCCGCCGCAGGTGGTTTTGTGTTCAACGAACGTAAAATCCTCGATGCGTCCCACGTTGTGGTGTTCTGTGCCAAAACAGCGATGGACGATGCGTGGCTGGAACGTGTAGTGGATCAAGAAGAAGTCGACGGTCGTTTCGCCACACCGGAAGCCAAAGCCGCCAACCACAAAGGCCGTACATTCTTTGCCGATCTGCACCGCAAAGAGCTCAAAGATGACGCGCACTGGATGGCAAAACAGGTGTACCTGAACGTCGGTAACTTCCTGTTAGGCGTGGCGGCAATGGGACTGGATGCGGTACCCATCGAAGGCTTTGATGCCGCGGTTCTCGATACAGAATTTGGCCTGAAAGAAAAAGGGTTCACCAGCGTGGTTATCGTCCCGGTGGGGCATCACAGCGTAGAAGACTTCAACGCCGCGCTGCCAAAATCACGTCTGCCGCAGGAAACTACCCTGACGGAAGTCTGATCCTCACATTTGCATAACCTCCGCACAGCGGTCATCATAGACCGCTGTTTATTAAGGAGACGTTATGCAGGAATTGATATCTCAAGTAGAAGACCTCGGCATTGAAATGAATCACACCACTTCGCTGGTGATGATTTTTGGCATTATTTTTATTACCGCCATTATTGTTCACGTTATTTTGCACTGGGTGGTACTACGCGCATTTGAAAAACGCGCCAACGCCAGCTCCCGCCTGTGGCTGCAAATCATCACGCAGAACAAGCTATTTCACCGCCTGGCGTTTACGCTGCAAGGTATCATCGTCAATATACAGGCCGCGCTGTGGCTACAAAAAGGCAGCGAAGCCTCAGATATATTAGTCACCTGCGCCCAGCTGTGGATCATGATGTACGCCCTGCTGTCGGTCTTTTCTCTGCTCGACGTTATTCTTAATCTGTCACAAAAACTCCCCGCCGCCTCGCAGTTGCCGCTGAAAGGCATCTTTCAGGGCATCAAGTTAATCGGCGCGATTCTCGTCGGCATTCTGATGATTTCGCTGCTGATTGGTCAATCACCCGCCATCCTGATAAGCGGTCTGGGTGCCATGGCGGCGGTCTTAATGCTGGTGTTTAAAGACCCGATCCTCGGTCTGGTGGCCGGAATACAGCTTTCAGCCAACGATATGCTCAAACTGGGCGACTGGCTGGAAATGCCGAAATACGGCGCGGATGGTGCGGTGATCGATATTGGTTTAACCACCGTCAAAGTGCGCAACTGGGATAATACCATCACCACCATTCCTACGTGGTCGCTGGTCTCTGACTCGTTTAAAAACTGGAGCGGCATGTCAGCGTCCGGCGGTCGGCGAATTAAGCGCAGTATCAGCATCGATGCCACCAGCATTCGTTTTCTCGATGAAGATGAGCGCCAGCGATTGCATAAAGCGCATCTGCTAAAACCGTATTTGACCACGCGCCATCAGGAAATTAACGAGTGGAACCAGCAATTAGATGCGCCTGAATCCGTCTTGAATCATCGCCGGATGACCAATATCGGGACGTTTCGCGCCTACCTGAACGAATATTTACGTCACCATCCGCGCATTCGCAAAGATATGACGTTAATGGTTCGCCAGTTAGCTCCGGACGACCACGGGTTGCCTATTGAGATTTATGCGTTTACCAATACAGTGGTGTGGCTGGAATATGAAAGTATTCAGGCTGACATCTTCGACCATATTTTTGCTGTGGTCGAAGAGTTCGGTTTACGCATTCATCAGTCGCCGACCGGGAATGATATTCGTGCCCTGTCTGGGGCGTTTCAGCGTTAATCCTCAGGTACTGGCGCGTGCAATATAGCGCCAGTCCATCATCACCCTTTCGGTTGGGGCATCGGGGTTGTCGATTTTATTCAGTAATAACCCCACCGCCTTACGACCAATATCACGTGAAGGTTGCTCGATGGTTGAAAGCTGTGGGGAGACCATTTCAGCCAATTCCGTACCGTCAAAGCCCACCACGGCGATATCCTGCGGGATCTGTAACCCGGCGTTGCTAATAGCACGCATCGCACCGGCAGCCAGCGTGTCCGATACCGCAAACACCGCGTCGGGTTTCACTTCGGCCGCCAGCAGGCTTTCCATCGCCGCGATCCCGGCGCTGGAACTTAATTCACGGGCGTACTCCACTGCCTGATACTCCAGCGATAACGCATGCAGCGCCGTCTTGTATCCGCGTTCACGTAAACGGGCGTATTTGTAGCTCAGATCATGGTTGATCAGCGCAATACGGCGATAGCCCTTGTCTACCAGATGCGATATCACCGACTGCGCGGCGTCTACATCGTTAATGCCCACGCAGGAAACCGCGCCTTTATCGGCATATTCCGCGCACTGCACCCACGGGGCGTCGCCAATCAGGGTGGTCAGTTCCGGTAATTTTGAAAAAGCGTCCATGGTGATGATGCCATCAACGATTTTACCCGACAGCAACTTCAGCGCCGACTTCGAACGCGCTGTATCCGAACCGGAATTACACAGCAAAATGCGATAGCCATTTTTCTCCGCCTCCTCCTCAATACCTTTCACCACCTCGGCACAAAACGGGTTGGCAATGTTGGAGACCATCACGAGGATCATCGAGCTTCGCGCCGTGCGCAGTTGACGAGCCAGCAGGTTGGGCTGGTAATTACTTTCCTTGATGGCCTGCAGCACACGCTCGCGGTTTTTGGCCTTAACGGACTCACTGTTATTCAGCACACGTGATACCGTCGCCACCGACACACCGGCAAGCTGGGCGATTTTTTGAATAGACATAACGACGACACATCCTGCGTTTTACGCTTTGTGCTGAGGCTACCATAAAATCACCGCCCGGCGAACCGGGTACCGGTTTAACGCTGTACCGACACCCAGCGCTGCTGTTGATGGCTTTTTATAATCGCATCAATGATGTACATCACGTCTGCGCCATCCCTGAACGAGGCAAAACGTCGGGCCTGTGGCGCGGGCATTTGGCCTGCCTGTACGGCCTGATAGAACTGCAGCATCATATTTTTAAACGCATCCGGCCAGCCCTCAATATGCCCACCGGGGAAATGCGCGCTGGCGGCGACATCGGCATTCATTAACCCCGGATCGTCCGTCAGGATCTGGTTCGCCTGCTGGCGGTGGCCTACCCACAGTTGCTGCGGGGTTTCCTGATCCCAGCTCAACGCGCACTGGCTGCCACTAATCTCAAAGCTCAGATGGTTTTTGCGCCCGGCGCTAACCTGCGAGACGCTAAAGCAGCCTTTGCTGCCGTCGTCAAACCGCACCAGCACCGACCCGCAGTCTTCAGTGTTCACCGGTTTATCCTCAAACTGCCGACCAACCGTCTGCGAATTAAACGTCGCGCCACCGGCCACGTCCGCTTTCCGCGTGGGCCAGACGATCGCCAGATCGGCCATCACTTCAACAATGCGTTTCCCGGTAACAAACTGCACCGTGTCACACCAGTGCGAGCCGATATCGGCCACCGCCCGCGAGTCGCCGCCCAACGCCGCATCAACCCGCCAGTTGTAGTCGGTCTCCAGCAGCATCCAGTCCTGTAAATAGCTACCCTGCACGGCAAACAGACGTCCAACTCTGCCATTGCGTACCATGCTGGCCGCCTGCTGCACCATCGCAAACTGGCGATAGACAAAGCTCACGCCGTGCACGACCCCCGCCTGCTCCGCCAGCGTCACCAAGTCATGGGCCTCTTCGGGGGTCATACACAGCGGTTTTTCAGAAAATACGTGCAGCCCGGCACGCAATATCTGCCGGTTGATGTCGGCATGCAGATGATTCGGCGTACAGTTGTGGACCACCTGCAGCCCCGGATGCGCCAACAGCGCTTCCACACTGCCATAGGCATGAGGCACCTGTAACTCGCTGGCCCGCGCCTGAGCCACCGCCAGCGAACTGTCGCAGAGCGCCACCACCTGCACATTCCCCAGCCGACGCAGCGCCTCAATATGTGCAGGCCCAATAAACCCGCTGCCAATAATGCCAACCTGGATCATTTGCGTACCTCATCGCCTGCGGCGAAATCATCAAATGCGTGGGATGAAACCGGAATAATATGCCGCTGAATAAACTCACGGCCTTCGCGGGCACCGGTTTCCGCGTCTTTCAGGCAGCATTCCCACTCCAGTACCGCCCAGCCGGGATAATCATATTGCGTGAGCTTGCTGAAAATCGTTTTGAAATCAACCTGCCCGTCGCCTAATGAGCGGAAGCGTCCGGCGCGGTCGATCCACGGCTGGTAACCGCCGTAGACGCCGCTGCAGCTGCTGGCTCGATACTCCGCATCCTTGACATGAAACGCTTTGATGCGCGAGTGATAGACGTCAATAAATCCGAGATAGTCCATCTGCTGCAACAGCAGATGGCTGGGATCGTAGAGCATATTGCAACGCGGATGATTATCAACCAGCGCAAGAAAACGCTCGAACGTGATGCCATCGTGCAGATCTTCGCCGGGATGAATTTCAAAACAGACATCAACCCCCTGTGCATCAAAACCGTCGAGAATCGGCCGCCAACGGTTAGCCAGTTCCTGAAATGCCTCGGCAAAACGCTGCGCATTATGCGGCGGCCAGGGATAAAAATAGGGCCACGCCAGCGACCCGGAAAACGTGGCGTGCGCCGTCAACCCCAGTTTTTGTGAGGCTGCCGCTGCCTGGTGTAACGTCCGCGTCGCCCACGCCTGGCGGGCCTGGGGATTGCCGCGTACCGCCTGCGGCGCAAAACCATCAAAAGCGTCATCGTAGGTGGGATGAACAGCAACCAGTTGGCCTTCAAGATGGGTGGATAATTCGCTGATCGTCAGTCCGTATTGCGCCAGCATTCCACGAATATCATCGCAGTAGGTCTGGCTAACAGCGGCCTGTTCAACATCAAACAGCGACGCATGATTACACGGCATCTGTATAGCTTTGTAGCCCAGCCCCGCTGCCCACTGCGCCAGCCCGTCCAGGGTATTGAACGGGGATTGCCCGCCGATAAACTGCGCCAGAAAAATCCCCGGTCCCTTAATGGTTCTCATAACCCCTCCTGAATATTACGCCTGCTCTTTCTCGTCATACTTGAAAGAGAAAAGGAAAATCACGGCAATTACCGCCGCAGCAACGGCCGGGATCCACCAGAACGGGATCCATGACTCGGGTACTGCCTGCCCTGCTACCAGACGGTTATACAGCGCGCCGGAGATTTGCGAGCCCAGTAACATGCCGATCCCGTAGGTAAACATCACGATCATGCTTTGCGCCTGGCCTTTCACTTTTTCCCCGGCAATACGGTCGGTGTAGATAAAGCCGACTACAAAGAAGAAGTCGTAACATACCCCGTGCAGCAAAATACCGAGATACAGCAGGATGCGCCCTTCTTCGCTGATGCCCAGCGCAAAGAAGGCGTAACGCACAAACCAGGCACACATGCCGATCAGCAGCATGTATTTCACGCCCAGCCGTCTGAACAGGAATGGGATCACCAGCATGAAGAAGATTTCAGACATCTGACCGAACGACATCGCGGTACTGACATCCCCAACGCCCGCATCCGCCAGAAACGATGCGGTATACGCGTAGTAGGTTCCCAGTGGCACCGAGATTAACGTGGCGCAGAGTGAGAAGACGAAGAAGTGACGGGTTTTGAGTAAGGCGAAAGCATCGGCGCAAAACAGATCGCGGACTTTTACCGGCAACCCTTTCGCGGGCGCAGGCGTGTTTGGCAGCGTCAGGCTGTAGAGAGCCAGAATCACGGAAATAACCGCCGCCAGCGTAAAGATGCCGGTGGTATCTGAAATGCCGGTCACGCCGATAAAGATCCCCGCAACAATCCAGCCTATGGTGCCAAACACCCGTACTACCGGGAAGGTTTTGTCTTTATCCGACAGGCTGTGAAACGCGATATTATAGGTCAGCGCCAGCGTCGGCATATAGCACAGCGTGTAGCCAAACAGCAGACCAATCAGCAGCACACCGTTTTGCGCCACCAGCGCCTGCGGCACAAACCACAGGATCGCAGCCCCGGCGAGGTGCATCACCGCCATCACTTTTTGCGAAGCAAAAAAGCGATCCACCAACATACCTAAGACAAACGGCGACAAGATTGAGGCTATCGGTCCGGCGGAAAACGCATCGCCAATCAGCAGCGACATGTTGTGCTGGCTCATCACCAGCCCTAACGTGACGGACCAACTTCCCCAGATAAAGAACTGTAAGAACATCATCAGCGACAGCCTCGGCACCAGCAGCCGGTACTGTACGTTCTGTTTTCCACTACTCTCGGTTGTCGACACCATTTTTTGCCCCACCCTTAAAAAAGTAATCGATTACAAATCAGCTCAAATAAAAAGTAATCGATTACAAAATAAAGATCCTGTCAGTAAGAACAGAACTGGGAGATCAATCACGATAAAGTTCAGGGAATGACCGATCTCATCGCAAGGGATGAGATCGGTAAGGAATTAGCGGACTTTACGACGCAGCAGTTTGAAGGCAACAAACAGGAACAGGATCCATGCGGGCAGTAGCATCGATGACAGGCGCATCTCATCCATGGTGCACATCAGCACCAGAATCATGCCAAGGAACGCGATACACAGGTAGTTTCCGGCCGGATACAGCAGCGCTTTGAACTGAGTATCACGCCCTTTACGGCGCATTGCCGCGCGAAAGCGCAGGTGCGCCAGGCAAATCATGATCCAGTTCAGTAGCAGCGTCGCCACCACCAGCGCCATCAGCAGGCTAAAGGCCTTTTGTGGCAACACGTAGTTGATCAACACCACCAGCGAAGTAATTGCGCCGGAAAGCACCAGTGAGTTAACCGGCACGCCGCGACGGCTGACGCGGGTTAAAAACTTCGGTGCATTACCCTGCACGGAGAGGCCAAACAGCATGCGGCTGTTGGAGTACACGCCGCTGTTATACACCGACAGCGAAGCCACCAGAATGACGAAGTTCAGCGCAGAAGCCACCACGTTGCTGTCGAGGTTATGGAAAATCATCACAAACGGGCTGCTGTTTGATTTCACTTCAACCCACGGGTATAGCGCCAGCAGCACCACCAGTGAACCGATGTAAAACAGCAGAATACGATACACCACCTGGTTTACCGCTTTCGGAATACTTTTTTGCGGATCCTGTGCTTCTGCCGCGGTAATGCCGATCAGTTCCAGGCCACCAAAGGAGAACATGATTACCGCCAGCGAAAGGATCAAGCCGTTCCAGCCAGTGGCAAAAAAGCCGTTATAGCGCCAGAGGTTATCAATGCTCGCATGTTCGCCGCCGTGGCCGGAAAATAGCATCCAGACGCCGAAGCCAATCATGCCGATAATCGCCAGAACTTTGATCAGGGCAAACCAGAACTCGGTTTCGCCATACAGGCGCACGTTGACCAAATTAACGGCATTGATGATAACAAAGAACGCAGCAGCCCAAATCCAGGTAGGCACATCCGGCAGCCAGTACTGCATGTAGATCCCGGCCGCCGTCAGTTCAGCCATGCCGACCAGCACAAACATCACCCAGTAGTTCCAGCCAGACAGAAAACCGGCAAACGGTCCCCAGTATTTATAGGCAAAGTGGGCAAACGATCCGGAAACGGGTTCTTCAACCACCATTTCGCCCAGCTGGCGCATGATCAGAAACGCGATGATCCCGGCTACGCCATAACCTAACAGCACCGCCGGTCCTGCCATCTGAATCGCCGGGCCAATGCCCAGAAACAGACCCGTACCAATTGCGCCGCCCAGCGCAATTAACTGAATATGGCGGTTTTGCAACCCCCGCTGAAGCGTCGGCTCATTCGTTGACGCGGCATCGGACACGCTGGTGTCGGATGCAGATGACGCGTTTTTCACGCCCTACCCCTGTGTCGTTTTTATTGAAGGGGCTTCTTTTAACATTTCAACCTGGTTGTCGCAAGGCGCAATCGTTTGGATACGCCGGGCATCCTTGCCCAACGCACCGAGGCGCAGGATAAAAGTCACAAATCAACGGGCGTTAGCGGAAGCCAACGCGTTGTTGTTATTTATTCAGCTCAATACGCACCACGTTGTCGGGTGCATCCGTGGAGTGGTCTTTATTGAATTTCTGCTTCACAGTGACAAACAGCGTTTGCCCATCCGCAGAGAGCAGCAGGCTGTTCGGGTTCGGTGGCAGATCCCAGCTTTTCTTCACGCTGTAGTCGGTTGCATTCAGGCTAAGTAGTTTCCCGGCATCGCGCTGGGTAATATAGATTTCGTTGCGCTTTGCATTGAATTTCACCGCTAACGAATCGCCAACATCGAGTTGCTTGATCAATTTACCGGTGTGGATATCCAGCACCAGAGTCGTTTTCGCTTGCGAGTTATCAGTGACAAACAAACGGCCCGTTTGCGCGTCTTCTGCCATATTCAGCAACAGCGCCGGTTTCTCACCCAGCGGCTTCCAGCGTTTCTCTATACGCTGATTACGCGGGTTGATCACCAGAATTTCGCCGCCGCCATTGGCGGCATAAATACGCTGAGTGGCGTCAGAATAATGCAGTCCGGTCATCCATTTCCCGGTATTTTTGATACGGGTTTTCAGCTTCAGGGTTTCGGCATCCACCACCCAAATTACCGCCGGGTCGGCCACCGCACCAATGTAGAGCAGGCCATTATGCAGCAACACCTGGCGCGCACCGTACGGGAAGCCTTCAGCATTACGTTCCGGGAACAGCACGCGGTTTTTCACTTTACCATCGGCGGTATTCAGGGCACTCAGGCCGCCATCCAGTGAGTTGGTAACGTACACCGTTTTACCGTCTGGCGAGAGCGCCATACCAAAGTTTTTCATATCGGTATGGCTTAGGCCGAGAGTCTTGAGCGTTTTCGGATCCAGTTTGTAAACCACCCCGCCCTGGACATCTTTAAATCCTTCCGCACTGGCAACATACAGTGCATCACCCGCCGGGCTCAGTGCCATTTCATACAGACCGTCAGCCAGAGCGCGCTGCTGGACATCAGTGGCTGCCGGCATCGCGGCTTTTTCCTGCACCGCCGTACGACTGGCTGGCGTTGAATGCGCGGCACAGCCACTTAGCGCTGCGGCAATCAGCAATGCCAGAGCGGATGTTGTTTTTTTCATTGCGGGGATCCTTACCAGAGTGTACGGAAACGGTTAATAACAAAGAGAATGAGAACTATACGCATTATCTTTATTGAATCAAGAATAATTAACCGGTGAATAAAAAAGATGAAACAGGGGTTTGAAGAATGCTATCGATGCGCGTTGCCTCCGCTTTCTTATAATTACCGTGAATTATTCTGGACGAAAAGGCATCCCAGGCCACAGAATGCACTTTACTGTTTTTTCAACATTTTCAAACGGGTGAACCAGGCCAGATTCGTGCCACTCGTTTTTAAGCCATACCAGGCAGCGACCGTCATGAATAAGATCATTAAACGTCTTGAAATCGTCAAAAGCGCCATTGAACTGGAAGATGAAGAGATCATTTTCCAGCAACTGGTGCATTTGAAAAATGATGCGTTGGCGGACGTGCCGAAGGCAATTGTGCAAGCACTTGAGGCGCGACGTTTCAGCGATGCCTTGCATGAAATCACCGACTGGCTGCAATCGCAGCGAGCGGTATCAACATGGCAAGATCCCGGTATTGCCGCCAGCAAACTTGAGCTGAAAGCGCTTGAAACACAGTTGCGCGACTTAATTGATAAGCGCAATGCACGCATTCAAATCCTTGATGACTTCAACGATTTGTACCATCTGCGTCTGGGGCCACTGATGAGCCGCATTCTTGAGTTGCGTAAACATCTGGCCGCCAGTGCGCAACGTAAGCAGGAGGCCGAGCGCCAACGGCGGGAAAAAGATTATCAGTCCTGTCAGCACTTTATTTCTCAGGCGGTCGACCAACTGGCCCAGCTCAAACAACAGTGGATGAGCCAGCGTTCAGACTCGCGCGAATCGGTGGAAACCCGGCAGCGCATTCAGCAACAAACGGAGCTTATTACCGCTCTGCTGGCGGAAATCCGCGGACTGGAAAACGACTTTTCCCGCCAGGATGACAGCGCCACCCGTCAGGCGCAGGAAGAAGCCCGTCACGAGTATGATGAATATCAGGAGCAACAGCAGGACGCCCAGCATCGCTACAACCGCGACAAGAACCTTTCTCATGACGAACGGAATGAGCTAAAACGTCTGTGGCGCCAGGCCAGTCGCCTTTGCCACCCGGACGTGGTCGCAGATGACCTCAAAGAGAAGGCGCACCAGATGATGGTGCAGTTGAATCAGGCACGACAAAATGCCGATCTGGTCGCCGTTCGTACGCTGCTTACCCAACTGCAAAACGGTCTCGAACCGATGATGGCAAGCGACCGCCTCAACGATCTGCAACATTTACGTCGCAAGATACAGCAGCTCAGGGAGCAAATTAGCACCCTGCTTCACGAGATTAGCGAACTGGAAGCCGAGAACGCCTGGCGTCTCGCCGCCTCTGTGACAGACAAAGAGACCTATTTTGCCGATCAGCAGCGAGCATTAAACGAGATCCGCAATACGCTGGAAGATCAGGTGCGCCAGGTTGAGCAAGATCTGCTGGCCGGATAACCCCGCAACGTACAAAAAACAAGCGAATCGCTATTCTTACGTTTGATTTTCAAATTAAGCACAAAAAGATAATTTTAGAACTAAAAACCTGAAATTAATAAACTCAAAGCATTAAACGCTATAGAATGAAGTGAAGACGTAAATAAATTCGAATATGACAATATTTTCATCCTTCAACCATAATCCCTCCGCTCCTGCCTGGTTTAAGTTAAGAATTATCTTACACCACTCTCATCCCGCTAAAAATAAGCCCTATGCATCTGAATTAAGGTCTTTTTTGGCTAGACCCTGCCCTACACTTATCAGAATCCCCTGTGTTTACAGGGCTATCAAACAAGAGAATCACTCGATTCATAAGCGAAATCTATCAATAAGTTGCCCAGAGGTGATTTAAACGATTTATCTTAAATTTTAACGAAGTGTAATATCAACATTAAGAATAGTTAAAGATTTTAATAAATACAGAAAGTATCTGTTGAAACCAAAATAAACAAGGATACGTTCAAAACATAGAACGGAATATACGTTTTATTTAACATTTCACGCGTCGCGAGGAACTCTTTTTAATAAAAAAGAGGCGATTGCTTGCATCGAAATTTCAAGGAGATCGTTATGTCTAACGCTGTATTTTTGGGTGACTCACTTTACCCGTG
>NZ_JADABY010000028.1 GCF_015672735.1 Citrobacter sp. Res13-Sevr-PEB04-36 | reverse complement strand
GGTGCATTTTTAAAAGTCTTTTAACAAGGAATAAAAATGAGAACCTTACTGACCTCTACTGCGCTGGTCATGTGCGCAGGAATGGCCTGCGCGCAGGCTGCTGAAAATAATGACTGGCACTTTAATATCGGTGCTATGTATGAAATTGAAAATGTCGAAGGTTATGGCGAAGATATGGATGGATTGGCCGAGCCATCCGTTTATTTCAATGCAGCAAATGGCCCGTGGAAAATATCTATAGCCTATTACCAGGAGGGGCCGGTTGATTATAGTGAAGGTAAACGCGGTACCTGGTTTGATCGCCCGGAACTGGAAGTTCGTTACCAATTCCTTGAAAGTGATAACCTGAATTTCGGTTTGACCGGAGGTTTCCGTAATTACGGTTATCACTATGTTGATGAACCGGGTAAAGACACCGCCAATATGCAGCGCTGGAAAGTACAGCCGGACTGGGATGTTAAACTTACCGACGATCTACGTTTCAGTGGATGGTTGGCGATGTACCAGTTCGTCAATGATTTAAGTACTACCGGTTACTCAGACAGTCGCGTCGAAAGTGAAAGCGGGTTGAATTATACCTTTAACGAAACGGTGGGCCTGACGGTAAATTATTATCTTGAGCGCGGTTTCAATATGGATAAGTCGCGTAATAATGGCGAATTTTCCACGCAGGAAATCCGTGCATATTTACCTTTGTCATTTGGCAATACCACATTGACACCCTACACCCGACTGGGTCTCGACCGCTGGTCTAACTGGGACTGGCAGGATGACCCGGAACGTGAAGGCCACGACTTTAATCGACTCGGTTTGCTGTATGCGTATGATTTCGATAATGGCCTCTCGATGTCGCTGGAATATGCCTATGAATGGGAAAACCATGATGAAGGCGAAAGCGACAGATTCCATTATGCGGGTATAGGCGTAAACTACGCATTCTAAAATGCACTGGGGCATTATTATGCCCCATTCTTACACCAGTGAGTCGGCCAGCGATATTTGGGTGCTCACTGTGATATCCTGCAATCCTTTCTCACCTGCGATCAGCTTAAATAATAAATTACAGCTTTGTTCACCTAACTGCTGGGTGGGCACATCAATTCCCCCCGGCACCGGCGTCAGCATAAAAGACAGTAGTTCATTGCTGTAACCCACAACGGCAAGTTGTTGCGGGATGTTAATATTTTTCTCTGCCGCTACACGATATAAACTCATTAATTTCAAACTGTCTGTAGCAAATACCGCATCAGGCAACGGTTGCTGGCTGAGCAATTTCTGCGAAGCGAGCAGGGCTGTTTCATGGGTATAACCGCCATCGATAATCCACTCGTCACATATTTCAATATTATGTGCTTGCAGGCTGGCTTTATAACCATTGACGCGGTCAATGGAAACGTGAACGTCAAGGGGCGCATGCAAGCAGGCAATATTGCGGTGACCACTCTCTATGAGCGCGTTTGTCAGTGTAATACTGTCGCAGAAATTGTCAGTATCTACAGAGTAGACATTGGAGTATTCGCCTTCAACTTTACCAATGACAACGACAGGAACGTTGTATTTATTTAAACGCGCAAAAAATGACTCATCAGCTGGAGAACTCAGCATAATGATGCCTTTGATCAGTTTTTGCTTAATTTTACTTTCACATTTCTGTAAGTCGTCTTCGGTGCTCCGTGATGTCTGTAATATGACATCAAAACCGACTTCCTCCGCCTTGGCTGTAATGGCATGCAGGACTTCTGAGAAAAAAGGATTTCCGGCAGTGGTTTTTGCCGAACGGGTAGAGATCACCATTATTGCGTCAAACCCGGATGAAGTGAGTGCACGCGCCAGTTTATTGGGTTGGTACTCTAACTCATCAATGGCGCGCAGGACTTTTTCTTTCGCTTCAGGCGAGATGTTGGTTTGCTTATTGAGCACGCGTGATACGGTGGATTTTGATACGCCAGCGGCGCGTGCAATATCATAAATGGTAGGAGACATAGATCCCAAGCTCCGTCCGAGAGTCAATGGCGCACATCTTATGAAGTTAATTGCCGAATGACAACAATCTCAGGATTTTGGCCGTATGATGATAAAGCAAACGCAATATTTTCTTAAGATCTGACGTATAGTGTTATGGTGAAAGTCAACCAACACTCAGGACGATACTATGTTGAGAAAAGGGGTATTTGCGCTAGCGTTGCTCATCGGTATGCCAGTTTTAGCTGCGGAACATTGGATTGATGTCCGCGTACCTGAGCAATACCAGCAGGAACATGTTCAGGGAGCCGTCAACATTCCCTTAAAAGATCTCAAAGCGCAAATCGCGTCTGAGGTTCCTGACAAGACCGACACCGTGAAGCTGTACTGTAATTCCGGGCGGCAGTCAGGACAGGCGAAAGATATGCTTACCGAGATGGGATACACGCAGGTGACGAACGAAGGGGGGATCAAAAACATTGACCTTCCGAAAGTAGAGACGAAATAATCCGCGCGATTTCCTTCTGATACAGGTGGCATCAATCATGCCACCTGATATACCTCAGGTAGTTGATAAATAACAATTGACCCCTATCTTTACTTCCTGTCTGTTATAATTTCTACGGTTCCTTCAGCATAACGGGATGGCGATGAAGCGACTTAAAAATGAACTCAATTCGCTGGTTAATCGCGGCGTGGACCGGCATCTGCGTCTGGCTGTCACCGGGCTTAGCCGCAGTGGTAAGACGGCGTTTATCACCGCGATGGTAAACCAGTTACTCAATATTCATGCCGGCGCTCGTCTGCCGTTGCTCAGCGCGGTGCGTGAAGAGCGTCTGCTCGGCGTGAAACGGGTACCACAACGTGATTTTGGCATTCCGCGCTTTACCTATGATGAAGGGCTGGCCCAGTTGTATGGCGCTCCACCGACCTGGCCGACGCCGACGCGCGGCGTGAGCGAGATTCGTCTGGCGTTGCGTTACAAGTCCAATGACTCATTGCTGCGCCATTTTAAAGACACCTCCACGTTATACCTCGAAATCGTTGATTATCCGGGAGAATGGCTGCTCGATTTACCGATGCTGGCGCAGGATTACCTGAGCTGGTCGCGACAAATGACCGGATTATTGCAGGGCCAGCGGGCAGAATGGTCGGCAAAATGGCGACAGTTAAGTCAGGGATTAGATCCCTTAGCGCCCGCCGATGAAAATCGTCTGGCGGAGATTGCTGCCGCCTGGACGGACTATCTGCATCAGTGTAAGCAGCAGGGGATGCATTTTATTCAGCCTGGACGTTTTGTTCTGCCGGGCGATATGGCGGGCGCACCCGCGTTGCAGTTTTTCCCATGGCCGGATGTTGACGCTTATGGTGAATCGAAACTGGCGCAGGCTGATAAGCACACCAATGCTGGCATGCTGCGCGATCGGTTCAATTACTACTGCGAGAAAGTGGTGAAGGGGTTTTATAAGAATCACTTTCTGCGCTTTGACCGTCAGATTGTGCTGGTCGATTGCCTGCAACCGCTTAACAGCGGACCTCAGGCGTTTAACGATATGCGACTGGCGCTGACACAACTGATGCAAAGCTTTCATTATGGTCAGCGCACGTTGTTCCGGAGGCTGTTCTCGCCGGTGATCGATAAGTTGCTGTTCGCTGCCACCAAGGCCGACCACGTGACGGTCGATCAGCACGCTAATATGGTGTCGTTGTTGCAGCAATTGATTCAGGACGCCTGGCAAAACGCCGCGTTTGAAGGCATCAGCATGGATTGCCTGGGGCTGGCGTCGGTACAGGCCACCACCAGCGGATTGATCGATGTAAAAGGCGAGAAGATCCCGGCACTGCGCGGGAACCGTCTGAGCGATGGTGCGCCGCTGACCGTCTATCCGGGGGAAGTACCTGCTCGTTTACCAGGTCAGGCGTTTTGGGATAGCCAGGGCTTCCAGTTTGAAGCGTTTCGCCCGCAGGTCATGGATGTGGATAAACCCTTACCGCACATTCGTCTTGATGCCGCGCTGGAGTTTTTAATAGGAGATAAATTGCGATGAGCGAGCCGTTAAAACCGCGTATCGATTTCTCAGGACCGCTGGACGTCGATCAACGTCCGGCCTTTAAAGCGCAGCAGATGTTCGACGATACGCAAGCGCAGACTTTTTCTCCGGCTCAGTTGGATGAGCCGCTGGCAGATGAAGGACAGGCCGAAGCGGTCATTGATGCCGCTTTACGTCCGAAGCGTAGCCTGTGGCGCAAAATGGTGATGAGTGGGCTGGCATTGTTTGGCGTCAGCGTAGTCGCACAGGGCGTGCAGTGGACGATGAATGCCTGGCAGACGCAGGACTGGGTTGCACTGGGTGGGTGTGTCGCCGGGGCGCTGATCGTTGGCGCGGGTGTCGGTTCGGTGGCAACGGAGTGGCGTCGGCTGTGGCGTTTGCGCCAGCGCGCGCACGAACGCGATGAAGCGCGGGATTTACTCCATAGTCACGGCACCGGCAAAGGACGCGCATTTTGTGAAAAGCTGGCACAGCAGGCGGGTATCGACCAGTCTCATCCGGCGCTACAGCGCTGGTATGCCTCTATACATGAAACGCAAAACGATCGTGAAGTGGTGAGCCTGTATGCGCATCTGGTTCAGCCGGTACTGGATGCGCAGGCGCGGCGCGAAATCAGCCGCTCGGCGGCGGAATCTACGTTGATGATCGCCGTCAGCCCGCTGGCGCTGGTGGACATGGCGTTTATCGCCTGGCGAAATTTGCGACTGATTAACCGTATTGCGACGCTGTACGGCATCGAACTGGGTTATTACAGCCGCTTGCGCCTGTTTCGCCTGGTATTGCTGAATATCGCCTTCGCCGGGGCCAGTGAGCTGGTTCGTGAAGTGGGTATGGACTGGATGTCGCAGGATCTGGCGGCGCGTTTATCCACGCGTGCTGCCCAGGGTATTGGCGCCGGGTTGTTAACGGCGCGTCTGGGAATTAAAGCGATGGAGCTTTGCCGTCCGCTCCCGTGGATTGACGACGATAAACCGCGTCTCGGTGATTTCCGTCGCCAGTTGATAACGCAGGTCAAAGAGACCGTGCAAAAGAATACACCTTCTCGTGAAAGCTGAGTAAAAATGGGCGCCGATCGTATAACTTTACGCCCAGGCGCCTAATTTTCCAGCGCGCTGTCAATATTTGTTGACAGAATCCTTCCTGCTAACGAAATACTGGCTTATCATCTAACACATGATCCCTTGTTCAGGTGAAGGTTCCCATGCGTCTGGAAGTGTTTTGTGAAGACCGACTTGGTCTGACCCGCGAATTACTCGATTTACTGGTGCTTCGAGGCATTGACTTACGCGGTATCGAGATCGACCCCATCGGGCGAATCTACCTTAATTTTGCAGAACTGGAGTTCACTAACTTCAGCAGCCTGATGGCTGAAATCCGCCGTATTGCCGGGGTTACGGATGTACGAACCGTGCCCTGGATGCCTTCTGAACGCGAACACCTGGCGCTGAGTGCGCTGCTTGAAGCGCTGCCTGAACCGGTCCTCTCCCTGGACATGAAAAGCAAGGTGGAGATGGCGAACCCGGCAAGCTGCCATCTTTTTGCCCACACTCAGGATCGTATGCGTAACCATACGGCGGCGCAGCTCATCAATGGCTTTAACTTCCAGCGCTGGCTGGAGAGCAACCCGCAGGATTCTCACAGCGAGCATGTCGTCATTAATGGACAGAATTTCCTGATGGAAATTACCCCCGTCCATTTGCAGGGTGAAAATCAGGAACAGATGTTAACCGGTGCCGTGGTCATGCTGCGTTCCACCATCCGGATGGGGCGTCAGTTGCAAAATATGACCACCCAGGATCTGAGCGCCTTTAGCCAGATTATTGCCGTTAGCGCCAAAATGAAACACGTGGTAGAGCAGGCGCGTAAACTGGCCATGCTGAGCGCACCGTTGCTGATTACCGGCAATACCGGGACGGGTAAAGATCTGTTTGCCCATGCTTGCCATCTGGCGAGCCCGCGTGCGGCTAAACCCTATCTGGCGCTGAACTGCGCGTCGATCCCTGAAGATGCGGTGGAAAGTGAGCTGTTTGGCCACGCAGGGGAAGGTAAAAAAGGTTTCTTTGAGCAGGCTAACGGTGGTTCGGTACTGTTGGATGAAATTGGCGAAATGTCGCCGAGTATGCAGACTAAATTACTGCGTTTTCTTAACGACGGGACCTTCCGCCGCGTTGGTGAAGATCATGAAGTGCATGTCGATGTTCGCGTGATTTGCGCCACGCAAAAGAATCTGGTGGAACTGGTGCAGAAAGGCTTGTTCCGTGAAGATCTCTATTATCGCCTGAACGTGCTGACGCTCAACCTGCCGCCGCTGCGCGATTGTCCGCAAGACATTATGCCGCTCACCGAGCTGTTTGTGGCGCGTTTTGCCGACGAACAGGGCGTACCGCGCCCGAAACTGTCCGCCGATCTCAGTACGGTGTTAACCCGCTACGGTTGGCCGGGCAACGTGCGCCAGTTGAAAAATGCTATCTACCGGGCGTTAACCCAGCTTGAAGGTTATGAACTACGTCCGCAGGATATCTTATTACCGGATTATGATGCAGCGACGGTGGCGGTTGGAGAAGAGGTGATGGAAGGGTCGCTGGATGAAATTACCAGCCGCTTCGAGCGCTCTGTCCTGACGCAGCTGTATATGAATTATCCCAGCACGCGCAAACTGGCTAAACGGCTTGGCGTTTCCCATACGGCGATCGCCAATAAGTTACGTGAATACGGCCTGAGCCAGCAGAAAAAAAGCGAAGAGTAATGATGTAAATGAAAATGCCTCCGAACCGAACGGAGGCATTTTTGTCTGCAGGGCGACTTAGGCTTTCAGTACATCCAGAGCGGCAGCATAGTCTGGCTCGTTGGTGATTTCATTGACCAACTGGCTGAAAATGACGTTGTCATTCTCGTCGATAACCACCACGGCACGCGCGGCCAGGCCCTTCAGTGGGCCTTCGGCGATTTCAACGCCGTAGTTTTTCAGGAATTCCGCGCTACGCAGGGTGGACAGGGTGATCACGTTGCTCAGACCTTCCGCGCCACAAAAGCGAGAGTGGGCGAATGGCAGGTCGGCTGAAATACACAGTACGACGGTATTGTCGATTTCTGTCGCCAGTTGGTTAAACTTACGTACCGATGCCGCACAGACGCCGGTATCGATGCTTGGGAAAATATTCAGCACTTTGCGCTTGCCGGCAAACTGGCCCAGCGTAACGTCAGCCAGGTCTTTAGCCACAAGGGTAAAAGCCTGCGCTTTGCTACCCGCCTGAGGAATGGAGCCGGCAACGGCAACCGGGTTGCCCTGGAAATGAACGGTTTGTGACATGGTTATCTTCCTGTTTACATATAGTTAACGTCAAGGTTAGTTTATGCCATCAACAGTTAACACGGCAAACGCTATTTGCGGATATCCACTTCCGGGACTGCATAAGGAAAACAAATGAGAACAGTGAAGGTATATGAGGAAGCCTGGCCGTTACACACCCCGTTTGTAATTGCTCGTGGCAGCAGGACCGAAGCGCACGTGGTGGTGGTCGAACTGGAAGAAAACGGCGTGAAGGGGATCGGCGAGTGTACGCCGTATCCTCGCTATGGCGAGAGCGATGCCTCGGTACTGGCGCAAATTATGAGTATTGCCCCACAACTGGAAAACGGACTGACGCGCGAAGATTTACAGAAGTTGTTGCCCGCCGGTGCCGCACGTAATGCCGTTGACTGCGCACTGTGGGATTTAAGCGCCCGGCAACAGCAGCAAACGCTGGCTGAGAGAGTTGGTGTCGAACTGAGCGCGATGGTGACGACGGCACAGACGGTGGTGATTGGCACGCCGGAACAGATGGCGGCAAGCGCTGCCGCCCTGTGGGAGAACGGGGCGACGCTGCTGAAAGTCAAGCTGGATGCACGCTTAATCAGTGAACGTATGGTCGCTATTCGTTCGGCTGTTCCTGATGCCACGCTGATTGTTGATGCCAATGAATCGTGGCGTGCCGAAGGTCTGGCCGCACGCTGTCAGCTATTGGCTGATTTAGGCGTTGCCATGTTGGAGCAACCGCTACCCGCTCAGGATGATGCCGCGCTGGAGAATTTTGTGCATCCGTTGCCTATCTGTGCTGATGAAAGCTGCCATACTCGCAGCAGCCTGAAATCGCTGCACGGACGTTATGAGATGGTGAACATTAAGCTGGATAAAACCGGCGGTCTGACGGAAGCGCTGGCATTGGCTACCGAAGCCCGCGAACAGGGTTTTGCGTTGATGCTGGGATGCATGCTGTGCACATCTCGCGCCATTAACGCTGCCTTACCGCTGACGCCGCAGGTCAGTTTTGCCGATCTCGACGGTCCGACCTGGCTTGCGAACGATGCGCAGCCTGCTCTGAATTTTACGACAGGGCAGCTCCATCTTTAGGGTGCCAGCGCAGCAGATTGGACATTGCCAACAGATATTTTTCGCTGGCTTCATCTGAAGAGATGGGGGGGAACTCTGCAGTAATGCAGTGTAGGTTCAGGTCGGCACACCAGCTACCAAATGATCCTGGCGTTTCATAACCCACGCTGGTGACGAGGGGGAGTTCAAACCCTCGCGCCAGCCACTCGCCCAGTTCGCTGTGCCTCGGATCTTCAATACAGGCCAGTGGGTCGTGAAATGACACCACCCAGGCGGGATGAATACGGTGAATCAACTGACACAGTGCCTGGGTTTCCGGCTCAGAACCTGGATGGTCGCCTGTCAACAGCACCACATCGCGTTCTTCTGCACTACTGTTCCATCGATAGACCGTTTCACCAGCCTTCCAGTTCGCCGCCGGGAAATTGCGGTTGAGATCAACCCCGTTAGCATTAGCACGCAGACCAAGCTGGCAGCCATCAGGGTTTACCGCCAGTACCACATGGTGACGGCGCAGGGAAGGGTTAAGCGTACGCAAGGCACAGGACAGCGTTACGATTGATGAGTTTTCATCACCGTGGGTACCCGCCAGAATCAGGCCGCTTTCACGATCGGCAGCCGGCGCGGGAAACCAGATTAACGGGGCACCTAACAATGAACGTCCGTAATGTTCGGTTCCTGGTGGAAATGCGCCGCGCTCGGCACGGGGACGGGTAACGGTCATAGTCATCTCTGAAAACATAAATTGTTATTCGTATCCGCAGTGTTGTGCAAAATGTATGGATAATCAAATCGTTTTCACACACTTATCTTTTCCGGTGTAATATCACTTTCTTGTCGGAAGTTAATTGCATTTCCTGCTGGCGATACAAATAATTACACATTCACTTAATGGCCAGATTTGAGGGTATCTTATGCGGCATTCTGTTCCAGTAACCTGTTGTGCGCTGTTGGTTAGCAGCATTTCCTTGTCCTGGGCTGCGGATGTACCCAGCGGTACGGTACTGGCAGAGAAACAAGAACTGGTACGTCATATCAAAGATGAACCTGCCTCGCTCGATCCAGCCAAGGCCGTGGGACTGCCTGAGATTCAGGTCATTCGTGATTTATTTGAAGGGCTGGTTAACCAAAACGAAAAGGGCGAAATTGTGCCTGGCGTTGCCACCCAGTGGAAGAGTAACGATAACCGCGTCTGGACGTTTACGCTGCGTGATAATGCCAAATGGGCCGACGGTACGCCGGTAACGGCGCAAGATTTTGTGTATAGCTGGCAGCGTCTGGTGGATCCGAAAACACTGTCTCCTTTTGCCTGGTTTGCGGCGCTGGCTGGGATCAATAATGCGCAGGCGATTATCGATGGTAAAGCCACTCCTGATACACTGGGTGTTAGCGCGGTAGATGGCAGAACCTTAAGAATTCAGCTGGATAAGCCGCTGCCGTGGTTTGCGAATTTAACGGCTAACTTTGCGTTTTATCCGGTCCAGAAAGCCAATGTTGAAAGTGGTAAAGAGTGGACGAGACCGGGTCATTTAATCGGGAATGGTGCGTATGTATTGAAAGACCGCGTGGTTAACGAAAAATTGGTGGTGGTACCGAATACGCATTATTGGGACAACGCCAAAACCGTGCTGCAAAAAGTGACCTTCCTGCCGATTAACCAGGAGTCTGCGGCGACCAAACGCTATCTGGCTGGTGATATTGATATAACAGAATCCTTCCCGAAAAACATGTATCAGAAATTGTTGAAGGATATTCCGGGACAAGTTTATACACCACCGCAGCTCGGCACCTATTATTATGCGTTTAATACCCAGAAAGGTCCGACGGCCGATTCACGCGTGCGTCTGGCGCTCAGTATGACTATCGATCGTCGCCTGATGGCGGAAAAAGTTCTCGGGACCGGCGAAAAACCGGCCTGGCATTTTACCCCTGACGTCACGGCAGGATTCACGCCTGAACCTTCACCGTTTGAGCAAATGAGTCAGGAAGAGCTGAACGCGCAGGCGAAGACGCTGCTGCGGGCGGCGGGCTATGGACCGCAAAAACCGCTGAATCTGACGCTGCTGTATAATACTTCAGAAAACCACCAGAAGATTGCCATTGCTGTTGCATCGATGTGGAAGAAAAATCTGGGCGTTGATGTGAAGTTGCAGAACCAGGAATGGAAAACGTATATCGACAGCCGCAATACGGGTAATTTCGATGTTATCCGCGCCTCCTGGGTGGGTGATTATAATGAACCGTCTACCTTCCTGTCGTTATTAACCTCGACCCACACGGGCAATATTTCGCGGTTTAATAATCCAGCGTACGATAAAGTGCTGACCCAGGTAACAATGGAAAACACCGAAAAAGCCCGTAATGCAGACTATAACGCGGCAGAAAAAATCCTGATGGAGCAGGCGCCCATTGCACCGATCTATCAGTACACCAACGGTCGTTTAATTAAGCCATGGCTGAAAGGGTATCCGATTACCAACCCTGAAGATGTGGCATACAGCCGCAGCATGTATATTGTGAAGCACTGATGCGTACTGACCTCATGCTGGCATCAGGTAACCATCGCTAAACCCTGAACTGGCGCGGCTTGCAGCGCCAGTTTCTACTTCTGACCATCTCCCTCCATAGCAGAAAACATCACTTTTCTGACGGTATTTTTGACGTATTCAACGAAAAAACGGTTGCGGTAAATTGCGGATTATACCGTCACACCTTCCCTGAAATGACGGTAGATTTGAGCAGAGGATACCGTCATGCTGACTGATACCAAGCTTAAGCATCTGAAAGCCAAAGAGAAAAAATACAAGACTGCAGACCGTGACGGCCTGTATGTTTTGGTTACGCCTGCAGGATCGGTGACATTTCGGTACGATTACCGAATAATAATCGGCGTGAAACGCTGACCATCGGGCGGTATGGCCCTGAAGGAATTAACCTTGTTGAAGCAAGAGGAAAGCTGGCGGAAGCTAAAAAACTCATCACTGCTGGTATTTCTCCAGCGATTAAAAAGCAGCAGGCAAAGCAGGAGATAAGAAAGGCGCTAAGTTTCAGGGAATATGAGAAACACTGGCGTAAAACCTGGAATGTTGCTGAAAGTACCAGAGCTCTCAGATTATCCATTATGGATAAAGAAGTGTTGCCTTATTTTGGTAAGCGAACCCTCAAAGAGATCAGCCCAACTGACCTCCGCATCCTGTGCGAAGAAATCCGCGATCGCGGCGCACCGTCCACTGCTCTGAATGTCAGACATCTGGTCAGTAAGGTCTTTGAGTTTGCCATTGATCGTGGCGTTGAGGTTGATAATCCCGCATTACGTGTAAAGGCAAAGTCGATTGCCTCGTTTAAACCAAAAGAGCGTGCATTAAGCGAACGGGAGATTGGTGTGTTCTTTAACGCACTGGCGCGTACCGGGGTTGCTCAGACGATCCAGATGTCAGTTAAATTTGTCCTTCTGACATTACTGCGAAAGCGGGAATCAGCCTGCTGAAGCGGCTTAAAGCGACGTACCAGCGGGCGAAAACCATCACGCTGATCGTGGACAACTACATTATCCACAAAAGCCGGGAAACACAGTGCTGGCTGAAGGAGAACCCGAAGTTCAGGGTGATTTATCAGCCGGTTTACTCGCCATGGGTGAATCATATGGAACGGCTATGGCAGGCACTT
The DNA here is from genome assembly GCF_015672735.1 of Citrobacter sp. Res13-Sevr-PEB04-36. GTDB lineage: Bacteria > Pseudomonadota > Gammaproteobacteria > Enterobacterales > Enterobacteriaceae > Citrobacter. The sequence continues at coordinate 3,983 of NZ_JADABY010000028.1, read as the reverse complement.
CACGACACAAAAACGCGCAATCATCAGTGCCGTTCAATGTGGCAACAGTTGACAAAAGTTCACCACTTTATGGAAACCCTGGCTGATGTTTTACGGCTCCGTTGGTGTGCTGGGTGCTGGGTGCTGGGTGCTGGGTGCTGTAGCGATGGCATGGCTGCCGTTACTGAAAACGTTATCGGCTGCCCATACTCGTCAGTCCCTGATGCGTTTTGCTGCGATGCTGGTGGTGGCTATCGTCGTGGTGCGTTTACTGGCGCAACCGGCATACATGAGCTATCTGGCGAACGTCAGTCTGAGTGGCATCGTAACATTGCCGCACCAGCCGTTGGATGCCTTTAACCAGTTAAACAGCTTGCGCCTGTTCACCTGGACCGTATCGGTTATCGGTTCTTTGTTGTTCGCCGTTAGCGCATGGCGTAACCGCAGCGCCGGGCTACTGGTTGGGGGTTTGCTGCTGCTGGTGTCAGAAGTGTTGTTCCGCTTTATTTTCTTCTGCATTAGCTGACTATGTTATTGCGTTTAACTCAGCCTTCCATGAAGCCCCGCGTGGGGGCTTCATGCTTACGAAAGCAGTTTCCCCGCCATACATGTCAAGTGTGCGTGGCGGCCTGCCCGGTTAATGCAATCGCGTTATCTGCGACAGGGCCCGAGCTGAACGACGACGAGTGTGTTCGTTGTGGTCACTGCTTGTTTGTTTGCCCGGTCGATGCGCTGCAAAATTTACAGCCAGTAAACCGTCACTACAAAGCTTTTACTTTAGTCGCGCCGTTTTCCCTGCTGGCACCGTCAATGGCTGAGCTACTGATGTGGCATTACCAACACCATATTCGCGCGGTGGAACTGGATATGGACCGTTACCCCAGTTGGGCGCGGGCGGTTGCCGCGTTAAACATCCGATTACGGGAGCTGAATGCCCCTGTCTGGCTGATCCTTCCACCACAACTGAAAGCAGCTAATGTGGTGCGTCGACGCTTACTGCAAACCCGAGAGGCTGACGTTAAGTCAGCTGCCGTTGCCTCCGGGTGGCGGGAAAGGCACCAGGCGTTCTCTGCGGTGAGTGAATATCAACTGTCGTTCGTTCCCTCGCAATGTATCCTGTGCGGCGCCTGCGCCAGAGCCTGCCCGGAAAAGGCGATACGCTTTACCGATGAGGCGTTTGAGTACTCATCGTCATTGTGTTCTGGTTGTGATACTTGTGCTGTAGTGTGCCCCGTGCAGGTCATTCATATCGAAAACTTGTCGGGTGAAAACACCGAGTCACGCTTTCCATACACCGAGAAATCCTGTCATTGCTGTCAGCGCAAATTTTATACTTTTAATCCTGAGACTGAATGTTGTTATATTTGTCAGCGGCATTCGTATGGCATGCGCGAGGCATAAAAAGGGCAGCCTGGAAAATGTAAATGCCCTACGCCAGGTATCGCACCCGCTTTTTTCTTATTCTTCCGGAGGTTGATGTTCCCGACAAATTAGCTTTGCATCATCCTCACTCAGTGGTTCCTTCGTCAGATTACAAAATCCCTGACCCTTCATTTTTTGATAAAACCGACAGCTGTGACACAGACCAAAGCCCGGTACATTGTGGTTGCGCTGAATCTCTCTTAACAATTCGAACAGCAGTTCTTTTAGCTGCGTCGCGCGTTCGCCCATCGCTGATTCACCCGCCACTAAAAACGTGGGGGGAAGCAGGGCGTCCAGTAAGGTGTTGGCCGACTCGGTTAATTGCAGATGAACGCTGCGTTTGTCCCGAGCATCCTGTGTGCGCGCAATCAACCCTTTTGACTCCAGTAGTTTAAGTGATTGTGACACGGTGCCTTTAGTGAGTCCGAGATAGTCGGTCACGCCGAGCGGGGTATTGGAATAGCGGTTGCAGCGCGCCAGATACATTAACGCGCTGAGCTGTACCGGCTGAAGATCCGTCAGTAAAGGATGCTGGCGAAACCACATCCGCATCAGGCTGGAAAGCCTGTCCATAACGTCGAAAAGTGACATGTCGTGCATAACAAAATCCTCCTCGGCATATAGTATCGACTAAAAACTATATTGACAAAGAATAAAACCGGCGTAGCATGGATTATAGTATCGAATCGATACTATAATCCAAAGGAGAGGTATTATGAGCAAAGCCCGTTTTTATCATGCCGGCTGTCCGGTGTGCGTGTCCGCGGAGCAAACGCTGTTACAACATCTGTCCCCTGATGTGGAGGTTGATGTCATTCATCTGGGAGAACAACCTGCGAGGGTGGCGGAGGCTGAGTTGGCTGGCGTGAAGTCTGTTCCGGCGCTGGTGATCGACGGCAACGTACTGCATATCAACTTTGGTGCCCCCATCGAGGCGCTGAAATAGTACAAAGCGTTCGGGACATTGCGCTGGCAATTTCCCGAACATCATAGCAAACAGGAAAGGGGCCATGATGTATTCTGCAGAAAAGTATCACCCTGTTGATTGCGATCTTCATGATTATCTGGAGATTGCCTGTTTGTACCGCTATATGCTGCGTATTGAGCTAACTGACGGCACGGTTTTTGATGCCAGAGCGGTTACGACACGAACAACGATAGAGAAAGAGGAATATCTGGTGGTTGAAAGGCAGGCAAACTCGCAAAACATCCGTCTGGATTGTCTGTCAGCTATCACCGCATTAACGGCAGGGGCGAAGTTTAGCACCGTACTATTTGCTTCCATTTCTCGTTGAAGTAACAGAGATTGATGTTATACGGTATAAATCCGGATGTCGTGTGCCTGAAAAGCGGAGCCGTACTGTTTGCTAATATTTTCCTCAACTACTATCACATCGATCTCGCTGCTTTGGGCCACCACATAGCGGGCCACAGCGGGGATCTTATCTGCCGTTAGCGCGACAATGGTTTCATTACACTGCTTAATCACCGCTTTCTTAAACTCACAGTCGGCATAATCAAACCCGGTTAACCCGGATTCCGGTGCCATTGCGCAGCCGCCAATAAATCCCTGGTCAAACAAAATTTCCTGCACCTGGGTTATCGCTGTGGATCCTACACATCCTCCGGATGACCGCTGTATCGGACCACCAAGAATAATGACGTCGTACAACGGTTTCTTGAGTAGAACAGCGGCTATTTCTGGAGAATTCGTCACGATGGTTAAGGCTAGTTCGGCAGGCAAAGCCTCAGCCATCGCCAGATTGGTGGTTCCGCTATCAATAAAGATACAGCTGCCAGATTTGACCAGTCTGGCACAGCGTTGCGCGAGGCTGCTTTTTTTAGCCGTATTTTTCGTTTTCCGCACTGAAATATCTTCAGATTCTGGTAATGAAATTACGGCCCCGCCATACACTTTTTTACAGACGCCTTCTTTGCTAAGTTCATGTAAATCGCGGCGAATAGTGTGCTCTGACACGCCTAGTCGACTGGTAAGCTCGGAACAAACAACCCTGCCGTTTTCCTGCAGGATTTGATAAATCAGCGCCTGGCGCTGTTCCGGGAATGCAGCGTAATCGAGCATAAAAACTCCTGATAAAAATAAATATCGAGCAACAATAAGCATGATTGTGCATTATGACTGATGTTGTCAACATCCCTTAACGGGGCCGTACTGTTATGGATAAATTGAGAAGAGGTTGGTGATGAAGATTGCTCATATGGCGCTGTGGACGCAGGATCTCGAGCGGCAGGCTCATTTTTGGGTCACATTTTTTGGCGGTAAGATTAACGATAAATACCGCAGTAAAACCAATCCTGGATTTGAATCCTATTTTGTCAAAATCGACGAGAGTATCGCGATTGAATTAATGACCAAACCAGGGCTTACCCAGGCGACGCCTGACAATAACACCACCGGATGGGTGCATCTGGCGATCAATGTTGGTGGGGTTGAGAACGTCGATTCAATATCGATGCGTGCCAAAAGGCACGGGATACTCGTCTCCGGCCCGCGAAACACTGGCGACGGTTATTATGAAGCTGTCATCCATGATCCCGATGGTAATTTAATCGAGATTGTG
>NZ_JADABY010000027.1 GCF_015672735.1 Citrobacter sp. Res13-Sevr-PEB04-36 | reverse complement strand
TAACCCTGATGTATCTTAAGAATTGTTGCTCATTTTTTACATGCAATTTCCTCATAATACTGCGACGCGTTGCCTTCGCCTGAACCTCACTGAGTTCAAGAAGATGTGCTGTTTCGGTAACGGTGTATCCGCTGGCGAGGAACATTAAAAACTGACGCTCAGGAATGGAAAAGTTGCGGGTGGTGCAATAGTGACAAATTGTGGCTGGGACGCTGGAACGGAGTGCGCGCTTTTGCAAAATAAGCACCATTTTTTTGCCGATCTCTTCGACATCATCTTCGCGGTAAATGAGTGGCAACATGTACAGACAGGGCCTGAACATCAGCTTATCTTTATCGCATCTACTGCAAATAATGACCCGATGCTGGTGCCTGGTGTGGATGGGAATTTCATAACAGCCAGCGCTGAACCAATCTTCATTTAACGACAAAAAGGCGATGTCTGCACGATCAATATCGTCGACAGGCAAGAAGCAAATCTCCTGGCGCCACTGACTCGCCAGGCGAGTAATAATGATTTTCAGTCCATGTTCGAAGTGACTATTTTCTTCTTTGATGGCGATACTTAGCATTGAAGAGATCCTAAACCGCAGGGAAGGGAGAAGGAGAATGTTAAGCAAAATCATTGATTTTCTAAATACATTTAACCTTAAACCGGGCTTTACGCTGCCTGAGTTGTTACCAGGTGATTTCCTGGATACCTGTGTACGAGCAGAAAATAACGACATTCGTACACTTCGCGAGCAACCAGAATAAAAGGCATTGACTCAGCAGGCGCTGACCGTATAATTCACGCGTTTCATCCGCATGAAGTCTTCACTTCGCAATGCGCCCTTAGCTCAGTTGGATAGAGCAACGGCCTTCTAAGCCGTAGGTCGTAGGTTCGAATCCTACAGGGCGTACCATTATATTTCAGTAAGTTAACCATTTTCTGCAAGTTCCTTATTTTCCAGATGGGACATACTTGGGACATCATCACTGAAAATTGAGTCAATTTGCTTCGCGTGTTCCGTTAAATGGTTCGGCGCAAGGTGAGCGTATCGACGCACCATCTCGATGCTCTCCCATCCTCCCATTTCCTGCAAAACAGAAAGCTGAACTCCGGACTGAATTAGCCAACTGGCCCACGTGTGTCTCAGGTCGTGGAAACGGAAATCCTCAATTCCAGCCCGGCGGCAAGCTGCATTCCATGCCCGCTGATCATCGACGCGCATCTTTCTGACAGTCGGCGTCTTTGAACCATCAGGCCGGATGCCTTCTTTCGTATGCACGAACAACCAAGGTCAGGGCTGCCGGAGGTGGTCAATCAGCTGATGCTGCGGAGAGGTTGATAAGCTCACCTGAGTTTCAACGCGCCGCCCGAATGGCGAAGGCTAAGGCACCAGACCATGTGGTAGATAGCGCCATCAGGAGATCGGGGGAGTGGCGTTCATTTTATGAATCGCTTCATGATGATGCAAAACGCACCATTTCAAGAATGAGCATGCTCTACTTCATTGGCAAGTACGACAACGATCAGCAGCAATGACAAATAGCCAAGGATGGCTACCGTATATTGCTACTACTGTTACATGTAACAGTATTTCCGAAGCCTGAATTGCAGTTTGTATATGTATCTACTCGCGTTGGGTAAGGCTGAGTAAGAACTGGCTGACGTGCTTTTTGCTCTATGGCCTGCATGGTGTTTACAGCTTGATAGTTCAACAGAGCTTGCTGAAAAGCTTGGCTTTGCGCTATCTGCTGAGCACGCTCAGAGTTTTGCATCTGCACATAGAGACTTTGAAGTTGAACCCTTGCTTGTGCATCAGTTATCTGACCATTATCTACGCCTTGCCCAAGCATTTTTGCAGCAAGCACATAAAGTTTGGGTGTTGATGCTGAAGCCATGCGTGAATCGTTTTTTACGCTGATATCCAAGCAATTTGCTACATCACTTAATTTTTTATATCTCTGCTCACAACTATCCTGATAATCACTAACCTTTGCGCAACCTGACAATAATATTGCCACGATAATTATTATTTTTTTCACGACAGTCTCCATGATTAATATTTCATTATCATAAAATCATTGTTTGATGTCATCGCCACAGATAACATTCTCCAGTGATTG
>NZ_JADABY010000026.1 GCF_015672735.1 Citrobacter sp. Res13-Sevr-PEB04-36 | reverse complement strand
GACAAATTCTGTCCTCACGACGAGGCCTGTTCGAAGGCCTCCGGACTGACGCCGCCGAGGTGACTGTGGCGCCGGGCCCGGTTGTAGAACACTTCAATGTAATCGAAGATATCCGCCCGGGCTAGATCCCGGGTTTTGTATATTCTCTTCCTGATGCGCTCTTTTTTCAGTGAACTGAAGAACGATTCGGCCACCGCATTATCCCAGCAGTTGCCACGCCGGCTCATGCTCGGGACCAGGTTATTAGCCCGGCAGAAGCGCTGCCAGTCGTCACTGCCGTACTGGCTTCCCTGGTCTGAGTGCACGATGACCTCGCCGTCGGGTTTACGTCGCCAGACCGCCATCATCAGTGCATCCAGCGCCAGTTCGCGTGAGAGAGTGGGCTTCATCGACCAGCCCACCACGTTACGGGCGAAGAGATCGATAACCACCGCCAGATACAGCCAGCCCTGCCAGGTGCGGATATAAGTAATGTCGGTGACCCAGACCTGATTGGCCCGGACAACAGTAAACTGCCGCTGCACGCGATTAGGGGCAACCACTGAAGGTCTGCCAGCGATACGACGCGGCGCTTTATAGCCGCGCACGGCTTTAATCCGGTTCAGTTGCATAATACGGCCCACCCGGTTTTTACCGCAGGTTTCCCCGATTTCGTTCAGGTCGCCATGAACCCGCCGGTAACCGTATACGCCTCCGCTCAGTGAATAGGAGTCACGGATAAGCGTCAGCAGACGCTGATTATCTTTATCACGTGCCGAGACCGGGTTATGCAGCCACGCGTAGAACCCGGCCCGGGCGACATCCAGTACCCGACACATTGTCATCACACCCCATACAGTGCGGTGCTCATTGATAAAGCGGTACTTCAGTCGGGCTCCCTTGCAAAGTACCGCGCGGCCTTTTTCAGGATATCCCGTTCTTCTTCGGTACGTTTTAGCTGCGCCCGTAGTTTCAGGATCTCGCTTTTGGCTTCCAGTAAATCCCGGGCATGCTGCTCGCTGTTATCCGGTCTGATAGCCCGTAGCCACTTGTAGAGGCTGTGGGCAGAAACGCCCAGACGGTCAGATACTTCGGCAACGGAATAACCGCGTTCCGTTATCTGTCGGACGGCTTCTTCCTTAAATTCAGGTGTAAATCGTGGTGTGCCCATATGCTCCCCCTATACTCAAACTATAGGGCAGGATCGTCTACCGGGGTGGGGTCAGTCCAACTATAGGGCAGGATCGTCTACCGGGGTGGGGTCAGTCCATTGGCAATTGCATTATGGTATAGAGGGGCGGTTGCTCAAGCAGAGCTATTATCGCAGAAGGCAATTGATCGATATCGGGCTAAAACCAAACTCTTGTCTTCACGACACTCTCAAGATAATGAAGCTGAAGCAACTGCATTGATAAAAGCAGGAGTATTAACTAACAGTCTTAACTATGATGCGATTTTTGAAGAAGGAAAATTCTCTAATTGGCCTGATGGATATGTGGCTAGCTTTAGACATGCATGTCGCACAAAAAAAGAACTTGGTCTGCTCTTCAGGGCTTGGCAGTGCTTGCCCCCTGATTCAAATCATATTGGTCAAATCGAACTTGATGCAATTAGATTAAGCATAATAGAGGGTGCTGATATTACCTGTAGGCCAGAATATGGCTCTTTTTCCTCGCAGCAGCTATCTAAGTTCATAGATATCTTTTCTAAGAAAATCTTCACCAATATTGAGACTCATTATTTTTATGGTCAGTCGGCGAAAGTCTTCAAAGTTGAAGCTACAGGCAGCTACCATTGCTGGTTTTTTTCTTCACTTTGTATCAGGTTAAATGCAGAAGGTGACTATTCTTGGTTACCAGTAAGTGCAACCTCAGACAGAGCGGATGTATCAGCTCATTATGATTTACTCAATGAGTTGGCAGATTTAGTCGCAAATGAACTTATCGCAGGAAATAAACTAAACTTTGACGTGGTTTGTGCGATGTTTCCGCTTGTTCCAATATTAGATGAGATCCAATGGGAAACACGGAGAGCCGACATAGTTTTAAAGCGCGATTGGATTGAAATTGCAGCTGATTGTCACCTGATAACAACCAAATCTGAAATTTCGCGTGATGAACTAAGGCAAACAGTTGATGATGGTTTATTTAGAATTGACTGGCTAAGGCTATGGTATAAGGACGCAGGGCTTAAGCTATTAGACGATGATGCCGCAGAGCTACTTATCAAGCTTGAAGATAATCGACAATTAAATGAGTTAGAGCAAACAATTGAAAATTCTAATGCTTATCTTGAGCTAGCGCAAATAGCATTTCAACATGATAAATTAGCTCTTTTTGAAAAATATTTGAGAAAGACATGGGACTTTGTGCTTGGTTATGGGCATCACAAAGACCCCACCATCTTTGATGTATTGAAAGCTGTGGAATACCTTTCTGAATCTGACCCAGGTTCTGCCTTGGAAATATTAGAACGAATATCACCGATAGTTTTCAATATATCCAACTTTACTGATGGGGATGAAACTAGGCACTCTAAGCATTCCATATCTTCATTATTAGCAAAATTAAACCCGCAAACAGCTGCTTCAGTTTATGAGCAAGAGCTTAGCGATGGCGAATGGTATTATGCTGAAGAGACAATTTCTAGGTTGCTTGAAAGGTGTGACTTTGCTTCGCCGATTACAAAACATTTATATCTTACAGGTTTGCACTCTAGCTGCTACCGAGTGCTCAGAGAAAATATTGAGAAAGGAGAACCTCATGCCATTTGTATTGCCGATGAAATAGAGAGCCTTCTGGGTATTAATGTTCAAAATATATCTGAAGAAAAACATTCATCAACTGATAAATCTGATGGAAAAGTTTTGTTACAGCCATCGGATTATCCGCCTGAAAAGTTCGAAGAACTGACTGTATTGCTCAAAGAAAAATATAGCATTAGTGAATTTTGGAAAAACTGGTACACATATTGGTGTACCCAAGGTAAGGAGCCTGAGTTATTGCAACTGCTAATTCCACAGGTGTCGAAGCTTATTGATTGTTTTGATGATAAACGATACTTGTTAGATCTTCTTTTTTTCAGTGTTAAAAAATTACACGGTAAAACGAAAGCCTTTGATCTTTTGGTTGCAGCTCACAAGGCAATGAGAGGATGGTCTGATTGGTATGAGCGTTCAGAAAATAGCCTCAATCGGCTTAAGATAGTGGCAGAGCAATACCCTCAAAAAATTGACGAATTTATTAAATTAACAACATCACAACCGGATAATTGGAAAGATAAGTTTGGCAACTTAATTATTCCGAATGACAAGCTAGTTTTTTTGCTTTCTCATGGTGACAGGAAAGATGAGGCGCTTAAGCTAACGTTAGAGATGGTTACAAGCTTGGAAGAAAGCGTCCGCAATCTTCAACTTGCAAAACCGGTATGGGATTGGCGTCATGATGATTCTCTCGAGGATGCAATTCTCAAGACGTTAGTTTCGAGGCTAAAGCTACCTATACCCTCTGTAAAATTGTGGGTAGTAGAACAGCTTTCACGACTTTTAATAGCTCAACACCCAAGAGTTGAAGAATTACTAAAGGAAGACTTAGCAAGTAGGAAGCAAGAGTCTGAGTGCGTAGAAGTGTTATGTGTATTTTTTATTGCGAAATCTAAGGGTTATGTCTGCCCAAATGATCTGGGGCACTACATAAGAGCAAGGTCCACACTGTCAGATATAATACTCACAGAGCTAGCACCTCAACCAAAATACTTTGGCGAATACGCATATTTATTTACACCCTTTGTCTGCATGGCACATGATAATAATCGATTCGAATACTATCAGGGGAAGGATGTGCCTTTACTTTATAATACATTGTTGGAAAAAGAAGAGAGACGAACGGGTATACCTTTTACCGATTATTTTCAGTCTGAATGGAATAGTACATTCGAATACCAGCCTTCTACAGCAACAAATGTTGATTACTTCTTTAGCGGTGATCGATATAGATCTACCGGCCAATTTTATACACAAGCGAGCCATCGTGGTCGTTCCGCATATTTAAGAACAATAGAGCTGGCCAAAGAATTTTTCGGCATGCCGGATTCTTACGCGAGACATTTATCGATACCAGCACTACCTATCGAACCTGCGTATATAGAGCTTCGCCCTCAAAAACCTAAATGGTTACCTGTTTGGAGTGGTAACGACTCTCCTAATGAAGATAATTTAATCAGCTATGTTAAAGAAGGATTATCCAACTTTTCACAAACAGATGACAGTAATGACCTTTTAGCTTTTTCATTACCCATCAAGATTGATGACAATAACTGGATTGATTTGACTGTTGCAAAAGTGAACACTGAAATTGAGTTAACGCCTGACATGCAGATAATAGAGCGTTCCGGTTGTTTGTCTATTGGTAATCTTCTGGATAAGGAGCTGTCTTATGAGTTTGGTGAGAGTCAGATGCCCAGAGTTCCTACACTGGCTGGCACTTCGTATCCAGTTATGAGATATGGGCACTGGCACTCCGATCTCGAATCACGAGGGTTCTATATTCCCAAATGTCCCATTGATAATAAAAAGATTGTCGGTTCATCTTCCGATGGTTTGTTTAGTTACTCTATCGATGGATCTCAAGTTGGTTTTTCATCGTTCTGGTATAATGATTGGCAACCTATTCATCCCAAAGGAATTCGTTCTTTTTGTGGATCTTATACCGTAGTCAGCAAGGAAAGAATTGAGGAATGGCATCGCTCAAGTGGAGCAGAGCGTAAGAGCTATTACTTGTGCAAAGCCATTGTGCTTACAGCTGAAGATAACTTTAGGGAATTTAATGTACAAGAGATTGAGTTTTTTATACGTTGATTTATATGCCTCATTTCGTATATCCGCCCGATACTGAGTTTTCGCGACTATAATGGCCGAGTTGCTTAAATTATAGCCGGCGTCAGGTGAATACTATCTCCATACACCCAGTGTTTGTGATCCTGAAGGCCCAGGATTGTACTGACCCCAAAAAAGTTCATCTAACGGCCTGTTCAGAGCATCAACCTGAGTCGCAATATCGACCATGTATGCACCCTACCGGGCGCATTTGATTCTGTACTTGCAAAACGGAAGTAGTCCATAGATGTAGTAGGTGGTTTCAGAAATACCGGCCTCCCGGCAGACATCTTTAACAGTTCATCCGGCTTCAACCGACTTAATCACAGCGATGATCTGATGCTCAGCAAAACGGGCTTTACGCATAGCGATTTCCTTCGCTGGCTGATTGATTATGCCGGATGATCTCTAAACGTGAATGGCACGATTATGCAGGATACTTACAGTTGCATCTGAGCCTGGCTGAGGTTATATTGATTTGTGTCTAGCATATAGTGGTACTCGCTGTTAATCATCATTTTAATGATGGCATATCAGTGCATGAAGGGAGAGGGCGAGGCTTTACCCTCTCCCTTCATGATTTCAAATAGTTGTAAAAATTCATTGCCTTATTGCAACAGATTGATTAATAATTCCAATTAATGTATTTATTTTTTCATTTATCTTGATGTGTTTTTTCTCTTGTTCAAGAGAAAGCTTCCTGAATTCATTTTCCCTGCTCGGCACAGCAACTATCAATTCTTCATAAATCTCCTTTGCTCCTGATACTTTCGCCAACTCACTGCTGTATTTTTCAATAAGAGACTTTATTTGGATATTTACATTTCTGTGTTCATGGTTGGTAGCACTTGAAACAAGTTGACAGGAAGACTTTGGGGTTGCCTCAATTAATTCCACGCATTCTGTTGCGATATTAAATTCTGATGTGACTGAGTATAAATATTGATACACGCCTGTTTTTCTTACTTTGTTTAATAATCCTTTTCTAACCAGGGATTGAATTTGGTTATAAGCAAAAGCTTTTGCCTTTAAATAATTTTTCGGAAGTGAAAATCGCTCGATAAGAATTTTTGCTACTTCGTTACTGGTGAAGTTATCTTTGCCAATTAAGATGATTGCAGAAAATATGTACGACTCAGGGTTGGTTACTCGACTATTCATATGACAAAACAAGGCTGTTAACTTAGGATTGCTAAGTATACAACAATGACAGATACTTAGACAATCTAAGCATTCGAGGCCAATGAAGATGAATCAGTGTCTGAAAAAAATCCAATACCAGAACGACTTAAGGAAGCGAGATGCAGGGCGGGTTTATCACAGCGCTCTCTGGGTCTCCTTGTTGGCTTTGATCCCGCATCGGCTAGCAGTCGTATGAATCATTATGAGAAAGGACGCCATGTCCCCGATATTGATACGCTTCGACGAATGGCGGCAGAGTTAAACGTACCGTTGAACTACTTTTTTTGTGATGATCAGACGACAGCAGAACTTGCATTACTCATATCCCGAATGACAGAGGAAGAGCGAAGTAAACTTATCGAAGCACTCAAAACGTCTTCAGGTGACAACACTGCTGACAAAAAATGATGTTGTACAAACGCCTGCTAAACTTTTTGAAGGTAACAAAAGTGCAGTGCAATAAACCAAGCAGGGCATTACAGTAGTAGACGCCCTCTGATAAAATTGACTCTAATGAGTGGGCGTTGAAAGTTGCAATGCTCATCTTTCGAATAGAGCAAGATGTTTATTCATGAGTTCGTAGTGCGAATATACCGCTATATCTATCATTGATCTTTATTCCTTTTGTGTAATTCCATGATCAAATGCGGAGCAAGAAGGCTTTCTACCGGTATAACCGTATTGACTTTTACCGCTTTGACAATTTCAATCAATGACAAGGTATTCTGAGCTAGTTGTTCGCGAAGCTCTTTATTCTCTTCCTGTAACTGCTGATTACGACCAAGCAAGGCCTGCCGAGTCTTACGGTTCACATACTGCTGTTTTTCTTTGGGACGAAGATTCAGAGGCGATAGTTGTTGATCGACATAGGCTGCAATAAGACGCCTTCGTTCAATGTTACTTAATGTACTTAAGCCACCATTAATGATTCCTTTTGATTTAAGTCTGGCATGTAAGTTTTTAGCTGAAATAGGCGATTTATCAAACCCTTCAATCAACATTAACTGGAGTTCATGCTCTATCTGAGTATCCAATTCTTTACCACGCATTAGTTTTCTTCCTCTTTGTTTTTATGGTGCTCAAGGGCAAATAATTGAGCTAAAGTACGAATTTCACCTTCCACTTTTATCTCTCCAGACAGAATCTCTTGAGCAGAGAGAACTTGTAACAAGTTTGAGCGCCTGCGTAATTGCTCGCTTAAGGCATCCAGGTGAGTTAGATTTTCTTCGATATTGCCTTGTATTAACTGGTTGTCTGGAAGGGCCGCGATATACTGTTCAAAAGCGAGCGAAGCCTCGTTTAATGCCCGACCTTTTACTGCAATAGTTGAGTATTCATCAATACGACCTGTCAACGTGAAATGCTCACAGGGTTTCAATGCTTGGCACTTCATTCGATAAGGGCATCCCCACAAGTTAACGTCTCTCATGCAGGAGCCCAGTTTTAATGGATGCAATACCGCATGCCTTTGTACCATTTCAGACGCTTGTAATGGCCCTTCGTTTTTACTGATTTCCTCGAACGCAGCGGCTATGTCTTCGAATAATCCATCCCCTGACGACGCTTCAATGAAACCAGCAACATCGTTACGATCATCAAAGGTATGCAGGTTTGCCTTTATGTTGGTTTCCAGAGTTTGGGTACTATTAAACGTCATTAAACCGCTTTGCTTTACCATATCGAGAGGTGAATCAACGTCAACAGCAGTAAATGCTGACTGCTCCGGTACGGTTGGAACTAAAGGGGTTAGAGAAGATGCTTTTCGCCGTTCCTTGAGAGCCAGGTGCTGATAATGCTGATTTTGAGTAATATCAACACGCCCCATCAACATCGCTTGTAAGTGGTCTGAGATCTCTGCAATTGCGAGAAAAGTATTAATGTTGTGTCGAGGGATATGCGTTCGGAGCTGAGTAGGGCGGCCGTCATCTTCAAGCAACCTGTATTTGCTGAAAACAGATACATAGCCAGTAACGTTACCTAGAAATTTGTTTAGGCCGTTATTATTTAATGGTAGTGGCGTGGCTTTTAGTTGCAATACTCTCTTGAGAGTCAGTGATCCTTTGGGGAAAAGGAACAATAGCTCTTCATATTTAATCTCATATCTTTTGCCATTTTCTGCCCATGCATGAGTACAGGGAGTATTTGCACTGTTATCACCGAATTCACTTTTAAGAAAATGACTAAGATCAGACTTTGTAAAATATTTTTCTTTTTCATTACCTGATTTAAGGATGACTTTTGCCGGTATAAAGCCACGTTTCTCTAATGCTTTCGAAGCTTTATCACGTAAGCCTGCACGCCCCCGAAGCTCTGATGAGGACTGGACCATGTATTTTACAATATCATCAAGCTCAACGAGTTCACTGGTAATATCACTGATTGGCTTTGGTAAATAATCAGAAAATTTTTTTGATCGTAAATATTCGATATGTTTGCGAAACTCAGCTGTTAGTAACTTCACCGACTTAAATATATTTTCGACCAGAGGTACAGCTAAAGGCTCGACCCAATGCGTTCGTTCGCCAGCCCCCTTAACACCAACATAGCGTATGCCAAGAAAATAATCTGGCAATCCTTTATTCCGCAGACGTTTGCTGAGGTCAGAGTTATCTATATGTCGTTTGACCAAGGCATCCTGTCTGAGATTGAATGCCTCAACAGAACGGAATCCAGTGACGATCAGTAGCAGAAGACAATTGAGGGCAATCTTTTCAGTACCGCTTTCAACTCGCTGGATTAACGACACGATATTGAGGAAACCTTTAATGGTAATCAGTGTATCTTCACCATCAGTGGAAGTATCATCCAGCTTGTCTTTTTCTTTTAGTGAGATTGTTTCCCGGGCTTTCCGGGTCAAATTAGTCTGATTGGTATAACAATCATCGGAAACATATTGCAATGTTACTAATGTGAAGGCGTGATGGTTTACTAATTTCTGAATCTTAACACAACGCCCCTTGTAGTTGGCTAGGTTGGTATCACCTGGCCGGGAAGCTGCACTCAGAGTATCCATTGCGCTACGTACGACATCTGTAGTCAGATAGATGGGATGTGTTTGCCCAGTTAACTTAATGAGAGCGCAGTACCATCGTTTCAAAATAATCAGCGTTGCGACAGCAACCGCAGAGGAAATACTGCGATTTCTCCCTCGATAGACGAGTACCAGCATCGCTTTCATGAACAACTGATAAGGCTCGGAGACTGTATGGCGATCATCGATCCCTTTGAGCCGGTTAACCTCATCAAAACGTAATAAATTAGCCCCATTGCCACGTAACCAGCCGGATCCTTTGATCCCACATATCCAGACAAAGCTATCCCATGATTCTGCAAAATCTGCTGCCAGATTCTCTTCGAACCAAG
This sequence comes from Citrobacter sp. Res13-Sevr-PEB04-36, assembly GCF_015672735.1. Lineage (GTDB taxonomy): Bacteria > Pseudomonadota > Gammaproteobacteria > Enterobacterales > Enterobacteriaceae > Citrobacter. The sequence goes on along the minus strand of NZ_JADABY010000026.1, from coordinate 1,103 downwards.
CTTTCTGTTCTATGATAAAAGTCTCAAAGTTCGCTATATTTTTTTTCATTTCCCACAACCTCTGACGTTATGCAAATGACAACGGGCAATCACTGACTTGATTTCTATTTGCGTCGTCTCGTGGATAGAAATTAGTGGATTGAGAGCATTACCAACACTATCTGATACTGCTATCAGCTCATCGACTTCTTTAGAGACGCTATTCAATACGCCCTGGTGATGGCCATCAAGGAAAGGGCGGTAATATAAGCAACCATAGCAGCAACGAACTTCACAGAAGGGGCATTCATCATCGGTTCTCGCACAGCCACCAATCTCATAGTGTAATCGATCACCAACCATACCAACCACGCGTCGACCTTCCCATTCTTTTGAAGGAACTAGTTTCCCAGTAAGCATCATAGCCACCATGTTTTGCCACACAGGGTTAGAACCGAGTGCTTTAGCGCGGATCAATGCCAAGGCTGGGGTCGCACGGATGTAGTGCTTTGCTACAACCAGAGATGAATGGCCGAGAATGTGAGCAATTTCCTCTGCACTAGCGCCCTGCATTGCAAGTGAGTGACCAACGTTGTGGCGCAAATCAGTTGATGTTATTGAAGGTAGGGCGGCTTCACCGCACGATACGGCAAACTGGTAATCTTGTGGGCTAAAGGATAGAATCGTTTGGCTAATCGACTGAGAAACAAATTTAGGTGCTGATCCCCCCATATTAAACATTTTATCGGTAGGTAATAATCTGGCTTCATCTATATAATGCTTAACCAGTGCACCGATTTCTGGCGGGAGCGCCAGAATCAACCGATCCGTAGTGACGTACCTTTGTTTAGCATAAGGTAAAAGAACGCTATAACGAACCAACCCTGTTGTCGTACTGCAAGTATCGATTCGAAAGTCACCAGCAGCCAATTTAGCTAACTGAACCGGACGACTACCTGTGACATAACTTAGCCCCAGAACAGTGGCATTGCGAAGGTCCACCAGATTGTATTTTCTGCCTCGTGAGATAGCGGCAGCCATTTCAAAAAGACCTTTGCTGATCATGTTCTTTTCAAATGGGTCAAGGATATTATCTATGTTTTGATATACATTCCAATCATTTG
>NZ_JADABY010000025.1 GCF_015672735.1 Citrobacter sp. Res13-Sevr-PEB04-36 | reverse complement strand
TAGTAAGTTTGGTTTCGATATCGTGTCTGTGGTTGTATATGACGAAGTATCTTGTTGTGCCAATCAATACCGTAAAAAAGAGTATTGAGGAGGTTACTGCAGGAAATCTGGCAATCAGTATTCCTGAGTTTGGTAATAACTGCGCGGGGCGGCTTATTCCCGGCATCAATAGTTTATCGAGTAATATTTCTGCGCTAGTTAGTGAAATTCGCACATCTTCACGCACAGCGATGACCCTCTCTGAACAGCTTGCGGAGCGTAGTGCAGAGCTTTCGGTGAAAACAGAGCAACAGTCCGGGGCGTTAACGCAAACCGCTGCAAGTATGGATGAGATAGCCATTAGTACTCGCAATAATGCTGATAATACACAGCTGGCCAGCGCCCAGGCGAATATTGCCACACAATCGGCCCGTCAGGGGGGGGAATTAATGGTACAAGTCGCAACCAATATGCACTCAATCACTGAATGCGCACAGCAGATGACGGAAATAATTGCGTTGATTGATGGTATTGCCTTTCAGACAAATATTCTGGCATTGAACGCGGCGGTGGAATCGGCACGGGCAGGCGAACATGGCAAGGGTTTTTCTGTGGTGGCGGGAGAGGTCAGAACGTTGGCTCATCGCAGCGCAGAAGCGGCGAAGAATATTAAGCGGCTAATTGACGAAACACATTATAATGTCCGCGAAGGGGCCGCGATTGTCCGTGAAGCAGAAAAAAACATGCAGGATATTGTTGGCGGTGCCGGGCAATTAAGCCAGCTGATGGGAGAGATATTAACCACCACGCGAGAGCAGGAGAAAGGCATCGTTAAGATTACCCAGGCCCTGGCTGAGCTGGAAAATGTGACCCAAAGTAATGCCATCATGGTCGACGAGTTATCGGATTCATCAGGCATTCTGAAAAGCCAGGTGAATGACCTGCAGTCACGAACACATAAATTTAATTTAAGTCATAACTCAACAACGGAATCATTCGTGCTTCCTCGTAGCGCTGCAACACCACCGGGTCTAAGTCGACGAGATAAATACGGTCATTCATTCTAATCCTGTAGTCACCCGTGCCGACATCGTCGGCGTTTACATTTCTATTTAATTTTTCTGAATCATTTCAGCACAATGGGATAATCAGATATTGCTTAACATAATCTGCAGGCTAGACTAACGGAAAAGGCTGAATGACTGTGGAGGCGCTGTGGAAGCCATTAAGGGAGCGGATGTTAATGTGCCGGATGCCGTGTTTGCCTGGCTACTGGATGGCCAGGGTGGAGTAAAACCGCTGGAAGATAACGATGTTATCGACAGTCAGCATCCCTGCTGGCTGCATCTTAATTATACCCATCCTGATAGCGCACAGTGGCTGACGACGACGCCTTTGCTTCCTAATACTGTGCGTGATGCGCTGGCCGGTGAAAGCACGCGCCCACGTGTCAGCCGGATAGGGGAAGGCACGCTGATCACCCTGCGCTGTATTAATGGCAGCACGGATGAGCGCCCCGACCAGCTGGTGGCGATGCGTTTATATATGGACGAACGCCTGATTGTCTCGACGCGTCAGCGTAAAGTGCTGGCGTTGGATGATGTGGTCAGCGATCTGCAAGAAGGTACGGGGCCGAGTGACTGTGGCAGTTGGCTGGTAGATGTCTGTGACGCATTGACCGATCATGCCAGTGAGTTTATCGAACAGTTACATGATAAAATTATTGATCTGGAAGATAATTTACTCGATCAACAAATCCCGCCACGCGGATTTCTGGCCCTGTTACGTAAGCAACTGATTGTCATGCGCCGTTATATGGCACCACAGCGAGATGCCTATGCGCGTCTGGCGAGTGAACGTTTGCCGTGGATGACTGACGATCAGCGACGCCGGATGCAGGACATTGCCGACAGGCTGGGAAGGGGGCTGGACGAGATAGACGCCTGTATTGCCCGGACTGGTATCATGGCGGATGAAATTGCGCAGGTGATGCAAGAATCCTTGGCCCGCAGAACCTATACCATGTCGTTGATGGCGATGGTTTTTCTGCCCAGTACATTTTTAACCGGCTTGTTCGGCGTTAACCTTGGGGGCATTCCCGGCGGCGGTTGGCAATTTGGTTTCTCATTGTTTTGTATTCTGTTAGTGGTCCTGATTGGTGGTGTTACTTTATGGTTGCATCGTAGTAAATGGTTGTAACAACAACGTTTTTTACCGGGCTTCATGAGTGAAAACGCTCAATATTTTGAGCGAGGTCAATAAACTATCTACCTATTCGGGGCAATATCTCTCTCGCAGGTGAATGCAACGTCAAGCGATGGGCGTTGCGCTCCATATTGTCTTACTTCCTTTTTTGAATTACTGCATAGCACAATTGATTCGTACGACGCCGACTTAGATTAGTCGGCTTTTTTTTGCCTGCAGGAAATCAACGTCTACCCTAAAAGAGTCAACCTGAATGACTGGAGGGAATATGACCTGCCTAACGCTATTGCTGCAGTTACCCACGCCCAACACCGCCTCTGTTCCGACCGACCCGGTACCCATTCCTGATCCCATACCCCGTCCGCAGCCGATGCCGGATCCGCCGCCGGATGAAGAACCGATTAAAATGTCGCATCACGGGCGCAGATCTGCGAGGATACGCGCCTGCTAATTGTAAGTTCTTACCGCGAGATTAAATTGTGACCGCTTTTTCTACCCTGAATGTTTTACCTGCTGCTCAGATCGAGAATCTTAACGAGCTGGGTTATCTTGAAATGACGCCTGTTCAGGCCGCTGCGTTGCCGGCGATCCTGGCGGGAAAAGACGTTCGCGTGCAGGCAAAAACCGGCAGTGGCAAAACGGCCGCGTTTGGTCTTGGGCTGTTACAGCATATCGATGTTGCGCTGTTCCAGACGCAGTCACTGGTTCTGTGTCCCACGCGTGAACTTGCTGACCAGGTGGCTGGCGAGCTGCGTCGCTTAGCGCGTTTTCTACCGAACACCAAAGTTTTAGCCTTATGTGGCGGGCAGCCCTTCGGTGCACAGCGTGATTCTCTTCAGCATGCACCACATATTATTGTCGCCACGCCGGGCCGTCTGCTCGATCACCTGCAAAAAGGTACTGTCTCGCTGGAAGCCCTGAATACGCTGGTGATGGATGAGGCCGACCGTATGCTGGACATGGGCTTTAGCGATGCCATTGATGATGTGATCCGCTTTGCGCCTGCGTCACGTCAGACATTGCTATTTTCGGCAACCTGGCCGGAAGCAATTGCCGCGATCAGTGGCCGAGTGCAGCAAAATCCATTAACCATTGAAATTGATACGGTAGATGCGCTACCCGCGATTGAACAACAGTTTTTCGAAACCTCCGCGCACGGCAAAATTTCGCTGCTGCAAAAGTTGCTCAGCCAGCACCAGCCCGCGTCGTGCGTTGTATTCTGTAATACTAAAAAAGATTGCCAGGCCGTGTGCGACGCGCTGAACGCCGCAGGGCAAAGTGCGTTGTCATTACATGGTGACCTGGAACAACGCGATCGCGATCAGACGTTGATCCGTTTTGCTAACGGCAGCGCGCGCGTGCTGGTGGCAACCGATGTTGCGGCGCGTGGTCTTGATATTAAATCGCTTGAGCTGGTGGTTAACTACGAACTGGCATGGGATCCGGAAGTGCACGTACACCGTATTGGACGTACTGCGCGTGCGGGTAACAGCGGCCTGGCCATCAGCTTCTGTGCGCCAGAAGAAGCCCAGCGAGCTATTATTCTTTCTGAAATGCTGCAGTTAAAGCTGAACTGGCTACCTGCACCCGGCAACGCTCCAGTTGTGCCGCTTGAGGCCGAGATGGCGACACTGTGCATTGATGGCGGTAAAAAGGCAAAAATGCGTCCGGGCGATGTTCTGGGAGCGTTGACCGGTGATATGGGGCTGGATGGGGCCGACATCGGTAAGATTGCCGTACATCCGATGCATGTCTATGTGGCAGTTCGCCAGTCCGTCGCGCATAAAGCGTGGAAGCAGCTACAAAACGGTAAGATTAAAGGTAAAACCTGCCGGGTTCGTTTGTTGAAATAAATGCCCGTGGGAGTGCCTGATGGCGCTCCGCTTATCAGGCCTACAGGCACTTATGTACGTTGTAGGCCGGATAAGACGTTTACGTCGCCATCCGGCATGATAAATTACTTCACTTCTACCACGTTCAGACGTAACTCATCCAATTGGTTTTCATCTTCTTCCGGCTGCCAGCCTGCTGGTTGCAGCGGGATCTCTTCGCGATCGAACGCTAAGTCACCGCCGTCAACGACTGCTGAGCCGTGCTTGATACCTTTAAAGTCGAACAGATTGATATCGCTGAGATGCGAAGGCACGACATTCTGCATCGCGCTGAACATGGTCTCAATACGACCTGGGTAGCGTTTGTCCCAGTCACGCAGCATGTCAGCAATTACCTGACGTTGCAGGTTAGGCTGTGAACCGCACAGGTTACACGGAATAATCGGGTAGCCTTTGGCTTCGGCAAAACGTTCAATGTCTTTCTCGCGGCAATAGGCCAGTGGGCGAATGACAATATGCTTGCCGTCGTCGCTCATCAGCTTCGGTGGCATGCCTTTCATTTTCCCGCCGTAGAACATGTTTAAAAACAGCGTTTGCAGGATATCGTCGCGATGGTGTCCCAGCGCAATTTTTGTAGCCCCGAGTTCGGTTGCCGTACGGTACAGAATGCCGCGACGCAGACGGGAGCACAGAGAGCAGGTGGTTTTCCCCTCCGGAATTTTGTCTTTGACGATCCCGTAGGTGTTCTCTTCGACAATTTTGTACTCAACGCCCAACTGTTCCAGATACTGCGGCAGGATATGTTCCGGGAAACCGGGCTGTTTCTGATCCAGGTTTACTGCAACCAGTGAAAAACTGATCGGTGCGCTTTGCTGCAAATTGCGCAGGATCTCCAGCATGGTGTAGCTGTCTTTCCCACCGGAAAGGCACACCATAATGCGATCGCCATCTTCAATCATGTTGAAGTCGGCAATCGCTTCGCCCACGTTACGACGCAGACGCTTTTGTAATTTGTTCAGGTTGTACTGATCTTTCTTGTTAATTTCTTGATTTTGCGACATTTAATAGAGGCTCAATTCATAGTGTGGCATCAGAAGAGTATGCATCACGCCGGATTGTCCGGCAAAAGAAGTCTGATATAAAAACTGTGGCGTGTATGGTACGGATAAGCGGGAAAAATGTCAGCACATTTAGGTCAGGAATCGCGGGGTAAAAGAGGTAGAAATGAAAAGCCCGCAGCGATGTGCGGGCCAGGCTGCTTAGCGAACTACCAGAACCGAACACTCCGCATGACGCACCACGGCTGCGGCGTTGGAGCCGAGCAGGTAAGTGGTGATATCAGGTCGGTGCGAGGCAATAATCACCATATCTGCGGGTAATTTCCTGGCAAGCTCCAGAATTTTGTCTTTTGGTGAACCTTCAACGACATGAACCTGTATTCTGTCTGCCGGGATATTGAACTTCTTGATCATCTCTTCCAGTTGAGACCTTGCTTCGGCCTTAAGATCGTCCATGGCCGGCAACTCCGCTGAGTAGGCCAGTCCAAGAGAAGCGTAATAGGGCAATGACGGAATCACGGTCAGAAAATGGACCTGCGCATCGTCAATTTTTGCCTCTGCTTCAACATGGGCAATAACGCGTTGAGTTAATTCTGAGTCTGAAATATCGATGGGTACAAGAATCGTTCTGTTCATAAAACCTCCTGTTTAAGTATCCTCCTAAAGCTTACCGCGTAATGGCACTTTATGTACAATGACAAAGATCACATTTTGGCATCACTTTATTTTAATTTCAGGGAACTTGCCTTTTATTACGCCATCGTAAAATCGGCCTTTGGAGACCACAGTAAGGAAATCACGAAAAATGCGCGGTGGAACAGGATGGTATTGCAGAGTTTGCATATGATGAAAGCGAATTTCTAACGTGCCGGAGGATTCGTCATAACCGACGGAGGCAATACGGGATGACTTAACGGGGTGATGATTCATTGCAGGTATCCTCTACTACAGACTTTATTGCAATATATCATCTATCAGCGGGATGTTTTAACACAAAAGATATAATGTTTTGATCTACATAAAACGTAATTGCGATGCACGAGTGGGAGAGTAGCCCGCTGTTTCCAGCGGGCTGACAGATTAGAACTGGTAAACCATACCCAGAGCTACAGTGTCATCGGTAGAGATGTCATTGTGGTCTTTATCGTAGAAGCTATCATCTTCATCCAGCAGGTTGATTTTGTAATCAACGTAGGTGGAGAAGTTTTTGTTGAAGTAGTAAGTCGCACCTACTGAAGCATATTTAACCAGATCTTTATCGTCGTTACCATTTGCGGTTGCCAGATCCTTACCTTTAGACATCAGGAAAGACACTTCCGGACGCAGACCAAAGTCGAACTGGTATTGTGCAGTCACTTCGAAGTTCTGAGTTTTGTTTGCAATAGTATTGTCGTGACCGTCTGAGCCGCCATAAGGGGTCATATTACGGGTTTCGGAATACATGGTTGCCAGGTAGATGTTGTTCGCGTCGTATTTCAGACCAGCAGTCCACGCATCAGCTTTGTCGCCGCCAGCGGTAGAGTTATTAACCTGCTGAGTGGTACGGTCAGAAGAGGTATATGCCGCACCGAAGCTTACGCCCATACCCAGATCGTAGGTAGAGGAGATACCGAAGCCGTCACCGTTGGAATTCTTCACGTTACGGTCGCCGCCGTTATTGGTGCCTTCCTGCTCGTTCGTGACCTGGTTTTCGTTAGTACCCTGATACTGCAGAGCTACGTTCAGACCATCAACCAGACCGAAGAAATCAGTGTTACGGTAGGTTGCAACACCGTTCGCACGACCGGTCATGAAGTTGTCAGCTTTGGTGTAGGAGTCACCGCCGAATTCTGGCAGCATATCGGTCCAGCCTTCAACGTCATACATGACGCCGTAGTTACGACCATAGTCGAATGAACCGTAATCACCGACTTTAATACCCGCGAAAGCCAGACGAGTCCAGGAATTGCCTTTATCGCCGCCTTCAGTACCGTTAGCCTGAATCTGATATTCCCACTGGCCGTAACCGGTGATCATATCGTTAACCTGAGTTTCGCCTTTGAAGCCCATACGCATATAGGTCTGATCGCCATCAGAGTTGGCGTCATCAGAGAAATAATGCAGACCGTCTACTTTGCCGTACAGGTCTAACTTGTTGCCGTCTTTATTATAAACTTCAGCAGCGTGAGCAGCGCCTGCAGCTAACAGGACAGGAATTACAAGGGCCAATACTTTTCTGTTCATTGAAATAATCCTTTAGTTTTTTTATTAACCTGTGACTACCCATGTAGGGAGTAAAAGCATGCTAAAGGAGAAGTTCCGTAAAGAGATAAATATGAATTGTTACGCCTTGAGTAAAACCTTAAGCAAATAATTCCACGGAAATGATGATAATTATGATGAATGAATTAATGGTTAAATATATAAAATAAAAATTATACAAGTTAATTTTGTTGGGATATTCTGCGCGGGTTATATGCCTTTATTGTCACTTCTTATTTTTCGTTGACTATTTGTCTCAGGGCTGATTAGCCAGCGAATAAATTGACAAGCCCGAACAGCTGTTCGGGCTTTTTTTTATTCCAGGTTAATACTTAACTGAAAGTATTAATCGGTGCTGCTCTTCTCTGCTTTCCCTGCCAGCTGTGCCAGGAAGTCATAGCGTTTTTGCAAATCTGCAGTCGCATCCTTCCATAACTGCTCAGCCACCTCCGGCTGCTGTGCATTCAGGCGGCGGAAGCGTTGCTCGTTCATCAAAGTCTCAGCCAGCGCGTCTGACGGTGGGCGAGAATCCAATGCCAGCGGCAGCTTGCCTTCGTCAGCACGACGCGGATCAAAGCGATACAGTGGCCAGAATCCGGTGGCCGTGAGCTGGCGCATCTGATCGTGGCTCAGGGCGAGATCGTAGCCGTGCTCTTCGCACGGACTGTAGGCAATAATCAGCGACGGGCCCGGGTAGGACTCTGCTTCCTGAATCGCTTTCACCGTCTGGTTCAACTGGGCTCCCAGCGAGATTTGTGCGACGTAAACATGACCGTACATCATCATACTGACGCCAAGATCTTTACGCGCTTTACGCTTACCATGTTCGCCAAATTTGGTGACCGCGCCAAGCGGCGTGGCTTTCGACGCCTGCCCACCAGTGTTGGAGTAACACTGAGTATCCAGCACCAGAATGTTGACGTTTTCGGTCAGGCTCAGGACGTGATCTAACCCGCCAAAGCCAATATCGTAGGCCCAACCGTCGCCACCAATCAGCCAGATTGATTTCTCAACCAGCGCGTCGGCATCAGTTAATAGTTGCTGTGCACCGTCGACGCCTCGTAGATGCTGGCGCAGTGCGGCAACCTGCTCGCGACGAACTTCCGGCGTGGCTTCTGCGTGCAGGGCATCATTCAGTTCAGCCGGGATCTGATCGGCAAACTGCTCCAACAGACGCATGACACGTACGCGGTGTTGATCCACCGTCAGGCGGAAGCCCAGACCAAACTCGGCGTTATCTTCAAACAGTGAGTTCGCCCAGGCAGGCCCGCGGCCATTGGCATCGGTGGTATATGGTGTGGAGGGCAGGTTGCCGCCATAAATCGATGAACACCCGGTCGCGTTGGCAATCAGCATGCGGTCGCCGTACAGCTGGGTAAGTAGCTTGATATACGGGGTCTCACCACAGCCTGAGCAGGCACCGGAATACTCAAACAGCGGGGTGATCAGCTGTGAGGTGCGAATATCAATGCGTTCCAGTTTGCTGCGATCGATCTCCGGCAGATTGAGGAAGAAGTCATAGTTAACTTTTTCTTCTTCAACATGCTCAAGGCGCGACATCATATTGATAGCCTTGATTTCCGGGTTTTGGCGATCTTTCGCCGGGCAAACTTCGACGCACAGATTACAACCGGTGCAATCTTCAGGCGCGACCTGCAGAATATATTTCTGACCGCGCATATCGCGGGATTTTACATCCAACGAATGCAGGCTAGCTGGGGCGTCTGCCATCGCTTCCGGGGAGACCACTTTGGCGCGGATTGCCGAGTGCGGGCAGGCGGCAACGCAGTGGTTGCACTGTGTACACAGTTCCTCTTTCCAGATAGGAATTTCTTCGGCGATATTACGTTTTTCCCAGCGGGTGGTGCCCATCGGCCATGTACCGTCTGGCGGCAGCGCGGAGACGGGCAGAGCGTCCCCCAGACCCGCGAGCATCGCCGCGGTAACTGTTTTCACGAAATCAGGTGCAGCATCAGAAACCACAGGTGGTCGGTTGGCGCTGTGCGGATCCACCGGCTTGAGTGCCACTTCGGCGACCGACTCACGGGCCAGCGCCAGTGCTTGCCAGTTACGCTCAACCAGGTCCTGACCTTTGCTGCTGTAACTTTTGGCGATAGCTCCCTGCAATTCTGCCAGTGCGCTATCGCCTGGTAAAATTTGTGTCAGATGGAAAAACGCCATTTGCATCACTGTGTTAATACGTGCAGCCAGGCCGCACTCTCGGGCAATTTTGGCAGCATTAATCACATAAAAACGGGCTTTCTTCTGGTTCAGGACCGCCTGAACTTCCTGCGGCAGGCGCGACCACACTTCATCCGCGCTGTACGGCGTGTTGAGCAGGAAGATACCACCTGGCTTCAGGCGTTCTGCCATTTGATATTTATCGATAAACTGCAACTGATGGCAACCGACAAAATCCGCCTGCGAAATCAGATATGCCGAACGAATAGGTTGCTCGCTGACACGCAGGTGGGACACCGTCAGGCCGCCTGCTTTTTTCGAGTCGTAGACGAAATAACCCTGTGCATACCACGGCGTCGAATTACCGATAATCTTGATATTGTTTTTGGTCGCTGACACGCTGCCGTCGCTGCCAAGCCCGTAAAACAGGGCTTCGAGTTTTGCGGTGGCGGGTAGGGTGTTTTCCGGCAGAGGCAGTGACAGGTTAGTGACATCATCGTAGATGCCGACCGTAAAGCGTGATTTCGGTTTGGCGTGGCTGAGTTCATTAAACACTGCCAGCACACAGTCCGGGCCAAACTCCTTCGAGGAAAGGCCATAGCGCCCACCAATCACGCGCGGTAATGTTTCACGCTCGCCGCAGTTAAACGCTTCGGCCAGTGCGGTCATGACATCCAGATACAACGGCTCAGCCTGCGCACCAGGTTCTTTGGTGCGATCCAGAACAGCAACGCTACGTGCGGTTTCCGGTAATGCCTGCAGTAAATGTCGGGCAGAGAAGGGACGGAACAGGCGCACTTTCAGAACGCCGACTTTTTCGCCACGGGTGAGTAACTCTTCCACGACTTCTTCGCAGGTGCCAATAGCGGAGCCCATCAGAATGATGACGCGCTCTGCTTGCGGATGACCATAGTATTCAAACGGCTGGTACTGGCGACCCGTTGCGGCGGCAAAATCGTTCATCGCCTGTTCGACGTTTTCGTAAACCGCGTTGTACCAAGGGTTAGTGGCTTCGCGGGACTGGAAATAGGTATCCGGGTTAGCCGAGGTGCCGCGAATCACCGGATGCTCCGGGTTCAACGCGCGCGCGCGATGGGCATCAATCTCGGCCTGTGGCATCAGCCCGAGGATAGTGTCATCGGCCAGCGGCACGATTTTATTGATTTCATGCGAGGTGCGGAAACCGTCAAAGAAATGAATAAAAGGGACGCGGCTTTTCAGCGTGGCAATGTGCGAAATCAGGGCAAAATCCTGCGCTTCCTGAACGCTGCTGGCGCACAGCATGGCACAACCGGTTTGACGAACGGCCATCACGTCGGAATGATCGCCAAAAATCGACAGCGCGTGGGTAGCAATCGTACGTGCCGCAACGTGCAATACAAACGGCGTCAACTGACCAGCCAGTTTGTACAGCGTTGGGATCATCAGCAATAAGCCTTGCGATGAGGTAAACGAGGTAGAGAGCGCACCGGTTTGCAATGCGCCGTGAACCGTTGCTATTGCACCGCCTTCCGACTGCATTTCCACGACGCGCGGGGTATCTCCCCAGACGTTTTTAAGCCCATTACCGGCCCAGGCATCGGCCTGCTCCGCCATCGTTGAACTTGGCGTAATTGGGTAGATGGCGATAACTTCGCTGGTACGAAATGCGACTGAGGCAACCGCACCATTACCGTCAATTGTTTGCATACTGACACCCTTACATTGCGCAAAAAGAGGGACTCGCACTAAGGTAGCGAGTCCTGTAATTATCTTTCTATTTTAGCAAAAGCTATCTGGACACATTTTCGCTTTTGTGTCCCTGCAATAAACAGAATGAATGGTTTGATCAAAGGAGCAGCCAAAAAATTGCCAGAAAATGTAAACAGGGCGCATAAATGCGCATTTTGCCTCTCGACGTCAGTGTTTCTGCTGCCTATTATTTAGGGCTGTGTCGTTGGGGTATTTTTCAGAGGGGAGTGAGATGCGCGCAGCGTTTTGGGTAGGGTGTGCCGCGTTATTATTGTCGGCTTGCAGCAGTGAGCCTGTTCAGCAGGCGACGGCCGCGCACGTCGCGCCGGGCATGAAGGCTGCAATGTCGGGTTCTGGTGAAGCTAACTGTGCCATGATTGGCGGTTCGCTGTCGGTTGCTCGTCAACTGGATGGTTCTGCTATCGGGATGTGTGCATTACCTAACGGCAAACGCTGTAGTGAGCAGTCGCTTGCCGCAGGAAGTTGCGGGAACTATTAAGCCTCCGCGTTTATTACATTAAGTCCGACAGTTTATACGTCAGCGTTTGTTCTGCTGTCGCCAGTGTTAACTGGTCAGCCGTCAAATCGACCTGTGCGCCTTGCTTAAACACGTCGCTGATAACGCCATCAAGTGCGTTCAGTTGTGGGTCGGCGCACATCATGCGGGTCATCGCCAGATCCTTCACCTTCAATTCGCCGTCGGACAGCTTGCCCTGACCCGTGAATTGATTACACATTTTCCCCGACACCGTCATGTTTTCCCCAAAACTCAATTCGGGTTGATTTTTTGCGACGGTGACTGGTTTGCCATTCACGCTCTCCAGAACAAAACGGTGATGCTGCAACTGCTCGCGATTAACGGAAACTTTTCCATTGCTCACACAGCCAGCCATAACCATGCTGAGCGCAATCAACGTGACAATTTTCTTCATTGAATTTCTCTACGTTCGTGACGGGAACACTATCAATATAGTAATGATATCTTCGGATTTATCATCAGGGGTTATCTGAAAATGCTCCCCCGATTGCAGGGGAGCGGCGTTTTCAGAAGAGGGCATTCGGGCAGGCTTCGCCTTTGGAAATTTGTGCCAGATTCTGCAACGTCGTTTCCGAAATGCTGATTAACGCTTCGGCCGTTAAAAATGCCTGGTGCCCGGTGAACAACACGTTATGACAGGCAGACAAGCGACGGAATACGTCATCCTGGATAACATCATTGGACTTATCTTCAAAGAACAGATCGCGTTCATTTTCATACACGTCCATACCCAAAGAACCAATTTTCTGGTTTTTCAGGGCATCAATTGCGGCCTGTGAGTCAATCAGAGCTCCGCGACTGGTGTTGACGATCATCACGCCACTTTTCATTTGCGCAAAGGCTTCTTCATTGAGCAGATGATAGTTTTCCGGCGTTAACGGGCAGTGCAGAGAAATGACATCCGACTCCGCAAACAGTGTTTTGAGATCAACATACTCAACCCCTAATTCAAGCGCTGCAGCGCTTGGATAGGGATCAAACGCCAGCAGGCGCATACCAAAGCCTTTCAGGATCCGCAGTGCGGCAATACCAATTTTACCGGTACCGATCACCCCCGCGGTTTTACCGTACATGGTAAAGCCGGTCAGACCTTCAAGAGAAAAGTTAGCATCACGGGTGCGTTGATACGCGCGGTGGATACGACGGTTCAGCGTCATCATCATTCCAATCGCGTGCTCGGCGACCGCTTCCGGCGAATATGCTGGAACGCGAACAACCTGCAAACCCAGCTCTTTAGCGGCGTCCAGATCGACGTTATTGAATCCGGCGCATCGCAGGGCGATGTATTTCACGCCGTGCTTTTTCAGCTCTTCCAGAACCGGGCGACTGCCATCGTCGTTGACGAAGATACACACAGCTTCGCAGCCATGGGCTGTTTTGGCTGTTTTCTCGGTCAGCAGAAAGTCAAAAAATTCAAGTTCAAAACCAAAAGCCTCGTTAACCTGTTGCAGGTACTTTTTGTCGTACTGTTTTGTACTGTAGATGGCGAGTTTCATAAGACTTTCTCCAGTGATTCTGAAATCACATTAATCCAATTCAAATTATTTTACAAAATCCAAAAAATAATTGATAGTCATAGATATAATGAATAATTCTAGAGCATCTCTTCTTAATGTGGGCACACTGCTGGATTTAAAGCGCTAGTCTTAGTATATGTACTCTTTTGGGTGTGCTGCCGTTAAGCATTGCTACCTTTGGGTATGTTGGGCAGATTTGGGAATGACTTGTTTTACGTTGACAGCGGACCAGGTTGCCCGCGCTTGTTCGCTCCATTCATTCTGATCATCTCACGGACATTCTATGGCTCATATCAGTTTTTCTGGCGAGCATTCCATTCGTCTCTGGTGATCTCCCACAACTCGGAATCCAGCATACCGCTGACATACTCTTTCTTTTCTATCCTGATGAGTCGCATGCCGCTACTGGCTGAAATACGCCGGGAACGGCTATTGAGGGATGCCTTCGGTGCACGCAACAGTGGCTTATTCAGCGTGTTGAACCAGTAATCAGTAGCCGCAATACTGGCCTCACGCATGTAGCCCAGCCCCTGATATTCCGGCGCCAGCCAGAATCCACGGTTATTATCCTCAACGTCATAAAGACAAATCAGACCCATTAGGTCGTCAGGTACCTCACGGCGTCTGATAGTCCAAAACCAGGCAATTCCTTTTGCCATATCAGGCAGGGCAACGTTATTGACGTATTTCTCAGCACCATTATCAGGATAGGGCCATGGTACTGACGCGACCATATAGCGAACGATCTCCCAGCGTGGGTAGAGCTTCTGAATCTGAACAGCATCTTCTGCGATTAGCGGTTTAAGTAACGGGCGTTCTGTTATGAGCGTGGTTATTGCCATCCATCAATTTCCTTAATGCATAGTCCAAATTTTAAGCCAGTTACTCAGCTCTCTTTTTAGTAAACCTTATGTCTTAATTTTGTTTTTAACCGATTTGGTCGGGTTGTACCAGCATACGTATTCGTTTTGATTTATCACAGGGTGCAATACGTTTTTGCTGTGAGGGCAACTGATGGATGCAACCACTGGTTAAAGAAAACGTGAGAGTGACATGGCAGGGGGCTAAGGAATCCAACTACAGTGACCGATAACACAAGAGGTGCTGTCGCCTCACTACCCCCCCGATATGCCGACCTTCTCAACGTCCGTTAAACTTATACTGCGGACAAAAAGCCAGGTGATTCACATCCAGCCAGCTACGCTTATACAGGTATCAAATATCGGGAGGAGTCATGTTAACTCACTCTGAAGCAAAGCGATGGGCCACCTTAATGCTGAAGGCTGCATTATGCGATGGTATGAAACCTGAAGAAATTTCCCGGCAGGTGCATCTTGTCTGCGATCATCATGGCAAGGCATGCCTTGAAGAGCTCATAGAGGAAATTCTGATAGAAGCTGGTCGTATCGGACCTAAACATAGCGATGGACAACTGCGACATCACTGAGTCTGAATGCTTCCGCATCCCCGTTGACATGATGTCTTAAGAGAAGACAGAACAACGGGGAATCGCGTGATTTACTACAGATGAATCAGCTCCGGTCCCTGATTTTTCACATTTTCGTCGGCACGCGTAACAACATACCGTTGTCTTGAGGCAATTTTACTCATCCCAGTGTTGGATCAGCGTCGCCCCAATCCCCGCAATCTGCTTGTTTCGTTCATCCATCGTTGCCTGGCTGTCGGTTAAGTAAATCACCACGATACGGGAAGGTTTACCATCCGGTCCTAACGCCGCAACAATGCCGCGAGATCCGCGCGCCCCGGCACCGGTTTTATCGGCAATAAACCAGCCCGTCGGAAGCACTGAGCGTAACAGCGGCCCCGCGACTTTATCCGTCACCATCCAGTGGGTGAGTTGCTGCTGTGATGTCGTCGTCAAGATTTTGCCGGTGAGCAGCTGGCGCAACGTTTTCGCCATGTTTTCAGGTGTCGTCGTATCGCGTTCATCACCGGGCAGGGCTTCATTCAGCTCAGGTTCCCGGCGGTCGAGCCGGGTCACCTGATCGCCGGTCGTGCGCAGAAAGGTGGTTAATTCCTGCGGTCCGCCGATGGCCGTAAGCAGTAGATTTGCCGCCGTGTTATCGCTCATGGTGATGGCGGCATCGCATAATTCGCCAACTGTCATACCATCGGCAAGGTGCTTTTCCGTTACCGGCGAGTACTCGACCAGGTCACGCTGGCTGTACTGGATGCGACGATCGAGCTGTTCTTGCCCGGCGTCAACGCGTGATAGCACCGCACCGCAGAGCAAAACCTTAAATGTACTCATCATCGGGAAACGCTCTTGCAGACGATAGCTTTCCAGAATCTCACCGCTGGCAAGATCCAGCTCCGCATAGCCTACGCGTGCGGGAAGCAGGCTTTCTGCTTCTTTAACTTTATTCACGGTTGTCAGGTGGGCAAACGCGGGCAGGCAAAATGCGGTGAGCAGTGGGATAAGGGCCAGGCGAAAGTGGGGCATAGTCATATTCATCCTTGGTATCTCTCTGATTATAGATAACTGATTTGAATTATTCACAACCTATAGATATTACATATATTTCAATGGCATCTATTCTTAAGTTGGGCATGTTTAGCTAAACATGCCACAATACATGCCGAAACCGGCTTAAATTTTTGCTAAATCAGGATATTAACTACCCATGAAGGGTAAATATAAAGCCGTATTGGCTCTACTCTTATTATTGACTCTTGTGCCGCTGACGTTGTTGATGACGCTGGGCCTGTGGGTTCCCACGCTGGCGGGCATCTGGTTGCCTGTCGGTACGCGCATTGCGCTGGATGAGAGTCCGCGGCTTACCCGACACGGACTGCATATTCCCGAACTCCGCTATCTGGTCGATGATTGTCCGCTCGCACGTATCAGCGAGGCGGATTTATCCCACCCCAGCCGCTGGTTGCTGAACGTTGGCAGTATTGAACTGGATTCCGCTTGCCTGGCTAAACTGCCGCAGACGGAGCCATCGCCCGCCGCGCCCAAAACGCTGGCAGAATGGCAATCCATGCTGCCCAACACCTGGATTAACATCGATAAGCTCATTCTTTCTCCATGGCAAGAGTGGCAGGGCAAACTGTCGCTCTCGCTGACGCCTGCCATCCAGCAGGTGAGTTATCAGGGTGAAAAGGTCAAATTCCAGGGGCGTCTGCACGGGCAAAATCTGACGGTCAACGAACTGTCTGTGGCGGCTTTTGAGGGACAACCACCGGTAAAACTGGTGGGTGAGTTTACGATGCCGCTGGTTCCCGACGGGTTGCCGGTGGGCGGTCATGCGGTTGCGACGCTTAGCCTGCCGCAGGAGCCAACGCTTGTGGATGCAGAGCTGGAATGGCGAGAGAACAGTGGACAACTGATCGTGATGGCGCGAGACAATGGCGATCCGCTTCTGGATCTGCCGTGGGAAATCACCCGCCAGCGGCTGACGGTGAGCGACGGGCGCTGGAACTGGCCCTATCAGGGCTTTCCGTTAAGCGGTCGGCTGGGGGTAAAAGTCGAAAACTGGCAGGCCGGCGTAGAAAACGCGGTAGTGAGCGGACGTTTGAACATTCTGACGCAGGGCGATGCAGGCAAGGGTAACGCGGTGTTAACCTTTGGCCCCGGCACGCTCGGCATGGACAACAGCGATATGCCATTGCAGTTGACCGGCGAGGCGAAGCAAGGCGATCTGATTTTTTATGCGATGCTACCCGCGACGCTCAGCGGCAGTCTGAACGATCCGCAGTTGGCCTTTGAGCCTGGCGCGCTGTTGCGTTCCCGTGGCCGGATTATCGACTCGCTGGATATTGACGAAATTCGCTGGCCGCTGGCCGGTGTCAAAGTGACCCAACGCGGGGTGGATGGGCGATTACAGGCTATTCTACGCGCTCATGAAAACCAGATGGGCGGCTTTGAACTGCATCTCGATGGTCTGGCCAATGATTTCCTGCCTGACGCCGGTCGCTGGCAGTGGCGGTACTGGGGTGAAGGTAGCTTTACCCCGATGCACGCTCGTTGGGACGTGGCAGGCAAGGGGGAATGGCACGATAACACCGTCAAACTGTTTGATCTTTCTACCGGATTTGACCATCTGCAATACGGCACCATGCTGGTGGAAAATCCGCGTCTGGTGATGGATGAGCCGATCGTCTGGGTGCGGGATGAGGTCCAGCCAACGTTTAGCGGGGCGCTGTCGCTGGACGCCGGGAAAACCACCTTCTCCGGTGGCAGCACTCTACCGCCTTCAACCCTGAAATTCAGCGTGGAAGGAAGCGACCCGACGATATTCCAGTTTAAAGGCCAACTGCATGCCGGCGCTATTGGCCCGGTCCAGTTGAACGGCCGCTGGGACGGGATCCGCCTGCGTGGTCAGGCCTGGTGGCCAAAACAGTCGCTCACCGTATTCCAGCCGCTGATGCCACCGGACTGGAAGATGAACCTGCGCGAAGGCGAGTTGTATGCTCAGATTGCCTTCTCCGCCGCTGCGGAACAGGGTTTTGAGGCGGGCGGTCACGGGGTATTAAAAGGTGGTAGCGCCTGGATGCCCGACAACCAGATTAATGGCGTCGATTTTGTGCTGCCGTTTCGTTTTAGCGAAGGAGCATGGCAACTGGGCACGCGCGGGCCGATTTCATTGCGTATTGCGGAGGTGGTGAATCAGGTCACGGTAAAAAATATCACCGCCGATCTGCAAGGCGGCTACCCCTGGAGCGAAGATAATCCCTTACTGTTGAGCGATGTTAGCGCCGATTTGCTGGGCGGCAAGGTGGTGATGCAGCAACTGCGTATGCCGCAGCACGATCCGGCATTAGTGCGGGTGCAGAATATCTCGTCCAGCGAGCTGATTAGCGCGGTTAATCCCAAACAGTTTGCCATGTCCGGCCCGGTCAGCGGCGCATTGCCGCTATGGTTAAACAATGAAAAATGGATTATCAAAGACGGCTGGTTGACCAACCCTGGGCCGATGACGTTGCGCATCGACAAAGACACGGCGGATGCGGTGGTCAAAGACAATATGGCGGCCGGCGCGGCGATTAACTGGCTGCGCTATATGGAAATCACCCATTCCTGGACGAAAATTAATCTCGATAACCTTGGCGTATTAACCATGCAGGCAGCCGTCACCGGTAATAGCCGGGTAGATGGCAAAGTCGGGACGGTGAATTTGAATTACACCCATGAAGAAAACGTCTTTACGTTATGGCGCAGTTTGCGTTTTGGCGACAATTTACAGGCATGGCTTGAGCAAAATGCAGCGCTGCCAGAAACCCATTGCCGGGAAGGCAAGGAATGTGAGGAACAACAATGAAAACTATTGCGGCCATGCTGGGACTGCTGGCGTCATCTTTGCTGGTAGGGTGCACCCCGCGCATTGAAGTTGCGGCACCGAAAGAGCCCATCACCATCAATATGAACGTCAAAATCGAGCATGAGATCCATATCAAAGTCGATAAAGACGTCGAGAGCCTGTTGAAATCACGCAGTGATTTATTCTGAGGTGACGATGAAAAAAACGCTTAAAGTGACCCTGTTGCTCCTGAGTTTGCTGAGCGCTAATGCGTTTGCGCTGACCCTGAATGAAGCCAGAACCCAGGGACGGGTGGGTGAAACGCTCAATGGCTACCTTGTGGCATTGCAAACCGATGCTGAAACCCAGGCGCTGGTGAGTGAGATAAACAAGGCACGCAGTGCCAGCTACCAGCAACTGGCTGAGAGTAACAATATTCCCGTTGATGAAGTGGCAAAAATGGCCGGACAAAAACTGGTGACGCGCGCTAAACCGGGAGAGTATGTCCAGGGTATTAACGGAAAATGGTTGAAAAAATAATCTGATTTTTAATCAGATGAGACACATCAGGCAGGTAATGGTTAATTAATCCACTATAATCGCATCAATAAATTATCAAGGAGTGATGATGACGCTTTATCAGATAAAGCCTGCCTTCCAGGCTCTGTTACGCCCGCTCATGTTCTGGTTAGATAAAAAAAGCGTCACCGCCAACCACGTTACCCTTGCCGCGATGGCGCTTTCTTTTATCACCGGTGCGGTGCTGTTTATCTTCCCCGAACCTAAACTCTTCATTCTGTTACCCATTGTGTTATTTGTGCGCATGGCGCTCAATGCGCTGGACGGCATGTTGGCGCGGGAATGCAATCAACAATCCCGTCTGGGGGCCATTCTCAATGAAACCGGGGATATTCTCTCCGATCTCGCGCTGTATCTGCCGTTTATGCTGCTTCCTGGCAGCAATGCGCCGCTGGTACTGACGATGCTATTTTGTGCGCTGATGACGGAGTTTTGCGGTGTACTGGCACAAACTATTAATGGCGTGCGCAGCTATGCCGGACCGTTCGGCAAAAGCGACAGGGCACTGGTGTTCGGCGCATGGGGATTGGTGCTAGCACTGTGGCCGCAGGTGGTGCAGTGGAACAACGTCGTTTGGGGCATCGCCACGCTGTTGCTGCTGTGGACTATTGTTAACCGCTGTAAGAGCGCATTACGTGACGAGGGGGCGAAATAATGTTGCTGGAAAAATCACTGGCGGTGATTTTTGCCCTGCTGTTGATAGCGACACTGGTGAACGGCCTGCTGGTGTGGCGGCGTCCGGATAAAGACTGGCGTGAGCTGACGCTGCGTATTCGTACCTGGTGGGTGATCATTGTACTGTTTTCGCTGGCTCTCTTAAGCCCGCCCTGGCTGGCGTTGACCTTCTTCGCGCTGGTGAGTTTTATGGCGTTAAAGGAGTTTTTAACGCTGGCTCCGTCACGCCAGACCGATCGTATGCCGCTGTTGTGGATGTTTATTGCGATCCCTATTAACTACTGGCTGATTGGCATCAACTGGTACGGCATGTTTGTGGTATTTATCCCGGTGTATGCCTTTTTATTCTTGCCCGTACGCATGGTGATTGCCGGCGATACTCAAGGGTTTTTACGTTATGCCTCCCAGCATCACTGGAGCCTGATGACCACCGTGTTTGCGTTCAGCCACGTGGCATTTTTGCTGGTTCTACCCGATGACGGTAAGCAGACCGGGGCACTGCTGGTGCTGTTCCTCGTCGGCTTAACGGAGTTCAACGACATTGCGCAGTACCTGTGGGGTAAATCAATGGGCCGTATCAAGGTGATCCCCAAGGTCAGCCCCAACAAAACCCTGGCGGGACTGCTCGGCGGTGTGGTAACCACCACGCTTGCAGCGGCGCTTCTGGGGCCGATCATGACACCGTTAAGCATACCGATGGCGATGCTGGCAGGGCTTATTATCGGGATCAGCGGCTTCTGTGGCGATGTGGTGATGTCGGCCATTAAGCGCGATATTGGCGTGAAAGACAGCGGTACGCTGCTGCCCGGTCACGGCGGTATTCTCGACCGGCTGGACTCGCTGATCTTCACTGCCCCGGTGTTTTTCCACTTCATTCGCTATTTTTACTACTAACGTATGATCAACACATTTCTGCGAACGCTGTTTACGCTATGCATCGTCTGGCCGGTAATTTGGCTGTGGCTTGGGCTGCGTGTCAGGCATCGGGATCGCTTGCCGCAGCAGGGGCCGGCGATCGTCGTCGCGAATCACAACAGTCATATGGATGTTTTTGCTCTATTGCCGCTGTTTGCGCTGCGCCGTCAGGGGGACATTCATCCGGTGGTGGCGGCTGACTATTTTCTGCGTAATAAATGGATGGCGTGGTTTGCGCTTAATATTCTCAACATTATTCCGATTACGCGTAAAGGCGGCGAGGCCGACCCGTTGGCACAGTGTGAACAGGCCTTACGCGACGGCAAAACCTTGATTCTTTTCCCTGAAGGTACTCGTGGCGAGCCGGGATTACTGGCACCGCTAAAATCCGGCGTCTGGCACCTCAGTCAGCGCATGCCGGAGGTGCCGATTATTCCCGTCTGGCTACGCGGAACGGAGCACGTGATGGCGAAGGGGAATCGTATTCCTCTGCCGCTGTTTATTGACGTCAACATTGGCAGGCCGTTGGTCGCGCAGAGCGATAAACGTGTCTTTATGGACGATCTCAGACAGCAGCTGATGCTGCTGCAGCAACAAACCACAGGACCGCACCCTCATGACTAACATTCGAGTGCCCGATGAACGTCCATTTTTGACCAGTGACAATACCGCGCTGTTTTTCCGTCACTGGCCGGCATTAGCGGCAGGTCCTGCGTCAAAAGTGATTGTCCTGTTTCATCGTGGGCATGAACATTCCGGGCGTTTGCAACACATTGTGGATGAACTGGCGATGCCGGACACCGCGTTCTATGCCTGGGATGCGCGTGGTCACGGGCAGTCGCCAGGACCGCGCGGATATAGCCCGTCGCTGGCGCGTTCGGTGCAGGATGTCGACGAGTTCGTGCGCTTTGCCGCTGCTGACAGCCAGGCTGCAATGGAAGATGTGGTGGTGGTGGCGCAAAGTGTGGGTGCGGTGCTGGCAGCGACCTGGGCTCATGATTATGCGCCTTCCATTCGTGGGCTGGTGCTGGCGTCCCCGGCGTTCAAAGTCAAACTGTACGTACCGTTTGCCCGTCCGGGGCTGGCCTTAATGCATCGCCTGCGCGGCCTGTTTTTCGTCAACTCCTACGTCAAGGGCAAATACCTGACGCACGATCCTGAGCGCGTGGCGAGTTTTAACCAGGATAAACAGATCACCCGGGCGATTGCGGTGAACATCCTGCTCGATCTCTATAAAACGGCGGAGCGTATTGTCAGCGATGCCAGCGCCATTACTCTACCTGTGCAGCTGTTGGTTTCCGGGGATGATTTTGTGGTCCATCGCCAGCCGCAAATTGATTTTTACCAACGTCTCAGAAGCCCACTCAAGGAACTGCACGTGTTGCCGGGCTTTTATCACGACACGCTGGGTGAGAAGGACCGGCATCTGGCATTCGACAAAATGCGTGATTTTATCGACACGCTGTACGCGATGCCGCCGCAGCGCTTTGACTACCGTAATGAAGACCGCTGGAGCCCAGGAGCAGATAGCTGGCGGATGCTGAGCGGCGGGCCTGCGCCGTATTCGCTTGACGATATTGCCTACCGTGGCCTGCGCTATGGGATGAAATTACTCGGGACACAATCAACGGGCGTGCGTCTGGGGTTTGAGACCGGTTTTGATTCGGGCAGTACGCTGGATTACGTTTATCGCAACCAGCCTCAGGGCAGCAGCGCGCTGGGCCGGTTGATTGACAAAAACTACCTGAACAGCGTGGGCTGGAAGGGGATCCGCCAGCGTAAGGTTCATTTGCAGATGCTGATCCGCCAGGCGGTGTCGCAGCTGGCAGAGCAGGGAACCGCAGTGCATGTCGTGGATATCGCGGCCGGACACGGGCGCTATGTGCTCGACGCCCTGGAAGGCGAAGCGGCGGTCAACTCGATTTTGCTGCGCGATTACAGCGAACTGAATGTTAAAAAAGGCAGTGAGATGATTGTCAGCCGCGGCATGGCTGAGATTGCCCGCTTCGAGCAGGGCGATGCCTTCAACCGCGAACAGCTGGCGTCGCTGGAACCGCGTCCCACATTAGGTATTGTTTCTGGGTTATATGAACTCTTCCCCGAAAATACGCTGGTACGTAATTCGCTCGCCGGGCTGGCTGACGCGATTGCCCCTGGGGGCGTGCTGATCTACACCGGGCAGCCCTGGCATCCGCAGTTAAAAACTATCGCCTGGTCGCTGACCAGCCACAAAGACGGCAAAGCCTGGGTGATGCGCGTGCGTACTCAAGGGGAAATGGATGCGCTGGTGCGGGAAGCCGGGTTTGATAAGTGCACGCAGCTGATTGACGAGTGGGGGATTTTCACTGTCTCGATGGCGGTGCGTCGTGGGGGCTGAACGCCGTAAGGTGATGGTGCAGGCGGTGGGCTGGCTAATGCTGCTGGCACCTTTTTTCTTTCTTACCTATGGCAAGGTCAATCAGTTTACTGCCTGGCAGGACGCGCAGCATGGCAATGTGGGCAGCATCGTGTTTGGCTGGGAGTCCGCTATTCCCTTTCTTCCGTGGACCATTCTGCCGTACTGGAGCCTGGATCTATTTTACGGATTGTCACTGTTTGTCTGCACCACGCGCGTTGAACAGCGGCGGCTGGTGCTGCGTCTGTTCCTGGCGTCAGTGATTGCCTGCGTCGGTTTTTTGCTGTTTCCGCTTCAGTTTAGCTTTACGCGCCCGGAGGTCAGCGGCGCGGCAGGCTGGCTGTTTGCCCAACTTGAACAGTTCGACTTGCCGTATAACCAGTCCCCGTCGCTGCATATTATCCTCTGCTGGCTGCTGTGGCGGCATTTCAGTCATCACCTCAGTGGGAACTGGCGCAGGCTGTGCGACGGTTGGTTCTTGCTGATCGCCGTGTCGGTGCTCACCACCTGGCAGCATCATTTTATCGATATCATTACCGGTCTGGCGGCAGGCATGCTGATTGACTGGATGGTGCCGGAAAAACGCTGCTGGCACTGGCGAAAACCGGATGCGGCGCGTTTAAGGCTGATGCGCCGTTATTTGTTGGGTGCCGCGTTATGCGCTATTGCCAGCGTGTGGCTAACGCCCTGGCTGCTGTGGCCTGCCGTATCGTTGTTGATGGTGAGCTATGGTTACGGCGGATTCGGCGCGGCGACCACAGGCAAAGATGAACAGGGTCGACTGCCGCCCGCCGTGTACGGGTTGACGCTACCCTGGCGAATCGGCATGTGGCTGTCGATGCGCGGGTTTACCCGCCGTCTGCCGCCGGTGAGTAACATTGGCGCAGGCGTCTATCTTGGCAGTTTTCCACGTCATGTACCTGTACAAAACGCAGTGCTGGACCTGACCTTTGAGTTTGCGCGCGGGCATGCTACCGCCATGCGCGCCTACGCTTGCGTCCCGATGCTGGATCTGGTTCTCGCAAACGACGCCGAGTTACAACAGGCGGTAGACCGGCTGGAAATGCTGCATAAAGAGCAGGGGACGGTGCTGGTGCATTGCGCGCTGGGGCTGTCGCGCAGTGCGATGGTGGTTGCGGCGTGGCTATTGCAATACGGCCATGTGGCAACCGTTGAGCAGGCGGTGGCACATATTCGTGAACGTCGGGCGCAGGTGGTGCTGACGGATAAACATCTGGAGAGGCTGCAGCAATGGCAACTGAAAGTGACAGTGTAACAAATAATGAGGCGCTGCACCGCGATTTGCTGCGACACACGCTGGCAAGCTGGCGTTTCATTCTGCTTTTTAGCGTCCCCCCCATGGTGTGGGCGATCGTTGTCGCACAGTCGGGGGGCTACGTGCGGTTATTGCGCTGCTGTGCGCCATTGTCTGGTTTGGCTGCTGGCGTCTGTGGCTTGATGCTCGCTACTTTTCGCTGCTCAATGCGCAGAACAACGCGCAGGCCGGAGTGGCACTCTACGCTATCTGGCAGCGCGACAGGCTGAAGACGCTGAGCCTTGCCGAGCGCCAGGCGGGGGCATTGATGCAGTTTCGGCGCACACTTTATTGGGTTGCTGCGCTGTGGGCGGCCTGGTTGATGATGCTGGTGTAGCGTTTGCAGCAGCGCAATAGTTGCCACACCACACGGCGTTGATGCTGATATATTCCCTCTCCGGTATCTCCTGGAGTGAAATCATGTGGCTTCTCAAGTGGTATGTCTGGAATCGTTGGGTATTCAAACTGTTAAGCCGGGATGTCGCGGAGCCTGAACAATTTTTGCTTCATTGCTGGGAAGAGAATCTGGCTAAATGCAGGGATTATGCAACCATCTGGCGTGATATTAATCGCATTCACGGCAAACAGATACGGGTACAGGTAAAGAAGTAAGTGCCGGAGAAACCCTCTCACCGGATGGTGAGAGGGGGAATTATCAGGCAGCGACGACGCTATCGATAGCGGCTTTGGCGTCGGATTGTGCTTTGGTCGCCACTTCCGGACCGTACGCGATACCTTCTGCGAACACGAAGTTCACATCGGTGATGCCGATAAAGCCCAGGAAGGTCGACAGATATGGGGTAACCAGGTCAGTCGGCGTATCTTTATGAATACCACCACGGCTGGTCAGCACCACTGCGCGTTTACCCGTCACCAGACCTTCCGGGCCTTTCTCGGTATAACGGAAAGTCACACCAGCACGGGCAATCAGGTCAAAGTAGTTTTTCAACTGCGTTGGGATGTTGAAGTTGTACATCGGCGCGGCTATCACAATCACATCATGGGCTTTCAGCTCAGCAATCAGCTCATCCGACAGCGCCAGCGCTTCTTGCTGACGTGGCGTCAGCGGTGTATCGCTCGGACGCATCGCACCCACCAGTTCGCCATCCAGTACCGGTACAGGATTTGCCGCCAGGTCACGGACAGTGATTTCATCAGCAGAGTGCTTTTCACGCCACTGTTCAACAAAATAATCAGACAACTGACCAGACTGAGAGTACCCTGCCAGAATACTGGATTTAAGAACTAATACCTTGCTCATGGGTGTTTCCTTTTATGTGTTTGAAGGGGATGTGCCCCGTTGCTTGTTGACACTTTATTCACAATCCTGCCGCAGTGATAGCGCAATATATCGAATCCTATGTTCGAAATTATTGAACAACACATGAAAAGCGCCGATGTGGTACTCTATATCTATCATCTTAAAGAGATTTAACCCGGCAGAGCACTGCCCTCTAACGCTATGACAGAACAACAAAAAATAACCTTCAATATGCTGCAGCAGCAGTTGGAATCGCTGATGCTGCGTGACAGACAGCGTTTCTCCCGCCGTCTGCACGGCGTGAAGAAGGTTAAAAATCCTGATGCACAACAGGCCATTTACCAGGAGATGGCAAAAGAGATTGAACAGGCTGCCGGTAAAGTTGTGCTGCGTGAAGCGGCGCGACCGGACATTACCTACCCGGAAAACCTGCCCGTCAGCCAGAAAAAACAGGACATCCTGGACGCAGTTCGCGACCATCAGGTGGTGATTGTTGCCGGGGAAACTGGCTCCGGTAAAACGACCCAGTTGCCAAAAATTTGTATGGAACTGGGGCGCGGGGTGAAGGGGCTTATCGGCCATACCCAGCCGCGTCGTCTGGCGGCGCGTACCGTAGCTAACCGTATCGCCGAAGAGTTACAAACCGAGCCGGGCGGCTGTATCGGGTATAAAGTGCGTTTCAGCGACCATGTTAGTGATAACACCATGGTTAAGCTGATGACGGACGGTATCCTGCTGGCGGAGATCCAGCAAGACCGGATGTTGATGCAGTACGACACCATCATCATCGATGAGGCCCACGAACGCAGCCTGAACATCGATTTTCTGCTCGGCTATCTGAAAGAGCTGCTGCCGCGTCGCCCGGATCTGAAAGTCATTATCACCTCGGCGACCATCGACCCTGAGCGTTTTTCAAAGCATTTCAATAACGCGCCGATTATCGAAGTGTCCGGCCGAACGTACCCGGTGGAAGTGCGCTATCGTCCAATTGTTGAAGATGCGGACGACACCGAGCGCGATCAGCTGCAGGCGATTTTCGACGCGGTGGATGAGCTGGGACGTGAAAGCCAGGGCGATATTCTGATCTTCATGAGCGGTGAACGTGAGATCCGCGACACCGCCGATGCGCTGAATAAACTGGATTTACGCCACACCGAAGTGCTGCCGTTGTATGCGCGACTCTCCAACAGCGAGCAGAACCGCGTGTTTCAGTCGCACAGCGGACGCCGCATTGTGCTGGCGACCAACGTGGCGGAAACCTCACTGACCGTGCCGGGGATCAAGTACGTCATTGACCCGGGTACCGCGCGTATCAGCCGCTACAGCTTCCGTACTAAAGTCCAGCGTCTGCCGATCGAGCCGGTATCGCAGGCCTCCGCCAACCAGCGTAAAGGCCGCTGCGGACGCGTATCGGAAGGGATCTGTATTCGTCTGTATTCTGAAGACGACTTCCTGTCGCGTCCGGAGTTTACCGACCCGGAAATTCTGCGTACCAACCTGGCCTCCGTCATTCTGCAAATGACCGCGCTGGGGCTGGGCGATATCGCCGCGTTCCCGTTCGTGGAAGCGCCGGATAAACGCAATATTCAGGACGGTGTGCGCCTGCTGGAAGAGCTGGGCGCAATCACCACTGATGAACAGCAAACCGCGTATAAACTCACGCCGTTGGGCCGCCAGCTCAGCCAACTGCCGGTGGATCCGCGTCTGGCGCGGATGGTGCTGGAAGCACAGAAACATGGCTGCGTGCGTGAGGCGATGATCATTACTTCGGCGCTATCCATTCAGGACCCGCGCGAGCGCCCGATGGACAAACAGCAGGCGTCTGACGAAAAACACCGTCGATTCCACGACAAAGAGTCCGACTTCCTCGCGTTTGTCAACTTGTGGAACTACCTTGGCGAGCAGCAAAAAGCGCTGTCGTCTAACCAGTTCCGCCGTCAGTGCAAGCTCGATTTCCTCAACTATCTGCGCGTGCGTGAATGGCAGGATGTTTACACCCAGCTACGTCAAGTGGTGAAAGAGTTAGGGATCCCGGTTAACAGCGAGCCTGCTGAGTATCGGGAGATCCATGTCGCGCTGCTGACCGGGTTACTGTCGCATATCGGGATGAAAGATGCTGATAAGCAGGAATTTACCGGCGCGCGCAACGCTCGTTTTTCGATCTTCCCTGGCTCCGGATTGTTCAAAAAACCGCCGAAGTGGACGATGGTGGCAGAACTGGTGGAAACCAGCCGACTGTGGGGACGGATTGCCGCACGCATCGACCCTGAGTGGGTGGAGCCGGTTGCTCAGCATTTGATTAAACGTTCGTACAGTGAACCGCACTGGGAGCGTGCGCAGGGCGCGGTGATGGCGACAGAAAAAGTCACCGTCTACGGGCTGCCGATTGTCGCGGCCCGTAAGGTCAATTACAGCCTGATAGACCCTGCGCTGTCGCGCGAACTGTTTATCCGTCACGCACTGGTGGAAGGCGACTGGCAGACCCGCCATGCGTTTTTCCGCGACAACCTGAAGCTGCGGGCGGAAGTGGAAGAGTTAGAACACAAATCACGCCGCCGCGATATTCTGGTCGATGATGAAACGCTGTTTGAATTTTACGACCAGCGCATCAGCCATGATGTGGTCTCTGCCCGCCATTTTGATAGCTGGTGGAAAAAGGTTAGCCGTGAAACGCCGGACCTGCTCAACTTTGAAAAGAGCATGCTCATCAAAGAAGGCGCGGAAAAAATCAGCAAGCTGGATTACCCGAACTTCTGGCATCAGGGTAACCTCAAGCTACGGCTGAGCTATCAGTTTGAGCCTGGCGCTGACGCAGACGGTGTTACCGTGCATATTCCGCTGCCGCTGTTAAACCAGGTCGAAGAGGCCGGGTTTGAATGGCAGATTCCGGGGCTGCGTCGCGAACTGGTTATCGCCTTGATTAAATCACTGCCGAAGCCGGTGCGACGCAACTTTGTGCCAGCGCCAAACTATGCGGAAGCGTTTTTAGGCCGCGTAACGCCGCTGGAACTGCCGTTGCTGGATTCGCTGGAGCGCGAACTGCGCCGGATGACTGGCGTTACCGTTGACCGCGACGACTGGCACTGGGATCAGGTGCCCGATCACCTGAAAATCACCTTTAGGGTGGTGGATGATAAAAACAAGAAGCTGCAGGAAGGTCGTTCGCTGCAGGCGTTGAAAGACGCGCTGAAAGGCAAAGTGCAGGAAACACTGTCGGCGGTGGCGGATGACGGCATCGAACAGAGCGGGCTGCACATCTGGAGCTTCGGCCAGTTGCCGGAAAGCTACGAGCAAAAACGCGGTAACTATAAAGTCAAAGCGTGGCCCGCGCTGGTGGATGAGCGCGACAGCGTGGCCATCAAGCTATTTGATAATCCGCTGGAACAACAGCAGGCCATGTGGAGCGGGTTACGCCGTCTGCTGCTGCTGAATATTCCGTCGCCCATCAAGTATCTGCACGAGAAGCTGCCGAACAAAGCCAAGCTGGGGCTGTACTTTAACCCGTACGGCAAAGTACTGGATTTGATTGATGACTGTATCTCCTGCGGCGTGGATCGGCTGATCGACGCCAACGGCGGCCCGGTGTGGACGGAAGAGGGCTTTGCGGCGTTGCACGAAAAAGTGCGTGCCGAACTGAACGACACCGTGGTGGAGATTGCTAAACAGGTCGAACAGATCCTGACGGCGGTGTTCAATATCAACAAACGCCTGAAAGGCCGCGTGGACATGACCATGGCGCTGGGGCTTTCGGATATCAAAGCGCAAATGGGCGGGCTGGTCTACCGTGGGTTCGTCACTGGCAACGGCTTCAAACGCCTGGGTGATACGCTGCGTTATTTACAGGCCATTGAAAAACGTCTGGAGAAACTGGCCATCGATCCGCACCGCGATCGTGCGCAGATGCTGAAAGTGGACAGCGTGCAACAGGCCTGGCAGCAGTGGTTCAATAAACTGCCGCCCGCACGCCGCGAAGATGAAGACGTCAAAGAGATCCGCTGGATGATAGAAGAACTGCGCGTCAGCTACTTTGCCCAGCAGCTTGGTACGCCGTATCCGATTTCGGATAAGCGTATCCTGCAAGCGATGGATCAGATTAGCGGCTGACCACGTTTTTTGGCTTACTTTCGAGAAGCCCGGCTAGCGCAAACAGCCGGGCTTTTTTATGAATTCTGATAAAAGCAGGTCATGCTGTCACACCATTACTCAGTGTGCGGCTCAGTAGAGTAGCGATGATGATAATGAAAACATTTTCTATTACTACGGACCGACTGATTTTGCGTCCGCAAACGATCAATGATTTTGACGTATGGTATCCCCTGTACGCGGACCCCAATATATTTCATCTCGCGAATGCTCCGGGGTTTACGCCAGAAGAAGGCTGGAATCGGTTGTTACGAAACATCGGTCATTGGGCTACGTTTGGCTATGGCATCTTTTCTGTTTTTCAAAAATACGATGGTCGTTTTTTAGGTGAAACTGGGCTGGCTCATTTTCATCGTAGTAGGGGGCCAGACTTTGATCCTTTCGCCGAAGCATCATGGGTCATCTCACCGTCGGCTCAGGGGAGGGGAATTGCCCAGGAAGCTGCAATCGCGGCTCATCAGTGGTTTGTGGATGCTTTTTCACCTGCCAGAACAGTTTGCCTTATCGCAAAGAATAATCCGGCCTCAGTTCGCGTGGCGGAAGTTGTGGGGTACCGTATTTATGAAGAGTGTATTTATAAAGGTGCCGACTGCCTGAAACTTGTGTGCCAGTGGGAAAATCCACAACCCGCTATTCTTTCAGAGTGATTAACTTCTCGTTAAATTATGCGCGCGGTATTCTGCGAGGAGCAAAGAGGAGGATTTATGAATTTGAGTGCATTTCCGGCACTTTCTGATGCCACGCTTGCAGCTATAAATACGGTGGGGCAATGGCTGGCGCAGAGTGATTTCTCAGACCCGCTTTCATATAAAGCCGATTGCGTGATTCTGGCGGGGAACGCGGTGATCCCGACCATCGACGCGGCCTGTCGGATAGCAAAAGAACAACAAGTTCCCTTACTGATTAGCGGCGGTATCGGTCACTCCACGACCTTCCTGTATGCCGCCATCGCGCAGCATCCACGCTATAACACCCTGCGTACCACCGGACGTGCGGAAGCGGCGATCCTTGCCGATATCGCGCACCAGTTCTGGCAAATTCCCGGTGAGAAGATTTGGGTGGAGGATCAGTCCACCAACTGTGGAGAGAATGCCCGCTTTAGCTGTGCGTTACTGCGCCAGGCGACCCAAACCATGGGAACCGTGATTGTGGTGCAGGACCCCACCATGCAGCGTCGCACGATGGCGACATTTGAGCGCGTAACGCGTGACGATCCACAGGCTCCGCGTTGGCTCAGCTTCCCGGGTTTTGTCCCTGAGTTGACTGCGCAGGGTGGCGGTGTGGATTTCGTGCCAACCGCTGAAGGTCTGTGGTCGGTGGACCGTTACCTGTCTCTCATTACCGGTGAGCTTCCGCGTCTGCGTGATGATGAAACCGGCTATGGTCCTCGGGGGCGAGATTTTATTGCACATGTCGATATTCCGCAGACCGTCGAAGATGCGTGGTTACATTTGCAACACGACGCTACGTTGATTGACTTACTGAACAGCCGTTCTCTGTAATCTCTGCTGCCCGTTTGTCATTTTTTTTGTGCAAACGGGCATTAATCCCGTCTATTTTTTCTCTTCACCACGACGTCGCCTGACACTTTTATGAAGTGGCTCACAGAACCACCATCGCAGTGGCAATGTGTTATGCATGATTGATATTAATTAACAATAGTTTTACTTGTTAAAAACAAATCAATTACAGGAGAAGCGCATGTCAGTACCCGTACAACATCCTATGTATATCGATGGGCAGTTTGTGACCTAGCACGATGACGCCTGGATTGATGTCGTTAATCCGGCGACGGAAGAGGTGATTTCCCGTATTCCTGATGGCCGCGCCGAAGATGCGCGCAAAGCGATTGATGCGGCACATCGCGCCCAGCCTCAATGGGAGGCGCTGCCCGCCATTGAGCGCGCCAGCTGGCTACGCAAGATTTCCGCCGGGATCCGCGAACGTGCCGATGAAATTAGCGCACTGATCGTGGCGGAGGGCGGAAAATCCAGCAACTTGCGGATGTTGAAGTCGCGTTTACCGCCGACTATATCGATTACATGGCCGAGTGGGCCCGTCGCTATGAAGGCGAGATCTTGCAAAGCGATCGCCCGGGCGAAAACATCCTGCTGTTTAAACGCGCTCTTGGCGTAACCACGGGCATTCTGCCGTGGAACTTCCCGTTTTTCCTGATCGCCCGTAAGCTGGCACCCGCCTTGCTGACCGGGAATACCATTGTTATTAAGCCAAGCGAATTTACGCCGAACAACGCTATTGCCTTCGCCAAAATTGTCGATGACATCGGCCTGCCGCGCGGGGTGTTTAACCTGGTGCTCGGACGGGGCGAGACGGTGGGTCAGGAGCTGGCTGGGAACCCGAAAGTGGCGATGGTCAGCATGACCGGCAGCGTGGTGGCCGGTGAGAAAATTATGGCGGCAGCGGCGAAAAACATCACCAAAGTGTGCTTGGAGCTGGGCGGTAAGGCCCCGGCTATCGTGATGGATGATGCGGATCTCGAACTGGCCGTTAAGGCGATTGTCGATTCCCGCGTGATTAATACCGGGCAGGTGTGTAACTGCGCCGAGCGGGTGTACGTCCAGAACGGCATTTACGACCAGTTTGTTAATCGCCTGGGCGAGGCGATGAAAGCGGTGCAGTTTGGCAATCCTGCGGAACGTAACGATATTTCAATGGGACCGCTGATTAACGCCGCGGCGCGGGAACGCGTGGAGCAGAAAGTTGCGCGTGCGGTGCAGGAAGGGGCCCGCGTGGTGCTGGGTGGTAAAGCGGTTGAAGGGAAGGGGTATTACTACCCGCCAACCTTGCTGCTGGATGTGCGTCAGGAGATGGCGATTATGCACGAAGAGACCTTTGGTCCGGTGCTGCCGGTGGTGTCGTTTGGCTCGCTGGACGAGGCAATTGCGATGGCTAATGACAGTGACTACGGTCTGACCTCATCGATTTACACGCAAAACCTGAATACGGCAATGAAGGCGATTAAGGGACTGAAATTTGGCGAAACCTATATTAACCGTGAAAACTTCGAGGCGATGCAGGGCTTCCACGCAGGCTGGCGCAAGTCCGGTATTGGCGGGGCAGATGGTAAGCACGGTCTGAACGAATATCTGCAAACGCAGGTGGTTTATCTGCAATCCTGATTTTTTTGCCGGGTCGGTTTAGCGGCCTACCCGGCATAATCATTACACCTTGCTGGCTATCCAGTTCATCATCATCTCCGGCCAGATGGCCAGCGGAAGTCCTTGCGTATCGCGAATACCAAATCCATGCTTGCCCCGTTCAAACAGATGCATTTCAACCGGTACGCCCAGCTTGCGTAGCGCAGTAAACAAGACCAGACTGTTCTCGACTTTGACCGCCGGATCGTCAATGGCGTGCAGCAGGAAGGCAGGCGGGGTGGTGTCATCTGCTCTCTCTTCCAGAGAGTAGTGGTGAATATCTGGCTCGGTGGGTTCTGCGCCAACCAGCTCAAGGCGTGAGCCTGGATGGGCGACACCTTCCCGCAGGCTAATTACCGGATAAACCAGCGCCATGAACGCCGGGCGAGTAGGCTGTTCATCAATGCTATCTATCGGCGCATACACCGACTCGGCAAAGCGGGTTCCCAGGCTGGCGGCGACGTGCCCCCCGGAGGAAAACCCCAGCACGCCGAGACGTTGCGGATCGATTTTCCACTGCGGTGCGTTGGCGCGAATGTAGCGGATAGCGCGCTGGGCGTCGGCCAGTGGCGCATTTGACGCTTCCTCGTGACCGTCTCCCGGCATGCGATAGGTCATCACAAATAGGGTATAGCCGAGCGCGGTAAAGAACGGTGCCAGCGCGCTGCCTTCTTTATCCATCACAACGCGACGATAAGAACCGCCTGGTGTGACCAGAATCCCCACGCCGTTTGGTTTGGCGGGGGCATAGACGGTAATTTCGGGGGCGCGAATACCCGTCACCGCGCGATCGTAATCAGACGTCCCCGTGTGCCGGGGTTCCGGCGTAAACACCGCATCGCTATTTTTTGCTCCGGGGGCTTCACCCTGCGGCCAGATGGGGTAGGTGGTCGCGTGGGCAACGGCTTGCGCCATCATATTCTCTAATGTTTCACGGCTCAGTGCTTCCATTATTCAGCTCCCTTAGTGGCAAAGGATAGCTATAGCACAATTCATCAATTGAAAACGGGGAGCGATTCACAACGTATTGAATTAGCGAGAAATAAAATGAGGCGGAGGCAAATAACCTCCGCCATAACGTCAGAGTTTGATAAATTTATCCAGTGTTCGAATCAGTTGGGTAACAAAACCGTATTCGTTATCGTACCAGGCGACGGTTTTGACCAACTGCAGATCGCCCACCTCGGTAATCTCGGTTTGGGTGGCATCAAATACCGATCCGAAATGTGAGCCAATGACATCGGACGAGACAATTTCCTCATCGGTATAGCCGAATGATTCATTATTTAGCGTTGCCTTTTTCAATGCGTTATTGATCTCCTCGGCAGTGACTTTTTTGCCCAAAACAGAGACCAGCTCAGTGACGGATCCGGTCTTGACCGGCACTCGCTGGGCATGACCTTTCAATTTACCGCTCAGCGCTGGAATAACCAATCCGATGGCTTTCGCAGCTCCGGTGGTATGGGGAATGATGTTCTCCGCCGCCGCGCGTGAGGCGCGCAGATCTTTCCCGCGTGGGCCGTCGACCAGCGATTGGGTGCCCGTATAGGCGTGAATAGTGGTCATGGTGCCAAGCTGAATACCGAAGTTATCGTGCAGCGCTTTCGCCATCGGCGCCAGGCAGTTAGTGGTGCACGATGCAACAGATATAATTTGATCGCTCGCATCCATCGTGTCGTCATTGACGTTAAAGACAATGGTCTTCATGTCACCGGCAGGGGCGGATATCAGGACTTTTTTGGCTCCGGCATCCAGGTGTGCTTGCGCTTTTTCTGTCGAAGTATAAAAACCGGTGCACTCGATAATAATATCCGCTCCGGTCGTTTTCCACGGGATGTTTTTGGCCTCTTTTTCTGCATAAACGGCAATCTTTTTGCCATCGACAATCAGCGAGTCTTCGGTAAATTCGACGTTCCAGGGAAATGGTCCATAGTTTGAATCGTGTTTTAACAGATAGGCGAGAATTTTTGGCGAGGTCAGATCGTTAATGGCGACAACCTCCACACTGCTTTTGACTTCCAGAAGTCGACGCAATACCAGACGACCGATACGGCCAAAACCGTTAATGCCAATCTTACTCATGGTTTTCTCCTGTCAGGATGGATGACGCGGTACGACATATTTTCCCTACCAGGCATAGTCCAGTCAGGCCGCAGGGGCAATAGCTGTTTTTGCGGTTAAACGTAACTGACTGAAAATGAGTGAACAAAGTTAATGAATTTTTAACAAAAGCTGGTTATGTTGGCGCATTATTGTTTTTACTCAGGAAGTGTTATGGGGAATAAGTATTCAGGCCTGCAAATTGGCATCCACTGGCTGGTCTTTTTGTTGGTGATTGTGGCCTACAGTGCCATGGAATTTCGCGGGTTTTTCCCGCGCAGCTATCGCCCCGGGTTCAACATGGTGCACGTCTCCTGCGGCATCACGATTTTAGTGCTGATGGTGACGCGCCTGCTGGTCAGGCTGAAATATCCAACCCCGCCGATTGTGCCAAAACCGAAGCCGATGATGACCGGCATGGCACACCTTGGGCATCTGGTTATTTATCTGCTGTTTATCGTCCTGCCGATTATTGGCCTGGTGATGATGTACAACCGGGGGAATCCGTGGATGGCCTTTGGCATCGTTATGCCGCATGCGGCAGAGGCTAACTTTGATGTGGTGGATATGCTGAAGTCCTGGCATGTGACGCTGGCAAATCTGGGCTATTTTGTCATTGGCCTGCATGCCGCCGCCGCCCTGATGCATCACTATTTCTGGAAGGATAATACGTTGCTGCGCATGATGCCGCGCAAGCGTTCGTAACGTCGATAGTTATCGCCCCGCATTATGCGGGGCATTTGCTTTCAGGCTGACGAGTGCCTACGGGTCACTTTTCCCTGCAGTCGTATTTTAATGATTTTATGTCGCCACTATGCCCGGTTTCTGACCATGACACCTTTGTGTAACACGGGAGTCTTTATTATTCAGGAGACTAGCAATAACCCCGCAAAAAGCCGCTTGATCAATAGCACAGATAAAACTACTGTATATAGATACAGTAAATATTGGACGAGCTATTATGTTGTTTCTCACGCCAGCGGATCTCCGCGAAATATGTACGATCCCCTTGTTTAGTGACCTTGTTCAGTGCGGGTTTCCCAGCCCGGCTGCGGATTATGTCGAGCGCCGTATCGATCTGAATGAACTGATGATCCAACATCCCAGCGCCACGTACTTTGTGAAAGCAGCGGGGGACTCGATGATTGACGGAGGCATTGATGACGGTGATTTACTGGTGGTCGACAGTTCGGTAACGGCTACGCATGGCGATATTATCATCGCCGCAGTTGATGGTGCGTTTACGGTGAAACGACTGCAGCTCCGTCCAACGGTGCAGCTTCTTCCCATGAACAGCGCGTATGCCCCGATCGTGCCTGGTAGTGAAGAGTCGCTCAATGTGTTTGGTGTTGTCACGTACGTTGTGAAGGCTTTGCGCTGATGTTCGCCCTCTGTGATGTGAATTCGTTTTATGCCAGCTGCGAAACCGTCTTTCGCCCCGATCTTAGCGGGAGGCCCGTTGTGGTGCTTTCAAACAACGATGGTTGTGTCATCGCCTGTAGCGCGGAAGCAAAGCAACTGGGTGTTAAAATGGGGGCTCCGTACTTCAAACAAAAGGATCTGTTCCGTCGCTACGGCGTGGTGTGCTTTAGCTCAAACTATGAGCTGTATGCGGATATGAGCAGCAGGGTGATGTCGATCCTGGAGGCGTTTTCTCCGCGCGTGGAAATATACAGCATTGATGAAGCCTTCTGCGATGTAGCCGGGGTGCGCAATTGCAGAGATCTGACTGATTTTGGTCGGGAGATGAGAGCGAATATTTTACAGAAAACCCATCTCACGGTGGGGATTGGCATCGCCCAGACGAAGACCCTGGCAAAGCTCGCGAACCATGCGGCCAAAAAATGGCAACAGCAGACGGGCGGAGTAGTGGATCTCTCGAACAGGGAACGTCAGCGTAAGCTGATGGCTGCACTCCCGGTTGATGAAGTCTGGGGCGTTGGACGCCGTATCAGCAAGAAACTGGATGCAATGGGTATTAAAACGGTCCTCGATCTGGCGGATACCGACATTTGCTTTATTCGCAAACATTTCAACGTCGTGCTCGAGCGCACAGTACGTGAACTGCGCGGCGAACCCTGCCTGGGTTTTGAAGAGTTTGCGCCGGTGAAGCAGGAAATCATCTGCTCAAGATAGTTTGGTGAGAGGCTCACGGATTACAACGCCATGCGGGAGGCGATTTGCGCCTATGCCGCACGTGCGGCAGAAAAATTACGTGGGGAACACCAGTATTGTCAGTTTATTTCTACGTTTATTAAAACCAGCCCATTTGCTCCGAATGAACCCTATTACGGCAACAGCGCTTCGCTCAATGTGCTGACTCCCACTCAGGACAGTCGGGATATTATCAATGCGGCAACGCGCTGCCTGGATGTTATCTGGCGCGAAGGGTTGCGCTATCAAAAAGCGGGCGTGATGTTGGGGGACTTTTTCAGTTCTGGCGTGGCGCAACTGAATCTGTTTGATGACAATACCCCCCGACCCCACAGCGCGGAGTTGATGACGGTGGTGGATAGACTCAATGAAAAGGGTCGTGGAACGCTCTGGTTTGCCGGGCAGGGAATAGAGCAGCAGTGGCAGATGAAACGAGAAATGCTTTCCCCACGATATACCACACGTTTTACGGATTTGCTGCGGGTGGGGTAAGTGGATTTTATAAAAACAGAGGGTGCTATTTCTTTTTTGGAGACGTCTGGCATTTATTTAATTACCCGATACAGGCGGTCGATTGCGTCTCTCCTCATAACCCCATAAATATCACCGTTTACACGAGGTCATAAAACCAGATACCATACCCCCCTATAGTATCTGGAGGGCGTATGCCGCATTCACCTGAAGATAAAAAACGCATTCTCACTCGTGTACGACGTATTCGCGGGCAGGTTGATGCACTTGAGCATGCGCTGGAGTCCGGCGAACCGTGTCTGGCGATCCTGCAACAAATTGCCGCGGTGCGCGGTGCGTCCAACGGCCTGATGGGCGAAATGGTTGAGATCCACTTGAAAGATGAACTGGTCAGCGGGGAGACCACCCCGGACCAGCGTGCCGTGCGCATGGCTGAAATAGGCCATCTTCTGCGCGCTTATCTAAAATAACACCATCACCTCGCAATAATGGGAAGAGACAAATGAAATCACGTGCTGCAGTTGCATTTGGCCCCGGCCAACCGTTAAAAATCGTCGAAATTGACGTCGCACCGCCGAAGAAAGGGGAAGTGCTGGTTAAAATTACCCACACAGGTGTGTGTCATACTGACGCATTTACGCTCTCTGGTGACGATCCGGAAGGCGTGTTCCCGGCGGTGCTCGGCCATGAAGGCGGCGGCGTTGTGGTTGAAGTTGGTGAAGGCGTCACCAGCCTGCAACCGGGCGACCATGTGATCCCGCTGTACACCGCCGAGTGTGGCGAGTGTAAGTTCTGTAAATCTGGCAAAACCAACCTCTGTCAGGCCGTGCGCGCGACCCAGGGTAAAGGTCTGATGCCAGACGGCACAACGCGTTTTTCTTACAACGGCGAGCCGATTTATCACTACATGGGCACCAGTACCTTCAGTGAATACACCGTTTGCGCGGAGATCTCACTGGCGAAGGTCAACCCACAGGCACCGCTGGATAAAGTCTGTCTGCTGGGCTGTGGCGTCACCACCGGGATAGGTGCCGTACATAACACGGCGAAAGTGAAAGAAGGCGACACAGTGGCGGTGTTTGGCCTGGGCGGTATCGGTCTGGCGGTGATTCAGGGGGCGGTACAGGCGAAAGCCGGGCGCATTTTAGCGGTCGATACCAACCCGGAGAAATTCAAGCTGGCCGGTGAAATGGGTGTGACCGATTTCATCAATCCGAACGATTACGACAAGCCGGTGCAGGACGTGATTGTTGAGCTTACCGACGGCGGCGTGGACTTCAGCTTTGAATGCATCGGTAACGTCAACGTGATGCGTGCCGCGCTGGAATGCTGTCACAAAGGATGGGGCGAAAGCATCATCATTGGCGTGGCGGGGGCCGGTCAGGAGATTAAAACGCGTCCATTCCAGCTAGTGACCGGGCGCGTCTGGCGCGGCTCAGCATTTGGTGGTGTAAAAGGGCGTACGCAGCTGCCAGGTATGGTCGAAGACGCAATGAGCGGGAAAATTCAGTTAGATCCCTTTATTACGCATCGCCTGCCGCTGGAGCAGATCAACGACGCGTTCGATTTAATGCATCAGGGCAAGTCTATTCGTACCGTTATCCATTTCGGCGATAACTGATCCATCCGCCGGCGGAGCTCTCCGCTGGCACTTTCCTGAATTTTTTAGAATGATGTTGTGAAAGTGTGACGAATCCGGCGCTTTTCGCGGTAAGCAATCCAGGCGGATTGCCGATGACTATCTATCGGGCGTGTTTTCACGCATAAACCCTACAAGAGAGTCGACGGTCATGGACAACACAACATCGATGCAGACCCAGCATAAACTGGGTTTCCTGCATCAAATCCGACTGGTTCCGCTGTTTTCCTCCATTCTCGGTGGCATCCTTCTGCTGTTCGCTTTAAGTTCCGGGCTGGCGAGCTATTTTCTTATGCAGGCCGATCGCGATCAGCGCGATGTAACCGATGAGATTCAGGTCAGGATGGGGTTATCTAACAGCTCTAACCACTTGCGCACTTCGCGTATCAATATGATCCATGCCGGTGCGGCAAGCCGTATTGCTGAAATGGACGATATGAAGGCCAATATCGCGGAGGCGGAAAAGCGGATTAAGCAGTCGCAGGACGGTTTTAACGCCTATCTGTCACGGGCGGTGAAAACGCCGGCAGATGAAGCGTTAGGCGCGGAACTGAATGCCAGTTTTAAGGCGTATGTCGACGGTTTGCAGCCGATGCTCAAATATGCCAAAAACGGCATGTTCGAAGCGATCATCAATCATGAAAATGAACAGGCCAGGCCGCTGGATACCGCCTACAACAAAGTGCTGCTGAAGGCCATTGAGGTCCGTACCGCAAGGGCGAATCAGCTCAGTGAGCAGGCCCATCATCGCACCCAGCTTGGCATAGCCTTTATGTTGGGCGCATTCGGCCTGGCGCTGGTCTTGACGTTGATGACATTTATAGTGCTGCGTCGTACCGTGATCCATCCACTGTTGCGTGCAGCCAAACGTATTGAGCAAATCTCTGCGGGCGATCTGACCATGCAGGATGAGCCTACCGGACGTAGCGAGATTGGTCGTCTGAGCCGTCATTTGCAGACCATGCAGCAGTCTCTGGTGAAAACCGTGGGCACCGTGCGTCAGGGGGCGGAAGAAATCTATCGCGGGACCAGTGAAATCTCTATGGGGAATACGGACCTGTCATCGCGTACGGAAGAACAGGCTGCGGCGATTGAACAGACGGCAGCCAGTATGGAAGAGCTAACGGCTACGGTGAAACAGAACGCCGATAACGCGCATCATGCCAGCAAACTGGCGGAAGATGCTTCCGGCAAAGCCAGTCGGGGTGGTCAGATGGTTTCTGGCGTGGTGCATACCATGGGCAACATTTCGACCAGCTCGAAGAAAATCTCCGAAATTACCGCCGTCATCAACAGCATTGCTTTCCAGACTAATATCCTGGCACTGAATGCGGCGGTTGAAGCGGCGCGGGCAGGCGAGCAGGGGCGCGGCTTTGCGGTGGTGGCCAGCGAAGTGCGTACGCTGGCAAGCCGTAGTGCCCAGGCGGCAAAAGAGATTGAAGGGTTGATCAGCGAATCCGTACGGCTGATTGATCAAGGCTCTGGTGAAGTGGTGGCTGCAGGCAATACCATGACGGATATCGTTGATGCGGTAAAACGCGTGACCGATATTATGCTGGAAATTGCCGCCGCCTCTGATGAGCAAAGCCGGGGCATTGTGCAGGTGAGCCAGGCGATTTCAGAGATGGATAAGGTGACGCAGCAAAACGCCTCGCTGGTCGAAGAAGCGTCTGCCGCAGCGGCCTCGCTGGAAGAGCAGGCGGCACGTTTAACCCAGGCGGTTGGCACCTTTCGCTTGCAGGGCGGCAGCGTGAAAAAACGCGTTCCCCTTGCGGCTACACCGGTTTATTCGTCGCCGCAAACGTCGCCATCCCACGGTGAGCATTGGGAAACGTTTTAACCATAAAGGGACCCGCGGGTCCCTTTATTTTTGGCGGCGAGAAATATCAAAATGGGACGGTTTTGCGGATCGCGGCGATGAGGATCTGTGCGGCGGTAGAGAGTTGAACGTCGCTACGGGTCAAAATGCCAATGGGCTCACCGGACCCTTGCGTCGGTACCGGTAATGACACCAGCGTGGCCTGGCGCAAATCTTCCCGCACCGCGCCTGATGGTACAAACCACACATAGTCGTAATCTACGGTCAACTGCCGCGAAAGCGATGCCGACAGGGTTTCAATACAACCTCGCGGCAGTTCACATCCCTGACTTTGCAGCAGGGCTTCCGCATGCTGTCTCGGCGCGGTGCCTTTTGGCGAAACCACAACCGGCCACTCCATCACCCGGCTTAGCGTGATGGTTTCCTGCAACAACGGGTGGTTAGGGCGCACCACCAGCTTGAGCGACTCGAGAAATAATAATTCGTAGTTCAGCCCGACCATAAGTTCCGCATCGGCCATCCGGCCAATGCCGAGATCGATTTCCGCGGATTTTAACCCAGCCAGGATCATCGGGTTACTCATGGTGGCAACTTGCAGCGTGGTCTCCATTTGCTGCTTGTGGAACGGACCAATGACGGCGGGAAGAATACCCAGTGCAGCCGTCGGTAGTGCCCCGATACGCACGACATCATTATGCGCTTCTTCGCGACGATTTAATGCCTGACCGGCGGTATTGAGCGCGTCCAGAACCCTTACCGCATGGGTAAGAAACTGTTCGCCGGGTAGTGTTAACTGCGCACCAAGGCGACCGCGCTCGAAGAGGCGTGTCCCGGTCAGTTGCTCCAGTTCGTTGAGTGTTTTGGAGAGGGCCGGTTGACTCAAGTTTAGGGTTTCAGCCGCGCGCCCCAGCGTCCCCTGTTGGGCAACGGCGACAAAAGTATGAAGATGGCGCAAGCGAATACGCTGATTGAACAGAACATTTTTTTCCATAAGCGATGTTAAAAACAGAGCCGTATCGGTAGCAAGTAAAGTTGTTGGTTTTTGATAACCTGATAGCAAAATATTATTAACATTTATCATATTTTACTTACAACTGATTTATTTTGCTTATGTTTTGTACTGCCTGACTGCGCAGCGGGATCATGGCAGGGAATGTGCCCGGTCGTTATACTTTGGCTATTGTTCTCTACTCACCACAAGGCACTGATTAATGATTCATGTAATAGGGCACCTTAATCCCGATAGCGATGCCATCTGCACCGCCGCGATGACTGCGCGCTGGTTAACCTTACGCGGCCAGCAGGCGACGGCATGGCGCGCGGGTGAACCTAATCGCGAAACGCAGTTTATCTTTGAGTACGCGGGACTCTCGATGCCTGAACTGCTGACGTTTCCACTGACCGACTGTGATGTCTGGCTGGTTGATTTTACTGAACCGGTTCAGGGTCCAGATTCTCTGGCTGAGAGTAATGTCGTTGGTATTATCGATCATCACCGCCTCGGTGGTTTGGTGACGCGTTTACCACCGGAAGTGTGGGTGAAACCGGTCGGCAGTAGCGCGACGCTGTTATGGCAACTGATGTCGGAAGAGGAGCGTCGTCAGATCTCTTCCGCCGAGG
The DNA here is from genome assembly GCF_015672735.1 of Citrobacter sp. Res13-Sevr-PEB04-36. Taxonomy (GTDB): domain Bacteria; phylum Pseudomonadota; class Gammaproteobacteria; order Enterobacterales; family Enterobacteriaceae; genus Citrobacter. The sequence goes on along the minus strand of NZ_JADABY010000025.1, from coordinate 117,084 downwards.
CCGTTTTGCTGCTAGGTGCTATTTTGAGTGACACTGTCACGCTGCGTTCACCTACTACCACGGCAGACGACCGCCAGGCGGTGGACGCGTTGGTTGAAAAAACGGGGGTTGGTCGGGAGGCATTCTGCCGCGACCTGCTGTCAGCTAAAACCAGCGTGGAAGGGATGAACGCCCGGCAACTTCTCAATAAAGATTGCAAAACGTTTACGATTCATGGGCATCAGGTTTGCGTGGCTCAGCTGGAACTGTATGCGCTGGATCAGGTTGCGCCGGTGCTGGACGATTTGCGTGCGGAAATGGCGCGCTATGCTGAAGAACACCACGCCGCGCTGGTGGTGCTGATGCTGACGGATATCAACAAAGGTGACACCAGCCTGTGGTTTGCCGGAAAAGAACTGACAGATATCGCGCAGCCCTGCAAAGTTGAAGGAATGCTGAGTCGTAAAAAACAGATGCTGCCATGGCTGGAAAGTCATTTAAAACCACGCCAGTAAGTTCTTTGTGGGTGGGGGAATTTATGTGAGATCACAGTTTGTAAATTCTTCCCACCGGACTCGGTAGCGTTCTCTACACTCCAGGTAATATTCACTGGAGGCATGACATTATGGCGAACACCATCACGGCAGATGAGATTCGGGAACAATTTTCGCAGGCAATGTCAGCAATGTACCAGCAGGAAGTCCCGCAGTACGGCACGTTGCTGGAACTTGTCGCTGATGTGAATCTGGCGGTACTGGAAAATAATCCGACGCTGCATGAAAAATTGGCCAATGCGGATGAACTGGCGCGTCTTAACGTTGAGCGCCACGGTGCCATCCGGGTGGGTACCGCACAGGAACTGTCCACGCTGCGGCGGATGTTTGCCATTATGGGCATGTATCCGGTCAGCTATTACGATCTCTCCCAGGCGGGCGTCCCCGTCCATTCCACGGCGTTTCGTCCCATTGACGATGCCTCACTTTCGCGTAATCCGTTTCGGGTCTTTACCTCGTTATTACGCCTCGAATTAATCGATAACGTCGCGTTACGCCAGCGGGCTGCAGACATTCTTGCAAAACGCGATATCTTTACCCGCCGTTGCCACGAACTATTGGATGAGTTTGATGAACAGGGCGGTTTCACAGCCGCGCAGGCTCAGGAATTTGTGCATCAAGCGCTGGAAACCTTCCGCTGGCATCAGCACGCTACGGTAGATGAAGAGACCTATCACGCGCTGCACAACGAACACCGACTGATTGCCGATGTAGTGTGTTTCCCCGGTTGCCACATCAACCATCTGACGCCGCGCACGCTGGATATCGACCGCGTGCAGTCGATGATGCCGGAGTGCGGTATCGAACCAAAAATCCTCATTGAAGGGCCGCCGCGCCGTGAGGTGCCCATTCTGCTGCGCCAGACCAGTTTTAAAGCGCTGGAGGAGGCGGTACTGTTTGCTGGTGAAATGCGCGGCACGCACACTGCTCGTTTTGGTGAGATTGAACAACGTGGCGTGGCGCTGACCCCCAAAGGCCGGGCGCTGTACGATGAACTGCTGAGTAAGGCGGGAACGGGAAAAGACAACCTGACGCACCAGTTGCATCTTCAAGAGGTGTTTAAAACCTTCCCGGACAGTGAATTTTTGCTACGCCAGCAGGGGCTGGCCTGGTTTCGCTATCGACTAACGCCGTCGGGCGAGGCGCACCGTCAGGCGATCCGCCCAGAAGATGACCCGCAGCCGTTGATCGAGCGGGGTTGGCTGGTGGCTCAACCGATCACCTACGAAGATTTTTTACCGGTGAGCGCCGCGGGTATTTTCCAGTCTAATCTGGGCAATGAAACCCAGGCGCGCAGTCACGGTAACGCCAGTCGGGACGCGTTTGAACAGGCGCTGGGTTGTGCGGTATATGATGAGTTTGTGTTGTATCGGGAGGCAGAAGAGCGCAGTAAACGGCGCTGTGGTTTACTTTAATGGAATTTACACGGGATTCGGTCTGTTCCCATCGACATAAAATATTTTCGATTTTGTACAGATAATCGGCGACCAACAATTGGATTATTAATGAATTTTGTCTAGAGTGAGCGATCAGAAATGTGCACTCTCTTGCCGCAGATTGTGACCGGCGCGGGACCATTCACACGACCAGAAGGACTTACTTTCAGGCATGAATCGTAGACGATTTATTAAAGGTTCAATGGCAATGGCCGCCGTGTGCGGAACCAGTGGTATTGCATCACTCTTTTCCCGTGCTGCCTATGCGGCAGAGTCTGACATTGCAGACGGAAAAACCGTACGTTTTGATTTTTCCGTACTGCAATCAATGGCCCATGATTTGGCACAAAAACCGTGGGGCGGTGCGCCGCGCGCGTTGCCGGATACGCTGGCGAAACTCACGCCTCAGGCTTACAACAGTATTCAGTACGACGCCGAGCAGTCACTGTGGAACAACGTTGAAAATCGTCAGCTGGACGCGCAGTTCTTCCATGTCGGCATGGGCTTCCGTCGCCGCGTGCGCATGTTCTCGGTTGATGACAGTACGCATATGGCGCGTGAGATCCACTTCCGCCCTGAACTGTTCAAGTACAACGATGCGGGCGTAGATACCAAACAGCTGGAAGGGCAAACCGATCTCGGCTTCGCCGGTTTCCGCGTGTTTAAAGCACCGGAACTGGCCCGCCGCGATGTGGTTTCTTTCCTCGGTGCCAGCTATTTCCGCGCCGTAGATGACACCTATCAGTATGGTTTGTCGGCGCGTGGTCTGGCGGTGGATACCTACACCGATAGCAAAGAAGAGTTTCCTGACTTTACCGCGTTCTGGTTCGAAACAGTCAAACCGGGCGCGACCAGTTTTACGGTATATGCGCTGCTCGACAGCCCGAGCGTAACTGGTGCGTTTAAATTTGTGATCCACTGTGAGAAAACGCAGGTGATCATGGATGTGCAGAACCATGTCTACGCCCGCAAAGACATCAAACAGCTCGGCATTGCGCCGATGACCAGCATGTTTAGCTGTGGCAATAACGAACGCCGGATGTGCGACACCATTCACCCGCAAATCCATGACTCCGACCGCCTGGCAATGTGGCGCGGCAACGGGGAGTGGATCTGCCGTCCGCTGAACAATCCGCAAAAACTGCAGTTCAATGCCTACACCGATAACAACCCGCGCGGGTTTGGTCTACTGCAACTCGATCGTGATTTCTCCCACTACCAGGACATCATGGGCTGGTACAACAAGCGCCCAAGCCTGTGGGTCGAGCCGCGTAACCAGTGGGGCAAGGGGACCATTGGCTTGATGGAGATCCCAACCACGGGTGAAACGCTGGATAACGTCGTCTGCTTCTGGCAGCCGGAGAAAGCGATCAAAGCTGGTGACGATCTGGAATTCAAATATCGCCTGTACTGGAGCGCACAGCCGCCGGTACGCTCGCCGCTGGCGCGCGTGTTGGCAACCCGCACCGGCATGGGGGGATTCCCGGAAGGATGGGCACCGGGCGAGCATTACCCGGAAAAATGGGCACGTCGTTTTGCCGTTGATTTCGTCGGTGGCGATCTGAAAGCCGCTGCGCCGAAGGGTATTGAGCCGGTGATTACGCTCTCCAGTGGAGAAGCGAAGCAGATTGAAATCCTCTACGTAGAGCCTATCGATGGCTATCGTATTCAGTTTGACTGGTATCCGACCTCGGACTCAACCGATCCGGTAGATATGCGCATGTTCCTGCGTTGCCAGGGCGATGCTATCAGCGAGACCTGGCTGTATCAGTATTTCCCGCCAGCACCAGATAAACGTCAGTACGTCGACGACCGCGAAATGCGTTAATCGCAAGTCCTGTGGCTCTCCTGAAGGGGAGTCACAGACCTCATCTCTGCTGGAACATTCTGTACGCTATTTACTCGATCCTGTTCGCATTTTTCCCTATGCCAAATGGGTAAGCTGAAGGTGTGTATTTCTTATACACGCTTTATGTCCACTAACAGGGAGAAAGTATGTTTCCAGAATACAGAGACCTCATTTCCCGACTGAAATCCGAGAATCCTCGCTTTCTGTCTTTATTCGAAAAACACAACAGCCTTGATCATGAGATTTCCAGACTGGAAGGTTCGGATGGTCGGGGATACAGTTTGGATATTGTTCGCCTGAAGAAACAGAAACTTCACCTGAAGGAAGACCTGCTCAAAATCCTGCAAAAAGAGAGTGTCAGTGAGAGCTAAATAATACGACTCTCGCTGTGTAAAAGGGCTTTCCGCAAGAATGGGAAGCCCTTCCTGTTTAAAGCTTAATCGACCATCCCCCCGTTTATGCGTCGCGCCCCATAGAATCGACATTTCGGTGAACAGCGCGCCGCTGATTTCTTCCACTTCCTGAGGGAATTGCGCAGCAACAATTTTCCGTGCCGGGTGCCGGGATTGTAAAGAGCGTGGCGTAGAACGGCCTTTACTCGTTCACAGGAATCGGTGCTTCAGAGAAACGATGAACATGAGGTGAACGGAACCTTTCTCTGAGATAGGATGTTCATCCCCATGAGGATGTCCGGGGTGATAAACAGATTAATATCAGCGGATGGCAGTCAGAAATGCCCTGTTAATGCAAGTGAAGGAGAAAAACATGCCAGAAGTCATTCCCGTCAGCGATACGCTGGAACTGCGGGCAGTCGAAGAGCAACACGTCACGCCATTGCATCAGTTGGTACTCAAAAATAAGCTCTGGCTGCAGCAGTCGCTGAACTGGCCACAGTTTGTGGGATCCGAGGATGACACGCGCAAGAACGTGCAGGGGAATATGATGTTGCATCAGCGCGGCTACGCCAAAATGTTCCTTATTTTTGAACAGCAGAATGTGGTGGGAGTGATCTCGTTTAACCAGATTGAACCGCTGAATAAAGCCGCCTATATCGGTTACTGGCTGAATGAAGAGCATCAGGGGCTCGGCATACTGTCCCGGGCGCTACAGGCGTTTATTCAGCATTATGCGCAGCGTGGTGAGATCCGCCGTTTTATTATTAAATGCCGGGTGGACAACCATGAAAGTAATCAGGTCGCGCAGCGCAATGGCTTCCTGCTGGAAGGGCGTATGATGCAGGCGGAGTACCTCAACGGTGAGTACCACGATGTGAATCTCTACGCCCGTATCATTGATTGCACCTCAGAATAAGCCAGCCAGAGGCGTGCGGGTAATACGCTGTTGACCATTGACCACTTTCGGGCCGCGTAGATGAATCACGTCGCCCTCAAATGCCTCGATGCAAGCCTGGCCGGTAACCTCAATATGATGCTCGATCAACACTTCTCCCTGGATGCAGGCGTGACCCTCAATGAGGATGCGATCATCAAGCAGGATTGGACCGCCGCGAAGGTGCGCGTGCCCCCCAACCAGCACGTGATGCTTCAGGATGCAGTTACCCTCGACCACGGCGTGTTCCGCCACCTGCGAACTGTAGCGCAGGGTAGGAATGGCATCGTCATCGGTTCCGGCGACAACCCTGGCGTGCCCGTACACTTTCGCGCAATCGCAGATCCAGACGTTATTTTCCTCGTTGCCCTCTATTCGCGCAAAATCAAAAACTTCGGCGCGGTGTTCGATAAAGGCGTAGCTGACGACGGCGTCGCCATATATTTGCGCCTGATGCACCACGCGCGAGTTGCTGACGATAGCGCGGTCGTAAATGTGCAGCATTTGGTCGCTTTCACGGGTTAATCCTTTGGCGGCAATGATTTCCGAGTCACTTAACACACAGGCCTCACCGGAAAGGAGGCATTCTCCACGGATAATTGCGCTTTTAACTGTGACGTTGTCACTTATCTGTGCGCCGTGGCTGATTTCTGACTGGTCAATCCACGCCTCACCGCTAATCTGGGCGGCATCTCGGACCACGCTTGCCTGGGTAATGCGGGCGTTACCGGAGATAACCGCCCCGGCAAAGGCGATAGCATTCTCATCGTAAATCCAGCAATTGCCGTTTTGTGCCAGCACGCTTTCATCGTCAATCCAGCCGCCCCGCGTTCCGGCTTTTACATCATTAAAGTCGATGAGGGCGATTATCTGGCGTAACGATACGTTTTTTTTGTGGTCATTATCCTGATAACTGAAGGTACGGGGTTCGTTGCAAAGACAATACTTGGTCATGGCGAATTTCCCTGTTGCACACCTTAGTTAAACGTAGCAAAGTTTTCCGCACTGGCTAAACAGCCGTAAATTCCATAAAATGTATTTCAAATATACTTTAAAAAATAAACGAAATGAGTAATAACAAGCACAGTGAGCGAGTCCTTAATCTTCCGGCCGGTTATTTTGGCATGGTACTGGGAACTATCGGGATGGGTTTTGCCTGGCGATATGCCAGTCAGATATGGCCGGTGAGCCACTGGATGGGTGACGGTCTGGTAATCCTCGCGATGGTCATTTGGGGACTGCTAACGCTGGCATTTGTTACCCGCCTGGTGCGTTTTCCCCACAGCGTGCTGGCAGAAATACGCCACCCGGTAATGAGTAGCTTTGTTAGTCTTTTCCCTGCCACAACCATGTTGGTAGCAATTGGTTTTGTTCCGTGGTGCCGACCATTAGCCGTGGCCTTGTTTGGTATTGGTGTGGTGATCCAACTGTCGTATGCGGCCTGGCAAACGGCAGGACTGTGGCGGGGTTCTCATCCTGAAGAAGCCACCACGCCGGGTTTGTACCTGCCGACCGTGGCCAACAACTTTATCAGCGCCATGGCCTGTGGCGCGCTCGGTTACAATGATGCAGGGTTGGTCTTTTTGGGCGCGGGCGTCTTTTCGTGGCTAAGCCTTGAACCGGTTATTCTGCAACGATTACGTAGTTCAGGTGAGCTGCCGGCGGTATTACGTACCTCGCTAGGGATCCAACTGGCTCCGGCGCTGGTTGCCTGTAGCGCCTGGCTCAGTGTCAACGGCGGAGAAGGCGATACGCTGGCAAAAATGTTGTTCGGCTATGGCTTGCTGCAACTGCTGTTCATGTTACGACTGATGCCGTGGTACCTGTCTCAGCCGTTTAATGCGTCATTCTGGAGCTTCTCGTTTGGCGTGTCCGCGCTGGCGACGACGGGGCTGCATTTAGGCCACGGCAGCGCGTCAGGCTTTTTCCATACGTTGGCGATCCCGCTGTTTATTTTTACCAATTTTATCATTGCGCTATTACTGATACGTACGTTTGCATTGCTGATGCAGGGAAAACTGCTTATCCGCACGGAACGTGCTGCATTACTGAAATCTGAGGATAAATAATGACCCGTTGTGACGAAAACTACTTTACTGAGAAATATGATTTAACCCGTACACATTCCGACGTTGTTGAGGCGGCAAAAATTGTTGCCCCTGGCAAAACGTTAGATTTGGGCTGCGGGAATGGTCGTAACAGTCTGTTCCTGGCGGCTAACGGTTATGACGTGACCGCGTGGGATAAAAACCCAATGAGCATTGCCAACCTGGAGCGCATTAAAGATGCGGAAGGGCTGACCAACCTGCAAGCCGGGGTAGTGGACCTCAATGCGTTACGCTTTGACGGGGAATATGATTTTATTCTCTCTACCGTGGTGATGATGTTCCTCGAAGCGAAAACCATTCCGGGCCTGATTGAGAATATGCAGCGCTGCACAAAACCAGGTGGATATAACCTGATCGTCGCGGCAATGGATACCGATGATTTTCCGTGTACCGTTGGGTTCCCGTTTGCGTTTAAAGCAGGCGAGTTACGCCGCTATTACAACGGATGGGATCTCCTGAAGTACAATGAAGACGTGGGTGAACTTCACCGTACGGATGAGAACGGCAATCGTATTAAACTACGCTTTGCGACAATGCTGGCGCGTAAAACTGCATAAAGCTTGCATTTGAGATAACTCTTTCAACGTTCAGCATTTTTTTATGCTGAACGTTAAGATAAAATTGTGCGGTCCTTACCATTTTTAGTACATCCAAAACGATTCTGTTTTGCTATTCTTTTTAAGCATCATTGCGAAAACTAAAGGGATCGTTTCATGCGTACTCAAACTTTATTTAAAGTTGCAGTGCTTACTGGCCTGTTGGCATTATCTGGCTGTGCGTCAAAAGTGACTCAGCCGGATAAATACTCTGGGTTTTTAAAAGACTATTCTGGCCTGAAGGAAACTAAATCAGCATCGGGGCAAACCGTGCTTCGTTGGGTTGACCCTGGCTTTAATGAATCTAAATACGATAATATCGTTTATAACCCGGTCACGTATTATCCGGTTCCTAAGCCAACCACTCAGGTTGGACAGCAGGTGCTTGATAAGCTGCTGAGCTATACCAATACTCAAATGAAAACTTCCATTGGTAAGCGTAAGCCTCTGGTGACAACCCCTGGCCCACGTAGCCTGATTTTCCGTGGGGCGATCACCGGTGTTGATACCAGTAAAGAAGGGCTGCAATTCTATGAAGTGGTTCCGGTTGCACTGGTTGTTGCCGGTACGCAAATGGCGACAGGGCACCGCACCATGGATACCCACCTCTATTTTGAAGGTGAGTTGATCGATGCGGCAACCAATAAACCTGTGATCAAAGTTGTTCGTAAGGGTGAAGGTAAAGACCTGAACAACGAAAGTACGCCGATGGCGTTCGAAACGTTGAAGAAAGTGGTTGATGACATGGCGACCGATGCCTCCATGTTTAACATAAACCAAAAACAATAATGAAAAATGCACCATCTGCTTTCTGCGGATGGTGCGTTTTTTTAGGCTACCCTGCGACGGTACAGCAGTTTCCCCATCAGCATTTCCGGACGGGTGAACATCACCAGATTCCCCAGCAAAATCAGCACTAACCCGATAATCGCATTGACCTGCCAGACATATCCCTCATACAGCGTGGACAGCGTCAGTGCCACCAACGGGAAAAGCAGCGTGCTGTATGCCGCTTTACTGGGGCCGATACGTCCGACTAGCGTGAAATAGGCGCCAAAGGCGATCACCGAACCGAAAATCGCCAGATACAACAGCGCACTGAGATAACTGAAGGTCCACTGTGGCGTGAAGTTGTCGCCACGCACCAGCGCAATGGTAGCAATCAACACCGTGCCGTATAACATCGCCCAACTATTGGTGGTCATCACTTCAAGGCCATTTTTCTGATGACGCAGACTGATCATATTGCCAAGCGAGAAACCAAAAGTGCCGAGGGCGCTCAAACCAATGCCCAGCAGCAGCGAGTGATTCAACCCACTGTTGACTAAATCTTGCCAGAACAAGGTGACGATACCTGTCAGCCCCAGTCCAGCGGCGACATAAAAACGTCGCGGCGGTTTTTGACCAAAAAACAGGTAGCTATTAACCGCATTGAACAGGACCGCCATCGAGAAAATAACCGATTCGAGTCCGGTATTGATCCACGCGGCAGCCGTGTAAAAACACCAGAAGTTAAAACAAAAAACGCATCCACCTTGTAACAAACAAAACAGATGGTCACGCGCAGAAAGCTTACGCAATTTTCCGCTTACCAGCAGAATAGCTATCATCACCGTGCTGGCAACGGCAAAGCGCCAGAAAATAGAAACCGGTGCGGCAACCGGGCCCTGTTGCAGGTAAATCGCAATCCACGTCGTGCCCCATATCACCACCACCAGACTGTACAACAGTGCGTTCATACATCGCTCTCATTTTGCCTATTCAAAGGCAGACTTTGCCACGCCACCTCCGCGGGCGCTTTCATCCGATTGCGAGAGACTTGCAAAATCTTGCGCTTTTTTTTCTGCAAAGCGGAAAAGAGGGCTGTTAACACCCTGTTGCTGAGATAGACTGAAAGTCTGCTCACAACGTCTTTGAAAGTGATGGTATGCCTCAGCCCTACGATGCCTTTGAAAACTTACGCAAACATAATGCCGTGCTGCATGAATCGGTTGCGTTACATTCTGGGATCCAGCTGGCGGCATGGTCGAACAAACGCGATACCATCACCCAATATTGCGATCACCATACGCTCAGTTTGTATGTGGCAGATGGCTATGAGAGTTACCACAAAACGGCGGGCGGCTGGAAGAACGGCGGTGGCCCGGACCGCTTCTGCCTGATGCCCAAAGAGAGCGAATCCAGCTGGGATATCCGCGACGATCTGTCGTTTGTGCATCTCTACTGCACCGACGCGCATCTGCGCGAGGTGGGGGAGAAAGTCTGGGATAAGAGCCCCTATAGCGTCACGCTGGATGAACATACTTTCGGCAGCGATCCGGGGATCACCGCCGTGTACCGCCAGTTTTTGCTTGGTAATGACTGGCAACAGCCTGCTAACCATCTCACGCTCAGCGCCGCGTCCTCGCTGTTATTGACGCACCTGATCCAGCATTACAGCAACGTACAATGGCGACCGCCGGTGGTCACGGGAGGACTCGCGCCCGTCACCTTGCGTAACGTTCTGGCCTATATCGACGCGCATTTGGCGTACCCCATCACCCTGAGCGATTTAGCCGGTGAAGCGGCGTTGAGCGATTTTCACTTTGCCCGAATGTTCCGCCAGTCGATGAACATGGCACCCCATCAATATGTGATGCAGCGGCGTATGGCGCTGGCGCAGCAGCTGGTTTGTTACTCTTCCCGCAGCTTGTCGGATATCGCGATGGCCTGCGGATTTAGCTCTGCCAGCCACTTCAGCAACCGTTTTAAACAGGTGACGGGCAAAACGCCCTCGCAGCTACGTGCGGCGCGCTAATCTCAGCACCGTGTAGCACACCCCTCCGGCAATTAATCCCCAAAATGCAGATCCAATCCCCAGCAGCGTCAAACCGCTGGCGGTGACCAGAAAGGTGATAATCGCCGCGTCACGCTCGGCTTCATGATGCAGTGCCTGATACAGGCTGCCGCTAATCGTTCCCAGCAGCGCCAGACCGGCCAACATCTGGATCCAGCTTACCGGCAGGGCCGCCATTAACCCGGTCACTGAACCGCCGAATACGCCCGCCAGCAGATAGAAAACACCCGCAGCTGCGGCGGCTAACCAGCGTCGCTGGGCGTCCGGGTGCGCTTCCGGGCTTTGGCATATCGCGGCGGTGATGGCGGCAATACAGATGGAGTAGACGCCAAACGGGGAAAACAACAGCGCCAGCAGGCCGGTGAACACGATCAACGGCGAAACGGGTAATGAATAGCCGGAGGCCTTCATGGTGGCAATGCCGGGGGCATTTTGCGAGGCCATGGTGACCAGAAACAGCGGCAGGGCAATACTGATGCTGTGGGCGAGGGAAAAGTGGGGGGCGATAAATTCCGGCATCACCGGTGAGAGAGTTATGTTATTAGTGACAATGTCACCTTTTATCAAGGCAATCATTATCCCCACCAACATCGCAGCAATGACCGCGTAGCGGGGGGCGACAACTTTGAGCACCAGCCACGCCAGCAGCATGCTGCCGCACAGTAGCAGCTCGTTGTTCAAACTATTAAATGCCTGTAGGCCAAAACGCAGCAGGATCCCAGCCAGCATCGCTGACGCCAGCGAGTGAGGGATGACTTGCATCAGTCGGGCGAACAATCCCGTCACGCCGCACAGGACGATCAGCGCATTGGCGACAATAAATACGCCAATTGCCTCCTGCATGGTTAAACCCTGCAGACCGGTGACCAACAGTGCCGCGCCGGGCGTTGACCACGCGGTTAATATCGGCGCACGGTACCATAACGTTAATGCCAGCGTACTGACGCCCATGGCGATGCCCAGGGCAGTCATCCAACCCGCAATTTGCCCGGTAGTTGCTCCAGCGGACATCGCTGCTTGCCAGATAATCGCCGCTGAACTGGCATAGCCGACCAGCACGGCCACGAAACCAGACAGTACAGTAGGCAGAGGAAGATAACATGTGCGCATAGCAACTCCGCGTGCGTTATAACGGTCATTCACTGTAGCACTGTGCGTTATAACGTACAAGTGATAGGCTATGTCTTTGCCACATGAGATCGGGAGAAAACGAATGGATAATGTTACCCACTATCTGGCGACTACGCTCAGGATGCTACGTCAACAGCGGGAATGGAGCCTTGCGCGTCTGGCGCAGGAGACCGGCGTGTCAAAAGCCATGTTGGGGCAGATTGAGCGCAACGAATCCAGCCCAACGGTGGCGACATTATGGAAAATCGCTACCGGGCTGAACGTGCCCTTTTCGACCTTTATCACGCCGCCGGAAGCCGACAGCACGCCCGCATTCGACCCACAGCAGCAGGCGATGATCGTCACGCCGCTGTTCCCGTGGGATCCGCAACTCTGCTTTGACCATTTTTCGATACTGCTGGCACCGGGAGCGCTCAGCGAATCTACCCCGCACGAGACCGGCGTTATTGAACATGTGGTGGTGATTAATGGCCTGCTGGATATGGACATTGACGGCAGCTGGCGAACGTTAAAAACCGGCGAGGGGGTGCGTTTTGCCGGGGATTCCGCGCACAGTTATCGGAACAGCAGCGAACAGACGGTTTACTTTCATTCGCTCATCCATTACCCGCGCAGTTAATCGGGAAAACTATTTCGCAACGTCGCGCTTCTGACTACAATAGCCGCCATTTTACCGCTTTTGGATGGTAACAACCGTATGCCTCAGCAACCTTATCGTCTTGAATTGTTAAGCCCGGCCCGTGATACCGCGATTGCACGCGAAGCCATTTTGCACGGCGCAGATGCCGTTTACATTGGTGGACCGGGGTTTGGCGCACGTCATAATGCCAGTAACAGCCTGAAGGATATCGCTGAACTGGTGCCTTTCGCCCATCGCTATGGGGCAAAAATCTTTGTGACGTTGAATACGATTTTACACGATGATGAGCTGGAACCTGCTCAGCGCTTGATTACCGACCTGTATCAGACCGGCGTTGATGCCCTGATTGTACAGGACATGGGGATTCTGGAACTGGATATTCCGCCCATTGAACTCCATGCCAGTACCCAGTGTGATATTCGCAGCGTCGAGAAGGCTAAATTTCTCGGCGATGTGGGGTTTACCCAGATTGTACTGGCGCGCGAGCTGAGTCTGGAACAGATTAGCGCTATCCATCAGGCCACCGACGCGACCCTTGAGTTTTTCATTCACGGTGCGTTATGCGTGGCGTATTCCGGGCAGTGCTATATCTCTCACGCCCAGACCGGACGCAGCGCCAACCGCGGTGACTGCTCTCAGGCTTGCCGCCTGCCGTATACCCTGAAAGACGATCAGGGGCGGGTGGTGTCATACGAAAAACATCTGCTGTCGATGAAAGATAACGATCAGACTGCCAACCTGGGCGCGTTGATCGACGCAGGCGTGCGGTCCTTCAAAATTGAAGGCCGCTACAAAGACATGAGCTACGTGAAGAATATCACCGCCCATTATCGCCAGGTGCTGGATGCGATTATCGAACAGCGCGATGATTTAGCCCGTGCCTCAGCCGGACGTACAGAACATTTCTTTACCCCTTCTACGGACAAAACGTTCCACCGCGGTAGCACTGATTACTTTGTCACCGCCCGCAAAGGGGATATCGGTGCATTCGACTCGCCGAAGTTTATCGGCTTGCCGGTAGGCGAAGTGCTGAAAGTGGCAAAAGATCACCTTGACGTTGAAGTGACGGAACCGCTGGCTAACGGTGATGGCCTGAACGTGCTGATCAAGCGTGATGTGGTTGGGTTTCGTGCCAATACTGTCGAGAAAACGGGGAACAACCGCTATCGGGTCTGGCCAAATGAAATGCCGGCCGATCTGCATAAAGTGCGTCCGCATCATCCGTTGAATCGTAACCTCGATCATAACTGGCAGCAGGCGTTGACCAAAACGTCCAGCGAACGTCGCGTGGCGGTCGATATTGAACTGGGCGGCTGGCAGGAACAGCTGATCCTGACGCTCACCAGTGAGGAGGGCGTGAGCATCACCCACACGCTGGACGGCCAGTTTGAAGAAGCGAACAACGCGGAAAAAGCGCTGAGCAATTTGCAGGAAGGGCTGGCAAAGCTTGGGCAGACGCTGTATTACGCCCGCGATATTCAGGTGAATCTGCCGGGTGCGCTGTTTGTGCCGAACGGTCAGCTTAATCAACTGCGTCGTGACGCCGTTGAAATGCTGGACGCAGCGCGACTGGCCAGTTACCAGCGTGGATGCCGTAAGCCGGTAGCCGATCCGGCCCCGGTTTACCCGCAAACGCATCTGAGTTTTTTGGCAAACGTCTATAACCACAAAGCGCGCGCGTTTTACCACCGTTATGGCGTTCAGCTGATTGATGCCGCTTATGAAGCGCATGAAGAAAAAGGTGAAGTGCCGGTGATGATCACCAAGCACTGCCTGCGTTTTGCCTTTAATCTGTGCCCGAAACAGGCCAAAGGCAACATCAAAAGCTGGAAAGCGACGCCAATGCAGTTGGTCAACGGTGACGACGTGCTGACGCTGAAATTTGATTGCCGACCGTGCGAAATGCACGTCATCGGCAAGATGAAACATCACATTCTGAAAATGCCGCTGCCGGGCAGCATCGTGGCTTCCGTCAGCCCGGATGAACTGATGAAAACGCTGCCGAAGCGTAAAGGCTAAGCGTTAACTTTGATGGGTATCGGGTTTGCGTGATTTTTGCCAGTGATGGTGTTCACGGAGATCGGCGGCGGATTCTTCCGCCGTCACGCGCAGTTCATCGCTGTCAGCCGTGTGACGTAATAAGTGATCGGCATCCTGCACCTGAAGATATTCATGTCCCTGATTAGTAGCGAAAAGCTGGCCAGAGAAAAGCGCACTGGTCAGCAAAAACACCGTTAACCCTTTCTTAAACATCATTCACCCTCTGGTACGTTTTAACAAAAATGGCGATAATTTCTCCGGGTGACTATTTCATTATTTAATCGGGTTAAAGGCAATCGGTGTTTCATCAATTCGCCGGTTATTGCATTTTTGTTTATATAGCGTTGGGATTTTAGCCGTCGGGTAACGCTACGCTACCCGACCATTATTAATGCAGACTCAGGACTTAAAACCTGCTGCCGTCATCAGCACACGAAAGGCCATGCCAACAGCGGCCAGAGCCAGCACGCTGCCGCCCCACAGGATCACCAACCACATCAGGCGTTTCCAGATTGATTGCTGCATCAATGATACCCCTCACCAGGTTGAACTTTGCCGCGAAAAACGTAATAGCTCCAGAAGGTGTACACGAGGATTATCGGGATAATCAACAAGGCACCTACCAGCATAAAGCCCTGACTTTGCGGCGGTGCTGCCGCCTGCCAGAGGGTGATGGACGGTGGAATGATATGCGGCCAGATGCTGATCCCCAATCCGCTGAAACCGAGGAAAATCAACCCCAGCGTCAGGATAAACGCCAGTGCATGGCTGTGCTGCTGACCCAGCGAACGCCACAACCACAGGCTGATCAGCGCCACCAGGAGCGGAACCGGCATCAGGAACCACAGATTCGGCAGGCTAAACCAGCGATCGGCAATGGCGCTGTGCGCCAGCGGCGTCCACAGGCTGATAATGGCAATGACCACCAACAGCGCCAGCAACAGTTTTTTGGCGGCGTTGCGCATTTTGTCCTGCAGCGGATTTTCGCTTTTCATCACCAGCCATGTCGCACCCAGTAGCGCATAGGCCACCACCAGGCCCACGCCGCAAAACAGCGTGAAAGGGGTGAGCCAGTCGAAAGGTCCGCCGCTGTAACTGCGTCCGCTGACTGAGAATCCATTAAGCACCGCACCGACGACAACGCCCTGGGTAAAGGTGGCGAGGATTGAACCGCATATAAACGCTTTATCCCAGAATGGCCGGTGTGCGGGCGTTGCTTTGAAACGAAACTCAAAGGCCACGCCGCGAAAAATCAGGCCGATTAGCATCAGGGTTAAGGGGATGGTCAACGCATCGACGATCACCGCGTAGGCCAGCGGAAAGGCACCAAACAAGCCTGCGCCCCCCAGTACCAGCCAGGTTTCATTGCCGTCCCAGACCGGCGCCACGCTGTTGACCATCACATCGCGATCGTCGGGGTCCTGAATGGCCGGAAATAAGATGCCAATCCCAAGGTCGAAACCATCCATCACGATATACATCAGCGTGGCGAACACGATGATAACGAACCAGATAACTGATAAATCAATACCCATTAGCGGTGTGCCTCCGGTTGAGAATCAAGGACCGCAGCGGAAAGCGGTCGAGCAGGGGTACCCGTTGGCGGACTCGTCGGGCCATCTTCCTGCGGTCCTTTGCGGATCAGACGGATCATGTAGCTGTAGCCCACACCGAAGACCGAACTGTAAACCACAAAGAAGGCCAGCAGGCTGATGCTCATGTGCAAATCACCATGTGCGGAAACCGCATCCGCCGTCCGTTGCAGGCCGTAAACAACCCACGGCTGACGACCGACTTCGGTGGTGACCCATCCGGCCAGAATGGCAATCAGACCGGAGGGTCCCATCCATAGCGCGAAGCGCAGGAAAGGACGCGAGGTATACAGGCGTTGTTTGTAGCGTAGCCACAGGGCAAACGTGCCGAGCAAGATCATCAACATCCCCAGGCCCGCCATAATGCGAAACGACCAGAACACCATGGTGGAGTTAGGACGGTCTTCTTTCGGAAACTCTTTCAGAGCCGGAACTTGTTTATCCAGACTGTGGGTCAAAATCAGGCTGCCCAGCGCCGGTATTGCCAGCCCGTAGCGGGTGCGCTCCTGTTCCATATCCGGCCAGCCGAACAGCAACAGCGGGGTCGGTTCACCGGGCACGTTTTCCCAGTGACCTTCAATGGCGGCAATTTTGGCGGGTTGATGCTTCAGGGTGTTCAGCCCATGCATATCGCCAATCAGCGCCTGTAACGGGGCGACGATCAGCGTCATCCACAGGGCCATTGAAAACATGGCACGAATTGCCGGCGTATTATTTCCACGTAGTAAATGCCAGGCCGCCGACGCCGCGACAAACAGAGCGCTGCTCAGGAAGGCGGCGACGGACATATGTAGCAGACGATAGGGGAAGGACGGATTGAAGATGACGGCAAACCAGTCCACCGGCACGACTTGTCCGTTGATAATTTCGTAACCCTGCGGTGTTTGCATCCAGCTGTTGGAGGCGAGGATCCAGAAGGTTGAAATAATGGTGCCTAGCGCGACCATACAGGTGGCGAAGAAGTGCAGACCTGGACCCACGCGCTGCCAGCCAAACAGCATCACGCCAAGGAATCCTGCCTCGAGGAAGAAGGCGGTCAGCACTTCATAGGTCAGCAGCGGCCCGGTGATACTCCCGGCGAACTCGGAAAAACCGCTCCAGTTGGTGCCGAACTGGTAGGCCATCACCAGGCCCGAAACCACGCCCATACCAAAGTTGACGGCGAATATTTTAGACCAGAAATGATACAGCGAACGCCAGGTGGGATTTTTGGTTTTTAGCCACAGACCTTCAAGCACCGCCAGATAGCTGGCAAGACCAATAGTAATGGCCGGAAAGATGATGTGAAACGACACCGTAAACGCGAACTGGATACGCGCCAGGTGAAACGCGTCAAGACCGAACATGCTTAACTCCGCAGGCAAAATTGATTTAGCGCAATTCTATGCCTGAGGAACAGTGGGGGGCAGAAACAGAACAGTTCTTTTTAACCATAACAGTTGCGTCGCTGTTATCTGTTGACGGTGCTGATATAAAACCTTCATTTCTGAAATATACAAGAAATCAGCTGGTTATGAGATTCAAAGTACGCGCAAAAATTGATGCTGTGCAGGCTCGCGGTGCGAGCATTAGGCAAAGGGCTTTCGTTAACGATACTGTAAAAACGCAACACCATAACAGTTGTCACGATGTTGTTAATTTTATTAACTGATATACACTGCGAGCGTCACCTGCATCTGACTCCCGAGAATCATCATGAAAAAATATCAACGGCTGGCGGAACAAATTCGCGATCAAATCGCCTCTGGCGTCTGGCAACCCGGCGATCGTCTGCCTTCTTTACGTGAACAGGTGGCGACCAGCGGGATGAGCTTTATGACCGTCGGCCATGCTTATCAGCTTCTGGAAAGTCAGGGGCGGATCATTGCGCGGCCGCAATCTGGCTATTATGTTGCCGCACGGCCCGAACGTGAGTCGGCAACCCCGCAAGCGCAGGTTGTGCGCGATGAAGCGGTCGATATCAACACCTATATTTTTGACATGCTGCAGGCCAGCCGGGACGCTTCGGTGATGCCGTTTGCGTCCGCATTTCCCGATCCCCGTTTATTTCCCCTGCAGCAGCTTAATCGTTCGTTGGCGCAGGTGAGCAAAACGGCGACGGCAATGAGCGTGATTGAAAACCTGCCGCCGGGTAATGCCGAATTGCGCAATGCCATTGCACGTCGCTATGCCCAGCAGGGGATCACTATTTCGCCGGATGACATTGTGATTACCGCCGGGGCGCTGGAAGCCCTCAACCTGAGCCTGCAGGCGGTGACCGAGCCCGGCGACTGGGTGATTGTCGAAAATCCCTGTTTTTACGGCGCCTTGCAGGCGCTTGAAAGGCTGCGTTTAAAAGCGCTATCTGTTGCCTCCGACGTCAAGGATGGGATCGATCTCGTCGCGCTGGAGCAGGCTTTACAAGAGTATCCGGTTAAGGCTTGCTGGCTGATGACCAACGGCCAAAACCCGCTGGGGTTTACGCTCAGCGCAGAGAAAAAGGCCCATCTGGTCGCGTTGCTGGAAAAATACAACGTGATGCTGATCGAGGATGATGTCTACAGCGAGCTGTATTTTGGTCGTGAAAAACCGCTGCCCGCCAAAGCCTGGGATCGTGGCGACAGAGTGCTGCACTGTTCGTCGTTTTCAAAATGCCTGGTGCCCGGATTTCGCGTTGGCTGGGTGGCGGCGGGGAAGCATGCGCGGCGCATTCAGCGGCTCCAGTTGATGAGCACCTTGTCAACCAGCTCCCCGATGCAGCTCGCACTGGTGGATTACCTGTCTACCCGACGTTATGACGCGCATTTGCGTCGGCTACGTCGTCAACTGGCAGAACGCAAACAGCAGGCCTGGCAAACGCTGCTGCGCCATCTTCCGGCAGAAGTCAAAATTCATCATAGCGATAGCGGCTATTTTCTATGGCTCGAACTGCCCGAACCGCTTGATGCAGGTATTCTCAGTACACAGGCCCTGGCGCACCACATCAGTATTGCACCGGGGAAAATGTTCTCAACATCGGGAACCTGGACACGCTTCTTTCGCTTCAATACCGCCTGGAACTGGGGAGAACGCGAAGAGCTGGCGGTGAAACAGCTGGGGAAATTAATTCGCGAGATGATGAAATAATAGAGAGTGCGCTATTCAATATAAAAGAATAGCGCATTCTTATTTATGAAATAGCGCCAGTAAAATCACGATGTTATTTCTTCAGGTGTAACCATACAAAATACCAATACCTCTAATTATTCCCCTCTGTGCATCTAACTCGTTGTCTATACTCCAGAAGATTAAATAACGTTGCAATAACTGACAGCGTAATGAGCGTTAGCTCACAACCTGATTAAATTTCCTTGCGCCAGCAGGAACGCTTGCAACACCCCGACTACTTTTAGGAAAGGACATATATTTACGGCAAGGCTGCCGCTCATTATTTTTTTTCGACAGGAGTAAGACGTTATGAGCAAGCAATTTGCCCTCACGAGCCTGTGTGCGCTCAGTATGACGCTGATGACCGCCCACGCAGCTGAACCCCCAACATCATTAGATAAACCGGAAGGGCGCCTGGATATTATTGCCTGGCCGGGTTATATCGAACGTGGTCAAACGGATAAACAATATGACTGGGTCTCGCAGTTTGAGAAGGAAACCGGCTGCGCGGTTAATGTGAAAACCGCAGCCACCTCAGACGAAATGGTCAGCCTGATGGCAAAAGGCGGATATGACCTGGTCACGGCATCCGGCGACGCGTCACTGCGTTTAATTATGGGTAAACGTGTCCAGCCTATTAATACTGCGCTTATCCCGAACTGGAAAATTATCGACCCGCGCGTGGTCAACGGTGAATGGTTTAACGTCGGAGGCAAAGTCTACGGCACGCCATATCAGTGGGGGCCAAACCTGCTGATGTACAACACCAAAACCTTCCCAACGCCGCCGGATAGCTGGAAAGTGGTGTTTGTAGAGCAAAAACTTGAAGACGGTAAAAGCAATAAAGGGCGCGTTCAGGCGTACGATGGCCCGATTTATATTGCCGATGCGGCGTTATTCGTCAAAGCCACCCAGCCACAACTGGGCATTACCGACCCCTATCAGCTTACCGAGAAACAGTATCAGGCCGTCATTAAGGTCCTGAGAGATCAACACGGGCTGATCCACCGCTACTGGCATGACACCACCGTACAAATGAGTGACTTTAAAAACGAAGGTGTTGTGGCCTCCAGCGCCTGGCCGTATCAGGCTAATGCCCTGAAGGCAGAAGGACAACCGATTGCCACCGTTTTTCCAAAAGAGGGCGTCACAGGCTGGGCTGACACTACCATGCTACACAGTGAAGCAAAACATCCGGTCTGTGCTTACAAATGGATGAACTGGTCATTAACTCCGAAAGTGCAGGGTGACGTTGCCGCCTGGTTTGGATCGCTGCCGGTCGTGCCTGAAGGGTGCAAGGCCAGCCCGCTGCTGGGTGAAAAAGGATGTGAAACCAATGGCTATAGCTATTTCGACAAAATCGCCTTCTGGAAAACGCCGATCGCTGAAGGTGGCAAGTTTGTTCCTTACAGCCGCTGGACGCAGGATTACATAGCCATTATGGGCGGTCGCTGATTCCGCTGGGGGTTTTATGACGTACGCAGTGGAATTTGACAATGTCTCGCGATTGTACGGCGATGTTCGTGCCGTCGACGGGGTCAGTATTGCGATTAATGATGGTGAGTTTTTCTCTATGCTGGGGCCGTCCGGCTCCGGCAAAACCACCTGCCTGCGCCTGATAGCCGGTTTTGAACAGCTGTCAGGTGGCGCAATTAAAATTTTTGGTAAGCAGGCCAGCGAACTGCCGCCCTGGGAACGTGACGTTAACACGGTATTTCAGGATTACGCGTTGTTTCCGCATATGTCGATCCTCGATAACGTGGCCTACGGGCTGATGGTCAAAGGGATGGATAAAAAACAGCGTCATGCCAAAGCGCGCGAAGCGCTGGAGAAGGTGGCGCTCGGCTTCGTGTATGAGCGTAAGCCGTCACAGCTTTCCGGTGGACAACGTCAGCGCGTGGCGATCGCCCGCGCGTTGGTTAATGAACCGCGGGTGTTGCTGCTGGATGAACCGCTCGGGGCGCTGGATCTTAAACTGCGTGAACAAATGCAGCTGGAACTCAAAAAATTACAGCAGGCGCTGGGCATTACCTTCATTTTTGTCACCCACGATCAGGGCGAGGCTCTGTCGATGTCCGATCGCGTGGCGGTGTTTAATAACGGACGTATTGAGCAGGTGGACTCCCCCCGTGAGCTCTACATGCGCCCGCGCACGCCGTTTGTGGCGAGCTTTGTCGGGACATCCAACGTCTTTGATGCGGCAATGTCAGCGAATGTGTGCGGTTTACAGGGCATGTTCTCCCTGCGCCCGGAACACATTCGCCTGAATGATCCTGGCGCAGAAGTGCAGGCGCCGGGCGTTATTCAGGCGGTGCAATATCAGGGCGCAGCGACGCGGTTTGAGCTAAAGCTGGCCAGTGGCGAAAAATTGTTGGTAAGCCAGGCGAACCTGACGGGAGAAACACTGCCGTCAACGCTGTCACCGGGTCAGCAGGTTATGGCTTCGTGGTCACGTGACGTGATGATCCCGCTGGTTGAGGAGAGGTGAATGGCGATGAACGTTTTACATTCACCTCCCCAGACCACCAGTTTGAACAAAATCTCGGGCTATTTCTGGCGTAATCCGGGGCTGGGTCTGTTTTTACTGCTGCTCGGACCGCTGATGTGGTTTGGCGTCGTCTACTTTGGCTCATTACTGACGCTACTGTGGCAAGGGTTTTATACCTTTGACGATTTCACCATGTCCGTTACGCCAGATCTGACGCTGGCGAATCTGCAGGCGCTGTTTAACCCGGCGAATTACGACATCATTTTACGCACGTTGACCATGGCAATAGCGGTGACTATTGCCAGCGCCATTCTGGCGTTTCCGATGGCGTGGTATATGGCGCGTTACACCAGCGGCAAGATGAAGGCCTTTTTTTACATCGCCGTCATGTTGCCAATGTGGGCCAGCTATATCGTCAAAGCCTACGCGTGGACGTTGCTGCTGGCTAAAGACGGCGTGGCGCAGTGGTTTTTAACCCATCTCGGGCTGGAGCCGATCCTGACCGCGTTTCTGACGTTGCCAGCCGTAGGCGGGAATACGCTGTCGACTTCAGGATTAGGGCGTTTTCTGGTTTTCGTCTACATCTGGCTACCATTTATGATCCTGCCAGTGCAGGCCGCGCTGGAACGGTTGCCGCCGTCATTGCTGCAGGCCTCGGCAGATTTGGGCGCTCGCCCGCGCCAGACCTTCCGCTATGTGGTGCTGCCGCTGGCTATCCCCGGTATTGCTGCTGGTTCAATCTTTACCTTCTCGCTGACGCTGGGTGATTTTATTGTGCCGCAACTGGTGGGGCCGCCGGGTTTTTTCATCGGCAACATGGTCTATTCGCAACAAGGGGCTATCGGCAACATGCCAATGGCGGCTGCATTCACCCTGGTGCCGATTGTGTTAATCGCACTGTATCTGGCGTTCGTGAAGCGTCTGGGAGCATTTGATGCACTCTGAACGCGCACCGTTTTTACTCAAACTGGCCGCATGGGGTGGTGTGATTTTCCTGCACTTTCCCATTCTCATCATTGCGGCCTATGCTTTTAATACTGAGGAAGCGGCCTTTAGTTTTCCGCCTCAGGGACTCACACTGCGGTGGTTTAGCGTAGCGGCACAACGTAGCGATATTCTGGAATCAGTGACGCTGTCACTTAAAATTGCCGCACTGTCGACGGCCATCGCCCTGGTGTTGGGGACGTTGGCGGCTGCGGCTCTGTGGCGGCGGGACTTCTTTGGCAAGAACGCAGTATCGCTGTTGCTGCTGTTGCCTATTGCGCTCCCGGGCATTATTACCGGTCTGGCACTGCTGACTGCATTTAAAACCATCAATCTGGAGCCGGGCTTTCTGACCATCGTGGTGGGACATGCGACGTTTTGTGTGGTGGTGGTCTTTAACAACGTTGTGGCCCGTTTTCGTCGTACCTCATGGAGTCTGGTTGAAGCGTCAATGGACTTGGGTGCGAACGGCTGGCAAACCTTCCGCTACGTAGTGCTGCCGAATCTGGCGTCGGCGCTGTTGGCCGGAGGCATGCTGGCGTTTGCCTTGTCGTTTGATGAAATCATCGTAACAACGTTCACGGCCGGACACGAAAGAACACTTCCGTTGTGGCTACTCAATCAACTGGGGCGTCCGCGTGATGTCCCGGTGACCAACGTTGTGGCATTGCTGGTGATGGCGGTCACAACACTGCCGATTTTAGGGGCCTGGTGGCTGACGCGTGAAGGCGACACTCTCGCCGGAAACGGTAAATAAACGACAATATGGGAAATTGCTATGCAACATCAATTACTGATTAACGGCGAACTGGTCAACGGTGAAGGTGAAAAGCAGCCGGTCTATAACCCTGCTACCGGTGACGTGATCCTGGAAATTGCCGAGGCATCAACCGTGCAGGTTGATGCAGCCGTCCGTGCCGCCGACGATGCCTTTGCCAGCTGGGGGCAAACCACGCCGAAAGTGCGTTCGGAGCTGTTACTGAAGCTGGCGGACACTATCGCCGAAAACGCGCAGACATTTGCTGAGCTGGAATCCTTGAATTGCGGCAAGCCGTTTCACTGCGTGCTAAATGATGAAATTCCGGCCATTGTGGATGTTTTCCGTTTCTTTGCCGGTGCCGCACGTACACAGAACGGCCTGGCTGCCGGAGAATACCTGGAAGGGCACACATCGATGATCCGCCGCGATCCGCTGGGGGTGGTGGCGTCTATCGCACCGTGGAACTACCCGCTGATGATGGCCGCGTGGAAACTGGCCCCGGCGCTGGCGGCAGGCAACTGTGTGGTGATTAAACCGTCTGAAATTACACCGCTAACAGCGCTGAAACTGGCAGAGTTTGCGAAAGACATTTTCCCGGCAGGCGTGATTAACGTGCTGTTTGGGCGCGGTAAGACCGTGGGCGATCCGTTGACCGGTCATGAAAAAGTGCGCATGGTTTCACTGACAGGCTCCATTGCTACCGGGGAGCACATTATTGGACATACTGCGCCATCGATTAAGCGCACGCATATGGAGTTGGGCGGCAAGGCCCCGGTTATTATTTTTGATGATGCCGATCTCGATGCGGTGGTGAGCGGCGTCCGCACGTTCGGTTATTACAACGCCGGGCAGGATTGCACCGCAGCCTGTCGCATTTACGCGCAGAAAGGCATTTACGATGCGCTGGTCGAAAAGCTGGGTGCCGCGGTCGCCAGCCTGAAAACCGGTTCACCGAATGATGAATCAACAGAGCTGGGGCCGGTAAGTTCTCAGGCCCATCTGGATCGCATCACCAAAGCGGTGGATGAGGCCAAAGCGCTCGGGCATATCAAAGTCATCACTGGCGGTAAAAAAGTAGAGGGTGCAGGCTACTACTTTGCGCCAACGCTGCTGGCGGGTGCGAAGCAGGACGATGCTATCGTTCAGCGGGAAGTCTTTGGCCCGGTGGTTAGCATCACCCAGTTTGATGATGAGGCTCAGGTCCTGGCATGGGCTAACGATTCAAAATACGGGCTGGCATCTTCGGTCTGGACGCGAGACGTCGGTCGTGCGCATCGTCTCAGCGCCCGCTTGCAGTATGGTTGTACCTGGGTCAACACCCACTTCACGCTGGTGAGCGAAATGCCGCACGGCGGACAAAAACTCTCCGGTTACGGTAAGGACATGTCGGTTTATGGACTTGAGGATTACACCGTTATCCGCCATGTGATGATTAAACACGACTGATATCTGCAATCGCAACGCGTCATAGACGCACGGATAGCTAATTACAGCAAGACGTGTGTCTATACTATGCGCGCCACTGGCCTCGTCGCCATCGGACGGCGGTAAGTTGGAAATATCCGCGAGGTCAGGCTAATTTACGTACATTGGAGTCGCGTTCCGTTCACTTAATGAATATCGCGACTCTGGTGTCCAATATCTGGGTTTCATGGCAACATCCCCTTCGATTAAGAATAGCATTGCATCTACCCCTTGAACTCACAGCGTGAAGCGGTCACAGCCTTACCTACATACTCTATCGGTTTGACTGACAATTCAAATTCATGGATACATATTTTCATCATCTGAGGGTACGCGGCTTTTTTCTTTTAGTATGTGTACATTAGCCTTACAGAATTCTATGTAGGCTCTGGCAGCCGTGGAAACATGTCTGTGTTTTTTATAAACCAGATGCAATGATGAGTAGGGCAAACGTGTCTGGGGTAAAACCTCAATCAGTTTTCCACTATTAATGTATTCCGCAGCAAAAAAAGCAGGTAACTCAGTAATGTAGTCACCAGCAAGGGCTCCGGAGCGCAAATGAAGATAATCATTGACGGTGAAGGTCGCTGGAACATCGTAGGTATGTTCACCGAGCATCCATACCGGGCGCGCGCTTATCACCGAACCCCAGGCGGCGTAGGGGTACTTCATAAGGTCTGACGGCGCTTTGGGATGCTCACCGCCCTGAAAAAGCGCCGGGCTGGCGACCAGAATATGCCTGAAATCCATGAGATGGCTCGCAACAACATCATCATCAGAGATGCTTCCAACTCTCAGCGCGACATCAATACCTTCAGAAACTAAATCCACTCGACGCTCAGTCGTATAAACGTTAATGGCAATACCCGGATATATACGCTGAAACTGCCTGATGATTTCCCACCACGGTTCAAGTGATTGAGGCATTGTCAGGCGTAATCGGCCTGTGATGCGGGAATCGGCAGTGGTGAGGAACTGCTCGGCATCATTAAGCGTATCAATGGCCGAACTGGCCTGATCCAGCAATTTTTTCCCCGCCTCTGTTGCTCTGCAACCTTTCACAGTTCGTTCGAGCAGAACAACATCCAGCTCATGCTCAAGTTCAGCGATCCTACGGCTTAGCGTCGGAAGCGGTATGTTGTTTTCCCGTGCTGCTGCAGAAAGGCTGCCGCAGCGGGCTGTCAGAACAAACATCTTTAAGGCATTTAAGTCCATTAGCTCCTCTCAAATATGAAAACATTATTCTCAATTTAGACGCTACACAGTACTGAATGTGGATATTAAAATACAGCCACTTTCAGTTAGCAATGCCAGTAATTATAGAGAAAATGTATTGCCTGGAGCAGATTTAGAATCTATCTGACGCCATCAGTCCTTTTTAAAGCTCCAAACTTTCCCTCTGATAAACTCTCAAAAATGAAAATACAGTATGCACAGACTTAGGAATATGACATTAGCATGAACGATTTAGTAAAAGCCTATCTGGCTCGCCTTGGCCTTGACGCAGAAAAACCCTCCATTGAGGCACTTACCCGTTTACATCAAGCTCATGTAGAACGGGTCCCTTACGAAACATTCTGGATCCACCTTGGTCAGGATTGGGGAATTGACGCCATGGAAAGTTTCAGAAGAGCGGCAACAACCCGACGAGGTGGTTATTGTTTTCAGCTCAATGGCGGCTTACATACGCTACTCACCCACCTTGGTTATCGTGTGAGTATTCACCCAGCAAATGTCCACGGCGCTGAAGGCCCTGAACATATAAAACTGGAAAACCATGCAGCTATCATCGCTGAGGGGTTGCCGAGTGAAAATAATCCCAACGGGAGATGGTGGGTGGATGTCGGTCTTGGCGATGCGCTTCATGAGCAAATGCCTCTGATGAATACTACCGTTAACCAGGACTCGATGCAGTTTGGCATGGAAGCCGTGGGCAAGGACGGCGTGGGTGATTGGCACCTCATTGCCGATCCATCGTGCTGGATCGCAGGCGTGAATATGGCTGAGCAACCCGCTTCTATGAGTGATTTCGTAGACCGTCATCACTTTAATATGCATTCCCCGGAATCCGGATATGCAAAAGTTGTTACTGCACAACTCCGGAAGCCACACGGCAAAACGGTACTGCGAGGTTGCGTTTTAACAAAAACCGATGGCGAAGTCGTTACGACTCACATCTCAACGTCTTTACGCGAGTGGCAGGACGTGCTTGAAGAAGAATTCGGTCTGACTTTCGAAAACGTTCCTGAGATATCGCTAAAAAAACTATGGGTTAAAGTACAGAAGATCCATGAAGAATGGGCCCAGACTCGCGAAAGTACGTAAAACAGCGAGTTGTTGACGACCGGCCTGATACATACATTGATGTTATCGACCGGAGCAGTATCATTGAGCGGAGTACCAACAATTGTATACTGGATTTGCTCATTATTCGGCAGCGAGCGAAATCTTATTAATATTGCAACTGCACTAATCGCACTTTCCCCTACATAAATCCATGCTTAATGTCAGCTGCTGGCACTAAATGGACAATTTTTGGGGCCAGAAGGCACGGTCGGTTTTGAACTATGTTTAACACCAGTCAGAATAATAAGGTGGTTGAGGTTATTAGGGCCTGAACGGTGGCTGCCACATTCCGGAAGCATTTGAAAACCAGAATCTCACTCAAAAGTGTGCCAACATTGCGTGGGTAAGAACAATATCCGGAGAATAAAGTGTTCGGAAAATTTTTATTAAATTACATGCCTGGTTTACAAAATTTATTAGCCTACGATAAAAGCTGGCTAAAACATGATGTTAAAGCCGGGTTATCTGTTGCGGCTGTCGCACTACCCGTTGCTATTGCTTACGCTGAGTTGGCGGGTGTTGGGGCAATCGTAGGGCTGTATTCCTGCGTTTTACCGATGATCGCTTATGCACTGTTTGGTTCTTCACGTCAGCTTATTGTTGGCCCTGATGCAACAACTTGCGCGGTGATTGCGGCCGTCGTGTTTCCCCTCTCTGCAGGTAATCCCGAACTGCACTGGCAACTGACGATCATCATGACATTGATGATGGGTGGATGGTGCCTGCTTGCCAGTAAATTTCGCCTGGGCGCACTTGCCGATCTGCTTTCTCATCCCATTCTTACTGGTTTACTTAATGGTGTAGCCGTGACGATTATTGTCGGGCAATTAGGCAAGGCTTTAGGGATCACGCTTGATGAGGCGCAGGTTATTGAAAAAATACTTGCCTTGCCAGGCCGAATTGCAGACAGCCATTTATTAACCTTAGGACTGTCACTTTTAACGTTAGTTATTTTAATGGTTATCAAAACGTATCGCAGCCACTGGCCAGCACCGTTGATTGCCATTGTGATAACAACGGCGCTGGTATGGGGAACATCAGCACAAAATCATGGGATTGCCACGATTGGAGGAGACGGTTTTCAGCCTGCTTTACCCGTCGTTAACTGGGCGGCGTTCCAGCCAGGTCTGATGCGTGATTTAGTGATCCCGGCGCTGAACCTGGCTTTGGTCAGTTTTGTCAGTCTTATGCTGACCGCCCGCAGTTTCGCCGCGAAAAATGGCTATGACATTAATGCTGATGCTGAGTTTAGAGCTCTGGGTATTGCGAATCTCATGTCTGGATTATCTCAGGGGTTTGCTATCAGTGGAGCCGATTCCCGAACCGCTGTTAATGATTCAACTGGGGGGAAAAGTCAGCTGGTCTCCGTGGTTGCAGCCTTACTTATCGGTATCGTAGTCGTATTTTTTACTCAGCCATTACAGTTTATTCCGGTTTCTGCATTAGGTATTGTTCTAATGTATGCCTCGTGGTCATTGATTGATTTACGTGGGCTATGGAACCTGAGGCGAAGAAATAAACAGGCATTTCGTTTGGCCTTTTTCACCTTTGGCTGTGTGTTAATTATCGGCGTTATCCAGGGGATCGGGCTTGCCGTGTTGCTTGGTCTGTTACAGTTCCTGCGTACAGTCTTTCGTCCCTCTGAGCACTTACTGGGAACTGACGAAAATGGAATGATTCACTCATTAGGTAATTCAACCGATATTAAAATGGTTCCGGGCGTGTTGATGTATCGATTTAACTCCCCGCTGACCTATTTTAATGTGGCTTATTTTAAACGTCGGGTATTGAACTTAGTTGATGGTACAACATTACAACCTAAATGGGTGGTGATTGATGCCGTTGCCTGCTTCACCTATTCAGATATAAGTGTCCTGGCCACCATTAATGAGTTAAAGCGTGACCTGAAAAGTCGACAGATTACGTTAATCCTTGCGGGCCGGAAAACGGAATTAACACGCTGGTTTAAAGAAAGCAGGCCAACAATGAATGATGATGACATGCTTCTGGCACCAGACCTCTATTTGGCACTCCGGTTCATTCAAAGCAAAGAGAGTGCGGGTGAGGGCGAATCAGACGGTGATGTACCATCCCAGTGGCACAATTCTTGAAAGGGGGGCAAATTCAGTAGACCACTTCATACGGAACAATTTAGGGGGAGTGCATGTCGGGGCTTCGCTATTTCATTACCGCAGAAAGGTTAGGGCTATTACACACTAAGGATAATTTACCAGGCTGTGCAGCAGTGGGAAGATCGCACACTAATGGCAGAGAGAATGTTCTCTCTGCCAGCAGGCGCTGCAATTAATCAACCAGAGCACATCATGCAAACCAGCCGAACCTTGCGGATATCAGGCTGAAAAGTCCTACAGCAGCAAAGAGATTTATCAGTACCACGGTTTTACTGGAAACATTCATTTTTGCCACCTTTCGATTTAACCCCTATGGGTATAGTACGGGTTAAAACTATCCGCAATAGTACGAAATCTGAACATCACGGAGAACGGCTGTTTTCTCGGAAATTCTCTTAAAAAAATGAATAAAACTTGATGTGCGTCATGAAAAATAGCATATTGCGCGCGATTTTCCCTTCAGGCCCGGATGCCCTAAATGTCTCTGTACCAAAATATGCTGGTTTTTTATGCGGCAATGGCCGCCATCGCGGCAATCATCACCTGGTTTCTTTCGCATGATAAAAAGCGTATTCGCTTTCTCAGTGCGGTATTAGTCGGGGCGACATGGCCGATGAGCTTTCCTGTCGCACTCCTGTTTTCTCTTTTCTGATGGCGGCGTCAGATCTTTAGCAGCGCGATTAATCGCAACCTGTCTGCTTCAGTCACATCCAGCGGATGCTGATAACCCGCGTTTTCATTGGCGCGGGTGTACAGGGCAACCAACCAGTCATAAACGTATCGGCTGGCACCATGCCGAGGTTGCTCGTCCAGTTTTGCCAGTCGACGCATCGGCTGTTGCGGCGGGGCGCTAAAGATAGCGGCGCCTTTCTGGACCCTGCTGGCAGGGCGCTGTTCCTCGGCAACACGAGCAAACCCGAGCCAGGTAATAAAATCACCGATATCCGCGTGCAACTGTGCTGCGCAGACGTTCTCGCGCTGCATAATTGCGTGCAGGCGTTGCGGCATCTCCAGCCGGTAGCTGGTGGTCACCAGAATGTCGGCAACCTGCCTTAAGGTTTGCGGCTGCAGCTGCAGGCGACGCGCGTTATTCTCATTACGACACCACTGGCGCACATGGTTGATCCACATTTTATGTGCCTGATATCCGGCCTCTTTACTCTCTTGTGGATAAGAGGTATCCCGCACGTCGGCAAACAGGTCGATCGCGTCATTAAATAAGCCGCTAACCTGCTCCTCTCGCGGTTGCTGAACGCGCAACAGTGATTCAAAGCTGCGCATGGATGGCAGCAGCCCCTCCAGCAGTTCGCCATGCCTGGCCGCCTGAGCCTGCAACTGGCGGATAAGTGATTCGCTTGCGCCGGGCGGCTCATCACCGGCATGTAACCAGTTCATCAATGTGGCGCGAATTTGCTGCTGGTTCTGCTCGCGCAGGGAGATAAACCGAGCCTGCCGCTGAACGGGTGAGGTGGCCTGCGACAGCCATTCAACCAGTCGCTGTAAACTGTGCTTATCCAGCGCCTGCAGCGTTCCCCAGTGCAGTCCGGGCTTGCCCATTAATTGCTGAACCGCCTCATCGAGGTTTTGCTGGGTGCTAAAACGCGCATCCTGTGGGGTAATAGCCCACACCACGCCCGGTAATGCGGCATCATGTAGCGGTTGGGTATCATTTACCCAGCCGAGTAGCGTACGGGTGACAGTCGGCGTCTGTGAACGGGCGGATACCGCGTTACAGATGAGCAGCACATCGGGTTGCAGATGTTGGCGGTAATGTTCCAGCATCCAACCCAATTTTGCCTGCCATAGCGGGTGTGGGTGTGCATCCGGTGCGAGGGGAATATCCAGCAGGTCAGTGCCCTCCAGCACCGCGTCTTCTACTGTCAGCACCAGTTCGCGGGTCAGCAGCGCCAGTGAATCCAGTGACAAGCTGACCGCATTGAGCAACTGATTGTTGGCAACGGGATGCACCACCACATCGCCTGGGGTATCACTACCGGTCAGCGCAGCCTGAGTAAGATAACTTTCGGCGGGTAAGCCGAAATGATCAACCAGCAGGCTAAGCGGGGCGGCTAATTCGTCCGCATGCCCGGTCTGTTGTAGTGTATGCGCCAGTGCCAGAAACTGCTGCGTGAGTTCCGGTTGCTCTCCCCACAGTAACGCCCAGGCATGTGCCCGGGTGGTGAGATCCAGCGCCGGAAGCAGCGTAGCAAACTGATGCCATAGTGCATCGTCAATTTGCTGCTGATTTGAGGGTACCCGACAGCGCCAGAAACGCGCAATAGCCGCCACGTCTTGTGCGCAGATCCCCGGCACAGGAT
Organism: Citrobacter sp. Res13-Sevr-PEB04-36; assembly: GCF_015672735.1. Lineage (GTDB taxonomy): Bacteria > Pseudomonadota > Gammaproteobacteria > Enterobacterales > Enterobacteriaceae > Citrobacter. The sequence continues at coordinate 85,376 of NZ_JADABY010000025.1, read as the reverse complement.
GACGCTGGCGCAATGCCTGCCATTTTTCTAATCGCGCTTCAATGATTGCTTTTTCAACCTGTCGGTTGTCAGGTGACGAACAGAACTGTGTGATAAACAGCTGAACCAGTTCCGCCTCGCTAATCAACCGCAGGCGTAGCGGCCACGCGTTGTCAACTGGAGGCGTCTCGCGCGTAAAGCGGATAGCCATGTTGGTTGGCGCATGGCCAGGATTAATGTGCGTGAAGTAATCGAAGCTGCGGTCCGGCGTAGTGATGTTCAGTTTGCCACTGGCATTGCTGCACAATGCGCAGAGCAGATGCGCTTTCGCCGCCTGCGAGTGTCCGTACAATCCCACACAACCTTGTGACGCAAAGGTCGCATTGAGGGCGGTTTCATTTACAGCCGCTAACGTGAGCTGAGCCAGCAGGGAATCCGCTTCATCATCCAGGCGCGCCGCGCGTGTGCGCGTGTCCGTCACCCATTCGATGGCGGCCTGTGCGGTGTTTAACGTCTTGCTCATTTCAGGTACACACTCCCGCTATCAATCCAGTAATGGCTGCCGCTGTGGCGGCGGTCTGCCAGCGTATTCAATTTTAAGGTTAAGGCGTTGGCGGCAACGGGCGTGCCATCCTGCAGCCAGGCATCGCTGAGAACGAAGTATTCCGGGCCAGCCTCTTTGCTACCGCCGCGTAATTGCAGACGCACGTTTAATACGCCATCACCAGCGATGGTTTTCGCCAGCTCAGCAGAGTTGATACTGAGTGTATACAGCGGGGTAGCAGGCCAGCGACTGTTCGCCAGTTGACGGAAACCTAATGTCACATTGCCACGTAGCGGGAAATTCAGACGCGCATCCAGCTTTGCACCCGGCTTATCAAGGTCGATATCGTGATACCAGATATTCTCATCGCGCAGGGTATTAACCGTATTATCTAATACGCCGAGATAGCGTACCGTCGAGTACGCGCCGATATCGGCGGCTTTAAAGTTAAAACGCGGCAGACGTAAATCCAGTGCCAGGCTGCACAGCATGGCGCCCACGGCGGCGGTGGACTTCGGATTGCCAATGCGCCCTTGCTGGCTAAACGGATACCACTCATGCACGCGGTAGCTGTCCATCCAAATCATACGATTCACCGGAACGGGCTGCAGGTGGCGAATCAGCGCCTGTACACCAGGTAAACAGGCGGGTCTGCCGGTTACCAGTAAAATGTCGCAACGATAATGCGAGATGGCTTCACACACGGCGTGCAGTGGAGATGTCAGGGTAAACTGCCCGGCCAGCAAGGCTTCTTGTAACGGCCTGAACTGCACCTGCAGCGGCACGCTCAGCACGTCAAAGACCGGTGAGCCCGCAGGCAACGCATGATCGATAGCCTGCTGGATATAGTTCATCACGTTGCGCGTCGGGGGCTGGGTAAGCAATTCACCAAAGGTGGCATGCAGTCCCGCCACCGGGTCGTTAACATCGCTTTGCTCCCAGGCTGAGAGCACCGCATGCCCGAGCGGCATAAACAGCTGTAACGCCGTTTGCTGGCGTAAAATCGCCTGGGTGTCGATGCGCCCGGAGTCGCCAAACAGCGCGGCCAGCAGGGCGGCGGCGTCGGTGACGCCCGCCTGTTGTAAGCGGGTTTGCAGGGCGGGTAGCACGCAGCGTTGGATAACATCGAGCAGCATGTCATCCCCGGCAACCTTGAATCCTTCACGAAACAGCAGATGCGGCGTGATTTTGACATTCGCCCCCACGCCATCATCTAACTGATAATGGACCACGGCCATATCAGTAGTGCCGCCGCCAATGTCGATCGATGCCACACGCAGGGCGCGACCGTTGACTTCACCAGGCTCCGGCAGGCGGTCCGGACGGGCGAGGGCGTTGAAGAATGATTCGGTGTGCCCGTCGTAGTGTGAAATCGCTTCATTATATAACCACACCAGCTGCCCACAGCTGGCTTCATCCCATTCCATCTGGATCTCAGGGACGGGAACCACGCTTTTTTCCTGCTGCTTGCGGGTGGTAAAATCGTCATCCTGCGGATGCCAGCCCATCGCTTTCCACACTAATGCAATGGCCTCAAACATGCGTAAACGGAAGATCTCACGTTCTTGTTTCGGCATCGCAGACGGCAGGGTCAGGATCAGCGTACGCAGCTGGCGGGGCGAGGCCGGAAAACCAAGCCGCAGGCGTGTCGCCACGCTGTTAATTTGCCCCAGCGCCTGCGCCAGAATTTCACACAGCATATGAGTCATCAGCGTGCTGCGACTGTACTGCGGTGAGAATACCGGCAGCCGGTCATCCTGCGGCAGGCTAAACAGCGGCTGCCCGTCATCGTTCATCAGATTCATCAGCGGGAAGGCGGTTGCCAGCGGCTCGCGCTGAGTTTTGCCATTCATCTGGCTAAAGCGCCAGTCATGCAACACTGGCGTTTCATCCCACAGATAACGACGCGGGCTGGAGATCCCGCTGCTGCCTTCGGTGCCGACGCGCTGCATGGCCAGCTTGCGGGCTTCATCGCCGACACGAACGATCGACGGCCAGATGAAGGCATCGTCACGACCGCTCTCCACGGAAAAGTGCTGTTTCCCAAAACGCGCCTCGGAAAACTCCAGTCGGCTGGTGAACAGCGGATCGTTGAGGTATTGCGGCTCGCTTAATGAACGTACCTGTAACTCTGCCGTCTGGCGCAGACCGTCATTGGCGTCACCGTGATCTTCAATCAATACGCCGCAGGTATGGGTATTACCAATATCTAAAATCAGATCGACGGGAATGGCCGGGGCGCTGAGGGTGTGCGTCACCAGCTTCACTTCCGGAATGGCCAGTTGCTCGCCTAGCAGGGTCAGCACATTCAGCCAGTGCGCCTGATACTCAAAATTGCGCAGTGCGAGCTGGATCTCATGTTCGGCACGGTTTTCTTGCTGCGAGACATGATGCAAAAAGGATTCGCGCAGCCAGCCGTCAATCCACGTCTGGTCGAGGAAATCAGCGATTTCTTTATCGTGCCAGGCCAGCGCAAATCGCGTGCCATTGAGCAGGTCGTTTTCATTTGGCGTCAACGCGGCGGGGGCATGCTCGGTCAACTGGCTGTCCAGCGCCACGGTTACGCGGTGCGTGTTACCCGCGCTGTCCGGTTGCGCCAGCTTGCGTACCTGCACGCGTGCCCAGTTATCCGGGCCTTCGACAAACGTGCGCGGTGGGTTAAAGCGCAGGAACGGCAGCGGCAGCCAGACGCCGTCGAGCACGTCCAGTGAATAATGTAATGTCTGGGTGCTTTCTGGCTTGACCACTTCGGGTTGCCCGCCAGTGCTACCTGGTAACGTATAGCGGCCCGTTGTCAGGTCGAAATCCAGTCGCAGCAGCGGGCCGTTGGCCGTTTTTCGCACAAAGCGCCCGTGATGCGCGGATTCCTGCGGCGTCAGGCCAAAATCCAGAAACTGCACGCCGCTATTGGCGATGAGCGTCACGCTCTGTTTGTAATCACACAGATTCACCAACATAAAATCAGGCACCTATCTTTTTGATGGTCATGGGGATCTCCGCGTGATCGTCATAACGGGCGGTACAGGCTGCCACGTCGTTGGTTCCCGCTTTACAGGTGATTTCCGGCATCGGATAGCGCGAGCCGTCCGTACAACGCGCATTCCCGCGACTCTTAATCATTAATTCCCCCGACTGATGCAGACCGGAGAAAATCTCCGCGCGACACACCACATTGTCGCCGTGGACGACCCGCGCAGTGCCTTTATTGGTCTGAATCTGATAACGCAGCGATGGCGCTTTACCGCTGACCGGATCTTTGATGTCAACCATCACGCGCCAGTTGCCGTTGAGGAAACGAGTAGTGCCGACCTTCATCTGATTCGCTTCCATCACCAGCGCATCTTTCGGGATCGCGGCAATCACTACCGGCCCTTCGGCGGGCTTTTCTTTTTTCACCGCCGGGATCACTTCCGCACGATGCAGCGGCAGTGCAGACGTCAGGGTTGGCAGTGGCTTAACGTCGACCTTCGCTATCTCAACCGGCTGCTGTGTGGGCGCAGGGCGTGTCGCCTGCTGTTTCCACAGCAGCGGTCCAATGATGGCGGCAATGATGACCGCAGCAACTGGCAGGCTCCACAGTGGCAGTTTACGCGCAGGTTTTGGCAAGACGGGCAACGGCACGACTTCAGGTTCATTCTCAATGACCGGGGATGGTGGTTCAGGTTCTGCGGGTTTAGGTGGCTCCACGATCGGCGTCAGTAAAGGTGCATCGGCTTCGGCAAAGGTAATTTCCGGGACGACCATCGCTTCTTCAGGTTCGGCTTCCGCTGCGGGCATGACCGGAGGAATATCGGCGATCCGCAAGCAGTCGAGCACATCGTCACGCGTATTTTCATTCAGATTAACGAAACCCCAGAACGTAATAACCGGTTTACCATCAACCAGAAAAACGTGATTTTCCCCAGGAAACTGAACGGCCTTTTCCAGCAGAGATCCAAACAATTGCAGCGAGGTTTTACCCGATTGCAGGCTTTTACGACTGAGAGTCGCCGCGCTGTCCAGCGTGCTGGCCAGATAGCGTAATGCCCGAAAGCGCGCGTCTTCATCAGCGGCTTTCCAGGCGACAGCCTGTCCTTCAATCGGGGAATACCAGTCAACCCGATCGCCGTTATCGTTGACTTGTGGGATCGCCAGACAATCGGCCATGGCCTGCTGTTTTCGCAGACGAAGCGTTTCACGAATTTGCAATGCTGAATCAAAAACGGCCTGACCACCGCCGCCCACGGCCTGATAGTCATCCAAATTGCCGCTGCGCAAGAGAATTTTTGCCACGTTGTTATCCCTTAGACTTCTTCACACATCTACTTTACGGCTTATAAAAACGAGCAAACGGTGGAAGAGAGGCAAAAAGGGGTGAATTTTCATGGCATAGAGCGTGGGGAAAAATCTTGACGTTTTGAAAAAGACTTAAGGGAAATTATTTCACCGGTGCTGTCGAATTAATCAGCAAAAACCACCGGATTTGAATAACCTGATAGTGATTTGTTATTAGTCAGTTTTTGTCAGCTATGCTCTGATAATGAGCTGAATAATAAAATAAGAAGGCATTAGACCATGACTGCAAGGAAAACGTTGCTCGCGCTGGCGCTCAGCGCGGTATTACCGACCGGCGCTACATTTGCTGCCAATACCGACACCCTCATCTACTGCTCTGAAGCGTCTCCCGAATCGTTTAACCCGCAAATTGCCAGCTCCGGCCCGTCGTTTGTGGCCAGTTCTCAGGTGCTGTATAACCGACTGATCAACTTTGATCCGGTGAAAAATACCCCGGTACCATCTCTGGCCACCGACTGGACGATATCCCCTGACGGCTTGACGTATACCTTTACCCTGCGTCAGGGCGTGAAGTTCAACAGCAATAAATTCTTCAAACCGACGCGTGATTTTAACGCGGATGACGTGCTGTTCTCGGTATTACGTCAGAAAGATGCCGATCATCCGTACCATAAGGTTTCACAGGGTAGCTACGAGTACTTCAATGATGTCGGACTGGATAAGCTTATCAAAGAGGTGAAGAAGGTTGATGATTATCATGTCCAGTTTGTGCTGAACGAACCTAATGCGGCGTTTCTGGCCGATTGGGGGATGGACTTCGCGTCTATTCTCTCTGCGGAATATGCCGATCAAATGCTGAAAAAAGGCACGCCGGAAAACGTCGATAACTGGCCGATTGGTACCGGACCGTACGTGCTGCAACAGTACAAGCAGGATTCACAAATCCGCTATCTGGCCAACCCGAACTACTGGGATGGTGACGTTCCGACCAAACACCTGATCTTCGCCATTACGCCAAACGTGCAAACGCGACTGGCAAAACTGCAAACCAACGAGTGCCAGATAATTCCCGCGCCTGCGCCGGTGCAGTTTGAGGAAATTAAGAAAAACAGCGACCTGACGCTGCATTCGGTCGACGCACTGAACGTCGGTTATCTGGCGTTTAATACTGAGAAAAAACCGTTTGATAACGTATTGGTACGTCAGGCGCTGAATTACGCGACCGATAAAAAAGCGATCATTAACGCCGTCTTCTTAGGTTCAGGCACGGTGGCAAAATCACCGATTCCACCGAATATGCTGGGCTTCAACAACGATCTGAAAGACTACGATTACGACCCGCAAAAAGCGAAAGAACTGCTGAAGAAAGCAGGGCTGGAGAATGGGTTTGAGGCGACGCTGTGGTCGATGCCGGTTCAACGGCCGTACAATCCGAACTCCCGTCGGATCGCTGAGATGATCCAAAGCGACTGGGCGAAGGTTGGTGTGAAGGCAAAAATCGTATCGTACGAGTGGGGAGAATACCTCTCCGGAATGCGTAAGGGTGAGCACGACACCGCGCTGTTTGGCTGGATGTCCGACAATGGCGATCCGGATAACTTTGCCGATGTGCTGCTGGGCTGCAACAGCATTAAAACCGGATCCAACGCCGCACGCTGGTGCGATAATGCGTATAATACACTGGTGCAAAAGGCGAAACTGGTGAGCAAACCGCAAGAGCGCGCCGCGCTTTACCAGCAGTCGCAAGAGATTTTCTATCAGCAGGCCCCGTGGATCGCACTGGCAAACGGCAAAACATTTTATGCCACACGCAGTAATGTCAGCGGATACAGCGTCAGCCTGATGGGCAGTGATTTTTCAAAAGCTAAATTAAATTAATCAGTTAAGGAGAAAGTATGTCGCACCTGGATGAGGTCAGCGCCCGCGTCGACGCCGCCATTGAAGAGAGCGTCATTACGCATATGAACGAACTGCTGATTGCGCTCAGCGATGACGCAGAACTGAGCCGGGAAGATCGCTACACCCAGCAACAGCGTCTGCGTACGGCGATCGCACATCATGGTCGTCAGTATAAAGAGGATATGGAAGCCCGCCGTGAGCAGCTCACCAAAGGTGGCACTATTCTCTGATATTTCCTTGCCGGATGGCGGTGCTCACACCTTATCCGGCCTACAGGCATATTCTGTTGGCCTGATAAGCAAAGCGCCATCAGGCAGTTAAAACGAGCGCCTGGCCACCAGCCAGGCGCCGATTACCAGCAACACCGCGCCACAGACGGGTCCCACCAGCGCACGCAGCGGTACGCCGTTGCTTCGCAAGATATCCAGTACCAAACCGCCAATCAACTGGCTGGCAACCAGCACCGCAATGGTGGTGGCAGCCCCTACATTTTGATAGCCGCTAATACTGGCGAAGACAAAAAACGAACCCAATAAGCCGGGAATTAACGTCCACCAGCGTACGCTGGAAACCAGCTCGCCAAACCCCGCCGCACCTTGCTTAAACCATAGAATGCTGACAAACAGCACAATCCCCACCAGCGAGTTGAGCAGCATGGCTATCAGGATGGTTGAAGAGGTCTGAGTAATACGTACCATCAAGGTGTTCTGCACCACCAGACCAATGCCGGCGGCGATCAGAAAGGAAAGGGTCAGCGTCTGGTTCATCCGCGCGCATCCGGATCCCGGCGATCGTCCAGTTGCAGCTGCATAAAGGTCAGATCCAGCCAGCGACCAAACTTCGTCCCCACCTGCGGCATTTGCGCGGTTAAGACAAAACCGAGCGTGCGGTGCAGGTGCAACGATGCCTGATTTTGCGACTCAATGCCCGCGACCATCACATGTTTACCGCACCTGCGGGCCTCTTCAATCAACCGGCTGAGTAATGCGCGCCCCAGGCCTTTTCCCTGATGCTCCGGATGCACATACACCGAGTGTTCAACGGTATGACGAAAACCATCAAAATTACGCCAGTCGCCGAAAGAAGCATACCCGGTGACCACGTCATTCTCTTCACTCACCAGCACCGGATACCCCAGCATTTGCCGGGCTTCGTACCAGGAGATACGGTTTTCGGCATCGACGGTTTGATCATTCCAGATAGCCGCCGTGTGCAGCACCGCGTGATTGTAGATTTCTGCAATGGCGGCGCAGTCTTCTTTACTGGCAAAGCGAATTGACATGTTGAACCTCAGGGATTGTTCACTATAGTATTACAATATGAATACTATTGAAGACAGCATAAATCAACGGATCGGTGCAAGAATTCGCATTGAGCGAGAATCACGCGGCTGGTCGCTGACGGAGCTTGCCGAGCGGGCGGGCGTGTCGCGGGCAATGATCCATAAAATTGAGCGCGGCGAAAGCAGCCCAACGGCAACGCTGCTGGGGCGGCTTTCCGGGGCGTTTGGCATCAGCATGTCAACGCTGATTGCGCGGGCGGAAATGCAGGAGGGCAAGCTGCTGCGCTTCGCCGACCAGCCTGTCTGGCACGATCCGCAAAGCCATTATCTGCGTCGCCACGTCTCCCCGCGCAGCGATCTGCCCATCGATCTGGTGCAGATAGCGCTACCCGCCGGGAGTGACATTCCCATGCCTGCGTCGTCCTACGTGCAGGCCAGACAGCTTATCTGGCTGCAGCAGGGAGAGTTGGTGTTCGTCGAAGGAGATACGCGCCACGAAATGAAGGCCGGGGATTGTCTGGAACTCGGCCCGCCAAATGACTGCCGGTTTATTAATGAAACCGCGCATACTTGTGTTTATCTGGTTGTGCGGTTAAACGCCGTCGGCAATTAATGTGAAAGCATCGCCAGCGGAGGGCGTCTACTATTGATGGATTCATGCCAAAAGCAGAGGAGAACATCAATGGGTCAACAACTGCAACGCAACCGCCGCTGGGTACTGGCTTCTCGCCCCCATGGCGCCCCGGCACTCAGTAATTTCCGTTTAGAAGATGATAGCGTCGCCACGCCCGGCGAAGGACAAGTTTTACTGCGCACCGTGTATCTGTCTCTTGATCCCTACATGCGCGGTCGCATGAGCGATGAACCTTCATATTCCCCCCCGGTAGAGATTGGCGCGGTGATGGTGGGCGGTACTGTCAGCCGGGTAGTGACATCAAATCATCCTGATTATCACGTTGGTGAATGGGTTTTGAGCTACAGCGGCTGGCAGGATTTCGACATCTCCGATGGCAGCGGCTTGGTCAAATTAGGCGATAACCCGGAACATCCATCCTGGGCGCTAGGTCTGTTGGGGATGCCGGGCTTTACCGCGTATATGGGCCTGCTGGATATCGGTCAACCTAAAGCCGGAGAGACGTTAGTGGTGGCAGCAGCCACCGGGCCGGTAGGCGCAACCGTCGGGCAAATTGGCAAACTCAAAGGGTGTCGGGTGGTCGGCGTGGCCGGTGGGGCGGAAAAATGCCGTCATGCCACCGAGGTTCTCGGCTTTGATATTTGCCTCGATCACCATGCGCCTGATTTCGCGCAACAGCTGGTGCAGGCCTGTCCGCAGGGGATTGATATTTATTATGAAAATGTTGGCGGCAAAGTCTTCGACGCGGTGCTGCCGTTACTCAACACCTCTGCGCGCATTCCGGTGTGTGGGCTGGTCAGTGGTTATAACGCCACGGCGTTACCGGCAGGCCCCGACCGCTTACCGCTGCTGATGGCCACCATACTGAAAAAGCGCATCCGGATGCAGGGCTTTATTATTAGTCAGGACTACGGTCATCGCATCCATGAGTTCCAGCAGGAGATGGGGCGCTGGGTCAAAGAAGGCAAGATCCAGTACCGGGAACAGATTACGGAGGGCCTGGAGAACGCGCCGGAAGCCTTTATCGGCCTGCTGACCGGGAAAAACTTTGGCAAGGTTGTGATTCGCCTCGCTGAAGATTAATTGCGAAAATCCGCTGTGCCGCTCTGTTTGTGAGCGGCACGTTAAGCATTTATGGAGAAAATAAGAAGGTTGTTGCCAGAAAGCGAATAAACACTCTACTTTGAGATAAATAATGATTACTATTCTCATTCTTAAAAAGCAAAACCATGATTTTGCTGATTGAAGCACTGTGAAGCAGTAACAAATGAATTTATCAAAGGGAGTCGTCATGTCTTTACGTCATCTGTTTTCACCGCGTCTGCGTGGTTCTTTACTGTTAGGTTCACTGCTTGTTGCATCCTCTTTTAGTACGCAGGCTGCGGAAGAACTGCTGCGCAAAGCGGTAGGCAAAGGCGCCTACGAAATGGCGTACAGCCAACAGGAAAACGCGCTGTGGCTTGCCACCTCCCAGAGTCGTAAGCTGGATAAGGGCGGGGTGGTTTACCGTCTCGACCCGGTCACGCTGGAAGTGACTCAGGCGATTCATAACGACCTGAAACCGTTTGGCGCCACCATCAACAATGCAACGCAGACCCTGTGGTTTGGTAATACCGTCAACAGTGCGGTCACCGCGATGGATGCTAAAACCGGCGACGTAAAAGGCCGTCTGGTACTGGATGCGCGTAAACGTTCAGAAGATGTCCGTCCGCTGCAGCCGCGTCAGCTGGTAGCCGATGATGCCACCAACACGGTCTATATCAGCGGGATTGGCAAAGAGAGCGTGATCTGGGTGGTCGACGGTGAAACCATCAAACTGAAAACCACCATTGCTAACACCGGTAAAATGAGCACCGGTCTGGCCGTCGACAGCAAGGCTAAACGCCTGTACACCACCAATGCCGACGGTGAGTTCATTACCATTGATACCGCTGACAATAAAATTCTCAGCCGTAAAAAGCTGCTGGATGACGGTAAAGAGCATTTCTTCATCAACCTGAGTCTGGACACCGCTGGCAACCGCGCGTTTATCACCGATTCTAAAGCGGCAGAAGTGCTGGTGATTGATACCCGTGACGGCAAGGTACTGGCGAAAGTTGCCGCACCGGAATCTCTGGCCGTGCTGTTCAACCCCGCGCGCAACGAAGCCTACGTGACGCATCGTCAGGCCGGTAAGGTCAGTGTGATTGACGCGAAAAGCTATAAAGTCGTCAAAACATTCGACACCCCGACATTCCCGAACAGCCTGGAGCTCTCCGCTGATGGCAAAACCTTGTATGTAAGCGTGAAACAGAAATCTTCACGTGAGCAGGAAGCCACGCAGCCGGACGATGTGATTCGCATCGCGCTGTAATTTGCCCGGAGGGGGAAACCCCTCCTGTCATTTATCCATACCCCACGATACGCCTCGTTACACCCCATCGCTGGCCTGATAAACATCAGGGACTTACACTGGGTCCTTATCGGCTCATTGCATAACACGGGAATATCATGAAAAAGCCATTTATCTGCCTTTGCGCAGGCGTAATGCTGTTTACTCTGGCAGGTTGCACCACCGATTACGTCATGACGACGAAAAGCGGACAAACCATTACGACTCAGGGCAAACCACAGTTGGATAAAGACACCGGGATGACCAGCTATACCGATCAGGATGGCAACGCGCGGGAAATTAACAGCAATGATGTTGCGCAGTTAATCGAAGCCAACTAAGAAAGCAGGCCTGACGGGGATACGCTGTCAGGCCTGAATGTGATTACGGCGCGGTGCGCTGGATTTCCGCCACGCGTTTACGCACGCCAAACCATCCGGCAACCAGCAGAATAGCAATCAACGGTAACGACGCGATAGTGTAGGTGCCGTTCGGATAATCAAAGGCCATCAGCACCAGCACGCTCAGCAGGAACAGCAGCGTTAACCACGAGGTGAACGGCGCGCCCGGTAGCTTGAAGCTGACATCTGCCGCTTTGCCCTCTTTAATGGCCCGACGCAAACGCATCTGACACACCACGATAAATCCCCACGACGCAATAATTCCCAGCGACGCGAAGTTCAGCACGATCTCAAACACCTGCGATGGCACCAGATAGTTGAGGAAAACGCCTACTACATACACCACCAGCGTGGCGAGGATCCCAGCCCAGGGGACCTGCTGGCGGCTCATTTTCGCCATAAATTTGGGGGCCGAACCGCCCATCGACATCGAACGTAAAATACGCCCGGTGCAATACAATCCCGAGTTGAGGCTGGAAAGGGCGGCGGTTAGCACCACAATGTTCATGATACTGCCGATATACGGCACGCCAAGTTTCGAGAAGAAGGTCACAAACGGACTTTGGCCCGCCTGATAGGCATTCCATGGCAGCAGCAACACCAGCAGCACGACGGAGCCGACGTAGAACAGACCAATGCGCCAAATCACGCTATTGATCGCTTTTGGCACCATGGTTTGTGGATCTTTGCATTCTCCGGCGGCCGTACCCACCAGTTCAATAGAGGCAAAAGCAAAGACCACACCCTGTACCAGCACCAGTGCAGGTAGCAGGCCATGCGGGAAGAAGCCACCGTTATCGGTGATCAGATGAAACCCGGTGGTGTTACCGTCCAGCGGTTGTCCGGTACCTAAAAAGACCGTACCAACCACCAGAAAAATCACGATCGCCAGCACTTTGACCAGCGCAAACCAGAACTCCATCTCGGCGAACCATTTCACGCCAATCATGTTCATAGTACCGACAATAGCCAGCGCACCAAGGGCAAATACCCACTGTGGTACGTCGCCAAACGCTCCCCAGTAGTGCATGTACAGCGCGACGGCGGTGATATCGACGATTCCGGTCATCGCCCAGTTGATGAAGTACATCCAGCCTGCCACGTAGGCCGCTTTCTCCCCCAGGAACTCACGGGCGTAGGAGACAAAACTACCGCTTGAAGGGCGGTGTAGTACCAGTTCTCCGAGCGCGCGAAGAATAAAGAATGAAAAAATACCGCATACCAGATACACCAGCGCTAAAGCTGGTCCAGCCATTTGTAAACGTGCCCCGGCCCCTAAAAACAACCCGGTACCAATCGCGCCGCCGATGGCGATCATCTGTACCTGGCGGTTGCCCATCGCTTTGTGATACCCCTCTTCGTGAGCATTCAGCCAGCGTCGTTTCGCCGCATGTTGTTCTGCGGCTTGCGTGTTGTGTGTGTTCATTGCGTTTCCTGTTGGCCTGACAAATTAACAAAATCCTTTTTGCCGCCCGTGCAGCGGCGAAAACAGCTTTACCCTTCATGGTGTTAGAAGGGGAAAACTGTCGGCCGAGCATCCTACATTCAATTAATCAGTGACGCAAAGTCTGGATTATGCCGATACGCCAAAGACCTGAACGGCCTGCTGCAGTCGCGAGGAGCGCTGAGTTAAATCGGCGGTGGCATCAGTGACGCGCTCTACCATCTCGGCGTTATTGTGGGTCATGGTGCCGACGCGTGAAATCGAGTCATTGATCAGATCCAGCGCCTGGGTTTGTTCCCGTGTGGCGAGGCTGATGTCTTTGATCATCATCGACATTTGTAATACGTCACCGATCATGCCCGTGAGATGCGTTTCTGTTTGCTCCACCATTTTTACGCCGGAGTTGACGTTCGCGACGTTCTTTTCGATCAACTGCTTAATCTCTTTGGCGGCCGAGGCGGAGTGCTGCGCCAGATTGCGCACTTCCGCCGCCACAACGGCAAAACCGCGTCCGGACTCCCCGGCACGCGCCGCCTCGACGGCAGCATTCAGCGCCAGAATATTGGTCTGAAAAGCGATACTGTCGATAACACCGATGATGTCGACGATCTGGCTGTTATCACGTGAGATAGCCTGCATCATAGCGATGGTCTGTTTCATGATATCGCCGCCTTCCGTCGCGTTGGTGCTGGTCTTATCGGCCATGGTCATCGTTTGTGCGGCGGTATCGGCGGTTTGCTGCACCGCGCTGCCAATTTCTTCAATGGCGGCAGCGGTTTGTTGCAGATCCGCGGCGGTTTCTTCGGAGCGTGTATGCAGTGCAACGCCTTCTTTTGATACCCGTTGACTGATTTCGCGGATCCCGGAAATTTGCGTACTGACGTCATCAACCAGAGAATTGAGATTCAACCCGGATTGATTAACCAGTCGCATCAGCATCCCGATTTCATCCACGCGATTTAAATGACAGTTATCGGGTTTACGGCCGGAGACAACTTTTTTCATTTGACTGAGTAGCGTATTAACTGGCTGACAAATTTGGCACTTAAGGTAAATACCGAATAACAGAAATAGCATGGCCATTCCGCCAGCCTGAATAAATGAACTCACCGGCGCGAGTGTTAATAATACGCAGAGCAGGGCTACTACCCCTAAAGCATAATTGACGCGCTGACTTATGCTTAGCCATTTAAACACAGAGGTCCATGCCAGTATGCCACGACGAATAACAATGCCTTTAAAAAGCCGGAAACTTTTAAATTTGTGGCTATTCATTTTTTCATACAACTGCTCACTCTGGGCTATTTCTTCCCGCGATGGAACAGTACGCACAGAGATGTAGCCAGTTAATTTTTCACGGTGCCAGACGGGGGTGACGTTGGCGCGAACCCAGTAATGGTCACCATTTTGCCGGCGATTTTTCACCATTCCGGTCCAGCTGTCACCCTGCTGGAGAGTGTGCCACATGTCGGCGAAGGCGGCAGAGGGCATATCGGGATGGCGAATAATATTGTGGGGTTCGCCCATGAGCTGGGTTTCATTAAAGCCGCTGGCCTCAATAAAAGCTGTGTTGGCATAGGTAATATGGCTTTCTTTATCTGTCGTCGACAGCAGCGTCGCTTTCGCGTTAAGTGAGTGCTCAACTTGTGTAACGGGCATGTTACTTTTCATAGCGGTCCCATGGTGGTATGTATACCCTAAATAATTCGCGTTGCAGGAAGGCGGCAAGGGAGCCAATCCCCAGGAGCTTACTAAAGTAAGTGACTGGGGAGAACGAGCGTAGCCAACGTATATGCAACGTGAACTATGACGGGTATATAAGTCATACAAAAAATCCCTAAATAACATCAGGGGATATTAAAAAACTGTTTTAAACCGTTTTAATAAGAAACGCTGCATTCTCTACTAATCATCAGTTCGGTGAAAGTATTTAAAATAAAAATTTTACTCTGTGCGATTTGTAGATGGTCATAAATATGAAACAATAAATACAAACGTATAACCTGAAGAGTCATTTAACCTGACTTAAATTAAATTCAGCGTAAATGTAGTGCGCAAAAATAAAACTAACCCAAAATGATATTGCAGAGTTTTAGACACAAACAGAAAGCCTATTATATTTTGTAGGGCATGAATACAAGCCATTTTTTCTGATTGATGTAACCGCCCGGGAAAGCGATTACCCGGAGTAGAAGCAAGGTTGGTTAGCTATTTTTTAGCTGAGCAAATGTAAATTAAATGTTTCTAAATAGTTGTTTGATAATTTAATAATGAAGACATGTTAACAACCATGGGCCTGTAACATGTCATATCGCCTGAGTATTCTCGATAAAAGCCCCGTAGGGGAAACCGAAACCGCCGCCATTGCGCTTGCCCGTACGCTACAGCTGGCACAACAGGCAGAGGCGTGGGGATACCACCGTTTTTGGATAGCGGAGCATCACAATACGCCACAGCTAGCCAGTCCGTCACCGGAGCTGGTGATCGCCTGGATCCTCGGCCAAACACAACGTATCCGCGTTGGCTCTGGTGGCGTTATGCTGCAACATTACAGCCCGTATAAAGTGGCGGAAAACTTCAATTTACTGGCTTCACTGGCCCCGGGGCGCGTTGATCTCGGCGTGGGGAAAGCCCCAGGCGGTTTACCGCTGTCAACGCAGGCGCTCCAGCAGGGGCTGCATCAGCTTGAAAAAGGCAGCTTTGCCGAACAGCTTTCGCAGCTCGACGCCTGGCTGGCATTGACCGGGACGGAAACCGGGCACGCGGTATTTCCGACGCCGATCCCGCCCTCACCGCCGCAAAGATTCGTGCTGGGGGCCAGCGTGCCAAGTGCACAGTTGGCGGCAGAGTCTGACTGGAATTTCATCTTTGCCGCGCACCTGAACGGTGACCCGGCGCTGCTGCGCGATGTTCTGACTTACTGGCAAGCCAACAGTGCGCGCCCGACGATTGTCGCCGTGCAGGTGATTGTGGCGAACAATCCGGAGACTGCCGCGCAATTAGCGGAGAACGTTCAAATTTGGGGTGTTGAGCTGGAAGATGGTCAACGCGTGACGGTGGCCAGCGAAGAGCAGGCGTTGGCCTTCGCCGCACAGGCGGGCAGCGTGCCACGAAAAATTGCCCGTCGAACGCAGGCGTTGTTGCACGGAACGGCCGAGGATGTGGTCGCAAAGCTGAACAGCCTGCACGCGCAGTACGGCATTGATGAATTTATTATCGATACCCCGTTAGCAGAAGGTTATGCGCGTCTGACATCGTTGCATTTGTTGGCGCAAGCCCATTCCGCTGTGGAGGTCATCTGATGTCATTGGCCTCGACGCTTATCGGCTGGCGCCGTGAACTGCACCAGCACCCGGAGTTGTCCTTACAGGAGGTGGCGACTACAGCACGTATTCGCGACTGGTTGCATGCTGCCGATGTCAACATTTTGCCCTTTGAACTAAACACCGGTCTGGTGGCTGAGATTGGGCGAGGAGACGATATTGTCGCCCTGCGGGCTGATATCGACGCCTTGCCGATAGAAGAGAACGCTGATGTGGCGTTTCGCTCCGTTACGCCAGGCGTCATGCACGCCTGCGGACACGACGTGCATACCAGCGTCATGCTCGGTGCGGCGCTGTTGTTGAAACAGCAAGAAAGCGCATTGCCGGGGCGGGTTCGCATTCTGTTTCAGCCCGCGGAAGAAAACTTTGGTGGTGCGAAAGCGTTAATCCGCGCCGGGGCGCTACAAAACGTGGCGGCGATTTTCGGTATGCACAACGAACCGGGGTTACCGGTGGGTGAGTTTGCCACGCGTGGTGGCGCATTTTATGCCAACGTCGATCGCGTCGTGCTGCGTGTCCATGGCAAAGGCGCACATGCCGCACGTCCACATGAAGGCAAAGATGCCATTCTGCTTGCCAGCCAACTGGTGACGGTGTTGCAAGGCGTGGCCAGCCGGGAAGTTAACACGCTGGATTCGGTGGTGCTGAGCGTGACCCGTATTCAGGGTGGCAACACGTGGAACGTGCTGCCAGAATCCGTTGAGCTGGAAGGGACGCTCAGAACCCATCGCACAGTCGTTCAGCAGCAGGTCAAATCACGGGTGAATGACATCGCTGCCGGATTTGCCCACGCCTTTGGCGTACAAATTGATGTTATCTGGCACGCAGGTCCCACGGCGTTGGTCAACGACTCGCGCTGGGCAGAGATTGCCACTGAGGTAGCAAAAACGTCCGGGTACACGACGCACTATGCCGATCTGCATATGGGTGGGGAGGATTTTGCCGTCTATCTGCAAAATACGCCCGGGGTATTTGTCAGTATTGGCAGCGCCAGCGAATACGGATTACACCATCCGGGATTTAATCCGGACGAACGATTAATTGAACCCGCCGCGCAGTACTTTACGCATTTAGCAAAAACGGCATTCACACACCTTTAATTTCACCTGTTGGGTAGGGGTTACTATGGCTAAAAAAAGGCAACTACGGTTGGGTACTATTCTGCATGGTGCCTCCGGGAATATGTCAGCATGGCGTCATCCGGCAGCACTTGCCGATGCCAGTATTAATTTTGAGTTTGTCAAAGACACTGCATTAATTGCCGAGAAAGGTAAACTGGATTTTATTTTTGTTGCCGATGGTTTGTATATCAATGAGAAATCTATCCCGCATTTTTTAAATCGCTTTGAACCGCTAACGGTATTGTCGGCACTGGCGAGCATCACCAACAATCTGGGACTGGTGGGTACGGTTTCAACGTCATACAGCGAGCCGTTTACCACCGCACGGCAATTTGCCAGCCTCGATCATCTCAGCCAGGGGCGCGCCGGATGGAATGTGGTGACATCGCCCCTGGAGGGTTCAGCAAAGAACTATTCTCGGGCACAGCATCCGGAACATGCTCAGCGCTATCGTATTGCCGATGAATATTTGCAGGTGGTCAAAGGGTTGTGGGATTCGTGGGAAGAGGATGCGTTTACCCGCAATAAAACCAGCGGCGAGTTCTTTAATCCGCAGAAGTTGCATACGCTCAATCATCATGGCGATTATTTCCAGGTTGCCGGCCCCTTAAATATTGCCCGGACACCGCAGGGCCGGCCAATTATATTTCAGGCAGGCGCCTCTGAGGATGGCAAGAAATTAGCAGCAACACACGCTGACGCCATTTTTACCCATCAGGAATCATTGGCAGAGGCCAAAGCTTTTTATCAGGATGTGAAAAGCCAGCTGGAAATAGCCGGGCGGGGTGACGATGACCTGCATATTTTCCAGGGCGTCAGCGTCATTGTGGGTGACAGTGAGCAGGATGCTGAACAGCAATATCAAACCACCGCCGCGCTGGTTTCCATTAACGATGCGCTGAATTACCTCGGCCGCTATTTTGAGCATCACGATTTCACGCAATATTCCCTCGATGCGCCGTTCCCGGAGCTCGGCAATCTCGGGCAAAACAGTTTTCGCAGCACCACCGATGAAATCAAGCGCAATGCACGAGAGCGCGGGTTAACCCTGCGCCAGGCTGCGCTGGAAGCGGCCAGTCCACGTCCCCGCTTTAGCGGTACGCCGGAACAGGTGGCTGACGGCCTGCAGCAGTGGTTCGATGAGAGAGCCGCCGACGGATTTATCATCCAGGGCGGCACGCCGGACACCTTCCCACGCTTTGTTGAGCAGGTGATTCCGTTACTTCAAGCGCGCGGTTTGTTCCGTCTTGACTACCCCGGCACGACTTTGCGCGCCAGCCTTGGCTTAACGACACCTGCCAATCAATTCACACAATAAGAGACAAACACGATGCAGAAAAAATCATTACTTTTGGCGCTGTCCCTGGCTTTCAGCGCTTCCGTCTGGGCAAACGATGTCACTATCAATGGCACGGGCGTAAGCCTGGAGGCCAATAAAACGCCGATTAACACGGTGAAAAATCCACAGGCGATCGCGCAACTGCCCGCCAGGCTGCAGCTGGCCGTACCGGGTAAATTCACGGTGGCGATTGCCGGACTGAGCCAGCCGCCGCTGACGGTGTTTGCAGATGACAATAAAACGCTGATCGGCAGCGAGGCGGATATCGCCCGTCTGGTGGCCGACAGTCTGGGGCTGGAGCTGAACGTGGTGCCAACGTCGTGGGAAGACTGGCCGTTGGGCGTAGCTTCTGGCAAATATGATGCTGCGATCAGCAATATTACCGTCACCAAAGCACGCAAAGAGAAGTTCGACTTCGCCACGTATCGTAAAGATTCACTCGGTTTTTACGTCAAAACCGGCAGTAAGTTGACCAAAATTGAACAGGCGAAAGATATCGCCGGGCTGCGCATTATTGTCGGCTCCGGGACCAACCAGGAAGCCATTCTTCTGGCATGGAATGAAGAGAACCTGAAGAAAGGGTTACCGGCGTTTACGCCAGTCTATACCAAGGATGATGCCGCCCAGACGCTGGCGCTACAGTCAGGCCGCGCCGATGCCTATTTTGGCCCTAACGTTATCGGCGCGTGGAAAGCGGCGCTCAATGGAAAAACGCAACTCGTGGGTAGCGTCGACGGTGGCTGGCCAAAGGCCGCGCATATCGCCGTAACGCTGAAAAAAGACAGCGGTTTGGTACAGCCGGTGCAAACCGCGCTTAACGGTGTGATCGCCAACGGTGACTACGACAAAGTCTTGAATCGCTGGGGAGAGGGGGTGGAACGCATTCCACAATCTGAAATCAACCCGGCCGGTTTAGGCGACTAAGGAGGTAATGTGAGCGATCAATTCCGCGTGGTCTCGCCGGAGGCGGCAGAACTGCAACCGATTCTGAACGGTCTGTTTGCCGAATATGCCGTGCGCTATGGCGATTATTTTTCCCGTGATGCTGAAGTTGAATTGACTGAATGG
The DNA here is from genome assembly GCF_015672735.1 of Citrobacter sp. Res13-Sevr-PEB04-36. Lineage (GTDB taxonomy): Bacteria > Pseudomonadota > Gammaproteobacteria > Enterobacterales > Enterobacteriaceae > Citrobacter. The sequence goes on along the minus strand of NZ_JADABY010000025.1, from coordinate 65,696 downwards.
TATCTGGCGCCGCAGGGGATCTTTGTGGTGCTGGAGCGCGACGGCGAGATTATCGCCACCGGGGCCTACAAACCTTACGACAAAGATACGGCTGAGATTAAACGTATCTGGACCCAAAGCACCCTGCGTAAGCAGGGGCTGGCGGCGCGCGTGGTACAGGAACTGGAACGACGGGCGCTACTGGCGGGCTACAGCCGTATCTACCTGACGACAGGGTTTCGCCAACCGGAGGCCGTTCAGCTCTATTTGCGTCAGGGGTACGATCCACAATTTGATATTGCACGTAACCCGGAAGAGTACAGCCTGCCGCCGTTTGACGGTCGGCTGCGCTTTACCAAACTGTTGACCATCGCAGGTCAGGCAAAAATTGCCTGAGGAGAAAAAATGAAAACGACGGAAACCATCAAAGTCGTCCCGGCACGCTATCCGATGCGCACGGCAGGTGCGATAGTCGCGCTGTTTGTACTGGCGGTGATTATCCAGTCGGTGGCGTTTAATCCGCGTTGGGAGTGGGGCGTGTTTGCCCGTTGGTTCTTCGACCCGGTGATTTTGTCCGGTCTGGGGCAAACGCTGCTGCTGACCCTTATCGGCACACTGTTGAGCGTGGTGTTCGGTGGATTGCTGGCACTGGCCCGCCTTTCATCATCGTGGCTGTTGAATAGCCTGGCCTGGGGATACATCTGGCTGTTTCGCTCGCTGCCGCTGATTGTGGTGCTGATAATCTTATACAACTTCTCGTATCTGTACGACACGCTGGCGATTGGCATTCCGTTCACCAGCGTTCAGTGGGGCAGCTTCGCCACTATCAATGTGCTGGGTCAGTTTTCTACCGCGGTAGTGGGTTTGACGCTGGTGCAAAGCGCTTATACCGCCGAAATCATTCGTGGCGGATTTCTCGGTGTCGATCACGGTCAGTATGAGGCCGCGGCAGCGCTGGGTTTACCAGCCTGGCGACGCACGCTGCGCATTATCCTGCCGCAGGCGCTGCGCACCATTTTGCCTGCCGGCTTCAATGAAATTATTAGCCTGGCGAAAGGTACGGCGATGGTTTACGTGCTGGCGATGCCGGAGCTGTTTTACACCATCCAGATGATCTACAACCGTACCCAGGAGGTGATCCCGTTGCTGATGGTTGGGGCGGTGTGGTATCTGGCGATCACCAGCGTTCTGTCACTGATTCAACACCTGGTTGAACGCGCGCTGGCCCGCAGCGAACGGCGCTCGGCCATCAATACCACCCGCGTCAGCCGCGCTGTTAAAGGTCGCCGTCAACTTACGCCTCAGGAGGCCGTCCATGTCCCACTCGCCTGAAGGCCATATTTCCATTACTGGCGTCAGCAAGTCCTTCGGCCGCCATAAAGCGCTGGATGACGTGTCGCTGGAGATCCCGCCCGGTACGGTAACGGTTATTCTCGGGCCATCGGGTTCGGGAAAATCCACGTTACTACGGGCTATCAACCATCTGGAGCGCGTCGATGAAGGCTTCATTCAGATTGACGGCGACTATATAGGTTATCGCCGTCAGGGAGACAAACTGTATGAACTGAAAGAGGCAGACATTCTGCGCCAGCGCATTAACGTGGGTTATGTGTTTCAGAACTTTAATCTCTTCCCACACTTAACGGTACTGGAGAACCTGATTGAAGCGCCAGTGGCTCACGGACTCGCGTCACGGAAATCCGCTACCGAGCGGGCATTAACCCTGCTGGATGCGGTAGGTTTGCGGCATAAAGCCGATGCCTGGTCACGACACTTATCTGGCGGGCAGCAGCAGCGTATCGCCATCGCTCGTGCGCTGGCGTTGAACCCGCGTGTGATGCTGTTTGATGAACCGACATCCGCGCTTGATCCTGAACTGGTGGGCGAAGTGCTGGATGTCATTAAAGCCCTGGCAAAGTCCGGTACCACGTTAGTGGTGGTAACGCATGAGATTGGTTTTGCCCGGGAGGTGGCGGATCAGGTGGTGTTTATGGTTGATGGTAAAATCGTCGAGCAGGGTAGCAGCGAACAGGTGCTGAATCATCCGCGCCATACGCGCACGCAGCAGTTTTTGTCGAAGGTTCTGTGAACCGGGGCGCGCTCTGTGCCGCGGGAAAATGGCTAACCTCGACGCAGCGTGTGCTGAGCAAATCGTTGGCGTAAAAAAACGCTGTTCCGCAGGAGTGCAAGTCCCGGAACAGCGGGCGAAATATCGCCATACGGTTAAATCACGCGACGGACGGCGTCAGGGTAATACGATCCAACGGTCCGACGACAAACAGATACGAGCACAGCCCTATCAGCCCCATCGAGCCGACGTATAAAATGGCGTAATCAAACAACTGGGTATTGGCAAGGATGACGCCGATAACCAGTGGGGTGATGATACTGGCCATGTTGCCGCACATATTAAACACGCCTCCGGCAATGCCCAACACTTCTTTTGGTGAGGTATCGCTGAGTACGCACCAGCCCAGATTACCAAAACCTTTGGCGAAGAATGCCAGGCTCATGGCGGCGATCACCACAAATTCTGAAGAGGTGTAGTTAGCGATAACAATCACGCAGGAAAGCAGCATCCCGCAGATGACCGGCAGCTTGCGGGCAACCGTCAGGCTGTAGCCGCGTTTCAATAACCAGTCAGAGAATACGCCACCTAACAATCCACCGATAAAACCGGCAATCGCAGGAATACTGGCGACAAACCCGACCTTGAGAATCGACATTCCCTTAGCCTGGTACAGATAGGTAGGAAACCAGGTCAGGAAGAACCAGGTAATGGATGTGACGCAGAACTGCCCGATGTAAACACCGATCATCATTCGGTTGACGCAAACGCTTTTAATCTGTGCAAGGGTGATTTTTTGCGGTTCTTGTTTATTTCCCAACGATGGTTCGCCACCGCCATTACGAATGTAATCAAGTTCCTGCTGGTTTACTTTCGGGTGATGCATCGGGTCTCTGACCTTAACCAGCCAGAATATACCCAGAATAACGCCAATTGCCCCGATATAATAAAAGACAAAATGCCAGCTCAAATTATGCAATATGATGGTCATCAGCGGCGTAATAATGCCTAGTGAGATATATTGCGCTGCCTGATAAACCGAGGTGACAAACCCGCGCTCGTTATTAGGAAACCACTGTACGCTCAGGCGACTGTTGGCGGGGAAGGCGGGGGCTTCGATAGCGCCCATCATCAGACGTAAGATAATCAATACGATCAGCGGACTGGCGTACAGATAAATTGTGCCCTGAAACATGGTCACCAGCGACCAGCCGATCAGCGCGCAGCCATACACCAGGCGAGAGCCGTAGCGATCCAGTAACCAGCCGCCTGGCAATTGCATAATGACGTATGAAATACCAAATGCAGAAAAGGCCAGCCCCATTGCTTCAGGATCAAAGCCCAACTCTTTGCTCATGATCGGTGCGACGACGGATAACGTTGCACGATCGGCATAATTAAATACGGTGGCCAGAAACAGAAATATCAAAATACTGTAACGCACTTTAGTGCGCTTTATTATTGTGTTCATCACCCACTCCTGCTATTAGGTTTGAGAGCATTTCTGTAGGGAAAGAGGGCGGGTATTATTCCCCGCCAGATACGTTAAGGGCGCTTGCCAAACTCACAGCTTAACTGCGTCCAGCGGCGTGCCTGTTCGCTCATGCTGAAGCCCAGACCATGGCGATCTGAAACCCACATCCGACCATCGCGCAGTTCCAGCTGTTCATTGAATAACGGGTTCAGCCATTCAAAATGCTCCAGCCACGGTTCGAGTGGGTAGGCGGCGGAAAGATGCAGGTGCACTTCCATGGCAAAGTGCGGAGCCAGCTTGCGCCCGTGTTTTGCCGCGAGGTCCATAATTTTGAGGAACGGCGAAATACCGCCCACGCGTGGGGCGTCGGGCTGCACAAAGTCGCTGGCGTTACCGAGGATCAACTGCTCGTGCTCGCGGAAGCTGGTCAGCATTTCGCCGGTTGCAATAGGTGTATCAAGCGCAGCGGCCAGCTGAGCGTGGCCTTCAATGTCATAGGCATCCAACGGCTCTTCAATCCAGATCAGATTGAACTGTTCCATTTTGCGGCCCATGCGAATGGCGGTTTCCCGATCCCACTGCTGATTGGCGTCAACCATCAGCGGGAAGTCATCGCCCAGCGCTTCACGCACCGCGGTTAAGCGACGAATATCCTCGGCGCAGTTTGGCTGACCGACTTTCAGTTTGATGCCGCCAATGCCGTTTTCGCGGGAGATAACCACGTTTTTGAGCACCTGATCCAGCGGCGTATGCAGGAACCCTCCGGAGGTGTTATAGCACTGAACGGAGTCGCGATGTGCGCCCAGCAGTTTTGCCAGCGGCAGACCCGCGCGCTTGGCCTTCATATCCCACAGGGCAATGTCGAGAGGGGAGATGGCCTGGACCGCCATCCCGCTGCGGCCAACGGAAGCCCCGGCCCACAGCAACTTGGTGTAGATCTTGTCTATATCGTTCGGATCTTCGCCAAGCAGATTATCGGCGATCTCTTTGGCATGCGCATAAATACCCTGACCGCCTGCGCGCTTCGAGTAGCTAAATCCCACCCCTTCAAATCCGTCACGGCTACGGATCTCAGCGATGATAATGGCGACTTCAGTTAACGGTTTCTGGCGACCGGTGAGCACTTTAGCATCGCTGACCGGCGTTGCCAGCGGCAGAAAGGCCAGAGACAGTTTTACCCACTCAATACGGTCGCCTGTTTCAGCTGCTGTTTTTGCGTTGGCCGTTTTGGCATAAGTTACGGCATCGGAATTCGCACTTAGTGACATGTTGTTCTCTCCTGATGGTTATCAAATGATTGCGCTAACATTTTTAATGGCGGCGCAATCATTACGCCAGTAAATTGCTTCTGATTTGAACAATTGATCACAAGTGCTGAGATGAAAGGGTCTATTGTTATAAGCAGCATCACATTCCAATGCTTTGTGTGAAAATGCACAAAGCATTATGATGGCGCTAACATTTTATAAAATGATATTTCACTAAGCTGCTGTTTTCTCTGCGTTATGCGCCAGGGATGCTGGCAATGGCTGAAATCATGATGAATAATGCACAGCTTCATCGGCGATTTTTACAAAGGCATCAACCGTGAAAAATTCCAGACCTCCGCGCGCACCAACGCTGGAAGATGTTGCTCGCACCGCGGGATTATCGCCAATGACCGTAAGCAGGGCGCTGAATACCCCGCAGCTGGTGCGCCCGAAAACAGTCGAAAAGGTGATGCAGGCCGTTCGCGCCACCGGGTATATTCCCAACGCACTGGCGGGGGGGTTGGCCTCACGACGTAGCAAACTGATTGCGGTGGTGGTCCCACAAATTAACAACAATATGTTTGTCGATACCATTCAGTCGCTGAGCGACGAACTGGCTGAACGTGGGTATCACATCTTGCTGTGCGTGGCTGGGTATACGCAGCAAACTGAAGCCGAGCTGGTAGCAACTCTGCTTTCTCGTCGACCGGACGGCGTGGTGCTCACTGGCATCCACCACACCGCTGAGCTGAAAAAAGTGATCCTCAACGCCGCCATCCCGGTGGTGGAAATCTGGGATTTGACGCCAACCCCCATCGATATGCTGGTGGGGTTCTCGCACGAAAAAGTTGGGCAGGCGGTGGCTGAGTATCTCCTTGCAAAAGGTTATCGTCGCCCGGGCCTGTTATGGACCGCCGATCGCCGCGCCGGCCAGCGTAAACACGGGCTCTGTGATGTGTTGAGTCGCCATGGCATTACCACGGTGCCGCAGGTGGATGTGCCGCTTCCGGCTTCGCTGGCGTTGGGACGCAGTGGCTTGACGCAGCTTTTTGCCGCCAGCGAATTTGATGTGATTGTCTGTAGCTCGGATACCCTGGCGCAGGGGGCGATTATGGAGGCCGAAAGCCGAGGCTTGACGGTGCCGCACGATTTAGCGGTGGTGGGGTTTGGCGATCTTGATTTCGCCGCCAGCAATCGTCCGGCAATTACCACCGTCAGCGTAGACCGACGCGCCATTGGGCAGCGGGCCGCCTCGCTGCTCGCCGACAGAATTGAACACATTCCTCGTGTAGACGATATTATCGATGTCGGATTTCATCTTATCGTACGCGAGTCCGCGTAAAGACAATAATAAGGAGCCTGCTATGCCGCACGTTGATATTAAATGTTTCCCCCGCGATTTGAATGACGAACAAAAATCCGCGCTGGCAGCGGATATTACCGAAGTCATTATTCGTCATTTGCAAAGCAAAGACAGCTCGGTAAGCGTTGCGCTGAATGAAATTGAGCCAGAGGCGTGGCAGGGCGTGTGGGATAGGGATATCGCACCGCACATGGATACGCTGATTAAAAAGCCGGGTTACAGTATGTGAGAGAAAACGGGCGGATAATCCGCCCGTTGTACGTTATGTTTAAGGCGTAACGATATTGAACCAGAACTCGAATTTGTCCATGTAGCCCAGCATAGAATCAAGTTTAGCGCCGTCACCGGTTATCTTCACATCGCCACTCTGTTCAGCCTGTTTCAGCGTCACTTCCTTAAGGATGATTTTGTTCAACGTGTCACGGTTGAGCGTGATAGTTGCGTCTGCGTCTTTGGCTTCAGAATTGGCAGTGTGGTTTAGCACGCCGTTTTCCAGCTCCAGCTTGTATTTACCGCCATCGCTACCGAGGTCGATGTTGAATACCGATTTCGCATCGCCCGCTTTCTGCCCATTAATATGTACCGCCAGATAGTCAAAGAACATTTCTGGCGTCATAGCGCGGACGGTATCCGGGCTGGCGGTATTCGGGGTTGGCCCTTTAACCACGCCGTTACGCAACTCTTGCGCACCGGTGAGGTAGAAGTTACGCCACGGCCCGGATTCAGCCTGGTAGCCTAACTGTTCCAGCGCATCGGCTTCCAGATTACGTGCAGCCTGGTTGTTCGGATCTGCAAATACCACTTTGCTCACGACCTGCGCCACCCAGCGGTAGTTACCCTGGTCATAGTCAGTCTTCGCTTTTTGCAAAATGGCATCGGCGCCGCCCATATAGTCGACGAATTTCTTCGCGGCTTCTTCCGGCGGCAATTCATCAAGCGTGGCCGGGTTGCCGTCAAACCAGCCGAGATACAGCACGTAGGTGGCTTTCACATCGTGGCTAACAGAGCCATAGTAGCCCCGGTTGGCCCAGGTATGTGCCAGCGAGTCCGGCAGTTTAAAGTTCGCGGCGATCTCGTCACGGGTCAGACCTTCGTTGGCCATACGTAACGTTTGATCGTTGATGTAACGGTACAAGTCACGCTGGCTTTTCAGTAGCGTCATGACCTTGTCGTTACCCCAGGTTGGCCAGTGGTGCTGCGCCATCAGGATTTCCGCTTTATCACCCCAACGTACAATTGCTTCGTTGATGTATTTGGACCACGGCAGCGGTTCACGGATTTTAGCGCCGCGCAGCGAGTAGGTGTTGTGCAGGGTATGGGTGACATCTTCGGCAGATTCAATCAGCTTTTTCTCTTCGATGTACCACAGCATTTCCGACGGGGCTTCAGAGCCTGGTGCCAACATGAAATCATAGGTCAGACCGTCGATAACTTCTTTTTGCCCATCTTTCTCAATGATATTGGTGGGTGCAATCAGAGTAACCGTGCCCGCAGAGGTGGTGGTGCCGAGTCCCGCGCCGACCTGGCCTTTGGCGTCCGGTTTTAGCAGGTTACCGTACATATAGCTGGCGCGACGGCTCATGACGTTACCGGCCATGATATTTTCCGCCACCGCGGCTTCCATAAAGCCAGCTGGCGCATAAATCTTCACCTTGCCCGCTTTCACGTCGGCTTCATCAACAACGCCGCGTACGCCGCCATAATGGTCGACGTGGCTGTGGGTATAAATTACCGCTACAACCGGTTTGTTACCCCGGTTTTTAAAGTAAAGATCCATCCCTACTTTAGCTGTTTCAGCAGAGACCAGTGGATCAACCACGGTGATGCCTTCTTTACCTTCGATAATCGTCATGTTCGACAAATCGAGGTTACGGATCTGGTAGACGCCATCCGTCACTTCAAACAGTCCGCTGATGTTGATTAGCTGAGCCTGACGCCACAGGCTTGGGTTGACCGAATCCGGTGATTTATCACCTTCTTTAATAAAGGCGTACTGCTGCGGGTTCCACACCACGTTACCTTGCTCACCTTTAATCACCTCCTGAGGAATCGGGGCGATGAAACCTTTATGGGCGTCGGTAAAGTCGGTGTTATCGGAGAACGGTAGTTGATTGTAGAGCGCATTGTTGGCCTGTTGCGTGGCGGCAGTGGCGTCTTTTGGCGCTTCAGCAGCCATAACGGGGGCGGCAAAAGATGTTAATAACCCAGCCAGGAGTAAACTTTGTGCGATTCTATTAAGTTGCATCGTAAATCCTCTCAGAGACTTCAGGAAGTGCGGTGTCTACGGATAGCGTTTTGGTTAGATATTTGAATTAGAGCAAACTTAACTATAATCCACATGAATGAATCAGCAAGGTCAGGGAGGCTGTTTTATCTAATTGTTTTTTTTGGAAGTTTTAAGAAAAAAGCAGAATAAAAAAACGTGGATGACAGGAGGGCTGTCATCCGTTCCGATTACTCACCAGCAGTAATGCGTTTTCCGCTGGTGATAAATGTGCCCGCACCGAGATGATGCAGGGTGTTGAGTTTGTCATCATCGAACTGCCAGCGCCCGTCGACAAAGACGCGATCATCCGCTGCGGCGGAAACGACCTGGCCGAACAAGGTGTCATACTTTTCTTGCGCGGATGTCGCAGGCAGAAGGCGACACTCCATCCACGCCAGGCATTTAGCCTCTATCAGCGGTAAGCCCAGCACTGGACCTTTGACTACCGGAATACCGTAGCAGTTAAATTTATCTTCCACGCGACCGGAAACGCTGCCCACCGCGTAGGTCCAGTTAGTTGCCGCCACGCCGGGAATAACAATGCCAAACATGCCGCTACGTTCAATGAGTTCGCGCGACCAGGCTGTCTTATCCACCACAATGGCAATACGCGGCGGTTCAAACTCAACGGGCATGGACCACGCTGCCGCCATCACATTTCGCCGCTGCGTATTTTCATCCCGGCTGGTTATCAAAACCGTGGGACCGTGATTTAACAGTCGACTGGCATGGTGTAATTCAACCGGACGAAAATGACTCATGGTGGATCCTCAGTTGAGTGGATAGTGCACACAATTAATATAGATATTAACGGGATTAGCGATTTTGTCGCCCGGCATACGGCGGGAGCGCACAAAATCGACGGCGGAAAATGAAAAATGCGTTATAAGTACAACATTCAACGCACAGGGATCCGGTATGACGCCTTTTTTAACCGCTTATTTTTCCCGTATTGGCTGGTCAGGTACGGCCAACGTCAACATTAACACTTTGCAGGCGCTGCATTTACTGCACAACGGTGCGATTCCGTTTGAAAATCTCGATGTGCTGCTGCCGCGAGAAATGCAACTCGACGATCAGTCGCTGGAAGAGAAACTGGTGAGTGCGCGTCGTGGCGGCTATTGCTTTGAGCAGAATGGGGTATTTGAGCGCGCGCTGCGAGAGATTGGCTTTACCGTGCGCAGTTTACTTGGGCGGGTGGTGCTGGCAAATCCGCCCAGCTTGCCGCCGCGCACGCATCGACTGTTACTGGTCGAATTGCAGGGTGAAGCGTGGATTGCCGATGTCGGCTTTGGTGGACAAACGCTGACCGCGCCGATTCGTCTGCAGGCCGACATTGAACAGCAGACACCGCACGGTGAATATCGGCTGATTCGGGAAGACGAGGACTGGATCCTGCAGTTCCGTCATCATCAGAACTGGCAATCGATGTACCACTTCGATCTGGTCACTCAGCATCAGAGCGATCATCTGATAGGTAACTTCTGGTCCGCGCATTGGCCACAGTCGCATTTTCGCCATCACCTGCTGATGTGTCGTCATCTGCCAGACGGCGGTAAGCTGACCCTGACCAACTTCCATTTTACGCACTATGAAGCGGGCCATGCGGTAGAGCAGATAAACTTACCTGACGTCGCGAGCCTGTATGCTCTGTTACAGGACCGCTTTGGTCTGGGGGTTGATGACGTCAAACACGGCTTTACCGAGGCGGAACTGGCAACGGTGATGGCGGCGTTTGATACGCATCCGGAGGCGGGGAAATAGGGTGATGATTTGCCGGATGGCGACGCGATGCGTCTTATCCGGCCTACAGACTCAATTAAAATTTATTGCCCATTCAGCATGAAACAGGATCACCGCCGCACCGGAAATCGTGACTTTTTGCGGCTGATTGTCCTGGATTGCCACCGTCACCTCGACAATGCCGTCGCGTCCCAGCGCGCGGCCCTGATGCCCCTGAACATGCAAGGTTTTTCCGTCATGCGCCATCAGGTTGTGGTGCACCAGCCATGCGCCCATTGGACCATTGGCATTGCCGGTGACCGGATCCTCCACAATGCCAATCGCCGGTGAAAACATGCGGCCATCGGTGGCGTTTTCCCCTGGACGGATCTGAAACGGGAAGAAGCCGTTGCAGCCAATATGCTGGCTGAGTGCGGTTAATGCCGACAGGTCCGGGGACAGGGCATCGAGGTCAACCTCTGATTTCAGCGGGATCATCACTTTCGAATGCCCGGTAGAAGCAATCTGGATCGGCAGTCCCGGCAGCATATCGTCTTCGGTCAGATGCAGGGCGGCGATGATAGCCGCACGCGTGGCCCCCTCCAGCGGTAGCTCAACAGTCGGCGTACCCTGTTCCAGACTGATGCGATAGTCGTTATCTTCAGCATGAATATCAACGCGATGACGCCCGGCCAACGACGTCTGCCAGACAGTGGTATTGCCCAGCCCAAGCACGCTGGCGCGAACATAGTGCGCGGCGACGGTGGCGTGCCCACAGATAGGTACTTCGACCGTTGGCGTGAAGTAGCGAATACGCACGTCACTGTCGCTGCTGGTCAGTAGAAAGGCGGTTTCAGAATGACGCAGTTCACGCGCAATCAGCTGCATCTGCGCCTCACTCAATCCGTCAGCATGCAGCACAACGCCTGCGGAATTGCCGCGAAACGGGTGTGAAGTAAAGGCATCGACGTGGTAAACCTGTGGTTTCATTGGCGTTCTCCCTGGAGTGGAGAAGCATCATAACGTGCAAAATGCCGGATGGCGACGCCCTGCGTCTTATCCGGCCTACGGAATCTCTCTGTAGGCCGGACCCGGCAATGTAACGCGAGTTTATCGGCGAGAACGGACTATCTGGTTGCGACGGGTGAAATATTCGACCGGCGCGCTCCACACGTGGACCAGACGGGTGAACGGGAACAGCAGGAAGATGGTCATCCCCAGAACCAGATGAACGCGGAAAATTAGCGCCACGCCGTCCAGATGCGCGGACGCGCCGCCCTGGAATGTCACCACCGACTGCGCCCAGCCCACCAGTTTCAGCATTTCACTGCCGTCCGGATGTTGTGCTGAGAACGGAATAGTGGTCAGGCCGAGAATACACTGAACCAGCAGAACACACAGGATCAGAATATCAGCGGTAGAGGATGTCGCGCGAATACGCGAATTCGTCAGACGACGAACCAGCAAACCCGCGCCGCCGACCAGCGTCAGCACGCCGCAAATCCCACCCGCAATCATTGCCATTTGCTGCTTCACTGCGATAGGCAGGAACCAGGCGTACATCCAGTGCGGGGTTAGCATGCCGAACAGATGGCCGAAGAAAATCCCCAAAATGCCAATGTGGAACAGGTTTGACCACAGCACCATGCCGCGTTTGTCCAGCATTTGGCTGGAGGAGGCGCGCCAGGTGTACTGGCCGTAGTCGTAGCGTAGCCAACTGCCGAGGATAAACACCGTCCCGCACAGATACGGGTAGATGTCGTAAAAAAAGACGTTCAGGTACTGTATCATTTCGGGCCTCCCGAGCTGACGTCAACATACTGTGGCGCCACGTCCTGGCTAAAGCGCCGTTGGTAGCTTTGTAACGGTGAACTGTCACAGGCGGTGGCATTATCCTCAATGAACTTCACCTGTTCCTCTTCCCATACAGCGTCGAGCGCCTGGCGGGTATCGTCCCGGGTTTCTGCGCCGACCTGTTTCGTGACACTGTCACTTGAAAGCGGACTGCCCGCCAGCATGAGAAGGGCGTCAAACAGCTGATACCATGGGGTATCACGCTGCTTCAAGCGCCCACCAAGCAGCGCCAGGATCGGCGCGACATTTTGCAATCCCTCTTTAGCCTCTGCCTCCGGCAGCACGCTCAAATACTCCAGATACAACGGCAGGTGATCCGGCAGCTCACGGCAGGCGAGCTGTAACCCGACCTTTTCGTACTGCGCCAGCAGGTCGACCATCGCCTGACCGCGGTCGCGTGATTCCGCATGAACGTGTTCAAACAACAGCAGCGAGGTGGCGCGACCGCGGTCAAACACCTCGCACCATTCGGCCTGCTTATCCAGCAGCGGGGCATTTAACAACTCACGGGTGAATTCGCTCAGCATCGGTGCATCACTGGCGACTAGCGTCAGTGCATCGTCCTTACATTCCCACAGCAATTCGTCCGGATACTCCATCAGCAGCCCGATAATCTTGAGGATTTGCATTATTCACCCTCCGCTTTATCGCGCACTTCGGTGATGTCGATAGCATCAATGCGACTGCTGTTGAACAGGTTGAATTTGGTGTCGGAACCGTGGCAGCCATCGCCGAAGGTAAAGCCGCAGCCGTTTTTCTCCGGGAAGGCATCGCGGGCCATTTCGCGGTGGCTGGTTGGGATCACGAAGCGGTCTTCATAGTTGGCAATCGCCAGATAGCGATACATCTCTTCAACCTGTTCCACGCTCAATCCGACTTCGTCGATGGCGCGGGTATCGGTGACGCCTTCGACGGTTTGCGAGCGCATATAGTGGCGCATCGCCATCATACGTTTCAGCGCACGCAGTACCGGGCCGGTATCACCCGCACTGAGCATGTTGGCGAGGTACTGCACCGGAATGCGCAGCGATTCTACCGCAGGCAGAATATTGCCATTGTGCGGCAGGCCACCGGCGTCGGCGATTGACTGAATCGGTGACAACGGCGGTACGTACCAGACCATTGGCAGGGTGCGATACTCCGGATGCAGCGGCAGCGCCAGCTTCCAGTCCATTGCCATTTTATAGACCGGCGAGCGCTGGGCGGCGTCAATCACGTTTTGCGGAATACCCTGTTTCAGCGCTTCTTCAATCACCGCCGGATCGTTCGGGTTGAGGAACACATCACACTGGCGCTCGTAGAGATCGGTTTCATGCTCGGTGCTGGCCGCTTCTTCGATGCGGTCGGCGTCGTACAACAGGACGCCGAGATAGCGAATGCGCCCGACGCAGGTTTCTGAACACACCGTCGGCTGGCCGGATTCAATGCGCGGATAGCAGAAAATACATTTTTCCGACTTGCCGCTCTTCCAGTTAAAGTAGATTTTCTTATACGGGCAACCGCTGATACATAAACGCCAGCCGCGGCATTTATCCTGGTCAATCAATACGATGCCGTCTTCTTCACGCTTGTAGATGGCACCACTCGGGCAGGTCGCCACACAACTTGGGTTCAGGCAGTGTTCACACAGGCGCGGCAGATACATCATGAAGGTGTTTTCGAACTGGCCGTACATCTCCTTTTGCATCTTTTCGAAGTTACGGTCGCGCGCGCGTTTAGAAAACTCGCCGCCGAGCAGTTCCTCCCAGTTTGGCCCCCAGATAATCTTGTCCATCCGTTTGCCATCAATTAGCGAACGCGGACGGGCGGTGGGCTGATGTTTGCCTTCCGGTGCGCTATGCAGATGCTGGTAATCGTAGGTGAACGGCTCGTAGTAATCATCGATTTGCGGGATCACCGGGTTGGCAAAGATTTTGGTGATCACGCCCATCTTACCGCCCAGGCGCGGTCTGATTTTACCGTTAACGTCGCGAACCCAGCCGCCTTGCCATTCTTCCTGATCTTCCCAGTTTTTGGGGTAACCAATCCCCGGTTTGGTTTCGACGTTGTTAAACCATGCGTATTCCATACCTTCACGTCCGGTCCAGACGTTTTTACAGGTGACGGAGCAGGTGTGGCAGCCGATGCACTTATCCAGATTAAGAACCATGCCTACCTGTGAGCGTATTTTCATTTTTTCGCCTCCTGTACCTGATCGCGACCTTCATCATCCAGCCAGTCAATATTTTTCATTTTTCTAATCATGATGAACTCATCGCGGTTAGAGCCGACGGTGCCGTAGTAGTTAAAGCTGTAGGATAGCTGTGCATAGCCGCCAATCATGTGGGTCGGTTTCGGACACACGCGGGTCACTGAGTTGTGAATACCACCGCGCATACCGGTAACTTCAGAACCGGGGATATTCATGATTCGCTCCTGCGCGTGGTACATCATGGTCATTCCCGGCGGCACACGCTGGCTGACCACCGCACGGGCGGTCAACGCGCCGTTGGCATTGAAGGCTTCGATCCAGTCGTTATCCTCGATCCCCAGCTCTTTGGCGTCGGTTTCACTGATCCAGACAATCGGCCCACCGCGAGACAATGTCAGCATCAGCAGGTTTTCGCTGTACGTGGAGTGAATGCCCCATTTCTGGTGCGGAGTCAGGAAGTTCAGCGCTTTTTCCGGGAAGCCGTTCGGGGGAACCTCACGCATTTCCGTCACGCTACGGGTATCAATTGGCGGTCGATAAGCCACCAGGCTTTCGCCAAAGGCACGCATCCACGCGTGATCCTGATACAGCTGCTGGCGACCGGATAGGGTGCGCCATGGGATCAGTTCGTGTACGTTGGTATAGCCAGCGTTGTAGGAGACATGCTCGCTTTCAAGACCTGACCAGGTTGGGCTGGAGATGATTTTGCGCGGCTGTGCCTGAATGTCGCGAAAACGAATCTTCTCGTCTTCTTTGTTCAGGGCCAGATGCGTGTGGTCACGCCCGGTCATCGCCCCCAGCGCTTGCCAGGCTTTCACCGCCACCTGACCGTTGGTTTCCGGCGCCAGCGCGAGGATCACTTCAGAGGCGTCCAGCGCGGTGTCGATTAGCGGTCGGCCTTTCGCCGGGCCTTCACGTTTGGTGTAGTTCAGCTTACCGAGGAAATCGACTTCAGCTTGGGTATTCCACGAAATGCCTTTCCCGCCGTTACCCAGTTTATCCATTAGTGGACCGAGTGAGGTGAAGCGTTCGTAAGTGGCGGGGTAGTCGCGTTCCACAACGGTTATATTGGGTGCCGTTTTACCGGCAATGAAGTCACATTCACCCTTGCGCCAGTCCTGAATATCAAACGGCTGCGACAACTCTGCCGGAGAGTCATGCTGGAGCGGTTGCAGCACCACATCGGTTTCCTGGCCCAGATGCCCCACGCAGACCTCGGAGAACACTTTGGCAATGCCCTTGTAAATCTCCCAGTCGCTTTTGGATTCCCAGGCCGGATCAACCGCCGCAGACAGTGGGTGAATAAACGGATGCATATCCGAGGTATTCATGTCGTCTTTTTCATACCAGGTGGCGGTCGGCAACACGATATCGGAGAACAGGCAGGTGCTGGACATACGGAAATCAAGCGTGACCAGCAGGTCAAGTTTGCCTTCGATGGCCGCCGTTTGCCATTCCACCTCTTCAGGTTTAATACCATCACTTTCGCCCAACGCTTCACCCTGAATACCGCTTTCGGTACCCAGCAAATACTTGAGCATGTATTCATGCCCTTTGCCGGAGGAGCCAAGCAAGTTCGAACGCCAGACAAACAGGTTACGCGGGTGGTTACTGCCGTTGTCCGGTTGCTCACAGGCCATGCGGATATCACCAGACTTCAGTGCCTGCGCAGTGTATTCCGCTGGAGACAATCCCGCCTGTTCCGCCCTTGATTTAACGGTCAATGGGTTCAGGTTGAGCTGTGGGGCAGAAGGCAGCCAGCCCATACGCTCGGCTCGGACGTTGAAATCGATCAGATGTCCGGTAAATTTCGACGCGTCGGCCAGCGGAGAGAGTAACTCCTGGGCGGTGACTTTTTCATAGCGCCACTGGCTGGAGTGGTTGTAGAAAAACGAGGTGCTGTTCATCTGACGCGGAGGGCGGTTCCAGTCCAGCGCAAAGGCCAACGGTAACCAGCCGGTCTGTGGGCGCAGTTTTTCCTGTCCGACATAGTGCGCCCAGCCGCCGCCGCTTTGGCCGACACAACCACAGAACACCAGGATGTTAATCATCCCACGGTAGTTCATGTCCATGTGGTACCAGTGGTTGACGCCCGCCCCGAGGATGATCATCGAGCGACCATGGGTTTTGTGCGCGGTATCGGCAAATTCACGGGCAATTTGTTCGATATGACGGCGAGGCACGCCGGTGATTTGTTCGCCCCAGGCCGGGGTGTAGGCTTTAATCTCACTGTAATCATGGGCCGCGAGGTCATCATCAAGTCCGCGATCGAGCCCGTAGTTCGCCAGCACTAAATCGTACACGCTGACCACCGGACAACGGCGGCCATCAGCGAGGGTAAGGTGCTTAACCGGCAGTTTACGCACCAGTACCGGCTCCTGCTTCACGCTGCGAAAATGCGGATTTTCGTTACCACCAAAATAGGGGAACGCCACACCCGCCACCTCATCATGCTGACCGAGTAACGACAGGGACAGTTCGGTTTCCGTGCCGGCTGCCAGCGATTCGAGGTTCCATTTGCCTTTTTCGCCCCAGCGAAAACCGATAGAGCCGTTCGGCACCACCAGTTCACCGGCGCTGTTGAACGCGACCGTTTTCCATTCAGGATTGTTGCTTTCCCCCAGTCCGTCGACGAGGTCAGAGGCACGCATCATCCGTCCTGGTACAAAGCTACCGTCTTCACGGGCATCCAGCAGCACCAGCATCGGCATGTCGGTATAACGGCGGCAATAGTTGATGAAGTAGTCGCTGGGCTTATCAAGGTGGAATTCTTTGAGGATAACGTGCCCCATGGCCATCGCCAGCGCGCTGTCAGTGCCTTGCTTCGGTGCCAGCCACTGATCGCACAGCTTGGCAACTTCCGAGTAGTCCGGTGTAATGGCGATGGTCTTGGTGCCTTTATAGCGGACTTCGGTAAAGAAGTGAGCATCTGGCGTACGGGTCTGCGGAACGTTAGAACCCCAGGCAATGATATAGCTGGAGTTATACCAGTCGGCGGATTCCGGCACGTCAGTCTGCTCGCCCCAGGTCATAGGTGAGGCCGGAGGCAAGTCACAGTACCAGTCATAGAAGCTCAGGCAGGTGCCGCCAATCAACGAGAGATAGCGTGTTCCCGCCGCGTAGGAAACCATCGACATGGCGGGGATGGGGGAGAATCCGGTCACGCGATCCGGGCCGTAGGTTTTCACCGTCCAGACGTTGGCGGCGGCGATCAGCTGATTTAACTCCTTCCAGTTGGAACGGATAAATCCGCCGCGTCCGCGTACCTGTTTGTAGCTCTGGCACTTTTGCGGATCGTGCATAATAGATTCCCACGCCAGCACCGGGTCGGGCTGGCGGGAAAGGGCGTCGCGCCACAGTTCGATCAGGCGTTTACGCACCAGCGGATATTTCAGGCGGTTGGCACTGTAAAGATACCAGGAGTAGCTGGCACCACGCGGACATCCGCGGGGTTCATGATTAGGCAGGTCAGGGCGGGTGCGCGGATAGTCAGTTTGCTGGGTTTCCCAGGTGACCAGACCGTTTTTAACGTAGATTTTCCAGCTGCATGAGCCGGTACAGTTGACCCCGTGGGTCGAACGGACAATTTTATCGAACTGCCAGCGCTGACGATAGCTGTCTTCCCAGTCCCGGTTGGTGTGCATCACTTGCCCATGCCCGTCGGCAAACGTGTCGCCCTTTTGTTTAAAATAGCGAAAGCGATCCAACAGTTTACTCATGACATTTCTCCTGCTCCTAATGGATGCTGCCTACGTTCTGCAGGCCAAATAGTTGTTATTTTTTTTGCGATTTGCGGCCATAGACCAGCCAGGTCACCAGCACGCAGACAATGTAAAACACTAAAAATATTTTCATTGCGCCGACAGGCGAACCGGTCAGTGCCAGAGATGTACCGAACGCTTTCGGGATAAAGAAACCGCCCACCGCACCGATGGCCGAGATAAAACCGAGGGCTGCTGCTGTGTCAGTTACCGCTTCACGCTGGGCCTGTTCTTCCGTACCACCGTGCAGCTTCACGCGGTAAATCGTGATTTTGCGAAAGATCACCGCAATCATCTGGAAGGTTGAGCCGCTGCCCAGACCGGCGGTCAGGAACAGTCCCATAAACACCAGATAGAAGGCGGTGAAGTTTCCCGAACCAGAACCCGGCAAGGTGAGGAACAGCAGGCCGCTAAACAGCGCCATAAACATAAAGTTGATTAATGTCACCCGCACACCGCCGAACTTGTCGGAGATAACGCCACCCGCCGAGCGCGCCAGAGCACCGATAAACGGCCCAAAGAACGCCAGTTGCAGAATATTCACGTCAGGAAACTGGGTTTTGGCCAGCATGGCAAACCCGGCGGAAAAACCGATAAATGAACCGAAGGTGGCGAGATACAGCAGGCTTAGCAGCCACAGATGAAAACGCTTCAGCACCGGCAGCTGCGAGGCGATAGAGGCTTTGGAACTGGCGATATCGTTCATGCCGATGCCCGCAGCCAGAGTGGAGAGCAGCAGCAACGGTACCCAAATCCAGGCGGCGTTGGTTAGCGACAGTAACGAACCATCGGGTTGTGGCACACCCTGGACACCGAGGAAGGTAAAAATGGGCAGAAAAATCACCAGCGGGGCGATCAATTGCATCACGCTGACGCCCAGATTACCGAGGCCGCCGTTAACGCCGAGCGCGCTGCCTTGCTTTGCTTTTGGGAAGAAGAAACTGATATTGCCCATGCTGGAAGCAAAGTTGGCACCGGCAAAACCACACATCAGCGCAATAATGATAAATACGCCAAACGGAGTAGCCGTATTTTGCACCGCAAATCCGAGCCACAGACAAGGGATAACAAGAATCGCGGTGCTAAAAACCGTCCAACGGCGGCCACCAAATATAGGCACCATAAAGGAGTAGGGGACGCGTAATATTGCACCAGAAAGGGACGGTAATGCGGTTAATAAAAAGAGTTGATCGGTGGTGAAATTAAAACCAATTTTATTTAAGTTTACCGCTACGGCGCTAAATAGCATCCAGACGCAGAAAGCAAGAAGGAGACAACTGACTGATATCCAGAGGTTTCTTCGGGCGATATGCTTACCTTTATTTTCCCAAAAGGCGGCATTTTCTGGTTTCCAGTCGGTTAAAAGATAACGATTATTTTTCTCATTTGAAGGTGACATATTATCCTCACATGCGCACGACGTTCAAGAAATAAACGCATACAGAGCCGTACTGGCCCTGATTAGAAATTATTGAAAAGCGTTAAGAATATTGAATGAAAGGATAGATAAAAAAGCGCAGTAGTGCGGAGTGAGTGGAGAATTAAGCGTTGCTTATGTGTTACTAATTGTAAATATAAAAGATACATTATTAATGTATCAATAACATTAACCAAACAGCTCCAGACGAATCATTCGATCCAGATGCCGCGTAAAGGCCGGATCCGCCATTTCTGACATCCCCAGCGCATACATACCATCGAGGCCACACACCAGTCCGATCAAGCGCCAGGCGACGTCGGCAGCATCCGGCTCGGCCAAAAATTCACCTTCCTTCTGGCCGCGAAGAATGATCGCCGTTGTCTCTTCATGCCACATGCGCATGGTCAGCAAATAGGCGCTTTTGATTTCGGGATCTTTGTCCGCCAGGATCTGCGCTTCACGCCAGAGTTTAATGTACGGCTCAAATCCACCGTCATCACTGCCGAGCATAGCGTGGAGTTGCTCACGGAATGTGGCACCTTCGCTGACCTGTTCCGCATCAAGTAGGGTACGAATCAGACGAACAAACGCCTGAGACTTAAGTTCGCCGGCAGAGGTGAAATGATGATGCAGTTGACCTGTCGCCACTTTCGCCTCGGTGGCAATGCGTCGCACCGTCATGGCGCTAAACCCTTCTTCCAGCGCGACGCGCATTGCCGCCTGCAGGATCACTTCCCGACGTTCATCCCGATTCAAATAACTCATACATCCCCCTCTACCTACGTTGAAGGCAGTCTAACAAAAAGTTGGACATATGTTCAATTTTCCGTAGGATCGTTAAAGCTGGACATGTGTCCAGTTTAAGTTTTGTAGGGAGTTTTATGTTTCGTCAGTGGTTAACGTTAGTGATTATTGTGCTGGTCTACATCCCTGTTGCGATTGATGCAACGGTGCTGCACGTTGCCGCGCCCACGCTGAGTATGACGCTGGGTGCCAGTGGTAACGAGCTGCTGTGGATCATTGATATTTATTCCCTGGTGATGGCAGGGATGGTGCTGCCGATGGGGGCACTGGGCGATCGCATTGGCTTTAAACGCCTGCTGCTGTTGGGTGGCGGCCTGTTTGGTATGGCATCGCTGGCCGCCGCTTTTGCTCATACTGCCGGATGGCTGATCGCCACGCGCGCCGTGCTGGCAATTGGTGCAGCGATGATCGTCCCGGCGACGCTGGCCGGTATTCGTGCGACTTTTGCTGAACAGCGCCACCGTAATATGGCGCTTGGCGTCTGGGCGGCGGTCGGTTCCGGCGGGGCAGCATTTGGTCCGCTGGTTGGCGGTATGCTGCTGGAGCACTTCTATTGGGGATCTGTATTTTTAATCAATGTACCGATTGTGTTAGTGGTGATGGCATTGACCGCGCGTTTTGTTCCGCGCCAGGCCGGTCGTCGCGATCAGTCACTAAATTTCGGCCATGCGATTATGCTGATTGTCGCCATTCTGCTGCTGGTGTATAGCGCGAAAACGGCGCTGAAGGGACACATCGCCACGGGCGTGATTGTGCTGACGCTGTTGGTGGGTGCTTTACTGCTGGGGCAGTTCGTGCGCATCCAGCTTGCCGCATCGCGCCCGATGATTGATATGCGACTGTTTACCCATCGCATTATCTTAAGCGGCGTTGTCATGGCGATGACCGCGATGATAACCCTGGTAGGCTTTGAGCTGTTGATGGCCCAGGAGCTGCAGTTTGTGCACGGATTAACACCGTATCAGGCTGGTCTCTTTATGCTGCCGGTGATGCTGGCCAGTGGATTCAGCGGCCCAATTGCCGGGATGTTGGTGTCGCGTCTGGGATTACGCTGCGTAGCAACGGCGGGCATGGCACTGAGTGCCGTCAGCTTCTACGGGCTGGCGATGACCGATTTTAGCACCCAGCAGATCCAGGCCTGGATATTAATGGCCCTGTTGGGCTTCAGCGCCGCCAGCGCGCTGTTAGCCTCCACGGCGGCCATTATGGCGGCGGCACCCGCAGAAAAAGCGGCCGCCGCCGGGGCCATCGAAACCATGGCCTACGAGCTGGGCGCGGGCCTGGGAATTGCGATTTTTGGATTACTGCTGAGCCGCAGTTTTTCCGCGTCGATTGTGCCGCCAGCAGGACTTAACCCGCAGGAGATTGAGCGTGCCTCATCATCGATGGGGGAAGCCGTGCAACTGGCGCACTCGCTCCCGCAGTCACTCAGCGATGCGCTATTAACAGCAGCCAGAGAAGCCTTTACCTGGTCGCATAGCGTGGCATTGAGCAGCGCGGGCAGCATGCTGATCGTCCTGGCAGTAGGAATGTGGTTCAGTCTGGCAAAAGTGAAACGGCAATAACTAGTGGGCTAAATGGCAGGGGTAATCCATCTCTTCGACTTCTTTTCCACTCAGTCGAGCGTATTGCCCCGTCAGTCTCCAGAACGCAGGCTGTGTTTCGGTGTAGATCTCTGCCGCTAAAATCAGGCGGCGGCGGTCTACTTCGTTAAGTTCCAGTAATGTCCACGGTATAAAGTAGCGTTCGCTGTCGGTCAGCGTAAACCACAGCGGGCATCCGCAACCGGAACAGAAGAAACGCTCTCCGCGCGTTGACGAAGGGAAGTGCGAAGGTTCCGCAGATTCTGGTGACATCAGCGGATGACCGCTGGCTTCCAGATACATGGCGATGCCGCCAGACCACTTCTGGCACAGCGTGCAGTGGCAGGCATAGACATCAAGCATGTCGACGTTAACGGTAAAATGACTTTGTCCGCAAAGACAACGACCTGTGAACGTCTGCACGGCATACTCCTTATGACCGAGTCTACTTCAAGAGAAAAAGCCAGCCCGGAGAGGACTGGCTTTGTATTCCACTTACAACAAAATTAGAACTGGTAGTTCAGGCCAACAGCAACGATGTTGTCGGTGCTTACACCGGCAGCATTGGTGAAGGCATTGTCGTCCAGCAGGTTGATTTTGTAATCAACGAAGGTGGACATGTTTTTGTTGAAGTAGTAGGTCGCACCCAGATCTACGTATTCAACCAGATCCTGGTCGCCATAAGTATTAATGTCTTTACCTTTGGATTTCAGGTAAGCGATGGACGGACGCAGACCGAAGTCGAACTGGTACTGAGCCACTGCTTCAAAGTTCTGTGCTTTCTCAGCGATACCTGCAACTTTTGAACCATAAGTGGTCATGTTGCGGGTTTCGGAGTAGGTGGTTGCCAGGTAGATGTTGTTCGCATCATATTTCAGGCCTGCAGCCCATACTTCTGCGTTTTCACCGTTAGCTTTGTAGATGCTGTTATGGTTGTTCTGCGCGTCAGTACGGTCAGATTTCGCATAGGTAGCACCTACGCCGAAGCCTTCGTACTCATAAGTGGTAGACAGACCAAAACCGTCGCCATTCGCTTCCTGAACGTCGCTACGGTCATTTTTGCCCTGGTACTGAGCAGCAAAGTTCAGACCTTCAACCAGACCGAAGAAGTCAGTGTTACGGTAGGTTGCAACGCCAGTAGTACGGCCAGTCATGAATACGTCAGTCTGGGTCCAGGTGTCGCCACCGAACTCAGGCAGAACGTCGGTCCATGCGCCGATGTCGTAGGCTACGCCGTAGTTACGGCCGTAGTCGAAAGAACCGTATTCAGCGAATTTCAGGCCAGCGAATGCCAGACGGGTTTTGTCGCTGTCTGAACCACCGGTAGATTCGGTACGGTTGCCTTTAAATTCATATTCCCACTGGCCAAAACCTACCAGTTGGTCATTGATCTGAGTTTCGCCTTTAAAGCCCATACGTGCGTAAGTTTTGTCGCCATCGCTGCCGTTGTCGTCAGAGAAGTAATGCTGAGCGTGAACTTTACCGTACAGATCCAGTTTGTTGCCGTCTTTGTTATATACCTCAGCTGCGTTTACCGCACCTGCTGCCAACAGGGAAGTCACTGCCACTGCAACTAATTTAAGTTTCATTCTAAATAATCCTTATAATTTTCTTCTTGGTGTGATTCCTAAACCATTGCTAAACGAAGGGGTTCGTCAATGGCGAACTATTTTTAAATGACCTTGAGGTATGAGTTCAATAATAAGTTTCATAATATTGCAGAATATTTGAAGTTGTGTGATCCAGATCTACATAATACAACTGATTATATTAGTCGTATTATGTTACTTGTCGGAATGGGTATATTTACACAGGGGACTATTGTGGTGACTATGGTTTAATTAGCGTTAGTTACGCTTGTTTAATATATACATTCGGAGGGTTATAGATACCTATGCAATATTTTCAAAGGTTAATTAATTATCATATTTTTAACATTTAATTAAACAAAATAAAACATAAAGCGCAAGTGGAATGAACAATAATTATCCATTAATTTGACTTCAGTGTAGCCGGGTTTTGATTTAATGCTAAACCCGGCGTCTTTTTTCAGGCGCGGCGCGTTGCCAGCCAGCACAGCAAAGAGCCGGCGCAAACCATCAGCGCACCTTGCCAGAACGAAAACGACAGCGGGGCGCTTAACAGCATGGCGGCGAGCGCTGAAGACAGGACCGGGGTGAAATAAGATCCAACGGCCATAACCGTAACATTCCCGTGCAGGATGCCGATATTCCACGCCGCATAGGCAAATCCTAAAGTTAATGCCGCGGTAAACAATTTAATAGTGACCGGTGTGCTGAACACCATTTCAGGTTGCGGCGTGAAAAAATAATAAATCCACAAACTGGTGGCCGTCAGTAAAACGAATACGGTGATACCGTTAAAGCCTTTTGCATATTTGTTAGTCACCGTGCAATAAGTTGCCCAGATAAACGCGCCAAGAAAAGCGAGAAAATAGCTGAGTGGGCTACTGGCAACATTACTGATAATTTCATCTGGATTAAGTCCATTCTCGCCGCCTAGTACCCAACAAACGCCGGTTAATGCGACGATTAATCCGGGGATGATCAGCCAGGTTGTTTTTTGGCCATTAAATAATATCGCAAACAAAATGGTCAGGCTGGGCCAGAGATAATTAACCATGCCGACCTCAATCGCCTGATGGCGGGTGGCGGCATAGCCCAGGGCCAACGCTAAACATATTTCATAGCTGACAAACAGTACGCTACCGGCGATGAGATAGCGTACAGGAAACTGACGGATATTCGGGAAACCAACGGTGAATATCAGCAGCAGGCCGCTTAAAGAAAAGATCATGGCCGCGCCGCCTGCTGGCCCCAGTCCTTCGCTGACGCCACGGATCAGCCCGACCATGGTGCTCCAGAGTAGGATGGCGATAAGCCCAATCAACGTTGCTTTTTGTTTTGTCATTCTGTTTGTCTGTCCATAGTACTGGCAAAAAAATGGAGCGGAAATTTATAGCACCTTTAGGTCGTAACACGCTAACGAATTACCTTTTGTTTAACCCCTTGTAGGTATGCGGGTTAAACAAATTGCACTATTTAGTAGCGGAACCGTTTCGTTATTGATTTGACGCAAAAAATTTATGGGTATAGCTGTTAGTTTCGTCGCGAAGTTGTACACATCATCTTTCAAGCTGCCGCTTTAGTGCAACGAGAAGATGCCAGTGTACGCATCCCTGCAAAAAAGAGGAAAGCAATGGACGTCAGCCGCAGACAATTCTTTAAAATCTGCGCGGGCGGTATGGCGGGAACAACAGTAGCCGCACTGGGTTTTGCACCCAAAATGGCACTGGCTCAGGCGCGAAATTACAAGCTGATTCGCGCGAAAGAGATCCGAAACACCTGCACATACTGTTCCGTAGGTTGCGGGCTATTAATGTATAGCCTGGGTGATGGAGCAAAAAACGCCAAAGAATCGATTTACCATATCGAGGGGGATCCGGATCATCCGGTGAGCCGTGGGGCATTATGTCCGAAAGGCGCAGGTTTGCTGGACTACGTACACAGTGAAAACCGTTTACGTTATCCTGAATATCGCGCTCCGGGTTCCGATAAATGGCAGCGCATTAGCTGGGATGAAGCATTCACCCGCATTGCAAAATTAATGAAAGCCGACCGTGACGCCAACTTCATTGAGAAGAATGAGCAGGGCGTAACAGTAAACCGCTGGCTTTCAACCGGGATGCTGTGCGCATCTGCGGCAAGTAATGAAACCGGCATGCTGACGCAAAAATTTGTGCGCTCACTCGGCATGCTGGCGGTAGATAACCAGGCGCGCGTCTGACACGGACCAACGGTAGCAAGTCTTGCTCCAACATTTGGTCGCGGTGCGATGACCAACCACTGGGTTGATATCAAAAACGCTAACGTCGTGATGGTGATGGGCGGTAACGCCGCTGAAGCACATCCGGTGGGATTCCGCTGGGCGATGGAAGCCAAGAACAACAATGATGCCACGCTGATTGTTGTCGACCCTCGTTTTACACGTACAGCCTCCGTCGCGGATATTTACGCGCCGATTCGTTCCGGTACGGACATTACGTTCCTTTCCGGTGTGCTGCTGTACCTGATTGAAAACAACAAAATTAACGCTGAATACGTTAAGCACTACACCAACGCCAGCCTGCTGGTGCGGGATGATTTTGCTTTCGAAGATGGCCTGTTCAGCGGCTACGACGCAGAAAAACGTCAATACGATAAATCGTCGTGGAACTACCAGTTCGATGAAAACGGCTACGCCAAACGCGATGAAACCCTGTCCCATCCGCGCTGCGTCTGGAACTTGCTGAAACAGCACGTTTCCCGCTATACGCCGGACGTGGTGGAAAACATTTGCGGTACGCCAAAAGCCGACTTCCTGAAAGTATGTGAAGTACTGGCCTCCACCAGCGCAGCCGATCGTACCACCACCTTCCTGTATGCACTGGGCTGGACTCAGCATACCGTGGGCGCACAGAACATCCGTACCATGGCGATGATCCAGTTGCTGCTGGGTAACATGGGGATGGCCGGTGGCGGTGTCAACGCTTTGCGCGGTCACTCCAACATTCAGGGGTTAACCGACTTAGGTCTGCTGTCTACCAGCCTGCCGGGTTATCTGACGCTGCCATCTGAGAAACAGACCGATCTGCAAACGTATCTGACGGCGAATACGCCAAAAGCAACGCTGGCCGATCAGGTGAACTACTGGGGTAACTATCCTAAGTTCTTCGTTAGTCTGATGAAATCTTTCTACGGCGATGCGGCGCAGAAAGACAATGACTGGGGCTTTAACTGGCTGCCGAAGTGGGATCAGTCCTACGACGTCATTAAATACTTCAACATGATGGATAGCGGGAAAGTCACCGGCTACATCTGTCAGGGCTTTAACCCGGTTGCGTCCTTCCCGGACAAAAACAAAGTGGTGCAGTCTCTGAGCAAACTGAAGTATCTGGTGGTTATCGATCCGCTGGTGACAGAAACCTCAACGTTCTGGCAAAACCACGGCGAATCGAACGATGTCGATCCGTCAACTATCCAGACCGAAGTGTTCCGTCTGCCATCAACCTGCTTTGCGGAAGAAGACGGCTCAATTGCCAACTCCGGACGCTGGCTGCAGTGGCACTGGAAAGGTCAGGATGCACCGGGTGAAGCGCGTAATGACGGCGAAATTTTGGCCGGTATTTACCATCGTCTGCGCAATATGTATCGCACCGAAGGTGGTAAAGGTGTCGAGCCAATACTGAAAATGAGCTGGAGCTACAAGCAGCCGGACGAGCCTCACTCAGAGGAAGTGGCGAAAGAGAACAACGGCTATGCGCTGGAAGATCTCTATGATGCCAACGGCGTGCTGATTGCGAAGAAAGGTCAGTTGCTGAACAGCTTTGCGCTGCTGCGTGATGACGGCACCACGGCATCCTCCTGCTGGATTTACACCGGTAGCTGGACCGAACAGGGCAACCAGATGGCTAACCGCGATAACTCTGACCCGTCGGGGCTGGGGAATACGCTGGGTTGGGCATGGGCATGGCCACTGAACCGTCGCGTGCTGTATAACCGCGCTTCGGCGGATCCGCAGGGTAAACCGTGGGATCCGAAGCGGATGCTGATCAAGTGGAATGGGACGAAGTGGACGGGGAACGATATCCCGGACTTCAACAACGCAGCACCAGGCAGCGCGACCAATCCGTTTATCATGCAGCCGGAAGGTCTGGGTCGTCTGTTTGCCATCGATAAGCTGGCGGAAGGACCGTTCCCGGAACACTACGAGCCGATGGAAACGCCGCTGGGCACCAACCCGCTGCACCCGAACGTCATCTCCAACCCGGCAGCGCGTGTGTACGAGGCTGATGCGTTACGTATGGGGAACAAGAAAGACTTCCCATACGTTGGGACGACCTATCGTCTGACCGAACATTTCCACACCTGGACCAAGCACGCGTTGTTGAATGCGATTGCCCAGCCAGAGCAGTTTGTGGAAATCAGCGAAACGCTGGCGGCGGCGAAAGGGATTGCCAACGGCGATCACGTGAAAGTCAGCAGCAAGCGCGGATTCATTCGTGCGGTTGCGGTGGTGACACGTCGTCTGCGCTCGCTGAACGTCAACGGTCAGCAGGTTGAGACGGTGGGGATCCCGATTCACTGGGGCTTTGAAGGAGTCGCGCGTAAAGGCTTTATCGCCAACACCCTGACGCCAAATGTCGGTGATGCAAACTCGCAAACGCCGGAATACAAAGCGTTTTTAGTTAACATCGAGAAGGCGTAAGGGAGGCGATCATATGTCTATGGAAACGCAGGACATCATCAAAAGGTCCGCTACCAACTCCATCACGCCGCCTCCTCAGGCACGTGATTACAAAGCAGAAGTCGCGAAGCTAATCGACGTATCCACCTGTATAGGCTGTAAAGCCTGTCAGGTGGCATGTTCAGAGTGGAACGATATCCGTGATGAAGTCGGCCATTGTGTCGGGGTGTACGACAACCCTGCCGATCTCAGCGCTAAATCCTGGACGGTGATGCGTTTTACCGAAACCGAACAGAATGGCAAGCTGGAATGGCTAATTCGTAAAGACGGCTGTATGCACTGTGAAGATCCTGGCTGCCTGAAGGCGTGCCCGTCTGCCGGGGCAATCATTCAGTACGCCAACGGGATTGTCGATTTCCAGTCAGAGCATTGCATTGGCTGCGGTTACTGTATTGCCGGGTGTCCATTTAATATTCCGCGCCTCAATAAAGAGGATAACCGCGTGTATAAATGTACGCTGTGTGTGGATCGCGTCAGCGTCGGGCAGGAACCTGCCTGCGTGAAAACGTGTCCGACCGGGGCGATACATTTCGGTACCAAGCAAGAGATGCTGGAAATGGCCGAACAGCGCGTTGAAAAACTGAAATCGCGCGGCTACGAACATGCCGGTGTCTACAACCCGCAGGGTGTGGGTGGTACGCACGTTATGTACGTCCTGCATCACGCCAACCAGCCGGAGTTGTACCACGGTTTGCCAAAAGATCCGCAGATAGATACCTCTATCAATCTGTGGAAAGGGGCGCTGAAACCGCTGGCCGCCGCCGGATTTATCGCCACCTTCGCCGGGTTGATTTATCACTACATCGGTATTGGCCCGAACAAGGAAGTGGACGACGACGAGGAGGATCATCATGAGTAAGTCGAAAATGATTGTGCGCACGAAGTTTATCGACCGCGCCTGTCACTGGACGGTGGTGATCTGCTTCTTTCTGGTGTCGCTGTCGGGGATTTCGTTTTTCTTCCCGACGCTGCAATGGCTGACGCAGACCTTCGGTACACCGCAGATGGGCCGCATTTTGCACCCGTTCTTCGGTCTGCTGATTTTCGTCGCGCTGATGTTCATGTTTGTGCGCTTTGTGCACCACAACATCCCGGATAAGAAAGATATTCCGTGGCTGAAAAACATTGTGGAAGTGCTGAAGGGCAATGAACACAAGGTGGCGGACGTCGGTAAGTATAACGCCGGACAAAAAATGATGTTCTGGTCGATCATGAGCATGATTTTTGTGCTGTTGATTACCGGGGTGATTATCTGGCGTCCGTACTTTGCGCAGTTCTTCCCAATGCAGGTTGTACGTTACAGCCTGCTGATCCACGCTGCGGCAGGCATTATTTTGATGCACGCTATCCTCATCCATATGTACATGGCATTTTGGGTGAAAGGATCGATTAAAGGCATGGTCGAAGGGAAGGTTAGCCGCCGCTGGGCGAAAAAGCATCACCCACGCTGGTATCGCGAAGTCGAAAAAGCCGAGGCGAAAAAAGAGAACGAGCAAGGGTTACAATAACCCATTGATGTTCTGCTGATGAAATGGCGCTACCGGTGTAGCGCCATTTTTTTGTCCATTAAGACCTGCCGGATAGCGCAAGCTTATTCAGCCTACAATACCGTTACTGTGCTGCCAGTTTGCGCAGACGTGAGATATCGACGCTTTTTTGCGCTTCTGCCAGACTCCAGGTATTCTGCAGATTCAACCACATTTCGGGGGAACTGCCGATCACCACTGAAAGTTTGATCGCCATTTCCGGGGTTAATGCTGCCTTGCCCGTTAACAGTCGACTCGCAGTTGAGGGGGCAATCTCCATTGCTCTGGCAAATTCGCGCAGACTGACGTTTAACTCATCCAGCGCTTCCTGAATAATATCCCCCGGACGGGGATGATTAGCCATTTTCATCAATGATAGTCCTCGTAATCCAGTATGTATGCATCGCCATTGACGAACTCAAACGTAATACGCCAGTTGCCTGAAACAGAAATCGACCAAACGCCGTCGCGATCGCCCGTTAACGCATGCAGTTTATAACCGGGCATATTGATATCTGTTACATGGCTCGCTGCATCAATAACGGCAAGTCGGTGCCGCAATCGCCGGACATGCTTCGTCGTCACGCCTGATGTTCGCCCATGAAGAAACAAGTCGCGCAATCCTTTGTGTCTGAAGTTCATGATCATCCATACCATCCTTGTTCCCTCAAAAGGAACACTATCATGAATGTTCCGCTGAACGCAACACTCATTACCGAATTTTGTCAGAGTGTGCAGCGAGTACGTTAAAAGGAAAAGCGGGCAGGAGGATAAATGGAAAGCAGCACGCAAGATTCGCCAGACAGCAGCATAATGCCGCCATCCGGCAACCGTTTTACTCCAGTCGTGAATTTAGATCCTCAATCTCCTTACGCCACTGCGCCTGCAGGTGCGGCTTTTGATGTTTGGTTTTGCGCGCCAGGTCATCATTCAGTCGCTGCTCCAGCTCAAGCAGTTTCTCCAGTATTTCGTCGCTATGAGGATGGGGATCAGGAACAACCTCTGCCACCGTTTTGCTCACCGTTAGCTCATCGGCGGTTTCCTGAATGCAGGCGTTAATCGCTTCCAGATCGTGCCATTCACTAAGCTCACCCTCGTCGATAAACCAGAAGCGGTTGCAGCTTTGGCTGATAAGCTGACGGTCATGACTGACCAGCAGCACGCCGCCGCTGAAGTGTTGCAGCGTGTGCGCCAGCGCTTCTTTGCCTTCCATATCCAGATGGTTGGTCGGCTCATCGAGCATCAACAGGCTATAGCGCGCCAGCGTCAGTCCGATAAACAGCAGGCGCGAACGCTCGCCACCGCTTAAGGTGCTGACCCGTTGTGCGTGGCGGATCCACGGGAAACCCGCGCTAATTAGCGCCATTTTGCGCACATCCGGCTGTGGGGCAAACGGTTCGAGAGCCTCAAACAACGAATCATCATCCGCAAGCTGGTTGAGCGACTGGTCGTAATACTCCAGCGTCACCCGCGGGTGCAGCACCAGCGATGTCGAGGTCATTTGCGTCTGATATTGCTGCCAGATAAGCTTTAATAGCGACGATTTTCCACAGCCGTTACGCCCGACAATCGCCACGCGATCGCCGCTTTTGATGCGAATACCGGCAATGGAAAACAGCGTTGCCGCATCTGCTGCCGGAGAGACGGGGAGGTCCGTCATTTCCAGCAGGCGATCGGCACGCAGGGCATCGCCGTGCAATGTTAGTGACCACTGACTTCCGGCGGTGACATCCGTCTGGTCATCCTTCAGGCGCTGCACCTGTTTTTCCATCTGTTTGGCCTTACGGGATAAATCTTCGTTGTCGTAGACCCGTCCCCAGGTGGCCAGACGTTTGGCGCTGGCAGTAACGCGATCAATTTCCTTTTGTTCAGCCTTATGGCGCAGGGCATCGCTGGCATCTCTGTCCACCAACGCCTGACGCGCTGCGCTACAGGGGAGATCGAACGCGTGCAGGGAATGATCTCGGAGGATCCACGTTCCGTGCGTCACTGCATCCAGCAATTGTGGATCGTGAGACACCACCACAAAACTGCCGGACCAGCGCTGCAAAAACTGCTCCAGCCACAGCAATGTGGGTAAATCCAGATGGTTACCCGGTTCATCCAGCAGCAGCAGGTCGGGGTTGCGCATCAGCGCGCGGGCCAGCAGCAGGCGGGTGTGCTGGCCGCCGCTCAGCGTTTGTGCGGTGAGGTGCAAATTCTCCGGCGTAAAGCCCATTTCTGCGAGTAATGACTCAACCCGCCATTGCTGACCCGCGCGTTCATGCTCGGGAAGTTGTGCCAGTACAGCTTCCTGGAGTGTTAGCGGCAGGATTTCATCCGGCAAATGCTGTTCTACGCGTGCGAGGTGACAGTAATGTGCCTGGGCAATGGATCCGCTGGTGGGAGAAATCGTGCCATCCAGCAGTTTTAACAGCGTGCTTTTGCCGCAGCCGTTGTAGCCGATAAGCCCAATGCGGTCGCCTTTTTTCAGGGTAAAAGTGAGATCGTCGAATAGCGTGCCAAATGCCGTATCAACGTGTAAGGATTGTGCGGTTAGTAATGTGCTCATTGTTGCTTACTCAAGAGTTACAGGCGTAAGAACGCCTCGTCAAACATCGCTGACGATAACCCGGTAAGCCCGAGAGAAGGGGGTTTAGAAGTTAGCTTCGCTCAAGCAGAAGTTATCGCAGCACGATACCGATAACGCTTGAGCACTGGCGATCGCCAAAAGCATGTGAAACGATCAAACGTTCACAGTACAGCATAAGTATCCTCCTTTTATTTTTCCCGAATGTTAATCGATGGTGAAAGTGTAATCGCAAGTCGCTGAATTGCGCAAGTGTTGAACACCCGGCGGCAGTTTGCACGCTGAAATTCAAACACAAGGGCAGAGTGGTCTGTTGCAATGATAGGACCCGCGCCTCCTGAAAGTTAATTTTCCTCACATTGAAAGTTTGAGTTAAGGATCACGATAACGCTCAAATTTCTTCAGTATCTTCTAACCATTATTTATTTCATTGAGGAATTAGATGACATGAGAAAAACAATTACATTTACTATGATTGCTCTAGGTTGTCTTTTAGCAAATGCACAAGCAAGTGAAAAACTTTCTGGTAATGAGATACTTGCCGTTCAAAAAGGCGGAGTTCCAGACAAAATATACTCGCAGAATAAACCTCATTTAAAGATAGCGACCTATAACATTGGTAAAAACGAAGCCTCTGCTGATGTTTCGGATTTTACTGCACTTAATTCAGCCATTAAAAAAATTGATGCCGATATTATTGCTGTCCCGGAGGTGGATAATAAGACAAATCGTAGTCAAAAGATTGATCAACTCAAAAGAATCGCGGATGCTAATAAACTGTATTACGCCTTTGGCAAAGCCATTGATTTTGATGGTGGGGAGTACGGCTTAGGACTTCTTTCTAAATATAAAATACTGCATTCACAGGTAGTAAAATTACCGTCAGGTAATGCCGAGCAACGCGTGGTGTTGCTGGCACAGGTTGACGTGCCGGGATTTGATTCAGCACCTATTATTATGGTGACTCATCTCGACTGGCAAAAAGATCCAACCATGCGCACTGAGCAAGCCCGTTATCTGTTAGATCTCAGCATTGGTGACGCAACGTCTGATTTCAAAGACATCGCTTCCTCTATTAAGATCCTCGCGGGCGATTTTAATTCGACCAGCGATGAACAGCCCATTAAAGAAATACGTTATTTTTTCAATGAAGTGGCGAAAGAAAAAACCGATACTCGTAGCTGGCCCGCCGTAAACCCTGCAATTGACATAGACCATATTTTTACATTCAAAGGTCAAAAGTGGAACGTCTCAAAATTAGATGTCCCGCATAATTCACCAGAGTTTACCTGGTCCACGGCAAGTGACCACTTACCGATTATTGCGGAGCTTGAACTTTCAGAGCAATGATCTATACCCTAAATAATTCGAGTTGCTTAAAGGCGGCAAGGGAGTGATTCCCCTGGAGCATAGATAACTATGTGACTGGGGTGAGCGAGCGTAGCCAACACATAATCAACTTGAAGTATGACGGGTATATATAAAACCGTTTTGTTCAGCGACGATTAAAATGACCCGGCGGCAGGGCGCCGCCGGGTAAACCGTCAGATAGAGGTACGACGGTAGTCGCGATATTCTGCTTGCCAGAAATTCTCGTCAATCGCCTGCTGCAGGGCTTCGGCAGACGTTTTCACCGCCATACCTTGCTGCTGGGCCATTTTACCGACGGCAAAGGCAATGGCGCGGGAAACGGTCTGAATATCCTTCAGTTCCGGTAACACCAGCCCTTCACCATTCAGCACCAGCGGTGAATACTGCGCCAGCGTTTCGCTGGCCGACATCAGCATTTCATCGGTGATGCGCTTGGCGCCAGAAGCGATTACGCCAAGGCCGATACCCGGGAAGATATAGGCGTTGTTACACTGGGCAATCGGGTAAATTTTATCTTTCCAGGCGACCGGAGCAAACGGGCTACCGGTGGCCACCAGCGCATTGCCTTCGGTCCAGGCAATAATATCCTGCGGCGTGGCTTCCACGCGCGACGTCGGGTTAGACAGCGGCATGACGATTGGACGCGGACAGTGCTTGTGCATCTCACGAATAATTTCTTCGGTAAACAGACCCGTTTGACCGGAGACACCGATCAGAATGTCCGGCTTCACGTTGCGAACCACGTCGAGCAGAGACAGCACATCTTCTTTCGTATCCCAGTGCTGCAGGTTTTCGCGTTTTTGCACCAGTTTGGTCTGGAACGAGAGCAGGTTAGGCATTTTGTCGGTTAACAGGCCAAAGCGGTCAACCATAAACACACGCTGACGGGCGGCTTCTTCACTTAATCCTTCACGCTGGATCTGTGCGATGATCTGCTCGGCAATCCCGCAACCGGCGGAGCCTGCGCCAAGGAAGACAATATTTTGTTCGCTCAACTGGCTGCCCGCCGCGCGGCTGGCTGCAATCAGCGTCCCGACGGTAACCGCCGCCGTGCCCTGAATGTCGTCATTAAACGAGCAAATTTCATCACGATAGCGGGTTAGCAACGGCATGGCGTTTTTCTGCGCAAAGTCTTCAAACTGCAGCAGAACTTCTGGCCAGCGATGTTTCACCGCCTGGATGAACTCATCAACAAATTCGTAGTACTCATCGTCGGTGATGCGCGGATTACGCCAGCCCATATACAGAGGATCGTTCAGCAACTGCTGGTTGTTGGTACCAACATCCAGCACCACCGGCAGGGTGTAGGCCGGGCTGATGCCACCACAGGCGGTGTACAGCGACAGTTTGCCGATAGGAATACCCATCCCGCCGATCCCCTGGTCGCCAAGACCCAGAATACGTTCACCGTCGGTCACGACGATAACTTTGATATTGTGATTCGGGACGTTTTGCAGGATATCGTCCATGTTATGGCGGTTCTGATAGGAGATGAACACGCCGCGCGCGCGACGATAAATCTCAGAGAAACGCTCACAGGCGGCACCCACCGTCGGGGTATAGATAACCGGCATCATCTCATCAAGATGATTTTGCACCAGTCGGTAAAACAGGGTTTCGTTGGTATCCTGAATGTTGCGCAGGTAGATATGTTTGTCGATTTCCGTTTTGAATCCCTGATATTGGATCCAGGCGCGTTCGGCCTGCTCTTCAATCGTCTCGACCACTTCCGGCAGTAACCCCAGCAGGTTGAAGTTACGGCGTTCTTCCACACTGAAAGCACTCCCTTTGTTCAATAAGGGAAATTCCAGCAGTACCGGGCCAGCGTAAGGGATGTAAAGGGAACGCAGTGTTTTAGTTTCGTTTTCCATGTCACTCACTCTTTTTTGAATAACCCTCCCTGGCACTGTTTATGATCGTAGGTTGCCTTCCGCCAGGGAAACGGCCGAAGTATAAAGCATTGTGAATGGGTTAAGGGGTTTTATAAGCAAAAACACCACTGCGGTTGCAATGGTGTTTATCATCATTATTCGGTATGACGTGCGGAGAACTACTTAGCGTCAGCGCGACGTTTTCTTCCGGTAGGATTGTTGACCACGCTGGTTTTGTCGCCTTCGGTCACGGCTTTACGTTGATTGGAGATTTTGTGGTCCAGTCCAAGAATATGACGGGCCTGACGGTTCGATTTCATTCTAACTCCTTAATCCTGTTACTGGTTTCAAGGGCGAGCCCGCGTAAGTGCGGACGAAATACAACCTGATTAACAGCCGATGTCTTAAATAACGGCTTTCTGGATGGTCGGTCATTTCATCTGAAAGGTCAATGCTTAAGCATTTAATACAGAACTATCCAATATGTGTCATACGTTTCCCTCAGCGTCCTATACTTGTTACTCCAACGACAACACAGGAGAGCGGTAATGACTATCCATAAGAAAGGTCAGGCACACTGGGAAGGCGACATTAAACGCGGTAAAGGGACCGTGTCGACCGAAAGTGGCGTGCTGAACCAGCAACCGTATGGGTTTAATACGCGATTTGAAGGGGCGAAAGGCACCAATCCTGAAGAGTTGATTGGCGCGGCTCATGCGGCCTGTTTCTCGATGGCGCTTTCGTTAATGCTGGGTGAGGCGGGCTTCACGCCTGACGCCATTGATACCATTGCCGATGTTTCTCTGGATAAGGTAGATGCAGGTTTTGCTATTACCAAAGTGGCGCTGCACAGTGAAGTTTCTGTACCCGGCATTGATGCCGCAACCTTCGACGGAATTATCCAGAAAGCGAAAGCCGGATGTCCGGTATCACAGGTTCTGAACGCGGAAATTACGCTGGATTACCAGCTGAAGTCTTAACGATGGTGTGCCGGATGCGAGAGCGCATCCGGCTGATATCATTTACTGCGCCACCCAACCGCCGTCCATATTCCACGCCACTCCGCGCACCTGCGCCGCACCGTCTGAACATAAAAATAGCGCCAGCTCTCCCAGTTGCTCCGGGGTAACAAACTCGCGTGACGGTTGCTTCTCCGCGAGCAGAGCTTCGCGCGCGACATCCGGCGCCGTGCCCTCGGCAATGCGCTTGTCGATCTGCTGTTGTACCAGCGGCGTCAGTACCCAACCGGGACACAGCGCATTACAGGTTATGCCGGTCTGCGCTGTTTCCAGTGCCGTGGTCTTGGTTAACCCTACCACGCCGTGTTTGGCCGCGACATAGGCCGATTTTTCTTTTGACGCCACCAGCCCATGCACGGAGGCAATATTAATGATCCGCCCCCAGTTGCGTTGACGCATACCGGGCAGCGCCAGACGGGTGGTGTGAAAAACGGAGGACAGGTTAATCGCGATGATCGCATTCCATTTATCGACCGGGAACGTCTCCAGCGGTGAAACATGCTGGATCCCGGCGTTGTTGACCAGAATATCCACACCGCCGAACTCGCTGTCGGCGTAGCGCATCATCTCGGTAATTTGCGCTGCATCGCTGAGATCCGCCCCGTGATACCCCGGTGTTTTGCCATACTTCGCCACGGCATCTTTTGCCGCCTCAGCATCACCAAAGCCGTTGAGAATAAGGGTGGCGCCGGCTTTCGCCAGCACCTGCGCAATACCTAATCCAATACCGCTGGTAGAGCCGGTAACCAGGGCCACTTTTCCCGTTAAGTTCATGATGATTCTCCTTAAACAATTCCAGTGGTGTAGAAGACGCCGATCACAAACAGAACGGCCAGACTTTTGATCACGGTGATGGCGAAGATCCCGCCATATGCCTGACGGTGGCTGAGACCGGTGATGGCCAGCAACGTGATAACCGCCCCGTTATGCGGCAGAGTATCCATGCCACCACTGGCCATAGAGGCCACGCGGTGAAAGACTTCCAACGGGATGTTAGCGGCATGGGCGGCGGCGATAAAGGTGTCGGACATTGCCGCGAGCGCAATACTCATCCCGCCGGATGCTGAACCGGTGATCCCGGCCAAAGTGGTGATGCTGATGGCTTCATTGAGCAGCGGGTCCGGAATAGCCGCCAGCGCTTTTGACAGTACCAGAAAGCCCGGCAACGCGGCGATCACGGCGCCAAAACCGTATTCTGAGGCGGTATTCATTGCCGCGAGGATCGCACCTCCCACCGCCGTTCGGCTGCCTTCCGCCAGGCGACCTTTGATATTACGAAAACCAAAAATCACGACCAGCAGGATCCCGGCAATCAGCGCGGCTTCCACCGCCCAGATAGCGGTAATTTTGCCGACTTCAGTGGTAATCGGTTTGGCAAGACCCGGCAGTTCAAGTTGATGCGTCGAACCATAAAATACCGGGATCCAGCGGGTGAACAACAGGTTAAACACACCGACCAGAATCAGCGGCGAGATCGCAATAATCGGGTTTGGCAGGTTAATGTTATCCGGCGTTTCCGGTTCATTAAGCAGTTCAGTGCCATAGCCTTCGTTCTTTGCCTGCGCTTTGCGGCGCTGACGCTCAAGGTAAATCAGGCCGACAAAGATAATAAACAGCGAGCCTATCAACCCCAGCCAGGGCGCGGCCCAGGCGTTGGTGCCAAAGAAGCTGGTCGGGATAATGTTCTGGATCTGCGGTGTACCGGGCAGCGCATCCATGGTGAAAGAGAAGGCGCCCAGCGCCACAGTTGCCGGGATCAGTCGCTTAGGAATGTTGCTTTGACGAAACAGCTCAGCGGCAAACGGATACACCGCAAACGCCACCACGAACAACGAAACACCGCCGTAAGTCAGCAGCGCACACACCAGTACGATGACAGGAATGGCGTGTCGCCGACCGAGAATATTGATGGCGGCGGCGACGATTGAACGGGAAAAACCGGATAATTCGATTAACTTGCCAAACACCGCGCCCAGTAAGAACACCGGGAAGTACAGCTTCACAAAACCGACCATTTTTTCCATAAACAAGCCGGTAAAGGCAGGGCCGACGGCGCTGGGTTCAGTCAGCAAAACAGCACCTAATGCCGCGATGGGGGCAAACAGGATGACGCTGTATCCGCGATAGGCTGCCAGCATCAGCAGGCCCAGCGCGGCCAGGGCGATTAATACACTCATCTTGACTCCTTATTATTATAGTTGGGTGCAGAAAGTGACATTATGGTTTCAGGGCAAAGCGCAGCTGATGTTCCCGGCGTTGCTGGATGTATTCCTTGCGCGAATCATCCCAGTGATAGAACCCCTGACCGCTGCGTAAACCGGTTTCACCGCGAGCAACCTTGTCAGCGACCAGCGACATCATGTCGCTGCCGGTGGCAAGTGTTGGAAGCAGATGTCGACAAATATCCTGCACGGTTGCAAGTCCGGTCATGTCCGCCGCTTCCAGCGGGCCAACCATCGCGTAGCGGCGACCCAGCGAAGCACGCATCACCTGGTCCACCACCTCGGCGCTGGCAATACCGCTTTTGACGATATGCAGCGCTTCACGCAGCAGGGCAAACTGCAGGCGGTTGCCGACAAAGCCCGGCGCGGCGCGATCGAGCACCACCGCCTCAAGCTGCATCGCGACCAGCAATTGCTGCAAATCACTGAGATATTCAGGCCTGGTCGCCGTGCCCGGCACGATTTCGACCAGTGGAATAAAATGCGGTGGGTTCCAGAAATGTGCGATCAGCAACCGCTCCGGGTGCGCGAGCTTTTCCGCCAGCGCATCTGGCGGCAGGCCGCTGGTGTTGCTGGCGATAATCGCTTCCGGTGAGATAACGGCTTCCAGCTGTGCGTACAGCGCGTGCTTCAGCTCTAGCCGTTCCGGGATCGCTTCAATCAATAATCCTGACGCGGCGATATCCGCCAGAGAGGTTGTGCTGTGCAGTCGCGCGAGAACGGGGGCTTTTTCTGCGGCGGCAAACTGGTCGGTGGCGATCAGCTCGTCCAGAATGCTACTGGCAACAGCCGTTATCTCGGCAATGCGGTTGCTGTCGGTATCAAACAGCCAGATAGGATGACCAAAACGGGCAAAGTGGGTGGCGATACCAACGCCCATTAGCCCGGCCCCCAGGACGCTAATGTGATTAGTCTGCATAGTGTGCTCCTGTTGGACGTTCCACCGTCAGCGCCACGCCATGGCCACCACCGACGCACAGCGTCGCCAGACCTTTGGCGACGTTGCGCCGCGCCATTTCATGTAGCAGGGTGACCAGAATGCGGCAGCCTGAGGTTCCGATAGGGTGACCGAGCGCAATTGCCCCACCGTTTACGTTAACCTTGCTGCTGTCCCAGTTCAGCGATTCGCCGACCGCCAGCGCCTGGGCGGCAAAAGCTTCGTTGGCTTCAATCAAATCAATCTCATCCAGCGTCCAGCCCGCACGCTTCAGGCACTTCAGCGAGGCGTCTACCGGGCCGATCCCCATAATGGCCGGATCGACGCCCGAGACAGCGTAGCCGGTGATTTTTGCCAGTACCGGAAGGTTTAATTCAGCGGCTTTAGCGGCACTCATTACCATTACCGCCGCCGCGCCGTCGTTTAGGGAAGACGCATTGCCCGCCGTCACCGTGCCGTTGCCAGGACGAAATGCCGGTTTCAACTGCGCCAGTTTTTCTGCCTGAGTCTCCGGGCGAGGTTGCTCATCACGCTCCACCACGCGCGGTGCTTTTTTCCCTTGCGGGACGCTAACCGGGGTGATTTCTGCGTTAAACCGACCGGCTTCGAGGGCGGCGGCCGCTTTTTGCTGGGAGTGCAGGGCGAAGGCATCCTGTTGCTCGCGGCTGATGGCAAATTTATCCGCCAGATTCTCGGCGGTAATGCCCATATGGTAGTCGTTGAACGCATCCCACAGCCCGTCATGTACCACGCTGTCCTTCAGGCTGGTATGCCCCAGACGTAATCCTGCGCGCGCGCCGTCGAGAAAATAGGGCGCATTGCTCATGCTTTCCTGGCCGCCGGCAATCACGATGTCCGCATCACCGCAGCGAATGGCCTGTACCGCATGATGGACCGCTTTTAGCCCCGAGCCGCACAGTAAATTGAGGGTTATCGCCGGGGTAGTTACCGGCAAACCGGCACGAATTGCGGTCTGTCTGGCCGGATTCTGACCACAGCCGGTCGTCAGGACCTGGCCCAGGATCACTTCGTCTATTTGTTCTGGCACAACGCCGGTCTTTTCCAGCAGGGCACGGATAACCGTTGTCCCTAACTCAACGGCAGAGAGCGGGGCAAGGGCACCATGAAAACTGCCAATTGGCGTGCGCGTTGCCGCAACAATAACAACAT
The DNA here is from genome assembly GCF_015672735.1 of Citrobacter sp. Res13-Sevr-PEB04-36. Taxonomy (GTDB): domain Bacteria; phylum Pseudomonadota; class Gammaproteobacteria; order Enterobacterales; family Enterobacteriaceae; genus Citrobacter. The sequence continues at coordinate 24,970 of NZ_JADABY010000025.1, read as the reverse complement.
CCATCATGGTCAGATCCTCAGTTGAAGTGCATTTCGGGGACATGATCGGGAACGATCAGCTTGCCGGCGGTTCTGGCAACAATGTCGTCCACGCTGACGCCCGGTGCCCGTTCGCGCAGAATGAACGCGCCGTCGGCAATTTCCAGCAGCGCCAGGTCGGTCAGCACGCGCTTGATACAGGCCACGCCGGTCAAGGGCAGAGTGCAGGCGGGAAGCAGCTTGGATTCGCCGCTTTTCGAGGCGTGCGTCATCACCACGATGATGTTTTCAGCGCCAGCGACCAGATCCATCGCGCCGCCCATGCCTTTCACCATTTTTCCGGGGATCATCCACGAAGCGATATTGCCATTGGTATCCACTTCAAATGCGCCAAGCACCGTCAGGTCGACGTGGCCGCCGCGGATCATGGCGAAGGATTGTGCGGAGTCGAAAATTGCCGCGCCTTTACGCGCCGTCACGGTTTGCTTACCGGCGTTGATCATGTCGGCATCAATGTCGTCCTCGGTAGGGAACGGCCCCATACCAAGCAAGCCGTTCTCTGATTGCAGCATCACGTCCATGCCGTCGGGGATATAATTGGCCACCAGGGTCGGGATACCGATACCGAGGTTGACGTAATAACCGTCGCGCAGTTCGCGAGCGACACGCATCGCCATTTGTTCACGCGTTAACATGGTCAGGCTCCTTGATGGCGTAGGGTGCGTTGTTCAATACGTTTTTCGAACTGACCCTGAATAATGCGATTGACGAAAATTCCGGGGGTGTGAATAGCGGCGGGATCCAGCTCGCCGGGAGGGACAATTTCTTCCACTTCGACTACCGTGATGCGTCCGGCTGCTGCCATCAGCGGGTTAAAGTTTTGTGCGGTATGGCGATAGATGACGTTGCCGTACCAGTCGGCTTTCCAGCCTTTGACCAGCGCGAAATCACCGGTAATCGCCTGCTCCATGATGTAAGGCCGGCCGGCAAACTCACGCACCTCTTTGCCTTCGGCGACGGGGGTACCGTACCCGGTAGCGGTGAAGAAGGCGGGAATGCCCGCACCACCGGCTCGTAGCTGCTCCGCCAGCGTGCCCTGTGGTGTCAGAATGGCTTCCAGCTCTCCGCTCAGCACCTGCTTTTCGAACAGGGCATTTTCACCCACATAGGACGCCACTACTTTGCGTACCTGGCGTGCTTCCAGCAGCACGCCGAGGCCAAAGCCGTCCACGCCGCAGTTGTTCGACACCACGGTCAGTCCCTGAACATCCCGACGGCGCACTTCTGCAATCAGATTCTCAGGAATACCGCATAAGCCAAAACCGCCTGCCAGCAGCGTCATGTTGTCGGTCAGTCCTTCCAGCGCCTGTTGATACGTGGCGACCCGTTTATCCAGTCCAGCCATACACTTGCCCCTCCAGTTGTTCCTGGCGACATCATTGGGGGTGAAAAATGATTTGTTAATTTTAAATTTGTGACTCACTCATTGGGTTTTTTTATCAATTTAATGTTAATTAAAGGTATTCAACAAGTTAAAGGAATGAGTAATGAGAATGAGCATCAAACAGTTACGCGCGTTTTTAGCGGTAGCTCACACTCTGAATTTTGCTCATGCCAGTGAACGGCTGAATATGTCGCAGCCTGCGTTAAGCCTGGCGATCAAAGGACTAGAAGAGTCGTTAGGCGGCGCTTTACTGTTGAGAACCACCCGCAAGGTGACCCTGACGCAGGAGGGCGAAACGCTGCTGACCATGGGGCGACAGCTGCTTGCCGACTGGGAAAATACCGAAGAAGCCATGCGCCAGCGCTTTACACTGCAACGTGGCAAAATTTCGATTGCTGCGATGCCGTCATTCGCCGCGAACGTGCTGCCGCCGGTGCTCAAGACCTTTCGCGACAGCTATGCCGGTGTCAATGTCACGGTGCACGACGTAATTAACGAGCAGGTGATTGAAATGGTAAGCGAAGGGCGGGTCGAGATGGGGATTGCCTTTGAACCGGACTACTCCGGACACCTGCATTTTACCCCGCTCGGAATGGATCGTTTTATCGCCATCGTCCCTCCGACCAGTCGTCTGGCTGGCCGGGAACGCATCGCATGGAAGGACTTGCTGACGCTGGATTTTATTACCTTGCAACGTCCCTCTGCTGTACGTCTGATGCTGGAAGAGCAACTGGTACAAAGCGGCCATGCGCTGGAAGTGGCGCTGGAGAGTCACCAGTTGGTGACCATTGGACGCCTGGTGGCGAATGGTTTAGGCGGCAGTGCCGTGCCTGCATTGTGCCGCACACAGATGACCGAACTTGGCGCAACCTGTATCGAGCTGGACGGCCCGGTTATCCAGCGTCGTATTGGGATCCTGCGTTCTGCGCATCATAAGTTGTCGACCGCATCCGAAATGCTGGTGGATGCGCTGAAAAAGGCATATTGCGCCTGATACACCAGGTACACTATGCCTGTGCGGTCAGATTCCGCTAACTGCCCGCCAGCAGCGGACTTCACTCCCGGTCTCGTTTTTCAATAATGCCTGTTTCTTCTCACATCCCTGAGTCGCCAGCGGGCAGCGATCGCGGAAATAACATCCCTGCGGTAGGGTTCGATTTCCCGGCAAATCGGTTTTACGTAACACCAGATCTTCCGCCAGCGGTGCACCGGTTTTAGGGACCGAGTCCAGCAACAGACGTGTATAGGGGTGCGTCGGAGAGGTTAATACCTGTTGTGTGTCACCCAGTTCGACGATTTGCCCGAGGTACATTACCGCCACCCGGTCGCTCATATGCCGCACGACCGACACGTTATGCGAGATCAGCACATAGGTCAGGTTTCTGCGTGCCTGTAATGCCACCAGCAGGTTGAGGATTTGCGCCTGCACGGAAATATCCAACGCCGAGGTGGGTTCATCAAGCACAATCACATCCGGCTCAGAGGACAACGCGCGGGCAATGGCAATGCGCTGGCGCTGCCCGCCGGAAAACGCGTGCGGCAGGCGGTCAAGGTATTCCGGGCGAATCCCCACGTGTAACGCCAGCTCTTCAGCGAGGGCGCGGCGGTGACGTTCGGTGCTGCGCTTTTGGATCCACACCGGTTCAGTAATAATTCGCCACACCGGTAAGCGCGGATCCAACGACGAGAGTGGGTCCTGAAAGACCATTTGCATGCTGCTGTGTTTTTCTGCACGACGGGCGCATTGCCCCTGGCTCGGTTTGAGCATACCCATAAGCAGTTGGGCCAGTGTACTTTTGCCACAGCCAGATTCGCCGACAATGCCAAGCGTTTCCCCCTGGCAGATCTGTAAATCTAATCCGTTGAGCGCATGCACGCGCTCGGTGACCTTGCCAAGCCAGTTTTTTCGGGCCGGGAAGTTGACATGTACATCCTGTAGTGACAGTAAAATGTCAGTCATGACGAGTCTCCAGTTGGGGATACCAGCAGGCGGACTGCTGATCCGCATGCCCCTGACTGCGTAATGCCGGGACCGCGTCACACTGCGTCCCGGCCGCATAGCAGCGTTCGCGGAATGCACATCCGGCAGGTAATTGGGTTAAGTTAGGTACGGTACCCGGGATTGCGGGCAGCGGCGCGCGGGGCACTCCGTGTTCTGGCGCGCATTTCAGCAAACCAATGGAGTAGGGATGCGTCGGGTGCTGGATCACCGTCTGCGTTGGTCCGCTTTCTATCACGCTTCCGGCGTACATGACATATACCCTGTCGCACAGTTGCGAAACCACCGCCATATCATGGCTGATAAACAGCACCGCCGTGCCGCTGGCCCGTGCTTTATGCTTCAGCAAGCGCAGCACCTGCAGTTGCACCGTCACATCCAGCGCGGTCGTCGGTTCATCGGCAATAATCAGCTCCGGCTCGCAGGAAAAAGCCAGCGCGATCATCACCCGCTGGCGCATACCGCCGGAAAGCTCAAACGGGAATCGTGACATGACCTCGGCGGCGTCCGGGATTTGCATCTCCTCCAGTAAGGCGATGGCTTTTTGTCGCGCATCCGTGCGGCTGAGTGATTGATGATGACGGATCACCTCCACCATTTGCTGGCCAATGCGCCGGGTCGGGTTCAACGCCGTCATTGGTTCCTGAAAAATCATCGCCACACGCGCCCCGCGCCATTTGCGCATTTGCTTCTCGCTGGCGTTCAGTACATCTTCACCCAGCAGTGACACGCGTCCCTGGTGAATGCGATAACTGCCCTCCGGCAACAGGCGCATGGCAAGCATGGCGGTAACGGATTTCCCGGAGCCGGACTCGCCGACCACACCGACAATCTCACCCCGGTTAATGTGCAGCGAGACATGGTTCAGCGCATGTACATCGGCTTTATAGCCAGAGAAACTCAGGTGTAAATTCTCGATTTCCAGTACGGATTGGCTCATGACTGTTTTCCTCCGGCTTTCGGGTCCAGCAGGTCACGAATACCATCTCCAAAGAGATTGAAACCCACGGCGGTGATCAGAATGGCAGCGCCAGGAAACGCGCAGTACCACCACTGGTCGAGCACGTAGTTGCGGCCAATTGCCACCATGGCTCCCCATTCTGCGCTCGGTTGCTGCGCACCCAGACCGATAAACCCCAGCGTGGCGGCCATCAGGATCGCACTGCCGATGTCCAGTGATGCCTGCACGATCAGCGGCGGCAGCGAATTACGTAAGATATGCCAGCTAATCAGATGCCAGCGAGACGCGCCGTACGTACGGGCAGCCTGTACGTACGTAAACTGGCGGACTACCAGGGTTTGTCCCCTGGCCAGGCGTACATAGAAAGGAATGCGCACAATCGCAATCGCCAGCATGGCGTTAAACAGGCTGGGGCCCAGTGCGGCGGCCAGCGCCATGGTCAGCACCAGCGAGGGGATCGACAGCATCACATCCATCACACGCATAATAATCGCGTCGGCTCGGCCGCCCATCACGCCGGACAAACAGCCAACCAATGAGCCAATCCCACCGGCGATACCCACCACCACCAGGCCGGCGACGATCGACTGCTGGCTGCCGACCAGTACACGGCTAAACAGATCGCGTCCCACCTCATCAGTACCAAACCAGTGCGTGGCTGACGGGGGGAGCAGACGTGCGGTGAGGTCAATCGCGTTGGGATCGTAAGGTGTTATCCACGGTGATAGCACCATCATCAACAGCATCAGCACGATGATCGCTCCGCCAATCAGCGTCAGCGGACTGCTTTTCATCATCCAGAACAGTTTGCCCCAGTCGCGGCGACGGTGAGCGGTTGGCGAGGTGGCGGGCGTTTCTTGTGAGAGCATCATTGCGTACCTCCGCGTCCGATGCGCGGGTCAATCCACAGGTAGAGTAAATCCACCACCAGGTTGACCAGCACATAGGCAAATGACACCACCACGGCAAATCCCATGACGGCCGGGAAGTCGAGCGCCTGAATGGAGGTGACGACCCAGGCACCCATGCCTGGCCATGCGAACACTGTTTCGGTGAGTACCGCGCCGTAGAGCAGATCGCCCAGCGCCAGACCGAGGACGGTGATGGACGGAATGAGCGCGTTGGGTAGCGCATAACACAAAATGATGTACCAGCCCGGTAAGCCGCTGGCGCGAGCGGTGCGGATGTAATCCTCGCTAAGCTGTTCGAGCATGGCAGAGCGGATCTGACGGGCGACAATGCCAAGATGCACAAAGGCCAGCGTCAGGGACGGTAAGATCAGATGCTGGAGCGCATTGAAAAACACCTCGCCATTGCCTTCCAGCAGCGCATCTATCAGATAAAAGCCGGTAACGTGCGTCGGTGGATCCAGCCAGTCGTCCAGGCGTCCACCGCCGGGCAATATTTGCAGATGACCGTAAAACAGTACGATAACCCCGAGGCCAAGCCAGAACGCCGGCGTCGAAATCCCGGTAATTGCCATCAGACGCACAAGGTGGTCAAGCCAGCGGTTACGCCAGACTGCAGATAAAATCCCCAGTGGGATCCCGATAATTAGCGCCAGCAGCAGGGAGCAAAAGGCCAGTTCAAGCGTGGCGGGGAAGAACACACGCAGCTCATCCATCACCGGACGTCCGGTGCGAATCGAGGTGCCTAAATCGCCTTGAAACACATCACTGACGTAGCGAAAAAATTGCACGTACAGCGGCTGATTAAGGCCCAACTGTTGGCGAATGTTTTCAACAATTTCATCACTGGCGCGATCGCCCGCCAGCAGCCGCGCGGGGTCGCCCGGGATCAGGTGCGAAATAATAAAGGTGATGACGCAAACACCGGCCACCACCAGGATAAGTCCCCAGCAGCGCTGGCGTAAAATGCTCCAGAAAGTCATTGGCTTCCCCTTGCGGAGCCAATGTGGCTCCGCATAAACGTGGTGAGATTATTTACTCATGGTGGAGATGTTGAAGACCTGTTCCAGCATTGGGTTGAATACAAATCCTTTGACGTCTTTGTTCATCGCCAGCTGGTAGTTTTTCTGGAATAAATAGACGTAGGCCGCCTCATCAATGACGATGGTTTGCGCCTGCTGGTAATCGTTGGTTCTGGCCACCTGGTCGGTCGTTGACAACGCGCTGCGCAGTAACTTATCGACCTCGCTGTTTTCATAGAATGAGCGGTTGCCCGGTAAGCCTTTTTTATCCGACTCAAACCAGTAATTCATAAACATATACGGGTCGGCGAAGTCCGGGCTCCAGTTGCCGATGGCGATGTCGTAATCACCTTTACCGACGCGGTCACGCATGGTGGCGTTGGCTAGTTTCTCCAACTTGACCTTGATCCCCAGCTTGCCAAGACTGGCCTGGGTAGCGAGGGCAATTGGCTCCCAGTTAGGGTCGTTATCCGAGTACAGGAAGCTCAGGCTGTCTGGTTTGTTTGCGACTTTGTCCCACTCGGCTTTGGCTTTCGCTTCATCAAAACTGTATTGCATGGCTTTTTCATCAAAGCCCCACATGCCTTCGGGGATCGGGCCGCGCATCTGCTTACCGTTGCCGCTGAGGATCCCGTTCACCATGCCCTTATAATCCGTTGACCACGAAATAGCGCGGCGCAAATCCACCTGATTGAGCGGCGCTTTACTGTTGTTCAGGTACAGGTAGGTCACGCGCAGTGACGGGTAATCCGCTACCTTGACTTTGCCCTCCTGCTTTAAGGCTGCAAGCTGGTCAACGGGTAGCGCATCGGCAATGTCGATATCGCCGCGCGACAGCTGCAGACGACGGGAGGCGCTTTCACCGATGATTTTCACCGATACGCGCTTAAACACCGGCTTGGTGCCCGCCCAATGCGGGTTAGGCACCAGGACCAGCTGCTGTCCTTTCTGCCAGCTCTTTAACATAAAGGGACCCGAGCCCGCCGTATTCTGGGCAAGGAAACCGCGCGCATCGTCGGCGGCATGTTCTTTTAACACCGCCGGGTTGATTATCGACGCACCGTCATTCGCCAGTGTGTACAGGAACGGCGCGAACGGCTGGCTGAGGGTAAATTTCACCGTACTGGCATCAATGGCCTCTACCTTCAAATCTTTGGGGAACGCCTCGGCAGGTCCCTGGCCAATTTTAAGTAAGCGCTCAAAAGATTGTTTCACCGCCTCTGCCGTTACCGGCGTACCGTCGGCAAATTTGGCTTCACTTTTCAGGGTGAAGGTCCACTCTTTTTGATCGTCAGACGCTTTCCAGCCGCTGGCTAAATCGCCTTCTACTTCCGTGGAGCCTTTATCACCTTCGGTTTTATACTGCACCAGACGCTGATATGACGGATAAGTTACCGTCCAGTCGTTGTTATCAATCGTGACGGCAGGGTCGAGCGTTTGTGGATCGGCGGCTTTACCGATCACCAACATATCCTTGGGCACCGCGGCCTGTGCAGCGGGCAGGGCTGCTGCTAATGCTAAGGCAATAAGAGCGGGGCGAAACAGCGATGTTAAGGTCTGTGTTGTCTTCATAACCTGGCTCCAGAATTAAAGGGGGTGTGGTGTTGTTATTTGGGGTGCAGGAAAACACGCAATACAGTCATCAAGCAGGGGGTAACGAGCCGCGTCTGGTAATTCAAAATGCCACCATTCGCTGCTGATCCCGACAAAACCGCCTCCGGACATAATGGCGTTGAGCATCAGCCGATTACGTTGCGCCTGTGGGGGAACGGAAGGATGCCAGGCGTGGGAACGATCGTGCATCTCATCAAAAGCGGCCCCCATATCGAGGACATTGCCACGTTCATCCATCAGCGTGACGTCAATGGCTGTGCCCCGACTGTGATTGGAGCCAATCGCCACATCGACGACATACTGCGGATCCGGGCAGGCATTCCACAGCATCGCCTGTGCCAGCTGTGGACGGTAGGCGTCGTAGACCACCAGATTCAGGCCCGCCAGCTTCGCAATGCTGATGCTTTTGGCCAGTCCCGTGACCGCATCGGTGTGTAACAGGCAGCGTGCTTCCCGGTAGACGGGTGCGCCGGTAATGTTATCGCGGGTGGCGTATTTGAGATCGATATGCAGTGACGGAAAGATCACCGACAGATCGACCAGAACAGAGGTTTCTGGCATAGCACGATTCCTGTTTATTGTTCGAATTGACCAAACTGCTGTTGGAGTTGACGATTGGTTTGCAGGCGCCCGGCGAGGGTGTCGCCTAATTGCGCCACCACCGCGGAGAGTAATAAGTTGAACAGACAGCTGACGGGGGCAAGGGAGTCCCAGAAATGCCCGGTGTCGGTTTTCACCTGAAGTAAATCTATGCTGTAGTCTCTGGCCCATGGACACCAGACGTCGGTTATCAGCGCAAGCGGTATCTGGCGTTCACTGGCGACCCGGCAATATTGTCGTGACGTTGCGGAATAGGCGCGCGTATCGGTTATCACCACATACGGCTGATCAAACCCTGAATTCAGCGACTCAACCCAGCTACCGGAAAGTCCTTCGGAGTAACTCACTTTGGGCCGCAGATATTCCAGATGGCTGAAAAAGGCGTTGGCGATCCCTCGGGTCGACTGAATGCCGAGGATATACACGGCTTCGGCGTGCGCCAGCTGCCGCGCAATGCGTAAAAATGTCTCGCTTTGCGCCAGCTGATAAACATGGGTAATGGCATCAATTTCCAGCAACAGCGACTGCTGTGCCCGGTCCGGCAGACGTTGCTGCTGGTGCCAGGAATCAAGCCGTTCATTCATTCCCCACGGTTGATAGGACATAGCAGGCAGTTCGCGCAGGCTGGCTTTAGCATCTTCCAGATTGCGAAAACCCAGTTTGCGCAGATAGCGTCCAACGGTAATACCACTGGTCCCTGTCGCTTTAGCAATGCCGTCTGCCGTTTCGAACGGGATCTGTGCAGCGTGTGCTAACAGCCAACCGGCAACGCGCTTTTCACTCGGTGTAAGCTGGCTGAAGGTATGTTCTACGCGGGCGAATAATTCAGGCTTTGATGTCATTACCGTCTCGCTGTTAGTTATCTGTCAGATACCGTTTCGTTGTTACTGGATTAACAATGCAGGACGCGTGCCATGTCTGCGCGCCCGGTTTACTGGCGTTGATTGTTAAAAATTACGCATTTCAATTAACTAATGATCAACATTTGTGCAGCGTAGTTCAGTTTTGGTGCAACGGTAGGGAAGACGGGGTATGAATCTGCTGATTTCGTCGGGAGGATCACATTGTGGACGAGGTTTACCCACTGACATCAGAATTGGTTAACTGAAATATAAATTTCAGCCATATCAATGACCATAATCTTTATTATTTTGGCTGCGGGAGTATTATTTTTCTCGAACTACATTAACGGTTTAAAGCGCAAGTGTAGATATTATCTATATTATAAATGGAGTACTACAATGAATAAATTCTCCCTTTCTACTGCAGGCATTCTGGTTGCTGCATTGTTAACCAGTGTCAGCGTCAATGCAGCAACAGAGGCAGCAAAAACGGAAGTGACCCCGAAAGGTATGAGCTGCCAGGAATTTATTGATTTGAACCCGCAAACTATGGCGCCGGTTGCCTTCTGGGTGCTGAACGAAGATGAAGACTTCAAAGGTGGCGACTTCGTAGACTATAACGAAACAATCACCACTGCGGTTCCGCTGACCATTGAGATGTGCAAGAAAAACCCACAGAGTGAATTAAGCAAAATAAAAGCTGAGATCAAAAAAGAATTATCTAAATAAGATTTTAGATCTATAAAAACCCAGTCATAGTGCTGGGTTTTGTTATTTGTGACAACGTCACTTATTTACTTTGTAATACTTAAGAAAATCTTATAAAGATATAAACTCCGGTGCCGATACTGCATAAAAGTTAGCCTTTTGCAGAAGGAGTTTGTATGGCCTGGTATCCTACTCGTATTTCCACGCGTTTAACCATTGGCGGCATTCTGTTGCTTGCTGTCACTACTCTGGTGATTGTCGCTATTATGCTCTGGCGCGGTCAGCCACGCGTCGTTGAGATCAATACCGCCCTGATAGAAGAGACGGGACAAGGGTTAACCCGTCAACTGAGTACCGTGTTGTCGCGTATTGAAGGCGAAACGGTCAGTTTGTCACGTCTTGCTGAGGTGCTGCCTAACGATGAATCCCTGTACCAAAGCGTGGTACCACATCTGATTGGCGAGGATAACAATTCGATTATTACCGGCGGCGGGATCTGGCCGGAGCCAAATGCCTTCACTCCGGGAGTGGAGAAGCGCAGCTTTTTCTGGGCGCGCAACACCGAGGGAAAACTTGATTTCTCCAATGATTACAATGTTGAAGGATCTGCCGGTTATCACAACGAAAGCTGGTATCAGCATGCCAAAGGGCATTCGCAGAACAGTTGTCTGTGGTCTGATGTTTATCAGGATGCCAGTTCCGGCGTCAATATGGTGACCTGCAGTATCCCATACCTGCTCTCGGGTAAGTTCGCCGGGGTAGCGACCACCGATATTCGTCTGGATAACGTCGCCACCTTTATGCAGCAGCAGGGTAACAGTACCGGTGGCTATGCATTCGTGGTCGATAAGCAGGGGCAAATCCTGTATTTCCCACAGGCCGACAACGTGAAACAGAAAACATTTAGCGATCTGTCTCGTAGCGCACAATGGCTGACACCGATCGAGAATGGCCTGAAATCGCTTCGCGTTACAGACGGTGTGAAGACTATTCCGCTGGAAAATGATGGCGTACTGAATGCGCCGTCGCGGGTGATGCTGTTCCCGATGGCTGACACCGGCTGGGTGGTGGGCCTGGTCACGCCAGAATCACGCATCGTTGGCCTCGCCAAAGTAATGATGCAGGACGTACTGGAAGTGTTGATCCCGATTATGACGGTTCTGCTGGTGGGTTCCTGGCTGGTGGTACGCAGACTGATCTCGCGTCTGGACGATACGCGTCGCGCCCTGGATGATATTGCACAGGGCGAAGGTGATCTCACCCGTCGTCTCGATGTGCGCGGCAAAGATGAGATATCAGCCATCGCTGAGGCGTTTAATCTGTTTGTCGATAAAATCGCGGCCATCCTGATTACCGTCAGAAGCAGTAGCGTAGTCGTTGCCAATAACGCCGTCAGTCTGGCAGACAGCAATATGGAACTCTCTTCGCGGGTGACACAGCAGGCTGCGGCGCTGGAAGAAAGTTCGGCGGCAATGGAACAATTAAATGCGACCGTTCATCAAAATGCGAGCAATACACAGTTGGCGGATGAGTTATCTGACAATACCGCGCAAACGGCCAACCGCTGCGGCGATGTGATGCAGGGCGTGATCTCAACCATGGATAACGTTAGCGGCTCATCCGGAAGAATGGTGGAAATTGTCGCGGTGATTGACAGCATTGCCTTCCAGACCAATATTTTGGCTCTGAATGCTGCCGTTGAAGCCGCACGCGCCGGCGATGCGGGTAGAGGATTTGCCGTAGTCGCCTCTGAAGTTCGCACACTGGCGCAGCGCAGTGCGACAGCTGCTCAAGAAATCAAAGCGTTGATTGATGAGTCGGTGTCTCATGTTGGCAGTAGCAGTCAGCAAATTCACACTGCCGGTGAACGACTGGAAGAACTGGTCAACAATGTGCGTCAGGTACGCCAGTTGATGGGTGAAATTCGCGTCGCGGGGGAAGAACAGCGCAAAGGCGTTTCTGAAGTCACGCTGGCGGTGACCGAAATGGACAGCACCGTACAACAGAATGCGTCGTTAATCGATGATGCTGCCGCACGAACCCAGGTGCTTAAAGAAGAGGCCGAGCAGTTAGCGTTGCTGGTTTCTACTTTCAGATTACCTGAACCGACAGCGGCTTGATTCAGCAATAACCGTATCCGGGCGCAACGTCTGCGCCCGGATACGCAATTAGTGATCCAGATACAGATAGTGCATCCAGCTGGTCATGCGTAGCAGTATTTTTCGTATCAATGATAAGGCTTCAAAATGGTGTGCGGAATAGACGGCGACCTGGGCGGTGACACCATCTGGCAACTGCTTTTCCGCCTGATTGTCATCGACATCTATACTGACGAGCACTTTGTTGCTTCCTGACGCCACATTCAGCGATTGTAGCGCGCCCTGGGCGTAATAGGCCCCAGTTGGAATTACCGGCGCTATGTTCACCACTTTTCCTTCAATCACCTGTCCGGGTAAACCATTGAATACAATCTCTGCGTCGTCGCCCACGTTAAGACGTAAAATAGAGTTCTGGCGAAAAGCCGCCACAATTTGATTCTTGTGGGCAGGAATAAAGACCATCACGGGTTTAAATGGGAGCCTCGACGCATACGTTCCCGGACGAACCAAAAGTTGGCTGACATAACCGTCGCTTGGGGCACGAACAATCGTTTGTTCATAATTAAATCGCGCTTCATCAATCTCAGCCTGTAAACTGGCTATCTGCGAATTTTGACCATTAATACTGCTGTCGAGTTCTTTTTGAATGCTGTTCAATTCAGCATGGGCTGCATCCATTGCGGCATTCTGTGCCAGATAATCCTGACGTGCAGTATCAATATCATTGGCAGTAAAGGGATTGACCCTGGCCCGGCTTCCTTGCTGGTAGCGCTGATAATTTTTGTAATATTTATCGCGCTCCGCTTTTGCCTGCTCAAACTGAAGACGCGCACTGTTACGTTTTTCTTCCAGCGCCATGACGTCATGCTTTTGCGTAGCAATGTCCGCTTCCAGTTTTTCCAGTTTGGCTTTATAGCGGGTAGGGTCAATTTTAAACAAAACGTCACCTTTTTTGATTGGGGTATTAATTTTATCCGTGACCTCGGACACCACCCCGGTGACCTGCGGGACAACAGGAATACCGACAACCAGTTTTTGCGCATCCTCGGTATAGGGATGGTTGTAATTCATGGTGAGAATTAATGCACCCAGCATCACTATTCCACCCAGGACTGCCGAAGGGACCGTCCATTTATTCAGTGGGACTTTAAATATTTTGAAAATGACATAAACAATAGCCGCGTAGGTTAATACTAGTAATGTTTCCACGATCAATTCACCTTCGATTCCTGCACGTTGCCGGGTGCCATTTGTTCAAGTGTTTTCTCTAATAATGCGATACGCGCGCTAAGTTCCTCCGCATCATCGCGTGGGGGACGTCCATGCCAGCCATTCTTATCACTGTATAACGTTGCCCATATCCACAGAAATGGCCAGATCGCATGCAGCGTAAACAGACTTACCCACCCGGCAACATGAATAGCATCCAGGTGCGGGTGGTTGCGCTTCTTGGCAATTTCATAGGGAATGTCATGCAATGTCAGCACGCCATAAAAAATAACTAAGAACACGAAAACGAGCATCGCCAGTGCGATATAATTGAGTAACATAAAAACTCCTGTGGTTAGCATACATTATCGCTATTTTTTAATGGCAAAGAGTTTTAATATGTTAAAAGTATAAAATAAGACTTTATCAAAAAAATCTAAATATAATTTAATCCGAAATTGGATTTTCCATATTTGCTTTTTTCGTTAAAAAGGATGATTCTTTAAGAAAGGCAATATAAATAATCTTGAGAACGCTATGACAAATCCTCCCGAACAATCAGGTTGCAGTGACGAACTTCTGGCGATAAATATTACCAGACTTTTCAATGCATTATTACCACTCTCCGAGCCACAATCCTTATATCGCAGTGGCTCTTTTATTATGGATTCTCAGGGAGAGAACGGGATCTGGCTGTTGACCGAAGGAAGGATAGTAATCAGACGTCGTATTGATGGGCTTATTCTGGCAAGCCAGCAGGCACCGATAATGCTGGGGATGGCCGAATTTTTTCTCCCTACCGGGCAAAAATTTTATGATATCGAGGCCGTCAGTCCTTGTACGACACATGTGATCAAGAAAACAGATTTTATGACCGTCGTAAATCGCGACCAGTTATGGGAATCGGTAGCGGTCGTGGAAGCCTACATTATCCAGGTGATGAGCCAACGCGATCGCCTTATCACCAGCCGGAGCGCAACGGATATGGTTTGGGGACACCTCGAACTGTTACAGCAAGAGCCTGAGGAAATCAGAAAAAGGATCTCTGCAGCACAATACATCAGGGAACGAACGGGACTTTCGCGCAGCACCGTTATGGATACCCTTGCCAGACTCAAACGGCAGGGGGCAATCCAGCTTCAGCGCGGTCATCTGGTGTGCATCTGTATAGATTAACGCTCGCACGTAAATCCAATATAGCGATACTTATCCTGGATTTATGCCGTTAACCTTCTTTTAATGGGGCTTATTGCGGGACTGGGTGAGCAGGGTTCTGAACTGTCCGCCGCTTAGTGCCATAGCGGCGGACAGTGGCAATATTACTGCCCCCAACGACTGCGGATATAGGTTACTGCATCCTGGGTTTGCGGTTGATTGAGGTAATCCTCTCTGAACAGGATCGTCCCGTTAATGTGTGGTTCAGACTCGTTCATATCGAGCTGTTTTTTCAGTTCCGGAACACCACCGTTAACCGCCCAGTCGGGCTCTTTTCTTGATGGCTCACCAACCTTATACAACGCAACCCCAATATACAGGCGCGTGTTGGTCGACTTAACCACGTTAGCCCACCATTTCGCCAGCACATCATAACGCGCGGCATCCCGGGCAAAAGGCCAGTAAAGCTGCGGGGCGATGTAATCCAGCAGACCCAGTTGTACCCAGCGGCGGGTATCAGCATAGGATTCATCATATGCCGCTGCACCACGCGTGTCGGAACCTGCCGGGTCGTGTGAACGGTTACGCCATACGCCTGCCGGACTGACGCCGAACTCCACTTCAGGATTCAGTTTCTTAATGGTCTGCGAAACCTGCGCAATCAGCTTTTCTGTGTTATTGCGTCGCCAGTCCGCTTTCGAGGCAAATCCCTGGCCATACTTTCTGAAGGTCTCACTGTCGTTAAGCGTCGAGCCGGGTGACTCGGTATAGAAGTAGTCATCAAACTGCACGCCGTCGACGGGATAATTCTCAACCACTTCCGCAACGATGCTGGCAACCCAGTCTCTGACATCGGGAATGCCCGGGTCGAGGACAAAACGTTCACCCGCCGTGCGGATCCAGTCCCGATGCAGAACATAGACACTTGATGGATGCTGGGACAGGGTATTATTTAATTCCGTTACGGTTCCGGGTTTGGTGTTGACGGAAACACGATACGGATTAAACCAGGCATGAACTCTCATCCCACGCTTGTGGGCTTCATCGAGCATAAACTGCAGCGGATCGTAACCGGGATCTACACCAATTTTGCCCGTCAGGGTATCTGACCACGGCAAAATTTTGGATTGCCATAGCGCGGTGGCGTCCGGCTTGACCTGGAAAAATACGGTGTTGACCCCGAGACGCTTAAGATTATCCAGCTTATCCGTCAGCGCTTTTTTCTGCTGGCTAATGCGGATAGTGGGTGAACTAACGTTAACGGAGGAGATCGGCGGCCAGTCCAGACGAGAAACCGTTGCCAGCCAGACACCGCGCACAGGTTCATGACTACGCTGCGGTTTGGTCAGCGGCGGCTTCGGCGAGGTTTTTGGCACCGGAGGCTCGGAGGAACAGCTACCAAGTAAGAGCATACTGCCGACAAGCACGGCGAACCATTTCACGTTAGTTATTGGCAGTATGTTGCGAGAACGGGCGATGAGATTCGCCAGTTTTTTCTGATAATGACCTGAAATAAAACCGGATGCTGACATCTGAAAGGCTCTTATTTCTTGTTAATACGACTATTCGCCCAAGGGTCGAAGGCAGGAGACGCGGTATTTTCCGGGGCGGGATCATTCAGGGAATCAAGATACAACGCTTCAACTTCGGCACGCGCCCAGGGTGTGCGGCGCAGAAATTTTAAACTGGACTTAACGCTGGGATCGTTTTTAAAACAGTTGATGTTAATGAGCTGGCTCAGCTCAGCCCAACCAAAGCGAGCAACCAACGCATTGATCTGCATTTCAAGCGTTACGCCGTGTAAAGGGTCTTTAGAAGTATGAGCATTCATATGAAGTCCAGTTCAGGGGTTCCAAATTAATCATTCACGCACGCAGTAGGCTTGCGAAGGGGAAGGTTACAAGAAAGCAGGGCGACCAGCAATGGCATAAACAGGCCTGATGCTCGCGAATGAGCACCAGGGGTCCTGTCATGGTAATGAATTGGCAATCAGTACTCTTTAAACGCCAGTTCCAGACGGGCGAGTAACGGTTTAAACAGGTAGCTTAAAAATGTCCGCTCGCCGGTTTTTATCGTTACGCTGGCGGGCATCCCGGCTTTAATCTTGTAATCACCCAGCAAGCGCGCACCTTCAGAGGAAACCTGCACTTCGGCGAGATAATACGGCTGCTGAGTGGCTTCATCAATTAACCGGTCAGCGGAGACGGTTAATACATGCGCAGGTACTGACGGCAGCAGCGCGTGGTTAAGGGCCGGGAACAGGACGTCCACGGTTAACCCCGGGGCAAGTTTATCAATGGCATGCACTGGTATTTTGGCATCGATTTGCATCGGTTGTCCGGCGGCGACAATATCCATCAAATGTTCGCCTGGCTGAATAACACCCCCGACGGTACTGACCTTAACGTCCAGTACCACACCATTAATGGGGGAGCGAATTTCCGTGTTGTCCAGCTCATGGCGGGTAGATACCAGTTCATCTTCCAGCATGGCGACTTCTTTTTGGTTTTCGGTCAGTTCAGACTCCACTTCGCGCAGATATTGATGGCGCGACTGGTACGCTTTGATTTTCAACTCATTTTGCTGAGATTTAAGTTTGGCAATGTTCAGAATATCTTCTGACACACTGCTGGAGATTTCAGCGGCCTCACGTTCAAGCACCAGTAATTGTGCTTTCGGATAGTAGTTTTTTTCACTCAGAGCACGAATTGCGCCGAGCTCGCGGTTAATCAGCGTGAACTGATGATCGCGATAGCCTTTTATTTTGTTGAGATTTTCTGTTTGGCCGATCAGTCCATCAAGCGTTTCCTGAATCATCGACAATTCATCCTGAATCGTTTTACGCCGGGTATCAAAGAGTTTGGCCTGCAAATTTCTGACCTCTGTCAGACGTTTATTCCCGGAAAACTGCTGAGTGAGCGCGCTATTGAAGGCAATCTCCTCCAGGCCGTCTCGCTCTGCCATCAGCCGGTCTTCAATACTTTTTGCTGAAATGTACTGTGCGTTTAAGGCACTGAAACGCATATCGAGCTGCATTTTATCCAGACGGACGAGGACCTGATTTTTTTTGACCTGGTCACCTTCTTTAATAAAAATATCCGTTACGCGCCCTCCGCTCAGATGTTGAATTGTTTTCCGGTTGCTTGACACGGTTACCGTGCCATCCGCGACGACCCCGGCATCCAACGGTGCTTGCACCGCCCAGAGCAGAAAGCCGCCGACGCCGAGTACGATGACGATGACTCCCCGGATAATAGGGGCCCATATGTTGGTATCCACATCTGCAGAGCCCGGATTTCCGGAACCTTTGGTGTTCTTTTTCATCTTCATGCCTCGCGTTTTTGTTCATTGTTGGATGAAGACGCTGTCGCCACCGGTTTCAATACGTTGGCCTGGCGTAACGTGGTAAATACCTGGTCGCGGGTACCAAACTCCTGGATAGCTCCCTCATTGAGCAGTAATACCTTATTCACCACACCAAGCAGTGTGGGTCGGTGGGATATGATAACGGTGGTTTGCCCTTGGGTCCTGAGCGTATTAATGGCCTTGATGAGGGCAAATTCACCGGCATCATCCAGGTTAGCATTCGGTTCATCAAGAACCAGAAATGCAGGGTTGTTATACACGGCGCGCGCCAGTCCAATACGCTGACGCTGACCACCGGATAGCTGATGTCCGCCAGAACCCAGTAGCGTGTCGTACCCTTGTGGCAGGCGCAGGATCATCTCGTGAACACCCGCCAGCAGCGCGGCTGCCACGATAAGTTCACTGTCATTTTTTGTGAAACGGGCGATATTTTGCGCGATTGTGCCGTCAAACAGTTCGACATCCTGCGGAAGGTAGCCGATGGACGGGCCGAGCAGTTCTTTATCCCATTGACAGATATCCGCGCCGTCTAATCTGACTTTTCCTGATAACGGTTTCCACACACCGACCAGCACTTTAGCCAGCGATGTTTTGCCTGAGGCTGATGGGCCGATAATCCCCAGCACTTCGCCTTGCTCGAGCTGAAATGAAATATTGCGTAACAGCGGAGTATGCTGGCCGGGTGCCGCCGCGAAGACGGCTTCGACGCTGATATTTCCTTTGGGTTTCGGCAGGGGCAGGACATCTTTCGGTGCCGGGTACTCCTTCAGCAGGTTTGATAACTGGTGCCACGCGCTGCGAAATTGTACAAACTGCTTCCAACTGCCGATCACTTGTTCAACCGGGTTCAGTACGCGCCCCAGAATAATCGAGGCGGCAATCATCAGGCCGGGGGTAATTTGCCCGCCGATTACCAGTAAGGCACCCGCGCCCAGCGCGATGGATTGCAATAACACTCGCACGAAGCGGCTCAGGCTGCTTAATCCTGCCGTTTTGTCGGCGATCTGCGTTTGTAATACCAGCACCTTGTCATGCTGGGTCTGCCAGTTGGACTTGAGGGTAGAGAGCATCCCCATCGCTTCAATGGCATCGGAGTTTTGCAACTGCTTATTGAGTTTGGTGGCATTGTTGATGGTCAATGCATGGGCCTGTTGAATAGGTCGCTTCGTCGATAATTCAGACACTATGGTGAGAATAAACAGTATGGATATCCCACCGAGGGAGAGATATCCCAATAAAGGGTGGACAAGAAACGCGATGAATAAATAAATGGGCGTCCACGGAATATCCAGCAGGGCAAACAGGCTATTGCCAGAAAGAAACTGACGAACCTGGTCAAGTTCTGCTATTGACTGCGCGGGGTTGTTATCACCGGTGGCAATCTTTCTTTTAAACGCCGAGTTAAAAATCAGCTGGCTTAACTTTACATCCAGCCGATTCCCCAGACGAACCATGACCTTAGCACGGGCCGATTCAATCATGGCAATTACAATATATAAGCCGACAATGAGTAAGGTTAACATTAACAGCGTGGTGGTGTTTTTACTTACCAGAACGCGGTCATAAACCTGTAGCATATAAATTGCCGGCGCCAGCATAAGCATATTAATCACACAACTAAAAAATAACAGGATAAGAAAAGTAGGTTTCGTTCCTTTTAATGCATCATTCAGTTCTGTTGGCGTATGCTGGCGCGACATAGTCTTCTCCTTATACGATCAATGAACCGTTGCCGTTGTTACTGGCAAGGGTGTTCGGCATTTCCAGATAGAAATCACCAATAGTGACGGTGTTCGAATTGACGCCAACCAATGTAATGTTGTCAGTACCGATGGTAACGACGGTATTGCCGTTGTTGCCGGTGATGGACACGCTGCTGGCAAAATTGCCTGCGTTAATGCCCAACTGAACCAGGTCAAGATAGTCCTGACCACCATTGGGGTTACTATCGAAACCGGTGATGCGGTCTCGCCCAAAGCTGGCAGCAAAGGCGAAGATGTCATTCCCGGTACCGCCATCCAGATTGTCATTGCCTTCCTGACCATTGAGGATATCGTTACCGTTACCGCCGGTGAGAGTATCGACACCCGCACCACCAATCATGACGTCGTTGCCGTTTCCACCTTGCAGGTTATCATTGCCGTCTCCGCCATCCAGGAAGTCATTCCCGATCCCACCGAACAGCTGATCGTTGCCTCCCATACCAAACAGCTGATCGTTGCCCGCACCACCGGTAATGATGTTGGCGAGCCCATTACCGGTACCGATAAAGCTGCCGCTGCCGGTGAACACCAGTTCTTCAACGTTGCCGGTCAGGTCGTAGCTGCTGAGGTTGGTGCGAACCACATCCGTCCCACCGTTCAGACCTTCGATCACCACATCACCAACGTCATTGACGATGTAAGTGTCATTTCCGGTTCCCCCGGTCATGCTATCTGCCCCCAAACCGCCGTCGAGGAGGTCGTCTCCGGCATCGCCCTGCAGCGTGTCTTGTCCCGCGTCACCAGACAAGTTGTCGTTTCCGGCCCCACCGACCAGCAGGTCATCACCCGCACCACCAAACAAATTGTCATTGCCGTTTTCGCCGCGCAGAATGTCACTCCATGCGGTACCGTTCAGGGTGTTGTTTCCGTTATTACCGACAATCAGATCGCCCACCGGTTGGGTGGTGGTTGATGTCAGAACAACAGGGGGGTTGCCTTCGTCATCAACGACTGTGACCACCACCTGCAACGTCCGTCCTACGGCCGCCTGGCCTGGGGTGTAGGTGGCCGATGTGGCACCCGCAATGTTGATGAATCCGGTTGGGGAACTCATTCGCCATTGGTAGCTGAAGTTGCCGCCAGTCAGACCGTCAGCGTCGGCAATGCCGGAGACCACTGCGGTCAGCGTCAGGCTTTCCGTCGGCGTCAGGTCGTTGATCACCGGTGCGCCGGTGGTCGCCTGATTTCGCGGCATGATCGCCTGAGTTTGTGCAGAGACTAAGGTTTCCGCATCACCCATTTGGTCGTTAAAACTGGCGACCACACGCAGCGGAGCACCCTGAATAGAGCCCGGTACTCTGAACTCTACGCCGGTTGCCTGATCGCGCCATTGTCCGTTGACCAGAGCCTGCCAGGTCATGGTGATCACCGTGTTTGCCGCGAGTCCGTTACCATCCAGCAAGTTGGCCACGTTAACGCGCAGCAAGTCACCGACCGAAGGTGTCGCGCTGCTAATGTTGACGTTACCCGTCGCTTTTTGTGCGGTGACCCACAGCTGTTGACCGTCGCCAAACTCCAGTTTTTCAATGTTCAGCAGGCGGTCGGTCCCGTCATCCAGGTTTAGAGCAGCATTAGGCGTTGCGTGGTCGACCCGAAGGCTACCGTCCGCCATACGGGTAAAGGCATAGTTACTGCTGACATCGCGATATACCGCAACGTCAGTTTCGGTGCCGTTACCTTCACGCAAGATCTCACGCACGATCGACAGCTGGTTCGGTTTCAGGGTGCCGGCCAGCATGTACGATTTCAGCTCAGCCATGCTTTCTGCACTGGTGAGTCCTGCCATGCCGGTGACGGCAATCCGCACGTTCAGCCAGGCATCGCCATCAATGATGTCGTTACCCGCTTTACCCATAATACGGTCGCTGCCGCCACCGCCGAGGATGATGTCGCTGCCGTCATCCGGATTCAGCAACACCGCATTTGGGTTAGAGGAACGCTGTACACCGAGGATACTTTGCAGGCCGCTAATTCTGTCTGCACCTTCCTGGGTCAAGTTGTTGGAGAGCGGGGTACCTTGAACCGGCGCAGTACCAATGGGCTGTTCCGTGCCGGTTAAGATATCGTTGTGCTTCCATCCTGAAAGCCCTTCGACCAGGTCAAAGCGGTCACGCAGAATAAATTCCTGCTGGTTAACGAAAATCGGGATCCCGAGATCGGAGTTCGCACCGTTCGGGTCACCTTTATGGATTGCCCAGTCGAAACCGGCCATGCCATTGTTGCGTTGAATACCCGCGCCCTGAACCATAATGTCGTCGCCAGCTTCACCATCATAGTCGGTATCGTTGCCCTGACCGTTCAGGACATCATGGCCAATAATGGTACTGTTGAAGAACAGCTCAGAGTTATCACCGGCGAGCGTGTCGAAGCCGTCGCCGCCTTCCAGCCAGTCATCGCCTTCGTTACCCATCAGGGTATCAGCACCCGATCCGCCCAGTGCAAAGTCGTTATCCTGCCCGCTGAAGACCTCCTGTGCATCTTCGCCAACCACCACGAAGTCGCTACCGCTGCCGCCAAAGACCAGATCGTTACCGTTGCCGGAGAAGATGACATCGTGCCCGGCATCGCCGTGCAGAAAATCAGCATCGCCAACCGGTGTCCCGGTGTCGGTAATAATGTCATTGCCGTCACCGCCGTGGACCACATCTGCTTCGTCGCCCCCGTCCAGACGGTCATCACCACCGTCACCCCACAGGCTATCGATACCTTTACCACCAATTAACGTGTCGTTTCCGGCAGTACCGCCAAGTACCACGTGCCCGTCACCGATATATTTCAGGTAGCCGCCGTCGGCATGACTATCACCATCCACATCATTCCCCGGTGCGCGACGCACCAGTAAAGGAGTCAGCAGGTCTTTCAGCGGATTATTCCAGGTTGGGTCGCTTTCCATTTGCAGTGCGGTGTTGACTTCGAAGATATGATCCGGCGTCTGGAACAGGTTAGCGGGCAGGTGAGAGGAATTCGCTTCGCCAAGGTCACTGTTGCGCATCACCAGTGCGGAGAACGAGTTTGCCTCCAGTTCGTTGAGTAAGTTCAGCCCCTGAACACGGCTCAGGTAGTAGAACCGGTCGCCGTCCTGCAGCATTTCCATCTGCGTTTCAAAAACAAAGTTGAAGGTTGAACCCAGCATGCCGCCGAATTCGTTTTTGCGCTCTGCCAGGCCGCCAATCCAGAAGTCGACCATATTCAGACCGGTTTCTTTGGTAGCCCATGCACCGGTACTGTTAAAGAAATCGAGCGCATCTACAGGTGGTTTAGTGGTGCCCTCGCCAAACAACAAGAAGTTAACCGCTGCGCGTTTTTCGACGAGGGTGGTGGCGTTAAGGATCAGCTCATGCTGACCGTAGGCGGCCATAAAGTTGATAATGGACGCCGGGTTTTTCAGGTAGGTGGTGAAATCAGCCCAACTGGTATACGGGCGTAATTGAGAATCACCGCTGAGTTCAAAAAACTGCTCGCGAGCCTGGTTCAGCGTTGGCATTGCCGTATCACGACCGCGGGCAATATTGAGTGCACCTAAGTCCAGCGGCAGCCCAATGAGGTTATTACGCAAGGCATCGGTAATAAACTCATCAATTTCGTTGCCGACCTGGCGCGTCATACCGCGAACAATCGCGCCGATGGCCACGTCATCAGAAACGCCGACGCCGTTAATTTGATTAAATGCCACCGGGTTGAGGAACGCAGTAATTAAATCGAGATCGCCGTCTTTGTTGTCGATATCGATACGCGCCACGGTTTCTGTGAGCATCGAGTGGCCAAAACGGTAAACCACATGTGCAAACTCGGCAAAGATCAGCGGGTTAATATCCGCCGTGTTAGAGAAGACAAACGGGTCGACGGCAGGTTGTACAGTACGGGCAAACTCCTCAAACACCAGGTGTTGGTACTGCATTTCCGTGGAGAAACGTCCCGCCTGGAATAAGTACTCACCATTCCAGACCAGGGTACTGGTATCTGCTGGCAGTTCAGTTATCTGGTGATTCGGCATCAACCACTGGTTAATGAGACCGACATCACCGGTTTCCAGCAGGGTCGTTTTATATTGTTCCACCAGGCGGTTATGTTCGCTGTGGAACACAGCATGGACTGCAGTTAAGCCAATGTTTTCATTACCGCGCCCGTCGCCGGTGATAAAGTGGCGGTCGAGCAGCTCATCATCATACGTTCCGGGAGCTTGTACGCCGCCAATGACATCATCATCATCTGCGATCAGGCCCGCTTTTGGCGCAGCCGTGTGGGCAATATCATCGAGGAACGCATGTCCCGTCCGGAACGTATCTTCGGGTAACACGCCACCGTTAGCCTCAACCAGGCCGCCTTTAGTCACAATTTGTACTTTACCACTGTCACTTAAAATCAAATTACCGTAACGGTCGGTTGCCAGCAGTGGAACACTAAAGACATCCTGGTCGGTGAGTGTAATACCGAGTAAGGTCTCCGCCTGGTGTTTGACATCAGCCCAGGTCGCCAGACCACCGTTAGCGCCGCCCAACAAATTACCGGTAGGCTCAGGTTTTCCATCAATCAATACATATTCGCGGATGAAAATCTGATGAGAAGGGTGCGAGGTGTAGGTTTGGTTTTGATCAATGAAAGGCGTCGTTGTGTTGACCGTTTCACGGTCTTTATCAACCGTGGCCCGGGTTAAGATCATAAAGTTAGTTTGCGAGCCCTCCACGTATAAAGGGTCATCGGGCTGCAACGGAATAAAGACAATACCGTTCCCCCCTTTAGGGATCAAATCCAGCCCATGGTCAAAAAACTGACCAAAGAAAGTCATCCAGCCGTTGAAAGCAGGGGATAGACCCACATCAGGAGACTGGTTAGGGATGGTTAACGTATTGCCTTCCCCCGTGATGGTACCACCGCCAGGCACGCCTGATAATGCGTCAAACACCTCTTGTGCTGCTGGGTTAGAGGCTGTTTGGTCCGAAATCAAGTTACTGATAATTCTGGGGTCCGCATCAGTAACCGTACCGCCGATTTGGAAGTAGCTGGAACCCAGATCGGCGTCCTGCCAGTTTAAAGCCGTTAACCTCGGCATTGTCTGATCGGCAGAGCCGTATAATTCCTGACCAGGCAGAAGATTATTCCATGAACCATCTACTGTACGTAGTCCATAGGGCAATAGTGGGCTGGACACCAGTTCTCGAAGCAGGTCGCCATTGACGGAACCATCTTCGTTCGTTGCTGCTTCAGATATTTTGATCTGCTTAAGAATAAAAGCGAGATCGTGCAGTGTGACAGTAAAGTCATATTGTGAGGCCATAAATAATTACCCCTATCTTTACTTTG
>NZ_JADABY010000024.1 GCF_015672735.1 Citrobacter sp. Res13-Sevr-PEB04-36 | reverse complement strand
GGGTAAGCCTGATAAGCGCAGAGTCATCAGGCACAATTTCGCATATTACCGGTTGGTTAACGTTCCAGCCACTGTGCAACAAACCCTGCAATTTGTTGTACGTCGTTGATATCTAAAAGTGGGATATCAACTTCAAGTGGAGCATCACTGGCAACTGCAACAACATACTCATCAATCGTAAATTCTTCAGCACTATGCCCGCAATGCTCACGAAAAAGCAGGATCTTCGCGATAGATTCGTGCTTAAAACCCTCAACCAGTACCAAATCCAGTGTTGCAGCATCCATTCGGCTCACCAGATAGGCTAAATCCAACTCAGGCTCTTCCGGCGTTTCCGTCATCAGCGCCCAGCGTTGCTGGCTGGCGACCAGTGTTTGCGCCGCGCCAGCTTTACGTAACTCGTAGCTATCTTTGCCGGGTTTATCGACGTCCATGTTGTGGTGGGTATGCTTAATTAATCCTGGACGAATGCCCTTGGCGCACAGTTCCGGGATCAGTTTTTTGAGCAGTGTGGTTTTTCCTGTGCCGCTCCATGCGGCAATACCGAGCAATGGGATCATGATTTATCCTGCCATCTGTCCAATTCTTCTGGAGTGTTCACATTCACAAACGCATCTTTATAATCGCTAAAATCGACGGCGTGTCCTCCGGCCTGGCGCATAAAGACCATCACCCGTCGTTCACCTGCCTGAAGATACTCCTGCAGTAACGGCTGCATTGCTCTGTGCATCAGCGCAATTGTCGGGTGATCCCGCTCCCCATCATGCACCCACACCACTGGCGCATTTTGGCGCTGTTCTGCCAGTCTTGCGACCAGGTTGTGGGGAATATAGGGCATATCGCAGGGGCAGAATAAAAACCAGTCACCTGCCAGTTGTAAAAATACCGACAGCATTCCGGCCAGCGGGCCAGGGAAATCAGGTAATGAATCAGGGATAACTTTCAGACCACTTTGCTGATAAATATCCTGATGGCGATTGGCATTAACCACAACGGTCTCGACCTGTAAGGTGAGCGCATCGGCGACGTGCCGCCACAAAGGCTTGCCGTCCAACTCAAGCAGTCCTTTATCTGCACCACCCATCCGCCTGGCCTTACCGCCCGCCAGGACAACCCCTGTAATTGCACTATCCAGAATCACTGATATCGCCTCTTTTAATGTGGGATTGACCCTGCTAACGTATCTGTATTAAGCGTAAGGAGCACAACCATGAAATGTAAACGTCTGAATGAAGTTATTGAACTCCTCCAGCCAGCCTGGCAGAAAGAACCCGATCTTAACCTGATGCAATTTTTACAGAAACTGGCGAAAGAGTCAGGTTTTGACGGAGAACTGACGGATTTAACTGATGACATTCTGATCTATCACCTGAAAATGCGTGACTCAGCGAAGGATGCGGTGATCCCAGGTATTCAGAAAGATTATGAAGAAGACTTTAAAACTGCATTGCTGCGCGCTCGTGGCGTAATTAAAGAGTAAAAGCTTGTAATCGCCGCCACCGAAAGTGCTGCGAAATGATATCCTGAATCATTCGTAGTAATTTCCGGATGATGGGATGAACAACAACGCTTTTACTTTCCAGACGCTACACCCGGATACCATCATGGATGCGCTGTTTGAGCAGGGGATCCGGGTGGATTCCGGGCTTACCCCGCTCAACAGCTATGAAAACCGTGTCTACCAATTCCAGGACGAAGACCGTCGACGCTTTGTCGTAAAGTTTTACCGCCCTGAGCGTTGGTCCGTCGATCAAATACAGGAAGAACATCAGTTTGCACTGGAACTGGTGCGTGATGACGTGCCGGTTGCGGCGCCGATGGTGTTTAATGGTCAGACGTTACTGGGGCATCAAGGGTTCCACTATGCGATATTCCCCAGCGTAGGAGGTCGCCAGTTTGAAGCCGATAATATCGACCAAATGGAGTCGGTTGGCCGCTATCTGGGACGTCTGCATCAAACCGGGCGTAAGCAGTCTTTTGCCTTTCGACCGACCATTGGCCTTGAAGAGTATCTGATTGAACCGCGTAAACTTTTCGATAGTGCGCAGATTATTCCATCAGGACAAAAAGCGGCTTTCCTGAAAGCGACAGATGCACTTATCAGCGTGGTTACCGAACGGTGGCATACGCGTTTTGACACCTTGCGCCTGCACGGCGATTGTCATGCCGGAAATATTTTGTGGCGCGATGGTCCGATGTTTGTCGATTTAGATGATGCCCGCAATGGCCCGGCTATTCAGGATTTATGGATGCTGCTTAATGGTGACAAAGCTGAACAACGTATGCAGCTTGAAACTATTATCGAAGCTTATGAAGAGTTTACTGAGTTCGATATCGCTGAAATAGGACTCATAGAACCTTTACGCGCCATGCGTTTAGTTTATTATCTAGCCTGGCTGATTCGACGCTGGGCAGACCCTGCGTTCCCAAAAAACTTCCCGTGGTTAACCGGCGAAGATTACTGGCACCGTCAGACGGCGACCTTTATTGAGCAGGCAAAAATTCTGCAACAACCCCCCTTACAATTAACGCCAATGTATTAATCGGAGAGACGTGAACATGAAAAAAATATGGCTGGCGCTGGCTGGTATGATTTTAGCTTTTAGCGCATCGGCAGCGCAGTTCCAGGATGGTAAGCAGTACATCACACTGGAAAAGCCTATTGCGGGTGAACCGCAGGTGTTGGAGTTCTTCTCCTTCTACTGCCCGCATTGCTACCAGTTTGAAGAGGTGCTTCACGTGTCTGATAATGTGAAGAAAAAACTGCCGGAAGGCACCAAGATGACCAAATATCACGTTGAGTTTTTGGGACCTCTGGGTAAAGATCTGACCCAGGCGTGGGCGGTTGCGCTGGCGCTGGGCGTTGAAGATAAGGTCACCGTACCGTTGTTTGAAGCGGTACAGAAAACACAGACCGTCCAGACTACCGCTGATATCCGTAAAGTATTTGTTGATGCGGGTATTAAAGGTGAAGACTATGATGCGGCATGGAACAGCTTCGTGGTGAAATCACTGGTCGCGCAGCAGGAAAAAGCGGCTGCCGATCTGCAACTGCAGGGTGTTCCGGCAATGTTTGTTAATGGCAAATATCAGGTGAATCCGCAGGGTATGGATACCAGCAGCATGGATATCTTTGTACAGCAGTACGCCGATACCGTGAAATATCTGGTTGGTCAGAAGTAAACGAAAAAGCCGGTCAGAGACCGGCTTTTTTAGTTGAGGCTTTAATCGCGTCTATTTGCGCATCTTTCTCGCCCCAGAGCATATTCAGCCACAGCTGAAACCGACGCTTAAATCCTTTATCGTTGACGTAATCACCGTGCAATTCCTCTTTAACCGGCTCCAGATTCACCCGTATCACGATGCGCGTTAGCTTACCGCTCAGCATGTCGTAGAACGGATGACTGCTGTTTTCCGGATAACACAGCGTGACGTTCAGCAACTTATCAAACTGCGACCCTAAAACATTCAGCGCCATCGCAATGCCGGCAGCCTTAGGTGGTAGCAGATTTTTATAGGGAGATCGGGTCTGCTGGCGTTTTTCTTGAGTAAACCGCGAGCCTTCGACAAAATTCACGATAGTTGTTGGATGCGCACGAAACCTCTCACAAGAAAGACGCGTCGTTTCCACATCTTTACCACGTCGTTCGGGGTGGCGGAGTAAATAACCGCGCGAATAGCGCTTCATAAATGGCATATCCAGCGCCCAACACGCCAGACCAATAAAGGGCACCCAGGCTAACTGTTGCTTAAGGAAATATTTATTCATCGGGATGTGCTTACGAAACAGAACGCAAAGCACAACGATATCGGCCCAGCTGTAGTGATTACAGATGAGCAGATACCAATTTTTCTTGCTCAGACCTTCCAGTCCCTCGACATCCCACGTTAGTCGTGGATTAAGGTGTAGCAGTAACGCCAGACCTTCACACCAGCAATACATCATGAAATTACAAAAGAGGGATACTTTGCGCCAGACAAAAGGAATGGGCAAAAGGAGTTTTACAACCCCGGCCAGGATGATTGGCACAGAACATAAAATCGTGACCAATATGGTCAATATGATACTCAGCAACAGCGTTATCGCGGCGAGTATTCTTGTCATCATTAAATTATTCAAAAGGTTAGCCATAAATAGTGCGCTAAAGAGGCGCAAGGGGCTGATTTTATCAGAAAACGAACCAAATGATGGATCTTCGCTGAATAGAAAAAAAGGTAATATCTATCCACATCCAGATATAAGCCGAAAAGATGATATAAAATTCTGCACCTTGAAATAACACAATGAAAAATAGGAAAAATTATCATGGCTTGTAAATTATCTTGCTGTAATCAAAGGGCAGGAAATTATTTATTCACAAACTTATCCACAGCTCGCTTTGCGAGCAACCCAGAAGATCTGCAAAAGTTTTTCGACAAATGCGGCGAAAAACTCATGTTTTCATCCTGTCTGTGGCATCCTTTACCCATAATCTGATAAACAGGCACGGACATTATGGTTCAGATCCCAGAAAACCCACTTATCCTTGTAGATGGCTCATCTTACCTGTATCGCGCATACCATGCGTTTCCGCCGCTGACCAACAGCGCAGGAGAGCCTACGGGCGCGATGTACGGTGTCCTCAATATGCTGCGTAGCTTGATTTTGCAATATAAGCCGACGCATGCAGCGGTGGTATTCGACGCCAAGGGTAAAACCTTCCGTGATGAATTATTTGAGCACTACAAATCGCATCGTCCGCCGATGCCAGACGATCTACGTGCACAGATTGAACCTCTGCACGCGATGGTAAAAGCCATGGGGTTACCCCTGCTGGCTGTTTCTGGCGTGGAAGCGGACGACGTTATCGGTACTCTTGCGCGTGAAGCGGAGCAAATCGGCCGTCCGGTGCTGATCAGTACCGGTGATAAAGACATGGCTCAGCTGGTGACGCCGAATATCACTCTCATCAACACCATGACCAATACGATCCTCGGCCCGGATGAGGTGGTGAATAAGTATGGCGTGCCGCCGGAACTGATTATCGACTTTCTGGCGCTGATGGGCGACTCTTCCGATAACATTCCTGGCGTGCCAGGCGTGGGTGAAAAGACGGCTCAGGCGTTACTTCAGGGTCTGGGTGGGCTGGACACGCTCTATGCTGAATCAGACAAAATTGCGGGGCTGACTTTCCGTGGCGCGAAAACCATGGCCGGCAAGCTCGAGCAGAATAAAGAGGTGGCGTACCTCTCTTATCAACTGGCAACCATCAAAACAGATGTCGAGCTGGAATTAACCTGCGAGCAGCTCGAAGTACGACAACCGGCAGCGGACGAGCTGTTGGGCCTGTTCAAACAATATGAGTTCAAACGTTGGGTGACTGATGTTGAAGCCGGGAAATGGCTGCAGGCAAAAGGCACAAAACCTGCGGCAAAACCACAGGAAACCATCGTCATTGACGAAACGCCTGAGCAACCCGCCACGGTCCTCTCATACGATAATTATGTGACGATTCTGGACGAGGCGACGCTGGAAGCATGGATTGCGAAGCTGAAAAAAGCGCCGGTCTTTGCTTTTGATACCGAAACCGACAGCCTGGACAATATCTCCGCAAATCTGGTGGGGCTCTCTTTCGCCATTGAACCAGGTGTGGCGGCGTATGTGCCGGTCGCGCATGACTACCTGGATGCCCCTGACCAAATTTCCCGTGATCGGGCACTGACGCTGCTGAAGCCGCTATTGGAAGACGAAAAAGCACATAAAGTTGGGCAAAACCTGAAGTATGACCGTGGCATCCTGGCGAACTACGGTATCGAACTGCGCGGTATCGTCTTTGATACCATGCTCGAATCCTACATTCTAAATAGCGTTGCCGGGCGACACGATATGGACAGCCTGTCTGATCGCTGGCTGAAACATAAAACCATCACCTTTGAAGAGATTGCCGGGAAAGGTAAAAACCAACTGACCTTTAACCAGATTGCACTGGAAGAAGCTGGTCGTTACGCTGCGGAAGACGCCGATGTCACGCTACAGCTGCATCTGAAAATGTGGCCAGAGTTACAAAAACATAAAGGACCGCTAAACGTCTTCGAAAATATCGATATGCCGCTGGTCCCGGTCCTGTCCCGTATAGAACGTAACGGCGTAAAAATTGATCCTGCCGTATTGCACAAGCATTCAGCAGAGCTGACGCTGCGTTTGAACGAGTTGGAGCAAAAAGCGCACGAAATTGCCGGGGAAGCCTTTAACCTCTCTTCCACTAAACAGCTGCAAACCATTCTGTTTGAAAAGCAAGGCATCAAGCCGCTGAAGAAAACGCCGGGCGGCGCGCCGTCAACGTCGGAAGAGGTTCTGGAAGAGTTAGCGCTGGATTATCCGCTGCCGAAGGTGATTCTGGAGTATCGTGGGTTGGCAAAATTGAAGTCTACCTATACGGATAAACTTCCGCTGATGATCAACCCTAAAACCGGGCGCGTGCATACCTCTTATCATCAGGCTGTCACTGCGACCGGGCGTTTGTCTTCTACCGATCCTAACCTGCAAAATATTCCGGTACGTAATGAAGAAGGACGCCGTATTCGCCAGGCGTTTATTGCGCCAGAAGACTGCGTGATTGTCTCGGCGGACTACTCGCAGATTGAACTACGTATTATGGCGCATCTCTCGCGTGATAAGGGGTTGCTTACTGCTTTTGCTGAAGGTAAGGATATCCACCGCGCAACGGCTGCAGAAGTCTTTGGTTTACCGCTTGATTCTGTGACCAGTGAACAGCGCCGCAGTGCGAAGGCCATCAACTTTGGTCTGATCTACGGTATGAGTGCCTTCGGTCTTGCGCGTCAGTTGAATATTCCACGTAAAGAAGCGCAGAAGTATATGGATCTCTACTTTGAGCGCTACCCTGGCGTACTGGAATATATGGAACGCACACGTGCGCAGGCAAAAGAGCAAGGGTACGTTGAAACCCTGGAAGGACGTCGCCTCTATTTACCGGATATTAAATCCAGTAATGGTGCGCGTCGTGCTGGCGCTGAACGTGCGGCGATTAACGCCCCGATGCAAGGCACTGCTGCGGACATCATTAAGCGTGCGATGATTGCTGTTGACGGTTGGCTGCAAACTGAGCAACCTCGTGTACGTATGATCATGCAGGTACACGATGAACTGGTATTTGAAGTGCATAAAGATGACCTGGAAAGCGTCTCGAAAAAAATCCATCAGCTGATGGAGGAGGGAACGCGGATTGATGTGCCATTACTGGTGGAAGTTGGAAGTGGCGAAAACTGGGATCAGGCGCACTAAGGGTTTACTGAATAACGCGCGCTTTTCGTAACTAAGCAACATAAGTTAGCGTTTTTTGTGATGACCATTAGAATTCCCTATGTCGGGAATGAAAAAAAATTACAAAAAGTGCTTTCTGCGCTGCTCAAAAAAGAGTAAAGTTATTCTCGTAGGGTACAGAGGTAAGATGTTCTATCTTTCAGACCTTTTACTTCACGTAATCGGATTTGGCTGAATATTTTAGCCGCCCCAGTCAGTAATGACTGGGGCGTTTTTTATTGTGCTCGTCATACTTCAAGCTGCATACGCGTTGGCTTCGAATTACTCGGCTCATCCATGAGCCTCGCCCTTACGGGCCGCCGCTTCGCGGCGTTCAAATTTGTTCCAGACAGATTTCTTGCTCACCCCAGTCACTTACTTATGTAAGCTCCAGGGGATTTGCTGCGTCGCCGCCTTTATGCAACTTGAATTATTTAGAGCAAAAATAAAGATCTGTAGGCCGGATAAGACGCGCAGCGGCGCCATCCGGCATATCGGTGGGTTATTCCCCGTCCTGGATCTCTTCGATAGGCGCCAGTTCGCTAAACCAGGTATCCAGTTTCTGACGCAGTTTATCCACGCCCAGCTTTTTCAGCGATGAGAATGCTTCTACCTGTACATCGCCATTAAACGCCAGCACGGCTTCACGCACCATATTTAGCTGTGCTTTGCGCGCACCACTGGCCAGTTTGTCCGCTTTGGTCAGTAATACCAGCACCTGAACGTTGCTCTCTACAGCCCACAGGATCATCTGCTGATCGAGATCTTTCAACGGATGGCGAATATCCATCAGCACGACTAAACCTTGCAGGCTGTGGCGTTTTTCCAGGTATTCCGCGAGTGCGCGTTGCCATTTGCGCTTCATCTCTTCCGGAACTTCTGCATACCCGTATCCCGGCAAGTCAACCAGACGTTTACCGTCAACGACTTCAAACAGGTTGATGAGCTGAGTACGGCCCGGCGTTTTAGAGGTACGCGCTAATCCTTTTTGATTTGTTAGGGTATTCAGTGCGCTGGATTTGCCTGCGTTGGAACGGCCAGCAAAAGCCACTTCAATTCCCGTATCGGAAGGTAAATGGCGAATATCAGGCGCACTCATCACAAAATGCGTCTGTTGATAATTCAAGTTAGTCAACGTGGTCGTCTCCATCAATCAAGGCTTTGCTGCGATTATACCTGAACACCAGCAAAAGGCTGGTTTTTCGACGCGTGGGTTATGTAAGCTAAAACCACGGGCTTTGTGAGACATTGCCGATAGTATTTATGCGAGATGAGAGAGTGCATAACATCATAAACCAAATAAATCATATAATTACGGTTAAGCAATATTCTGAAAAACCGAAACTGTTAAGTCGGTTACTTGTGCGTGTAATCCAAAAGAGTAAAGTAGCGTCTATAGCGAGGGTGCTAACAGGATAAACGACTCAGGATGAGGGTCAGGAGCGCCAGGAGGCGAAGACGCAGGATTGTCCAGGAAGACAAACGTCCGGAGACGTTAGTAAAAGGAAATGGAAACAACACGGAATGTTTCTGGCTAAGGGAAAAACAGGGTGTGTTGATAGCCGACAAGGATTGTAGGACCCGTTAAGGGTTGAGAGTCAGGAAAAAAGGCGACAGATTACTCTGTCGCCTTTTTTCTTTATTTCTGCTAGATTCCGGCGCAATTATATACTGAATAAAAACAGCCAAAGACGAATTATGATGAAATCAACTTCTACACCACGCGGTAAAGGTCCAGCAAAAGCGCGTCGTAAAACACGTGAAGAAATTAACCTGGAAGCTCGCGACCGTAAGCGCCAGAAAAAACACCGTGGTCTTGCGGCGGGCAGTCGTGCGACCGGCAGCGATGGCGCTTCAGGTGGCGGAAACCAAAACAAGCACAAAGATCCTCGTATTGGCAGTAAAACTCCCATTGCATTGGGTGTGACCGAAAAGGTCACCAAACAGCACAAACCGAAGAGTGAGAAACCTATGCTTTCACCACAGGCTGAGTTGGATTTACTGGAAACAGATGAGCGCCTGGATGCGCTGCTGGAACGTCTTGAAGCGGGAGAGATCCTGAGTGCTGAAGATCAGGCCTGGGTAGATGCCAAGCTGGATCGTATCGATGAGCTGATGCAGAAACTGGGGCTCTCTTACGATGATGACGAAGACATCGATGAAGAAGAAGAAAAGCAGGAAGACATGATGCGCCTGCTGAAGGGCGGTAACTAACGGTTTTGTACCGTGGGTCTTCCCGTCCTGCTTATAACCCTTCCGGTTATATGTTATCTGGTGTGGTTATTCGTTAAACTACAGCGATTATCGC
Source organism: Citrobacter sp. Res13-Sevr-PEB04-36 (assembly GCF_015672735.1). Taxonomy (GTDB): domain Bacteria; phylum Pseudomonadota; class Gammaproteobacteria; order Enterobacterales; family Enterobacteriaceae; genus Citrobacter. The sequence continues at coordinate 10,186 of NZ_JADABY010000024.1, read as the reverse complement.
GGCGCCAAAGGTGGCTGCGCAACCGGCTTATCACTCGCAGTGGGGGTAAGCCGGTACGCCGTACTCGCCAGAAACGCCATCGGAAGGAGTGAGCATGTCTGAGCAGCTAATCGACTGGGACCTGGCCCTGATCCAGAAATATAACTATTCCGGGCCACGATACACCTCGTATCCGACCGCGCTGGAGTTTTCTGCAGACTACGGCGCTGAAGCATTTCTGCAAGCCGTAGCGCGTTACCCTGAACGTCCACTCTCTTTGTACGTCCATATCCCGTTCTGCCATAAATTGTGCTATTTCTGCGGTTGCAACAAAATTGTGACCCGCCAGCAGCATAAGGCCGATCAATATCTGGACGTTTTAGAACAAGAGATTATTCATCGCGCGCCGCTGTTTGCTGGCCGTCATGTTAGCCAGTTGCACTGGGGCGGCGGTACGCCAACCTATCTGAATAAAGCGCAGATTAGCCGCTTAATGACACTGCTGCGTGATAACTTCGATTTTAACGCGGATGCAGAAATCTCGATCGAAGTTGATCCGCGTGAAATCGAACTCGATGTCCTCGATCATTTACGTGCTGAAGGCTTTAACCGCCTGAGCATGGGGGTGCAGGACTTCAATAAAGAAGTTCAGCGACTGGTAAACCGTGAGCAGGACGAGGAGTTTATCTTTGCACTGATTAATCGTGCGCGTGAGATTGGCTTTACTTCGACCAACATTGACCTTATCTATGGTCTACCAAAACAGACGCCCGAAAGCTTTGCCTTTACCCTGAAGCGGGTGGCTGAACTCAATCCCGATCGCCTGAGCGTCTTTAACTATGCGCACCTGCCAACGTTGTTTGCCGCGCAGCGTAAGATCAAAGATGCTGATCTGCCCAGCCCGCAACAGAAGCTGGATATCCTGCAGGAGACCATCTCCTCTCTGACCGAAACGGGCTATCAGTTCATTGGGATGGATCACTTTGCCCGTCCGGATGACGAGCTGGCGATTGCCCAGCGTGAGGGCGTTCTGCACCGTAATTTCCAGGGCTATACCACCCAGGGCGATACCGATCTGCTGGGCATGGGCGTTTCCGCCATCAGTATGATTGGCGACAACTACGCGCAGAACCAAAAAGAGCTGAAGCACTATTATCAGCAGGTGGACGAGCAGGGGAATGCGCTGTGGCGCGGTATTGCACTGACGCAAGATGACTGTATTCGCCGGGATGTGATTAAGCTACTGATCTGCAACTTCCGCCTCGACTATGCCGTCGTAGAACAGCAATGGGATCTGAACTTTGCTGGCTATTTTGCTGAAGACCTGAAGCTGCTGGCACCGCTGGCGAAAGATGGGCTGGTGGATGTGAATGAGAAGGGGATTCAGGTGACACCAAAAGGTCGTCTGCTGATCCGCAATATTTGCATGTGCTTTGATGCTTACCTGCGTCAGAAAGCGCGGATGCAGCAGTTCTCGCGGGTCATCTAATGACGTTGCCCGGTGGCGCTTTTGCTTACCGGGCCTACTCGTCGCAAAAACCTGTAGGCCGGATAAGCGTTAGCGCCATCCGGTACATCGTCAGCTAAACAGCCCAACCAACGCCGCACACAGCACGGCGGCAACCGCAGTTTGTGGCGTATGGCTTTCAACCGAGCCGCTCGACAGCAGATTAATAATTGATTCCAGCATGATGGCTTCCCCCGTTTTCCGGGCACGATCATACTTAACTCATCGGAACAGTAAAGCTCAAAATAGCAGCATTTTGCGCTCAATTATCAATCTTTACACTGTGACTATCCCTTACTCCATGCCAAGCTCTTTTAACTTACGCGTCAGGGTATTACGCCCCCATCCGAGTAAGCGCGCCGCTTCCTGTTTATGGCCCTGAGTATGGCGCAGCGCGGTGGTTAACAGCGTGCGTTCCATTTCAGGCTGCGCTTCAGAGAGTAAGTTTTGATGACCGGAACGTAGCGCCCGATCAGCCCATTGTGCCAGCAGTGTTGCCCAGCTGTCAGGCTGCATATGTGAGGGCGCGTCCGGAACGCTTGCCTCAAATAGCTCAGCCGGCAGGTCCTGAATCAGCACTTCCTGCCCGGCGGCCATTACGGTTAACCAGCGGCAGGTGTTCTCAAGTTGACGAACGTTACCCGGCCAGGCCAGACGCGTCAGTGCGGCCTCGGTTTCGGGGTGTAACTGCTTGGCTTCCACACCCAACTCGTGGGCGGCTTCCTGCAGGAAATGACGTGCCAGGCGAGGGATGTCTTCCCGCCGCTCGCGCAGCGGTGGTAAATGGACGCGAATAACGTTCAGTCGGTGGAACAAGTCCTCGCGGAACTTGCCTTCTTGCACGCGTAGTTCCAGGTTCTGGTGCGTGGCTGCGATAATGCGCACGTCCACCTTCACCGGCGCATAACCGCCGACGCGGTAAAACTGTCCGTCGGCTAATACACGTAGCAATCGCGTTTGCACGTCCAGCGGCATATCACCAATTTCATCAAGAAACAGCGTACCGCCGTCCGCCTGCTCGAATCGCCCCTGACGAATGGTATTGGCGCCAGTAAAGGCGCCTTTTTCGTGGCCAAACAGTTCAGATTCGATTAAATCCTTCGGAATTGCCGCCATGTTAAGGGCGATAAACGGCGATTTAGCACGCGGGCTGTGACGGTGGAGAGCATGGGCGACCAGCTCTTTACCGGTCCCGGACTCACCGTTGATCAAGACGCTAATTGAAGAGCGGGAAAGCCGGCCAATTATGCGAAAGACATCCTGCATTGCTGGCGCTTCACCGATGATGTCGGTGGTGGGGCCGTTGATCTGAATATTACGCGGCTGCTGCTGTTCTTGATAATGGCTTATGGCGCGCTCGACCAGCGCCACGGCTTCGTCGATATCAAACGGTTTGGGGAGGTAATCGAACGCCCCTTGCTGGTAGGCGCTGACGGCGGCGTCCAGATCGGAGTGCGCCGTCATTATGATGACCGGAAGCATCGGATGACGTTGTTTAATCTGTTTTAACAGCGTCAAGCCGTCCATCCCCGGCATACGGATATCCGACAACAGCACGTCTGGCGTTTTGCTGGCGAGCGCGTCCAGTACCTCTTTACCACTTTCAAATGTGGTGCAGTTCAGTCCTGCCCCTGCGAGCGCACGTTCAAGCACCCAACGGATGGAACTATCGTCATCAACGACCCAGACTATTCCTCGTTGCATAAACGTCACCTCTATTTCCTGATAGGCAGGTAAACCGAGAACTCGGTATGACCCGGCCAACTGGTAAATTCAATTTTGCCGGAATGTTGATCAATCAAATTACGGGCGATAGATAATCCCAGCCCGGTCCCCCCCTCGCGACCGCTGACCATCGGGTAGAACAGCGTATCCTGCAGATGTGGAGGAATACCCGGACCGTTGTCCTCAACGTCAATACGCGCCGCCAGGCGGTAACGCATGCCGTGCAATGTGAGCTGAAACGCGGTGCGGGTACGTAGAATAATCTCGCCACCTTCCGGTCCCAGCGCCTGTAGCGCATTACGCACGATATTCAGCAAAACTTGTTCTATCTGGTCGGGATCGTGCAGTATTTCTGGCAGACTCGGGTCGTAATCGCGGATCAACGTGACGTTCTCCGGGAGTTCCATCGACACCAGTGCCACAACGCGCTCTGCCACCTTGTGAATGCTTTCCGTGATGTGCATACCGGGTTGCTGCGGCCCCAGCAGGCGGTCGACCAGGTTACGCAGGCGGTCTGCCTGCTCAATAATGACTTGGGTATATTCCTTGAGTGCCGGGTCCGGGAGCGCTTTACTGAGCAACTGCGCCGCACCGCGTAATCCACCCAACGGGTTTTTAATTTCATGTGCCAGACCGCGTACCAGATCGCGGGCGGCTATTTGCTGGGCATGCTGTAGCTGCTCCTGACTCAGACGGCGCTGATTATCCATGGGTGCCATCTCCAGCAAGATCAGGCCATCAGGCAGCCTCTGTGCGGTCACAGAGAGGATATGCGAGTGACTATCTATCACCAGCGTCACTTCGTTGTCCGTAAAGCCCTGACCCGCTTCCAGGCTCTCTCGCATCAGCCCGATGTTTAATGAGAAATAACTCAGCAGTTCAGAAAGCGGCGTGCCAAACAGTTTGCGGGAACTTTGGGCCAGCAGTTGCTGTGCCGCGGGGTTGGCGTAATGTACCGCCAGCTCATCGTCGACAAGTAAAATGCTGTTAATTAACGAATTGAGGATCTGCCCAGCATCGGGCAGCGTGCCGGTTGCCATTCAGCAGTCTCCTTAAAAAGGTTGCACCAATTTAGTGCATTATAGCTTTCACGCAGAAAAAGCGCGAAGGATCAGTTCGTTGGCGGAGAAAAAAGCCCATCGTGTGATGGGCTGAAAGTTTCCACGGCAACTAAAACCTTCGTCTTTCTCCCTACAGCTGTGTTGGCTGCTTTCGCTCACCCCAGTCACTTACTTATGTAAGCTCCCGGGGATTCACTCAATTGCCGCCTTGCTGTAGCAAGAAATCCATTGGTTATTACATCCTCTGCACGTTTTTATGTGAGAGTGTAAAAGTTAAATTAAACGCTGTAGTACAGCTCAAACTCTACCGGGTGCGGAGTCATGCGCACGCGGTCATCTTCTTCGCGACGCAGCGTAATGTACGCATCGATCGCTTCGTTGGTGAACACGCCGCCTGCAGTCAGGAACTCACGGTCCAGATCCAGTTCGTTCAGTGCTTCTTCCAGAGAGCCAGCAACCTGTGGGATCTCTTTTGCTTCTTCCGGCGGCAGGTCGTACAGGTTTTTGTCCATCGCTTCGCCCGGGTGGATTTTGTTCTTGATACCATCAAGACCGGCCATCAGCAGCGCAGCAAAGCACAGGTACGGGTTAGCCGCCGGGTCCGGGAAGCGCACTTCAATACGGCGTGCTTTTGGAGAGGCAACCACCGGGATACGGATAGAGGCAGAACGGTTACGGGCAGAGTAAGCCAGCATAACCGGTGCTTCGTAACCCGGGACCAGACGCTTATATGAGTTGGTGGTCGGGTTAGCCAGGGCGTTGATGGCTTTAGCGTGTTTAATAACGCCGCCGATGTAAAACAGCGCCTGCTCAGACAGACCCGCATATTTGTCACCGGAGAACAGGTTTACGCCGTTCTTGGACAGGGACATGTGGCAGTGCATACCAGAACCGTTATCGCCGAACATCGGTTTTGGCATAAAGGTCGCGGTTTTACCGAAACGGTGCGCGACGTTGTGAACCACATATTTGTAGATCTGAATTTCGTCCGCTTTTTTGGTCATGGTGTTAAAGCGGGTAGCGATTTCGTTCTGGCCAGCGGTAGCTACTTCGTGGTGATGCGCTTCAACGACCAGACCCATCTCTTCCATGACCAGACACATGGTAGAACGGATGTCCTGGGAAGAATCAACCGGAGGAACCGGGAAGTAACCGCCTTTCACGCCAGGACGGTGACCTTTGTTACCACCTTCGTATTTGGTGGAAGAGTTCCATGCGCCTTCGATGTCATCGATAGCCACGTGGGAACCGGAAATAGAGCTGCCGAAACGGATGTCGTCAAACAGGAAGAATTCTGGCTCTGGCCCGAAAAGCACGGTGTCTGCGATGCCGGTAGCACGCAGGTATTCTTCAGCGCGTTTCGCGATGGAGCGTGGGTCGCGGTCATAGCCCTGCAGCGTACCCGGTTCCAGGATATCGCAACGGATGATCAGAGTAGACTCTTCAAAGAACGGGTCAATGAGTGCAGTAGAAGCATCTGGCATCAGAACCATGTCTGATTCGTTAATGCCTTTCCAGCCACCGATTGAGGAGCCGTCAAACATTTTGCCTTCTTCAAAGAATTCGGCATTTACCTGATGAGCAGGAATCGTGACGTGCTGTTCTTTACCTTTAGTGTCAGTGAAGCGCAAATCAACAAACTTCACTTCGTGTTCGTTCAGCATCGTCAAAACGTGTTCAGCGGACATACTTACTCTCCCGGATTGGTCATTGTCGTCGTGGTAACGAGGTCTTCAATTCTGCAAAAATTGGCCGTGTCGCCGTAAAAAATATAAAGCGAAATCTGTGCCAACTTTTAAATTGCCCCCAAAAGGCGTTATCATGCGCATCATCGTGCAAAGGGGTTGCACCATGAAGGTTGTATTGCACCATTATAGTGCTTCGATGTGAACATTAAGCACTATAATGGTGCAATTGACATGAGATTACCCCTTTTAACGCTCCGTGAATGTGATCACAAAGAAACTCTGCAATACTTGTTTGCGGAGGATGTTTGTGATCCTGTTTTGTACTGCGATTAATCCGTGTACAATAACGCGCTATTTCTAAAATGCCTGAGGCAAAGTTGTGATCGAAAATTTGCGTAACATCGCCATCATCGCGCACGTAGACCATGGTAAAACCACCCTGGTAGACAAGCTGCTCCAACAATCCGGTACATTCGACTCTCGTGCCGAAACCCAAGAGCGCGTGATGGACTCCAACGATTTGGAGAAAGAGCGTGGGATTACCATCCTCGCTAAAAACACCGCTATCAAGTGGAATGACTACCGTATCAACATCGTTGATACCCCGGGACACGCCGACTTCGGTGGCGAAGTTGAACGTGTAATGTCCATGGTAGACTCCGTGCTGCTGGTGGTTGATGCAATGGACGGTCCGATGCCGCAGACGCGCTTCGTGACCAAAAAAGCCTTTGCTCATGGCCTGAAGCCAATTGTTGTTATCAACAAAGTTGACCGTCCTGGCGCGCGTCCTGACTGGGTTGTTGACCAGGTATTTGACCTGTTCGTTAACCTCGATGCGACCGACGAACAGCTGGACTTCCCGATCGTTTACGCTTCAGCGCTGAACGGTATCGCAGGTCTGGATCACGAAGATATGGCGGAAGACATGACCCCGCTGTATCAGACCATCGTTGACCGTGTACCGGCTCCGAACGTTGACCTTGATGGCCCGCTGCAGATGCAGATCTCTCAGCTGGACTACAACAACTATGTTGGTGTTATCGGCATCGGTCGTATCAAGCGCGGTAAAGTTAAACCGAACCAGCAGATCACTATCATTGATAGCGAAGGCAAAACTCGCAACGGTAAAGTCGGTAAAGTTCTGACCCATCTGGGTCTTGAGCGTATCGAAAGCGACGTTGCTGAAGCTGGCGACATCATCGCGATCACCGGTCTGGGTGAACTGAACATCTCCGACACCATCTGCGACCCGCAGAATGTTGAAGCGCTGCCGGCGCTGTCTGTTGATGAGCCGACCGTTACCATGTTCTTCAACGTAAACACCTCTCCGTTCTGCGGTAAAGAAGGTAAGTACGTTACTTCTCGTCAGATCCTTGACCGCCTGAAAAAAGAACTGGTACACAACGTTGCGCTGCGCGTTGAAGAGACTCCGGATGCAGACGCATTCCGCGTTTCTGGCCGTGGTGAACTGCACCTGTCCGTTCTGATTGAAAACATGCGTCGTGAAGGTTTCGAGATGGCGGTTTCCCGTCCGAAAGTAATCTTCCGCGAAATCGATGGCCGTAAACAAGAGCCATTCGAAAACGTAACGCTGGACGTCGAAGAGCAGCACCAGGGTTCTGTTATGCAGGCACTGGGCGAGCGTAAAGGCGACCTGAAAAACATGAATCCAGACGGTAAAGGCCGCGTACGTCTCGACTACGTGATCCCAAGCCGTGGTCTGATCGGCTTCCGTTCAGAATTCATGACCATGACCTCCGGTACCGGTCTGCTGTACTCCACCTTCAGCCATTACGACGACGTTCGTCCGGGCGACGTGGGCCAGCGTCAGAACGGCGTGCTGATCTCTAACGGTCAGGGTAAAGCTGTTGCGTTCGCACTGTTCAGCCTGCAGGACCGCGGTAAGCTGTTCCTGGGTCACGGTGCAGAAGTTTATGAAGGCCAGATCATCGGTATTCACAGTCGCTCTAACGACCTGACTGTTAACTGCCTGACCGGTAAAAAACTGACCAACATGCGTGCTTCCGGTACTGATGAAGCAACCACCCTGGTTCCTGCACAGAAAATGACGCTGGAACAGGCTCTGGAATTCATCGATGACGACGAACTGGTAGAAGTTACCCCAACGTCTATCCGTATCCGTAAACGTCACCTGACTGAAAACGATCGCAAACGTGCGATGCGTGGTCCGAAAGAAGACTGATTAACGCGCTTTAATGACAAGACCCTGCCTTAAGAGGCGGGGTTTTTTTTGCCCGCTATCCCTGGTCTCAAGCGGGTTTACGCTGGTTCTCTGCCTCGCGAAATATTCCCCCTCTACATGTCTGCCTTTAGAGAGCTTGGTCACAAATTTTTCTAAAGCTTAACGCGGTTGTTTGCTTTCTTTTTCATCGCCAGCGTATGATTAAACCATCTGGTTTAAACCAAGTGAATTAAACAATGACAAATAATCAGTCGACCGTTGAGAATGCGAAAGAGAAGTTAGATCGTTGGTTAAAAGATGGGATCACCACCCCAGGCGGAAAACTGCCCTCAGAAAGAGAGTTGGGGGAGTTGCTGGGGATCAAGCGCATGACGTTACGTCAGGCGCTATTAAACCTGGAGTCGGAATCCAAAATCTTTCGCAAAGATCGCAAAGGGTGGTTCGTCACGCAGGCACGTTTTAACTACAGCCCGGAATTATCAGCAAGCTTTCAGCGCGCCGCGCTTGAGCAGGGTAGAGAACCTTCCTGGGGATTTATCGAGAAAAGTCGGGTCTCTCTGTACCCGGACGTTGCCGCGCCGCTGGTGTCAGCAACGCCGTCTGATGAACTGTATCGGATTACGGGCTGGGGCGCGCTGGAAGGGCATAAAGTTTTCTATCATGAAACGTTTATCAACCCAAAAGTAGCTCCGGGATTTATTGAACAACTTGAAAGTCAGTCGTTTTCCTCCGTATGGGAAAATGAATATAAAAAAGAAACCGTAATTAAAAAACTGGCTTTTAAACCCGTCAGAATGGCCGGCGACATTAGCAAGTTTATTGGCGGTTCTACCGGGATGCCTGCCATTCTGATTGAGAAACACCGGGCAGACAGCGATGGCAACATCGTACAAATAGATATTGAGTATTGGCGATTTGAAGCAGTTGATCTCTTCATTAACTTGTAGGTATGTTTATGGTCACTAAAGATAATGCACATAAAATTCTGGCGCGTGTAGATAACCTCCCTCTTTATCTTCACGCTTATGCTTATCATTTGAATATGCGCGTTGAGCGCATATTACCGAATGATTTATTAGATATCGCCAGTGAAAATAATCTACGTGGTGTGAAAATCCACGTCCTTGATGGTGAACGTTATTCTCTTGAAAATATGAATGATGAAGCACTGTCAGCATTTGGCGATAAAGCGCGTCGGCTACAGCTTGATCTGCATATTGAGACCAGTTCTTCTGATAAAAAGGCTATTGACCAGGCTGTCGCTATCGCATTAAAAACAGGCGCCTCTTCGGTGAGATTTTACCCGCGCTATGAAGGTCATCTTCAGGACGTGCTTGCAATAATTAATCAGGATATTAACTATTTGCGTGACCGATATCAGGATAGCGGGCTGACCTTTACCTTAGAGCAGCATGAAGATTTAAAAAGTCATGAACTGGTGTCGTTGATTCAGAACGGTGACATGAAGTCGCTCTCTTTATTGTTTGATTTTGCCAACATGATCAATGCCAATGAGCATCCGTTAACGGCGTTAGACACAATGTCACCGCATATTACCCAGGTGCACATTAAAGACGCGTTAATTGTTAATGAGAACGCGGGGCTGGGTCATAAAGCCTGTACCTCGGGTCAGGGGGATATGCCGTTTAAAGATCTGCTGACCAAACTTATCTGCTTAGGTGATGAGAAGCCGCAGGTAACGGCTTACGGGCTGGAAGAAGAAGTGGATTACTACGCCCCGGCATTTCGTTTTGACAATGAAGGTGATAATCCCTGGATCCCGTGGCGTCAGATGAGCGAAACGCCGTTGCCGGAACCCGCGCTCCTTGAAGACCGTTTGATTAAAGAAAAAAATGATGCCATCCAACAAATACAATTTGTACGTAGCGTGCTACAACAAATTAAAAATGAGGCGCATCACATTCTAACTCATTAATAATCTCTAACGCCTTTATTTAGAACTCATAATCCATTCTATGTGAATGGGCGTATTTTTATATTTAAAACAAATGATTAAATAAAT
>NZ_JADABY010000023.1 GCF_015672735.1 Citrobacter sp. Res13-Sevr-PEB04-36 | reverse complement strand
AAACCGGTATTTTAATCTAAGTATGCCCGTCAAGGATTTGACGGGCTTTTATGCAAGGAATGCGTAAATGTTATCTGTAGATAAGCCTTTTCTGGAATTTGGTAAGTTGGATAAATGTTTGTCAAAATATGGTGAACGTTTTGAATATGAAAATGAAAAACAAGTAATATACTCCGGTGATGTAAATAAAGATGAGACTTTTGTTATTTTAAAAGGTGTTATTTCTCTGATGTGGGGAGATAATATACTGGTTGGCATCACACAGGCGCCGTTTATTATGGGGCTTGCTGATGTAGTGATGAAAACAGATGTTAAATATAAATTAATAACTGAAAGTCATTGTACGGGTTACCATCTTCCGGCATCCAAAACGATTAGCATAATTGAACAATGTCAGCTATGGCGCGAAGCCTTTAGCTGGTTAGCCTGGCAGCACAGCATGCTTGAAATACGCGATCTGCAATTAATAGGTAATAACTCCTACGATCAAATCCGTGCCACGCTGATATCCATGATGAAATGGGATGACTTACTGCGTTCTCGTGTTGGAGTTATGAACTATATTCACCAACGTACACGTATTTCACGCTCTGTCGTCGCAGAAGTTCTCGCGGCACTGCGTAAAGGCGGCTACATTGAAATGAATAAAGGCAAACTGTTGAATATTAACCGTTTGCCTTTTGAGTATTAAATCAGGATGCGGGGATAACCTGAGGTTTGTTTCCGCTCAATTCACTCACCAAATCGTTGATACCATCGCTCATATTGGTAAATCGGGTTAGCGGAGAACGGGTAACGACAATAAAGGCCCCCACGTTTTTCTGTGGGATCATTGCCATATAGGTAATGAATCCACCACCTCCACCGGTTTTTTGAATAATTCCCGGGTGGCCATTTTTTGGTGCCATATAAACCCAGCCCAGGCCCAACGCATCGGCTTTGCCTGGCACGTCCATGCCAATTACTTTTGTTAACTGTGTACGCTGGTAAATCAGCGTCTGCATTCGGTCAGCCTGCTGGCTACGATGATAAAAGTCCGATGAGAGATACTGCTGCATCCAGCGCATCATATCGCCAGGCGTCGAATAGACACCGCCGCTACCCATCGCCGCCAGCGTATTGTTACACGGGCTGGCCCCTTTTTCGGCGACCATCAGGCGCTTACACTGATCGGGTGAAGGTGTGAATGTGGTGTCTTTCATCCCAAGCGGTCGGGTTATTTTCTCTTCAAACAGCTGTTGATAAGGCTTACCGGACGCGGCGGCCAGCGCATCGGCCAGTAGATCGAACGCCAGATTCGAGTAGGAGGCCTGCGATCCGGGAGCAGCTTTCAGTGTGGCGGTTGAGAGGTAGCTCCAGCGCTGCTCGCGCGTTGGCCAGACAAATACCGGGCGTTTTGCCGCACCGCCTGGCTGTTCGCGGGGCAGAGCACTGGTATGAGTCGCCAGATTCACCAGCGTGATAGGTGTTCCTTGCCAGGTTGGGACTCGTGCACCGGGTGGTGCATATTTACTCAATGGATCGTTCAGTTTTACCGTGCCCTGATCGAGCAATTTCACCAACATTTCGCTGGTCATTAATTTGGTAATTGAGGCGATGCGGATCACCGAATCCAGCTGCGGATGAACATTATTGCCGGGGCGTGTTTCGCCAAAGCTACGAAATACGCGCTGATTACCATCAATGACCACGAGCGCCATTCCCGTAGCTCCGCTGCCGTAGAAGATATGATCGGCATAACGATCGACAATATCAGAGGCGAAGACCGGATCGGTTATAGGCTGTGCCGCCTGGACAGATGTCAATGACGCCGCACACAGCGCGGCAGAAAAAAGCAGACTACGTTTCAACGGTGGTGTCCATGAGTTAGGGGTAGTAAAAAAGGATGACGTGCGTATGCGTATTTATACTACTCATCGGCATATTGCAAAGTGCTATTACGCCAATCATAGTGTGAAAAACGTAACGATGAGTAAACGTTACCTTTTCCCCTGGATTGGATGTTCGCTTTTGTGATCTCACGCTGCGATAATCTGAACATGCCGGAACGCTGTCAGGTATGAAAACCATAGAAACAATTCTTCTGAGCGGGTAGCGAACTAAGCACGCCGGTTCTGGTCACAATTGTCGGTTTCAGCATGTGTTTATTGGGCGTTAGCCGTCTTGCCATCGTTTGCACGCTGGCAAATGCACAGCAGTCGTCATAACGATAAGAAGTTAGCAGGAGAGCACTATGTTTAAGTCTTTTTTCCCAAAGCCGGGACCGTTCTTTATTTCGGCATTTATTTGGGCACTGGTCGCAGTTGTATTCTGGCAGGCAGGTGGGGGAGCCTGGGTTGCACATATCACCGGCGCATCGGCTGATGTTCCTATCAGCGCCGCCCGATTCTGGTCGCTGGACTACCTGATTTTTTATGCGTATTACCTTCTCTGCGTCGGGCTGTTCGCCGCGTTCTGGTTTATCTACTGTCCGCATCGTTGGCAGTATTGGTCCATACTGGGCACGTCGCTGATTATCTTCGTGACCTGGTTTTTGGTTGAAGTCGGGGTCGCCGTCAACGCCTGGTATGCCCCATTCTACGATCTGATTCAAACTGCACTGAGCGCCCCACATAAGGTGAAGATTGAGCAGTTCTATCATGAAGTGGGGATTTTCCTGGGTATTGCGTTGATTGCCGTGGTGATCGGCGTGATGAACAATTTCTTCGTCAGCCATTATGTGTTCCGCTGGCGTACTGCGATGAACGAACATTATATGGCGCACTGGCAGCATCTGCGTCACATCGAAGGTGCCGCGCAGCGTGTGCAGGAAGATACCATGCGTTTTGCCTCCACGCTGGAGGATATGGGCGTTAGTTTTATCAACGCGATTATGACGCTGATTGCCTTCTTGCCGGTGCTGGTCACGCTGTCTGCACATGTTCCTGACTTGCCGATTGTCGGTCATATTCCTTATGGTCTGGTGATTGCGGCCATTGTCTGGTCACTGATGGGGACCGGCTTACTGGCCGTCGTGGGGATCAAACTCCCGGGACTGGAGTTCAAAAACCAGCGCGTGGAAGCCGCTTACCGTAAAGAACTGGTCTACGGCGAAGATGATGCTAATCGCGCAACGCCACCGACTGTCCGTGAGCTGTTTCACGCGGTGCGTCAGAATTATTTCCGCCTCTATTTTCACTATATGTACTTTAATATCGCCCGTATTCTGTACTTGCAGGTGGATAACGTTTTCGGTTTGTTCCTGCTGTTTCCGTCAATTGTTGCCGGTACGATTACGCTCGGTCTGATGACGCAAATCACTAACGTATTTGGTCAGGTGCGCGGATCGTTCCAGTATCTGATTAACTCCTGGACGACGTTAGTTGAATTAATGTCTATCTATAAGCGTCTACGCAGCTTCGAAAGAGAGCTGGATGGTCAGGAGATTCAGCCAGTGACTCATACTCTTAGCTAACAAAAGGTGATGTTATGTCGACGGTTTCCCGTCTTTACCCCTGGTCTTGTCTGGCGGCGTTGGTGCTGGTGGGATGCAGTAGCCAACCTTCGCAGCCGTTAAAAAAAGGGGAAAAAGCCGTCGATGTGGCGAGCGTGGTGCGTCAGAAAATGCCTGCCAGCGTGAAGGACAGAGATGCCTGGGCGCAGGATCTGGCGAAGACGTTTGCAAGCCAGAAGCTGGCACCGACGGTCGAGAATGTCTGTTCGGTACTGGCTGTGGCGCAGCAGGAGTCCAACTATCAGGCGGACCCAGCTGTGCCTGGTTTAAATAAAATTGCCTGGAAAGAGATCGACCGCCGCGCTGAGCGCATGCATATTCCGCTGTTTGTGGTGCATACCGCGTTGAAGATTAACTCGCCGACCGGGAAAAGCTACAGCGAGCGTCTGGATTCGGTAAAGACAGAAAAGCAGCTTAGCGCCATCTTTGATGATTTTATCAACATGGTGCCGATGGGGCAGACGCTGTTCGGATCGCTTAATCCGGTGCATACCGGCGGTCCGATGCAGGTCAGTATCGCGTTTGCTGAACAGCACGCCTCAGGCTATCCGTGGAAAATGACGGGGACGGTGCGTCAGGAAGTGTTTACCCGCCGTGGTGGGCTGTGGTTTGGAACGTATCATTTGCTGAATTATCCGGCGAATTACAGCGCGCCTGTCTTCCGCTTTGCTGATTTTAATGCGGGCTGGTATGCCAGTCGTAATGCGGCCTTCCAGAATGCGGTGAGTAAAGCCAGCGGCGTGAAGCTGGCGCTGGACGGTGATTTGATTCGTTACGACAGCGATGATCCGGGGAAAACAGAGCTGGCTGTACGTAAGCTGGCCGGGAAGCTGGAGATGAGCGAGAGTGATATCCACCGTCAGTTGCAAAAAGGTGACAGCCTCGCATTTGAAGATACGGCGTTATACGAGAATGTGTATAGGCTGGCGGAAGCAAAAACAGGTAAAACGTTACCCCGTGAAATGCTGCCGGGCATTCAGCTTGAGAGTCCAAAGATCACCCGTAATTTGACCACCGCGTGGTTTGCGAAACGGGTGGATGAGCGGCGGGCGAAATGTATGGGTCAGTCATCTTTATGATGGCGCTGTCGCCAGCGTAATAAGGTCACAATGGCACCAAGGATCAGGCCGCCACCCAGGAAGGGAATCAAACCAAAAATCGTTCCGACGCCTAAACCAATTTCGATCCGCGGGCGTCCGCTTTCCTGCATTTGCAGTTGCATCAGCTGTTCATAAATGCCGGGCGCGTGAGCCAGCAGGGTTAACACCTGCGCCCCGACCCAAAAGCAAAACAGCACGAAGACGGCGTAGATAATATTTCCGGTCAGAGAGGAGGGATCCCGATGCTTGCCCTTAAACGGGAATTTTGAGAGCGTAAAATCAGCCATGAGAGACCTCCAGAAACAACCTGCTTTTCTTGACATAATGCCAGTAACTGACAGTGAGTCTGACAGGTGTTCGGGGTTGTCAATATCAGAATGATGGTAATTTCGGCCAGGGATTATTCCTGGATTCTGCTTTTATGTTCCTCGTCACAAACGTGTAACCTTAAGTGAAATTTAATTACATTTAAGAAATTCCGCATACGGCACAGACCGCCAGAGATAAATGTGCGAGGATGCGTCTTTATGATGTTGTGATTCCTCCGGAGCTGTTATGAACCTGCCTGTAAAACTTCGCCGCGACTGGCATTATTACGCGTTTGCCATTGGGCTTATCTTTATTCTCAATGGTGTGGTGGGCTTACTGGGATTTGAAGCAAAGGGGTGGCAAACCTATGCGGTGGGGCTGGTTACCTGGGTGATTAGCTTTTGGCTGGCCGGGCTGATTATTCGTCGTCGCGTGGAAGATGATGAAACGCAGGATGCCCGATAGCTATCGGGCATCCTGGCGGATTTTACATACTGGTTTTCAGCGCGCTGTTTGCCGCGTGACGCTCCAGCGCCAGTTCGATAAGACGGGTGATCAGATCGGTATAACCTAAGCCGCTCGCCTGCCACAGTTTTGGATACATACTAATATTCGTGAAGCCTGGCAGCGTGTTGATCTCATTGATCACTACGTCATTTTCTGCGGTTAAGAACACATCCACACGAGCCATGCCAGCACAACCCAGCGCCTGGTAAGCCTGGATCGCTATCTCGCGGATCTTGTCGTTAATCTCCGGTGAAATAGCTGCCGGAACCACTACTTTGGCGCCGTTATCGTCAATGTATTTGGTGTCATAGGCGTAAAAATCACTGTTCAGAACGATCTCGCCACAGGTACTGGCCTGCGGATGATCGTTCCCCAACACTGCACATTCGATCTCA
Source organism: Citrobacter sp. Res13-Sevr-PEB04-36 (assembly GCF_015672735.1). GTDB lineage: Bacteria > Pseudomonadota > Gammaproteobacteria > Enterobacterales > Enterobacteriaceae > Citrobacter. The sequence goes on along the minus strand of NZ_JADABY010000023.1, from coordinate 146,747 downwards.
CGGCCGACGATCCCTTGTTCCACTACCACTTTATGATCGAATTCAAATGCCAGCGCTACGGCCTGATCGTATTGGGCTTCATTGGTGACTTTACTGACGCCAACGGACGATCCCTGATTAGCCGGCTTAACGAACAGCGGCAAGCCCAGGCGCGATTCAACTTCAGCGAAGGTGATGCTATTACGATTAGCGCGGGTGAGCGTAATAAATGGCGCGATGTTTAACCCGGCGTCGCGCAACAGACGCTTAGTCACGTCTTTATCCATGCATGCTGCTGAGCCCAGCACGTCGGAACCGACGAACGGTAGATTCGCCACGCGCAGCATACCTTGCAGGGAACCATCTTCACCCAGCGTACCGTGCACAATAGGGAAAATAACATCGACTGTCGGCAGCGGCTGACCGTTGTGCGCATCAATCAACTGGTGTTCTTGCTTTCCTGGTACCTGCGCCAGGCTGGTTGCCGAAGGACGCAGCGCAATACGCGCCGGGTCGTTGGCGTTAAGCAGATAGCTACCGGCATCGCTGACGTGCCATTGCCCTTGTTTATCAATACCTAACAGCACAACATCAAAGCGAGTCTTATCGATGGCATCGACAATATTTTTTGCCGATTGCAATGACACTTCATGTTCTGCCGATTTACCACCAAATACGATTCCTACCCGCAACTTTGCCATCTTAAAAACCCATTCCTTGAATGCAAAGCACATACATTACCACGACAAAACGCAGGATTCCTCGGCTTCTGGCAGAATGTTTTCACGCGTATAGAAGGGAAGAAAATGAGCGAGTCTGTGGAGGATGCTCGAAGCATATTCCCCTGTAATAAATAGGGCTTATGTGTGATGAATATCACAAATATGATGAGCGGGGAGATAAAATACTAAACTGTGAGGTATCGCACCTCTGGATGCTTGTCCGGATACGTAATTTGTTAAGCTGCTCGCAGTTTTCAGCTACTTATCGTTATGAGTCCCTATGGAATCCTGGAGAGTTAACCTTATTTCCGTTTGGTTCGGGTGCTTTTTTACCGGACTGGCGATCAGCCAAATCCTGCCTTTTTTACCACTCTATGTCTCCCAGCTCGGGGTGACCTCGCATGAAGCTCTGTCGATGTGGTCCGGGTTAACGTTTAGCGTTACGTTTCTGATTTCTGCCATTGTTTCGCCGATGTGGGGCAGTTTAGCCGATCGTAAAGGGCGTAAGCTAATGCTGCTGCGCGCTTCTCTCGGGATGGCGATTGCGATTTTATTGCAGGCCTTTGCCACCAATGTCTGGCAGCTTTTCCTGCTGCGCGGTGTGATGGGGTTAACGTCGGGATACATCCCCAATGCAATGGCGCTGGTGGCGTCGCAAGTTCCACGCGAGCGCAGCGGCTGGGCACTGAGTACGCTCTCTACGGCACAGATTAGCGGGGTGATTGGCGGACCGCTGATGGGTGGTTTTATCGCCGACCATGTGGGCTTGCGTGCGGTATTCTGTATTACCGCCGGGTTGCTGGTGGTCAGTTTCCTGGTCACGCTGTTCTTCATTAAAGAGGGCGTGCGCCCGACGATTAAAAAAAGTGAACGTTTAAGCGGCAAAGCTGTGTTCGCCTCTCTCCCTTATCCGGCACTGGTGATTAGCCTGTTCTTTACCACCATGGTTATCCAGTTGTGTAATGGTTCTATTGGCCCCATTCTGGCGTTGTTTATCAAATCGATGGTGCCAGACAGCAGCAATATTGCCTTTCTCAGCGGGCTGATTGCCTCAGTACCTGGGATATCGGCGCTGATTTCAGCCCCTCGATTGGGCAAATTAGGCGATCGGGTGGGAACTGAACGGATCCTCATGGCGACGCTTATCTTTGCCGTGGTGCTGTTTTTCGCCATGTCCTGGGTCACAACGCCGTTGCAGTTGGGAGTATTGCGTTTCCTGCTTGGCTTTGCCGATGGCGCGATGCTTCCCGCCGTGCAGACGCTGTTGGTGAAATACTCCAGCGACCAGATTACCGGGCGTATTTTTGGCTATAACCAGTCGTTTATGTATCTTGGCAATGTCGCGGGACCATTGATGGGAGCAACTGTGTCGGCAATGGCCGGTTTTCGCTGGGTGTTTATCGCGACTGCGAGCATTGTGTTGATTAACATCTGGCAGTTGGCTGTCGCATTGCGACGTCGGCGTCGCGCACGTTGAATGTCGGATTAACACCGTTGATTGCCAGTGGTGTTAATCCATAAGTTTGTATTATATTTTTGAGTGATTATTAATCTCTTCACTCTTTTATATTGAATAATTCTGTCGTAATACCTAATTCATCTTATTTTGTGGTGTGATTGTTTTCGCAAAACGTTTTATTTCTGTTAAAAATACAACTTTCATCCACTAGGCAGTTGAGAGCCATAATGCTACCGTGACCCATATTTTGTTAAGGGAATACGCAAATGAAAAATCTCGTCACTGAGTTGTTACTTAAACTTGCCCAAAAAGAAGAAGAGTCACAGGACCTCGCCGCTCAGGTAGAAACCTTAGAGCGCGTCATCATGGAGATGATGCATACGATGGCGAAGCATGAGCAGCAAATATTTATTCGTCATCTTGAGGGCGCACTGGCCGGTGTAAGCCGCATGCCAGCCTGTTTAACAACCTTGCATGATGTTGGTGAGAGGGTGCCAAAAGCGTATTGAGGTCTCTGTGGGACCGCACGACGATAAATCATCATAAAAGTGTCACATCAAATACTTATAGTCGCTTTGTTTTAATTTTACCGTATTTATACATGGAGAAAATAAAGTGAAACAAAGCGCACTTGCTATTGCCCTGTTACCTTTGCTGTTTACCCCGGTTATTTATGCAGAATCATCTGCTGTGCCGGTGATGGATAATCGTGCTGCTCAGGGTGATATCACAGCGCCGGGTGGCGCTCGCCGATTAACCAGCGATCAAACGGCCGCTCTGCGTGATTCACTGATTGATAAACCGGCTAAAAATATTATTTTGCTGATCGGTGATGGTATGGGTGACTCAGAAATTACCGCAGCGCGAAATTATGCCGAAGGCGCGGGCGGCTTTTTTAAAGGGATTGATGCGTTACCCCTGACCGGGCAATACACCCACTATTCCCTGGATAAAAAAACGGGTAAACCCGATTATGTGACCGATTCTGCGGCTTCTGCCACGGCGTGGACCACCGGGGTTAAATCCTATAATGGTGCGCTGGGCGTTGATATCCATGAAAAAGATCACACCACGATTCTGGAAATGGCAAAAGCTGCAGGCCTGGCGACAGGCAATGTTTCTACCGCTGAATTACAGGATGCCACTCCAGCTGCGCTGGTTGCGCATGTGACGTCACGTAAATGCTACGGTCCGAGCGTGACCCGTGAAAAATGCCCGACTAATGCGCTGGAAAACGGCGGCAAAGGGTCAATCACCGAACAATTATTGAATGCTCGTGCTGACGTTACGCTAGGAGGCGGGGCAAAAACGTTTGCTGAAACCGCTGCTGCAGGTGAATGGCAGGGTAAGACGCTGCGTGAGCAGGCGCAGATACGCGGCTATCAGTTGGTGAGCGACGCCGCATCGCTTGCGGCGATTACTGACGCCAGCCAGGATAAACCGCTGCTGGGGTTGTTCTCTGAAGGTAACATGCCGGTGCGTTGGGAAGGACCGAAAGCCTCTTATCATGGCAATATTGATAAGCCGACTGTGACCTGTACGCCAAACGCCAAACGTAACGACACGGTGCCGACACTGGCACAGATGACGGATAAAGCGATTGAGCTGTTAAGCCAAAATGAAAAAGGCTTCTTCCTGCAGGTGGAAGGCGCGTCCATCGATAAACAGGATCACGCCGCTAATCCGTGCGGGCAGATTGGTGAAACGGTCGATCTGGATGAGGCCGTACAGCGAGCGCTGGCCTTTGCAAAGAAAGAGGGTAATACGCTGGTGGTGGTGACCGCTGACCACGCGCATGCCAGCCAGATTGTGGCGCCGGATACCAAAGCACCCGGCCTGACTCAGGCGCTGAATACCAAAGACGGCGCGGTGATGGTCATCAGCTACGGCAACTCCGAAGAGGAGTCTCAGGAGCATACGGGCAGCCAACTGCGTATTGCTGCCTATGGGCCGCATGCGGCGAATGTGGTTGGTCTGACTGACCAGACCGATCTGTTCTACACCATGAAATCAGCCTTAGGGCTGAAATAAGCACACGCCCGGTGGCATTACTTTTGCTGTCGGGTGGTTTTTTTGTCGTTAGCAGCCAGACTTATCTGTGTCTCGTCGTTCAGAAAAGGAAGGTGCTATGAAAATATCATTAGTCATGACGTTGCTATTTGGTCTGCTTTTTTTAACTACCGCCGGCGCTGCCGAGAAGACGCTAACCCCGCAACAACAACGGATGACCACTTGCAACCAGCAGGCGACAGCGCAAACCTTAAAAGGGGATGCGCGCAAGACCTATATGAGCGATTGCCTGAAAAACAGTAAATCGGCCCCTGAGGAAAAGAGCCTGACGCCACAGCAACAGAAGATGCGTGAATGTAATGTTCAGGCAACGGAGCAGTCGCTGAAAGGCGACGATCGCAATAAATTTATGAGTGCCTGCCTGAAAAAATCAGCGTAATTGCGTAGTACATAAGGGTGAGCAGCGAAATTCGCTCACCCGAAATATCATACTCCCGCGCACGACCCCCTTTCTATAATTTGGGAAATTTGTTTCAGAATGTTCCTAAATACGATGAATGATGAAAATTTCTATCAAAAAAAGGTCGTCCCGAGTGAAGCCTTTTTATCGCTTCATCAAAATGACCATCAGCGTTCCGGACTGCGATTTGCCCGACGGATCAGGCTGCCGCGCGCGGTGGGACTGGGCGGAATGTTTTTCCCTATCGCGTCGGTCCTGGTGTCGCAGCCGATCACCGGAGGTTGGTGGCTTTTACTGGTGGGATGGGCCTTTGTCTGGCCGCATCTGGCATGGCAGCTGGCGGGCAAAGCAGATGACCCGATGCATAGCGAATTCACCAACTTAAAAGCCGATGCGATTCTCTCGGGAATGTGGATAGGGCTGATGGGAGTAAACCTGCTACCGTCGACGGCTCTACTGATGATTATCTGTATCAACCTGATGGGTGCAGGCGGAATACGGTTATTCATCGCCGGTCTGGTGTTGACGATTGTCTCATGTCTGGTCACCCTGCAACTGACGGACATCCCGGTGGCGCTCAACAGTACGCAGGTGAGCGTGCTACTGTCTCTGCCGGTGTTGGTGTTGTATCCGATACTGTTTGCCTGGGTGAGCTACCAGACGGTCATCAAGTTGGCCGAGCACAAGCGTCGGTTGCAGGTGATGAGCACGCGGGATGGTATGACCGGTGTGTATAACCGACGCCATTGGGAGCTTTTACTGCGCAATGAATTTGATAATTGTCGTCGTCACCAGCGCGAAGCCACGTTACTGATTATCGATATCGACCACTTCAAGAGTATCAATGATACCTGGGGCCATGACGTTGGCGATGAGGCTATTGTGGCGCTGACGCGTCAGCTCCAGATGACGCTGCGCGGCAGCGATGTGATCGGGCGCTTTGGTGGTGATGAGTTTGCTGTGATTATGTGCGGTACACCTGCGGCCAGCGCTATCGCCGCCATGTCTCGTGTCCACGAACGACTCAGCCTGTTGAGATTGTCCTGCGCCCCGCAGGTTGCACTGCGTATCAGCGTTGGCGTTGCGTCCCTGACCTCAGATACGGAACATTATCGAGAATGGTTGAAATCAGCGGATATGGCCCTTTACAAAGCAAAGAATTCCGGACGTAACCGCACTGAAGCGGCGGCCTGACGTCCGGTTGCCCACTCAGGATTTGCTGAGTTTTTCTGATTGCTCCATGCACTTAACCATCGCTTCAATGACTGAAGAACGGAAACCGCGCGCTTCCAGGACACGCACCGCTTCAATGGTTGTTCCGCCAGGCGAGCACACCATATCCTTCAGCTCTCCGGGATGTTTCCCCGTTTCGAGTACCATTTTGGCTGATCCCATTACCGCCTGCGCGGCGAATTTATAGGCCTGCGCGCGGGGCATTCCACCTTGTACGGCCGCATCTGCCATGGCTTCGATAAACATAAACACGTATGCCGGTGCGGAACCGCTGACACCGACGACCGGGTGAATCATCGATTCCGCAATCACTTCGGCTTCGCCAAAGCAGCGGAAAATATTTAAAACATCAGCCGTATCTTCTGGCGTCACCAGCGCGTTTGGCGTTACGGAGGTCATGCCCGCATTGACCAGCGACGGCGTATTGGGCATCGCGCGGATAATTTTACGGTCATGGCCCAGGGCGCGGGCAAGCTGATCGAGCGTGACGCCAGCGGCAATAGAGACGACCAATGAGTCTTTGTTCAGGCTGGAGGTGATTTCACTCAGCACCTTAACCATGATGCCAGGTTTCACGGCACCGAAGACGATATCGGCAATTTGGGCGACTTCTTGCGCTGACTGTGCGGCATTAATACCGTACTGGTCGTGCAGCGCGGCGACTTTATCAGGAGAGGGGGTATAGACCCAGATTTGTCCGGGGAGAACCTGACCGCTGGCGATCATACCTCCAAGAATGGCTTTGCCCATATTGCCGCAGCCAATAAAACCAATTTTCTTGTCCATCTTGTCACTCCCTATGCGTGATATTCATTGTTTTATACCCGTCATACTTTTGAATTACTTAGGGTATACCTGGGAAGGTTAAGCTTAGCGCGGAATGGATGTGTTCAGAAGGAGAAACAGCACTTTGCCGGAAAGTAAAAGCACGAGACAATGCACGATTGCACAGTAACCTGGAGGTGTTATGACAATATGGGTGGATGCGGATGCGTGTCCGAATGTGATTAAAGATATTTTGTATCGGGCCTCTGAGCGTATGCAGATGCCGCTGATTTTGGTCGCCAATCAGAGTTTGCGCGTGCCACCTTCGCGTTTTATCCGTACATTACGTGTCCCCGCCGGGTTTGATGTTGCCGACAACGAGATTGTGCGCCAGTGTAGCGCTGGTGATTTGGTGATAACGGCTGATATCCCTCTGGCCTCTGAAGTCATCGAGAAAGGGGCTGCAGCGCTGAATCCGCGAGGCGAACGCTATACCGAAGCGACCATCCGTGAACGTCTGACGATGCGCGATTTTATGGATACGCTACGTGCCAGTGGGATCCAGACCGGAGGCCCGGACACGCTCTCTCCGCGTGACAGGCAGCATTTTGCCGCTGAACTGGATAAGTGGTGGCTGGAAGTTCAGCGCAGAAAATAACAAATGTAATTTATTTTTTACACTTTCATCGTTGTGAAATCTTGTTATAGTAAGGCTTAATGGGCTTTTAAGTCTGGGGTGGAATTTATTCTTTACATTTTGGTGATGTACTAGTTTGATGGTATGATTATAACTTTAACAGCATCAGATCCCGCTCGTGGGCGGCTCTCTGGGGAATTTCTGCGATGACGCAACCTCTTTTTCTTGTTGGCCCGCGGGGGTGTGGTAAGACAACAACCGGTATGGCGCTGGCGAAAGCTATCGACTTCCAGTTTGTTGATACCGATCGCTGGCTGCAATCACATGTGCAAATGACCGTCGCCGAGATCGTTGAGAGAGAAGGATGGGAAGGATTTCGTGCTCAGGAAACGACCGCTCTGCAGGCCGTGACCGCCCCTTCAACGGTTATTGCGACCGGCGGCGGCATTATTCTTACTGAATATAATCGTCACTACATGCGAAATAACGGCACGGTTATTTATTTAAGTGCACCGGTATCGGTTCTGGTGAATCGCCTGGAAGCGGCACCTGAAGAGGGATTGCGCCCGACCTTAACCGGTAAGCCGTTAACCGAAGAGGTGCAAGAGGTGCTTGAACAGCGCGACGAACTGTATCGCGCAGCAGCGCACTTTATCGTTGATGCAACCCTTGAACCCTCACTGGTTGTGGCCGATATTCTGGCGATAATGTCGCATTCGGCGCCGCGATTACAGGGTGGGGTCTATACTTAACGCTCATCCAGTCAAAAGGACGCGCTATGCCGACAAAACCCCCTTATCCACGAAAAGCGACCATTGTTACTGTTGAAAAAGGCACGCCAGGCCAGACAGTAACCTGGTATCAACTCCGCGCTGACCACCCCAAACCGAATTCGTTGATTAGCGAGCATCCATCTGCGCAGGAAGCGATGGATGCCAAAAAACGCTATGAAGACCCGCAGAAAACCTGAGGTCAGACGCTGTCTGCATCACATTTTGCGCACATCATCGGATGGCGCGAAAATTGAAAAGTAAATGATAACAATAAACTACTGGAATGATTTGGAATCTTTACACACTGGGCTGCTTATCTACTGCTACGCTTTTGGGCATTCGTAACGCAGGTCAGTGCCTGGCATTTGTCCGGGAATTTACAGCAAAGTAAGAAGACGGTGGAGCAACACATGAGTACGTCGTTGGCTATCCTCACGATTGGCGTTGTGCCGATGCGTGAGGTATTACCGCTCCTGACGGAATATATCGATGAACAACACATTACCCACCATAGCCTGCTGGGGCAGATGCGACGGGAAGAGGTGATGGCCGAGTACGCCGTCTCACCGGGCGACGATGCACTATTAACTCTGCTTAGCGACCATCAGCTGGCGCATGTCTCGCGCCAGAAAGTAGAACGTGCATTGCAAGGCATTGTTGAGGTGCTGGACAACCAGGGTTTTGATGTCATTTTACTGATGAGCACTGCGGTCATCACCCGTCTGACAATCCGAAACGGCATCCTGCTGGAGCCCTTACGTATTATTCCCCCTCTGGTGGCGTCGATTGTCGACGGGCATCAGGTTGGGGTGATTGTCCCGGTGGCTGAATTGCTGGAAGCCCAGTCGAAAAAATGGCAGGTATTACAAACGCCGCCGGTCTATGCGCTGGCGAATCCCATTGACGGCTCTGAACAACAACTGATTGATGCCGGGAAACAACTTCTTGAGCAAGGGGCCGACGTGATTATGCTCGACTGTTTAGGGTTTAATCAGCGTCATCGTGATGTACTGCAACAATCACTCGATGTTCCGGTGCTGCTGTCGAATGTCCTGATAGCGAGACTGGCTTCAGAACTGCTGGCGTAATTTTGCGTGACAGGTGGAACGTCAGCCCCCTATATTGGTTGTTAACTTAATAACGAGACAGGGCCAGCGGTATGCTTCAAAGTAACGAATACTTTTCCGGCAAAGTAAAATCGATTGGTTTTACCAGCAGTAGTACTGGCCGCGCCAGCGTTGGCGTGATGGTGGAAGGCGAATATACCTTTAGCACTGCGGCACCTGAAGAGATGACGGTGGTTAGCGGGGCATTGAATGTGTTGCTGCCGGGCGAAACTGAGTGGAAAGTGTATGCTGCAGGGCAGGTGTTTAACGTGCCCGGGCACAGTGAGTTTCATCTGCAAGTAGCTGAGCCTACATCCTATCTTTGCCGTTACCTGTAATGGTAGAGTGCCGGATAAGCCGCTTGCGGCGCTATCCGGCACTACGGAATAGCTTAGCGCTGCGCTTCGCCGCCTAAACCTTCCACCAGGCTTTTAATCAACGCCGCCAGTTCACCGGTCATCAGGATGAAATCGGCATCAAAACGCTGGCCGTAATCTTCTCTGTCGATATCTTCGTTCTGGTCGCGCAGCTCATCGCTGAACTTCAGACGCTTAATCGAGCCATCGTCGCACATCAGAAACTGAATGCGCTGCTGCCAGTCGAGAGCCAGCTTGGTGACGACTTTTCCGGCCTCAATGTGCACGGCAATCTCATCACTCACCAGGTCCTGTTTCTTCGCCCGGATCACGCCACCGTCTTCCAGCATGGCTTTCAGTTCGGCTTCATCCAGTAACTGGAATCCCTGCGCCGTGGTGCCGGAACGGACCCATTCGGTGAGCGTGAGCTCTATCGGGTTTTCCAGCGTCAGCGGGACCACCGGCAGTGAGCCGAGGCTTTTACGCAGCAGCGCCAGCGTATCTTCCGCTTTCTTGGCGCTCGCACAGTCGACGATGATCAAATCATTAACGGTGTCTATCCACATCATTGTCTGGCTAAAGCGGCTAAAGGCACGCGGCAGCAATGAGTGCAACACTTCATCTTTCAGTGAGTCTTTCTCGGTCTTCTTGAGTTTGCGACCCTGTTCGGCTTCCAGCTTGAAGATTTTGGCTTCCAGTGCCTGCTTGATCACCGGCGACGGCAGAATTTTTTCTTCTTTGCGGGCGCAGATAATAATTTGGCCGTTGTTAGAGTGCGTCAATGCATCGCTGTGCGATCCCATCGGCGGAACCCAGCCCATTTTTGCCATATCCTGGCTACCACAAGGGGTAAACGTCATTGAGGCAAGCTGTTTTTCCATCTCTTCGGCGCGCAAAGAAACATCGCGGCTAAGACGGTAAACCATTAAATTTTTGAACCACAGCATGATAATTTCCACGGCCTTGTCGTTAAATTCAGCGGGCATAATAACGAATTGTCGGCGGGCGTGCATTGCCTAACGCCATGCTCGCCTCTACTCTGTTGATATTCCCAAAAAATGAGGACCAGCGTGTGCGTATAGGAATCGATTTAGGTGGCACCAAAACAGAGGTTATCGCGCTTAGTGATGCGGGGGAGCAACTTTTTCGTCATCGCCTGCCCACGCCACGTGATGATTATCGGCAAACTATAGAAACCATTGCTGCACTGGTGGAGATGGCGGAAAAAGCCACCGGACAGACCGGAACCGTTGGTATGGGGATCCCCGGATCGATTTCCCCCTACACCGGCGTGGTGAAGAATGCCAACTCGACCTGGCTCAACGGTCAGCCTTTTGACAAAGACTTAAGCGTGCGTCTGAGCCGGGAAGTTCGTCTGGCCAACGACGCCAACTGCCTGGCTGTCTCTGAAGCGGTAGACGGCGCTGCTGCGGGCGCGCAAACGGTGTTCGCGGTGATTATCGGCACCGGCTGTGGTTCCGGCGTGGCGTTCAATGGTCGGGCACATGCAGGCGGCAACGGTACCGCGGGTGAGTGGGGACATAACCCGCTGCCGTGGATGGATGAAGATGAGTTGCGTTACCGGCAGGAAGTACCTTGCTATTGCGGAAAGCAAGGCTGCATTGAAACCTTCATCTCCGGGACGGGATTCGCCACGGATTATCATCGCCTGAGCGGTAACCCGCTGAAGGGCAGTGAAATTATTAGTCTGGTGAGCGAAGGGGATGCGCTGGCGGAGCAGGCGCTACAGCGCTATGAATTACGCCTGGCAAAATCGTTGGCCCATGTGGTGAATATCCTTGACCCGGATGTCATCGTGCTGGGCGGTGGGATGAGCAATGTCGACAGGTTGTATCAGACCGTTCCGTCATTGATTAAACAGTTTGTCTTTGGTGGTGAGTGTGAAACGCCTGTTCGCAAAGCGCTGCACGGTGACTCCAGCGGGGTACGCGGTGCAGCCTGGCTGTGGCCACAGGTGTAATTATTGCTATGCGGAATGGCGCTTATCTGACCTACGATTCATGCCCGTAGGTCGGATAAGAGGCTGTTGTGCTTTGCTTTCGCATTAGACGCCCATACAGCAGCAGCGACGACATCGCGGAAAACGACAGCAGGGCCGCCGGAAGAGTCACGTAGTTGTAGGAAAAACCCAGTGTCAGCATCATGCCTCCGCAGTATGCGCCAACCGCGCTACCGAGGTTAAAGGCCATTTGTCCACCGGCGGCACCCAGCAGTTCGCCGCCTTTCGCATTTTGCAGCAGCAAAATTTGTAGCGGGGCTGACAGTGCAAACAGGCCCGCGCAGCAAATAAACGCGAAGGTCAGCGACGCAGCTTTCATATCGCCGACGAAAAACAGCATCAACAGAGCCAGCACAATCACGAAGTCGGTCACTACCGCGATACGCAGCGGCGTATAGCGGCCCGAGATCCGCCCGCTCAGTAGGTTGCCCAGCACCATTCCCAATCCAGCCAGCATCATGATAAAGGTCATCAGCGCTTCGGAAAAACCGGAGATATACATCATGTACGGCTTCACATAGCTAAACCAGGCAAACACTCCGGCGTTGCCAAACATCGTAGCGGAGAAAATAAGCCACGGAGCCGGGCTTTTCAGAAAGTGAAATTGTTCGCGCAGTTTGCCTTTGGCTTCGTCACTGATGTTGGGCACCCAGAAGGCAATCGACATGATAACTGCGATATTAAAAACGGCAATCAACAGGAAAGTGTAGCGCCAGCTAAATGTCTGGCTCAGCCAGGTGCCAACGGGAATGCCAATCAGGTTGGCGACGGTCATCCCACTGATCATTCCTGCAACGGCGGCGGTGACTTTTCCTGGACGTGCGAGTTTAGTCAGAATAATGGCGCCGACGCCAAAAAATGCTCCGTGCGGAAAACCGGAAACCAGCCTGCCGACCGCCAGCATAAAATAGGATGAGGATAGGGTGAAGATGGCATTGCCTATTACACACAACGTGACCAGAAACAGCAGAATATGCTTCAGCGAAAAGCGGTTGGAAAAGATTGCAATAATCGGCGCACCCAGCACTACGCCGAATGCGTAAAACGAAATCATGTGGCCTGCCGCAGGAATTGAAATCCCCACATCCCGCGCCAGCTCGGTTAACACACCCATGATGCCAAATTCGGCCATGCCCAGGCCAAACGTGCCGAGGGCTAAAGAGAAAATTACTTTTTTCATACTACCTGCCAGCAATAACGGCGCAGGATGTGCGCCACCGCGGCGAACGATCGCCGCCAATAAAAACATAGCTTGCGGATAAGTGAAATGAAATGCCATTTCATATCCGTCTTTGTCTATACACTATCGTGCTAAGTACGGAGCCGGATGGCGCTGACACGTATCCGTCCTGGGAAACCGCATCCGTCTTCGACTATTCCACCGCAAACATCCTGTCGAGCTTGCTATAACCCAGCCCGTTGATTTTCTTCACCTTGATCTGTACCGGAATACGCTCTTTCATGGCTTCGACGTGGCTTATCACACCAATGGTTTTCCCGGTAGCATTCAGCGCATCCAGAGCGTCCAGCGCGGTATCCAGCGTTTCGCTGTCCAGCGTGCCAAAACCCTCGTCGAGGAACAGGGAGTCAATGCGAGTTTTGTGACTGACCAGATCGGACAGCGCCAGCGCCAGCGCAAGACTCACCAGGAAGCTTTCGCCGCCGGACAGCGTGCGGGTATCGCGAACGGCGTCGGCCTGCCAGGTATCAACCACCTCCAGTTCCAGTGCTTCACTGGCTTTTCGCTGCAGCAGATAGCGACTGTGCAGGCGGGTCAGCTGGTTGTTAGCCAGCCATACCAGGTTATCCAGCGTCAGCCCTTGGGCAAATTTGCGGAATTTATCCCCTTCTTTCGAGCCAATCAGCGCATTCAGATAGCCCCAGTCTTCGACTTGCTGTGAGACCGTTTCGATCGCTTGCATCAGGGCCTGCTGCTGCTGGCGATTTTCGGCATCCTGTCTGAGTTGCTGGCGAATTTCTCCCTGACGGGTGGTGTTGTCCCGCAGTTGTTGTGTCAGTTGTGCCAGCGCATCGCGAAGATGTTCCGGAGTCAGGGTGAGATCTGCGCCGGCAGGCAGCTGTTGCTGATGGCTCGTCAGCGCTTGCGTCGATTGGTCCAGCAACGTTTGCGCCTGCTGCAACTGACTTTCCAGCAACTGTTTTAGCTGCTCAAGGCGGTTGAAAGCCTCTTCATCCAGCAGGGCCGCAAGGAAAGCGTCACGATTCTCAAAGATGCTGACCTGCAGCGCTGCATCAAACTGCGCCTGAATTTCTGCGGCGCGCTGAACCTCCTGCGCCTGCTGCTGCTGTAGGGTTTGCCATTGCCCCTGTAAAGAGAGGCAATCGTCGTGCACCTGCCGCCAGTTTTCCAGCGACAAATTCTCAATGTTTTCAGAAAGCGCATCGGATTCTGGCAGCGTTTCCAGCACTGGCGCAAGCTGGGATATTCGGGCCTGTAACTCGGTCAGTTCGTTCTGACGCTGTTGCCACATTTGCGCTTCGTTCGCCCGTTCACTCAGCCATGAGGCGACTTCATCCTCGGCCGGAAGAGACAGACCATGACGGGTTAACTCGGCGGTTAGCGTGGCCTGACGCTGGTCAATATGCTGCTGGATCTGAGTAATCTGTTCTGTATGCGCGGTGATTTGTGCCTGTAGGGCATGACGCAGGCTCAACTGGTGAAGTTGCTGCTCGTGCTCTTCCTGAGCGGCAAGCCAGGGGGTGATGTCATCCTGTGGTTGTAGCGTAATGTTGAGGCTGGCGGCCACCGTTTGCCACTCTTGAGTAAGTGCTTGCTCCTCCTGAGAAAGCCTCTGCGCGTCACTCTCTTCGCGCTGTAGCTGCTGCGTTATCGCCTCAAGCTGCCCGCGTAGCGTTGAACCCTCATCGGCCAGCGTTTTGACCTCTTTTTCCAGTGCTTCACGCCGCGTCTGATTCACGCTCAGTTCCAGCGTTTGATAGCGCTCAATTGCCGGATGTGCGGTGGAGCCGCATAGCGGGCAAGGTTGTCCTGATTGCAATAATGCCCGATGGTTTTCCAGATCTTTGATACGGGCTTCCTGCTCGCAAATCGTTTTTACATCGGCAAGTTGCTGATTTTTTTCTTTATAGCGCTGACGTTTTTCTGCCAGTGCAGCGTTACGCTGGGTCTGTTCCTTCTGGCGTTGCAGGAGGGTGACGTGCAACTGAGCTAACTGCTTTTGCTTCGGCGCAATATGTCCATGTAGGGTGCTCAAACGCTGGCGTAACGGGCGATGTCGGGCGTGTTGTGCCAGCGCTTCTGCTACTTCTTCTGCGGTAAGCGTTAGCGACGGATGTGGAAGAGCGTTCAGCTTATGCGTGTCGTTCTCCCGCAACTGCTGCCATTGGCGTAGCTGGGTTTTGGCGTCTGATTGTTGGGCCAATAACGCGCGCCATCCTGCCAGTTCACTGTTCCATAAGCGGAAACGGTCATGTTTGTTCAGCCAGCTACTGAGCGTCTGCTGCTCGGCAAGCATGATAGCAGACTGTTTTTGTGCCTGCTGGCGGATGCGCCCACGCAGCGTTATGCTGCTTTGTAAGCGAGTATTCACTTCTTCAATCTTCTGGTGTGTACGCGCCAGGGTAGTAGATTGTTCTTGAATCCGCTCCCACTGCGGACGTAACGCCCTTGCAGGTTGCGCCAGACTGAGCGCTGCCAGCTGCGGCTGCGCGCGTTCTTGTGCCTGCTGTGCGGCCTGTAGCGCCTGTTGATGACGGTTTATTTCTGCCTGTAGCTCATTTTGCCGGGTTAGCCAGTTGAGGTGCTGTTGCTGATTTTGTTGGCTGGCAAGCTGTTGTTTTTCTTCGTCAGTAAGTACCTGCAAACGTTCCGTAAGGGATTGCACCTGTTCGGTGGCCAACAGCGAAACACCGCTGGCCTGTGCCTGCAGTTTATCCAGTTCGGTGCGCGCCGCTTTGTGTTTTTCAAACACCATTGCCGAAATCTGTCCGTAAATTTCGGTGCCGGTCAGTTCTTCCAGTAGCTCGGCGCGTTCCTTCGGCTTGGCGTTAAGAAAGGCGGCGAATTGCCCCTGCGACAGCAGCATTGAACGGGTGAACCGTCCGTAATCCAGCCCGGTGAGCGTGGCGGTCATGTCCAGTTTGTCTTTGACTTTATCGGCGAGGATTTTTCCGTCCGCGCAGCGGGCAAGCTCCACGCGCGGGACCTGCAAATTACCGTCCGGCTGATTGCGTGCCCGGTTCTGGCTCCAGAACGCGCGGTAGGCCTCGCCTTTAACTTCGAACTCGACCTCTGCCAGACACTCGGCGGTGTCGCGGGTCATCAGGTCGTTTTGCGACTGTGATACGGTATTCAGGCGCGGCGTTTCGTGGTACAGCGCAAGACAAATCGCATCCAGCAGGGTGGTTTTTCCGGCACCCGTAGGCCCGGTGATGGCGAACAGACCGTTGCTGGCAAAAGGTTCTGCCGTGAAGTCGACTTTCCATTCCCCTTTCAGGGAGTTCAGGTTTTTCAGGCGCAGGCTAAGAATTTTCATGCGTCAGCCTCCCCGGCAAGCGTCTGTAATGTCTCACTAAACAGCTGATTAAGACGTTCACGCTGCGGCTCTTCCAGTTCTTCCAGCGCCAGGCGTCGGTCAAATACTTCCGTCACGCTCAGTTCGCTCAGCGTTTCACGCCGCTCATTGGCCATAATACGCTCGCGCTGTTCCCGACTGCGGCGCACCAGCAAGACTTCTACCGGCAGGTCTTCCGTCAGTGCCTGGATCTTGCGCTGCATGTCGTGCAGGTAATCGTCGGTGGTGATTTCGATATCCAACCAGACGGGCGGTTGCTGCTCTACGCCGCGCCACTGCTCAAGCTGGGCGGTAATAGCGGCTAAATCACCTTTTAATACCGCCAGTGGTTGCGTTACCGGCACGCTAAGGTTGTCGATGGCGTGAAGTTTGCCCTCTTCAAAGCTCACCAGATGAACGCATTTGTTTTTGCCGCACTCGTCAAAGCTGAGCGCAATCGGTGAGCCACAGTAGCGAATATGTTCTGTTCCGCCGATGACCTGCGCCCGGTGAATATGTCCCAGCGCGATGTAATCCGCGGGCGGGAAGTTTTGTGCTGGAAAAGCATCCAGCGTGCCAATATAAATGTCACGCACCGCGTCACTTTTACTGGCGCCGACGGTCGTCAGGTGGCCGGTTGCAATGATCGGCAGATTCAGTTCGCCGCGTAGTTTACAGGCGTCCTGATACTGCTGATGGTAATAGTCGGTAATCGCCCCCAGCAGATGCTGTTGTTTTTCGCTGCCGGTGAGTCCCGCCTGACTGGTGATAATGTCGCGCGGGCGTAAAAAGGGAATCGGGCACAGTACGGCGCCCGGCGAACCGTCGCGGCGTTTTAGTATTTGCGGCGTATGTCCGGCGCTGGCGACCACCGTGGTGTTCAGAAACGCCAAAATATCGCGCGATTCATTAAGCGTGGCGACGGAGTCGTGATTGCCTGCCAGCACCACCAGATGGCAGCCTGTTTGCTGCAAGTTGACGACAAAGCGGTTGTAAATCTCGCGGGCATAGCTCGGCGGTGAGCCGGTATCAAAAATATCGCCTGCCACAATAATGGCATCCACCTGATGGGATTGTGCGGTCTCCAGCAGCCAGTCAAGGAAGGCCTGATGCTCGGCAGCGCGGCTCTTGCTGTAGAAGTTTTGGCCCAGATGCCAGTCAGAGGTGTGAAGGATGCGCATAAGAGTTCCATGACGAAAAAGCAATGAGGAGGATTATACCCTTGCAACGGTGCGAATATCTTGTTTCCGGGCTGTCATAATTCAACAACCTTCGTTAAACCTGGGCTATCTTTTTCATAAAACTGTCATAAATCTGACGCATAATGGCACCGTATTGATGCTAAACGATTTAATTAAAAACAGGGCAAATCATGGCGAGACGTATTCTGGTCGTAGAAGATGAAGCTCCAATTCGTGAAATGGTCTGCTTCGTGCTCGAGCAAAACGGGTTCCAACCTGTAGAAGCCGAAGACTATGACAGTGCGGTGAATCAACTCAATGAACCCTGGCCGGATCTGATCCTGCTTGACTGGATGCTTCCCGGCGGCTCGGGTCTGCAGTTCATCAAACACCTCAAGCGTGAGGCGATGACGCGGGACATCCCCGTCATGATGCTGACGGCAAGAGGCGAAGAGGAAGACCGCGTGCGTGGGCTGGAAACTGGTGCGGATGACTATATCACCAAGCCGTTTTCTCCCAAGGAACTGGTGGCGCGTATTAAAGCCGTGCTGCGTCGTATTTCGCCAATGGCGGTTGAGGAAGTCATTGAGATGCAGGGGCTGAGCCTTGATCCCACCTCGCACCGTGTGATGACTGGCGAGGCTCCGTTGGATATGGGGCCAACCGAGTTTAAACTGCTGCATTTCTTTATGACCCATCCTGAGCGCGTCTATAGCCGCGAACAACTACTCAATCATGTCTGGGGCACCAATGTGTACGTGGAAGACCGGACGGTCGATGTGCATATCCGTCGCTTGCGTAAGGCGCTGGAACACAGCGGACACGATCGCATGGTGCAGACGGTACGCGGAACGGGATACCGTTTTTCAACCCGCTTCTGATTAACAAGAATTTCTGACTGACAAAATAAGTGCCAGGCCAGTAGGCGTAGTTGTCGCCGCCAGTTTGGACGCGGACAGCGCACAGCAACCGCAGCGTACACGCAGTACGTGAGGATTGCGAGCACTGCCCAGGTTCAAAATGGCAAGTAAAATAGCCTAATGGGTCTGGTACTAAATGGAGTGTGACGTTTGCTTGAACGGCTGTCATGGAAAAGGCTGGTACTGGAGCTGATACTCTGCTGCATACCGGCGTTTATCCTTAGTGCTTTTTTCGGTTACCTGCCGTGGTTTTTACTGGCATCGGTAACGGGTCTGCTTATCTGGCATTTCTGGAATTTACTGCGTTTGTCCTGGTGGTTATGGGTCGACAGGAGTATGACGCCTCCGCCAGGGCGCGGCAGTTGGGAACCGTTGCTCTACGGTCTGCATCAAATGCAGCTGCGTAACAAAAAACGCCGCCGTGAACTGGGGAATCTGATTAAACGTTTTCGCAGCGGGGCAGAATCGTTGCCCGATGCGGTGGTACTGACCACTGAAGAAGGCGGTATTTTCTGGTGTAACGGCTTAGCGCAGCAGGTCCTGGGATTACGTTGGCCGGACGATAGCGGGCAAAACATTCTTAACCTGCTCCGCTACCCGGAATTTACCTTATACCTGAAAACACGCGACTTTAGCCGACCGATCAATTTGGTGCTTAATACCGGACGGCATCTGGAAATTAGGGTCATGCCGTATACCGATAAGCAGCTGCTGATGGTCGCGCGCGATGTCACTCAGATGCACCAACTTGAAGGGTTGCGGCGTAATTTCTTCGCTAATGCCAGTCATGAGTTGCGCACGCCGCTAACGGTGCTGCAGGGTTATCTTGAAATGATGCAGGAGCATCCGCTGGAAGGGGCGACGCGAGAAAAAGCACTGCATACCATGCGTGAGCAAACGCAGCGTATGGAAGGGCTGGTGAAGCAACTGCTGACGCTGTCGAGAATTGAGGCCGCACCGACGCTGCCGCAGAATGAAAAAGTGGATGTGCCGATGATACTGCGTGTCGTGGAACACGAGGCGCAAACGCTGAGTCAGAATAAACACACGTTTACCTTTGACGTGGATAATCGCCTGAACGTGATGGGCAATGAAGAGCAACTGCGTAGCGCAATCTCGAATCTTATCTATAACGCGGTGAACCACACGCCGGCAGGAACGCACATTACCGTGCGCTGGCAGCGGGCGACTCCGGGGGCGGAATTCAGCGTGGAAGATAACGGGCCGGGTATTGCACCTGAGCACATCCCTCGTTTGACCGAACGTTTTTATCGCGTGGATAAAGCGCGATCGCGGCAAACGGGCGGTAGTGGACTCGGGTTGGCGATTGTGAAGCATGCTTTAAATCATCACGACAGCCGATTGAATATCGAGAGTACGCCAGGCAAAGGGACGCGGTTTAGCTTTGTGCTGGCGGAACGTTTAGTTGCCAAAAGTAACGACTGACGCGTATTCGTAAGATTATCTTTCCAAAAGCCAGCGAAAGCTGGCTTTTTCATTGTGGTCAATACTGACATCATGAATTTTACGACGTCTGGTTGTTTTTTGTTCGCATTATTACCCATACCTTTTTCCATGAAATGGTGTTTTGTGCTGGCCGTGTTTTTCATATTGCTATATTGTTCTGGTTTTTAGATCCCACCTTGCTTTAAAACGTTATAAGCGTTTAAATTGCGCACCATGTGCTGTCATACCGACTGCATTTACGCGGTAAATCGAAAAACTATTCTTCGCCGCGCCAGGACGGGAGAATTTCCCGCTGGAATTGATTAAAAATGCCGCTGTATCGTCCCTCAGGGAAAGGCACAAATTAAACGTTTACAACACCACATCCACAGGCAGTAAGACTTTATGACCCATCAGTTAAAATCACGCGATATCATCGCACTGGGATTTATGACATTTGCACTGTTCGTTGGTGCAGGTAATATTATTTTCCCTCCAATGGTTGGCTTGCAGGCCGGCGAGCACGTCTGGACTGCGGCTTTTGGCTTTCTGATTACCGCTGTTGGCCTGCCGGTCCTGACCGTTGTGGCTCTGGCGAAAGTCGGTGGTGGTGTAGATAGTTTGAGCACCCCGATCGGTAAAGTGGCTGGTTTAGTGCTGGCTACCGTCTGCTATTTGGCCGTCGGACCGTTATTTGCTACTCCGCGTACCGCGACTGTCTCCTTTGAAGTGGGAATTGCCCCGCTGACCGGTGATTCCGCGCTGCCGCTGTTTATCTACAGCGTGGTCTATTTCGCGATTGTTATCCTGGTGTCGCTCTATCCGGGCAAACTGCTGGATACCGTGGGGAATTTCCTTGCCCCGCTGAAAATCCTTGCGCTGGTTGTGCTGTCTGTTGCCGCGATTATCTGGCCTGCCGGTCCGATCAGCAATGCGATGGAAGCCTATCAAACCGCTGCGTTTTCGAACGGCTTCGTGAACGGGTATCTGACGATGGATACGCTGGGCGCGATGGTCTTTGGCATTGTTATTGTCAACGCCGCTCGTTCGCGTGGCGTCACCGAAGCACGTCTGCTGACGCGCTATACCGTTTGGGCGGGTTTGATGGCCGGTGTCGGCTTAACGCTGCTGTACCTCGCGTTGTTCCGTCTGGGTTCAGACAGTGCGGTTCTGGTCGATCAGTCTGCTAACGGCGCGGCAATTCTGCATGCGTATGTTCAGCACACCTTCGGTGGTGCTGGTAGCCTGCTGCTGGCCGCACTGATTTTCATCGCCTGTCTGGTGACGGCGGTTGGCCTGACTTGTGCGTGCGCTGAATTCTTCGCGCAGTATGTTCCGCTGTCCTACCGTACGCTGGTGTTTATCCTCGGCGGCTTCTCGATGGTGGTGTCAAACTTGGGTCTGAGCCACCTGATTCAGATCTCGATTCCGGTTCTGACGGCTATCTATCCACCCTGTATCGCACTGGTTGTATTAAGCTTTACCCGCTCATGGTGGCATAATTCTTCCCGCGTCATTGCACCTGCGATGTTTATCAGCCTGATTTTTGGTATCCTTGATGGCATTAAAGCTTCTGCAATTGGCGATGTCTTACCGGCCTGGACCCAGCGTTTACCGCTGGCGGAGCAAGGGCTGGCGTGGTTGATGCCAACAGTCGTGATGGTAGTCCTGGCCGTTATTTGGGACCGTGCAGCAGGTCGACAAGTGACCTCCAGCGCACACTAATATCACTGACAATAAGTTTTAACCACGGGGCTATTAATATGGCCCCGTGGTTTTTTTATTGTGTAAACAGGTTAGGAATCGATGGAAAGTAATAACAAGCTAAAGCGTGGGCTGAGCACCCGGCACATCCGCTTTATGGCATTAGGTTCGGCAATTGGTACCGGGCTGTTCTATGGCTCAGCCGATGCCATCAAAATGGCAGGGCCGAGCGTGTTGCTGGCCTATATTATCGGTGGCGCGGCGGCGTACATTATCATGCGCGCGCTGGGCGAAATGTCCGTTCATAACCCGGCAGCTAGCTCATTCTCGCGCTATGCGCAGGAAAACCTCGGGCCGTTGGCTGGCTACATTACCGGCTGGACCTACTGTTTTGAAATCCTGATTGTCGCCATTGCCGACGTGACTGCCTTCGGGATTTACATGGGCGTCTGGTTCCCGGCGGTTCCGCACTGGATTTGGGTCCTGAGCGTAGTGTTGATCATCTGCGCCATCAACCTGATGAGCGTGAAGGTGTTCGGTGAACTTGAGTTCTGGTTCTCCTTCTTCAAGGTTGCCACCATCATCATTATGATTGTCGCCGGTTTCGGCATCATCATTTGGGGGATCGGCAACGGTGGGCAACCAACCGGCATCCATAACTTGTGGAGCAACGGTGGGTTCTTCAGTAACGGCTGGCTGGGCATGATCATGTCGCTGCAAATGGTGATGTTTGCCTATGGTGGCATTGAAATCATCGGTATTACTGCCGGTGAAGCGAAGAATCCGCAGGAGTCCATCCCGCGTGCGATTAACTCCGTGCCGATGCGAATCCTCGTCTTTTACGTGGGCACGCTGTTTGTCATTATGTCTATTTACCCGTGGAACCAGGTGGGCACCGACGGTAGCCCGTTCGTCCTGACGTTCCAGCATATGGGTATTACCTTTGCTGCGGGTATTCTTAACTTTGTGGTGCTGACCGCCTCGCTGTCGGCGATCAACTCTGACGTATTTGGCGTAGGCCGTATGCTGCATGGCATGGCGGAGCAGGGAAGTGCACCGAAAATGTTCGCCAAAACCTCGCGTCGCGGCGTGCCGTGGGTGACGGTGATGGTGATGACCATTGCCCTGCTGTTTGCGGTGTATCTCAACTACATCATGCCGGAGAATATCTTCCTGGTCATCGCCTCACTGGCGACGTTTGCTACGGTGTGGGTGTGGATTATGATCCTGCTGTCGCAGATTGCTTTCCGTCGTCGTCTGCCGCCGGAAGAGGTTAAAGCCCTGACGTTTAAAGTGCCGGGCGGTGTGGTCACGACGGTGATTGGCCTGATTTTCCTGGTCTTTATCATCGGGCTTATTGGCTACCATCCAGATACCCGTATTTCACTGTACGTTGGTTTTGCGTGGATTGCCCTGCTGCTGTTGGGGTGGGTGTTCAAACGCC
Organism: Citrobacter sp. Res13-Sevr-PEB04-36; assembly: GCF_015672735.1. GTDB lineage: Bacteria > Pseudomonadota > Gammaproteobacteria > Enterobacterales > Enterobacteriaceae > Citrobacter. The sequence continues at coordinate 123,997 of NZ_JADABY010000023.1, read as the reverse complement.
GCCGCGAGCGTCAACTGGCTGAAGCACAGTAATTTTTTTGCCGGGTAAGGCTTGCGCCTCCCGGCATTTTCTCCTCCCCCGAACTCCTCCCCCAATAAACGTTAAGATGATGAGTGATCCTTAACTTTCCTATGGCAAGGTGGCTTCATTTTCATCAAAGGGGATACGTGATGTTGAACGCCTGGCACCTTCCGGTTGCCCCATTTGTTAAGCAAAACAACGATAATCTGACGATTACGCTCTGGCTGTCAGGGGACAATCCACCCCAGCGGGTCACGTTACGCGCAGAAAATGATAACGAAGAGATCTCGCTTTGCATGCATAAGCAGCGCAGTCAGCCACAGCCTGGCGTGACCGCGTGGCGAGCGGCAATCTGTCTCTCCAGCGGCCAGCCTCGTCGACGCTATAGCTTTAAGCTGCTGTGGCTCGATCGCCAGCTGTGGTTTACCCCGCAAGGGTTCAGCCGATTTCCTCCCGCGCGGCTGGAACAGTTTGCTGTGGATGTGCCAGACAACGGCCCGCAATGGGTGGCCGACCAGGTTTTCTATCAGATTTTCCCGGACCGCTTTGCCCGCAGCCAGTCGCGCGACACAGAAAAGGATAACGTCTATTACCACCACGCGGCCGGGCACGATATTGTGCAGCGCGACTGGGACGAACCGCTGAACGCACAGGCCGGAGGCTCGACGTTCTATGGTGGTGATTTGGACGGGATCAGCGAGAAGCTGCCGTACCTGAAAAGCTTAGGGGTAACGGCACTGTATCTGAACCCGGTGTTTACCGCACCGAGCGTGCATAAATACGATACCGAAGATTATCGCCATGTTGACCCCCGGTTTGGTGGCGACAGGGCGCTATTACGCCTGCGGCATAACACGCAGCAACAGGGAATGCGCCTGGTGTTGGATGGCGTATTCAATCATAGCGGCGATTCGCACGCCTGGTTCGACAGGCATCATCAGGGAACTAACGGGGCATGTCATAACCCGGACTCGCCCTGGCGCAGCTGGTACCATTTCTCTGACGACGGCGTCGCGCTGGACTGGCTGGGTTACGCCAGCCTGCCGAAGCTGGACTTTGCCTCGGAAAGTCTGGTGAATGAAATTTATCGCGGCGAGGACAGCATTGTCCGTCACTGGTTAAAAGCGCCGTGGAGCATGGACGGCTGGCGGCTTGATGTGGTGCACATGCTGGGAGAAGCTGGTGGAGCGCGCAATAATCTGCAGCATGTGGCCGGGATCACCCGGGCGGCGAAAGAAACGCAGCCAGAAGCCTATGTGGTCGGTGAACACTTTGGCGATGCGCGCCAGTGGCTGCAGGCCGATGCTGAAGATGCCGCCATGAACTACCGTGGATTTACCTTCCCGCTCTGGGGATTTCTCGCTAACACCGACATCTCTTACGATCCGCAGTCTATTGATGCTCAAACGTGCATGGCGTGGATGGATAACTACCGTGCGGGATTGTCGCATCAGCAGCAGTTGCGTATGTTCAACCAGCTCGACAGCCACGATACCGCCCGTTTTAAATCTTTACTGGGCAAAGATGTTGCGCGCCTGCCACTGGCGGTGGTGTGGCTGTTTACGTGGCCTGGCGTGCCGTGTATTTACTACGGTGATGAAGTGGGGCTGGATGGGAATAATGATCCGTTCTGCCGTAAACCGTTCCCGTGGCAGAAGGATCAACAGGACGGCCAACTGCTGGCGTTGTACCAGCGGTTGGCGAAATTACGTCATCACAGCAAGGCGCTACGCCACGGCGGCTGTCAGGTAATTTACGCCGAGGATAACGTGGTGGTATTTGTTCGGGTGCTTAACCAGCAACGCGTACTGGTGGCGATTAACCGGGGACACGCCTGTGAAGTGGTGCTGCCGTCGTCGCCGTTGCTCAATGTCGCGCAGTGGCGGCACGAAGAGGGCAAAGGCCAGGTCATGGGCGATGTACTGACGTTGCCTGCAATCTCAGCGTCGGTGTGGTCGGGCCATTGAGATAAAAAAAGGCCCGCGTTTGCGGGCCTTGTTCAATTCATGCCAATTACAGGCTGGAGACGTTTTCGGTCAGGTATTTTGCCACGCCGTCCGGAGATGCGTTCATACCTTCTTTTCCTTTTTCCCACTGTGCAGGGCAAACGTCGCCGTGCTCTTCGTGGAACTGCAGCGCGTCAACCATACGCAGCATTTCGTCGATGTTACGACCCAGCGGCAGATCGTTAACCACCTGGTGGCGAACAACGCCGTTCGCGTCGATCAGGAAAGAACCGCGCAGAGCAACGCCCGCTTCCGGGTGCTCGATGCCGTAAGCTTTCTGGATTTCGCGCTTGATGTCAGCAACCATTGCGTATTTCACTGCACCGATGCCGCCTTTGTCGACAGGGGTGTTACGCCATGCGTTATGGACAAATTCAGAGTCAAAAGAAACGCCAACCACTTCAACGCCGCGCTTCTGGAATTCTTCGTAACGTTTGTCGAACGCAATCAGTTCAGACGGGCAAACGAAGGTGAAGTCCATCGGCCAGAAGAACAGAACGGTGGTTTTACCGTTGGTATGCTGTTTGAAGTTGAAGTTATCAACAATCTCACCGCTACCCAGTACCGCAGCTGCTGTGAAATCCGGAGCCTGACGAGTTACCAGTACCATATAATTCTCCTGCAAAGTTAAGGGTTTTGTGGAACGCAACGCGGGCCAGTATAGAGAGTGTTCGGGAATAAGACAAAGAGGCGCTGACAATCAATGAGACAGGTTTTGGCTATCAATGTTTTGCCGGATGGTGGCGTCACCTTATCCGGCCCAGTGTTGTCGGGCGATCAAAGTGCTTTACGGCGGGCCTGTTCCATCATCTGCGGGTAAAAACGCCAGAAACGTTCTTCCAGCGCATCATAATGCCTGTCCAGGTCATACCACGAGTCGCGCAGGGCATCGAGGCGCGGACGGCGGCTGGCCATGCCATTGAGCACATCCTGGATAAAATCCATATACTGATAGCGCTCCAGCCATTTCTCTGACCACATATAATTGTTCAGATTGACAAAGCGCGGCGGCGATTCTGGCAAGATAGTGGCAACCTGGGTGTGGGCGTAGCGGACAAAGTCGGTCAACGGGAAATCCGGCGAGATTTCTGCCCAGTGACGAGATAAAAAGTGATCCCACATTACGTCGAGCGTAATCGGCGCGACACGGCGTGTTTCGCTGCGAAACCACTCTTTGGCTTCACTGACTTCTGGCAGGTTGTCGGTCATGACATCAATTCGACGGTGCATGAAAATACCGTCCACCACTTCAGGTGCAAAACTGGATGCCGGGTTTCCGCGAACAAAATCCGCCAGCAGGTTGCCGGAGAGTGAGCTGTCGGCTAAATGCGCCAGATGTAAATGTGCAAGAAAATTCATTATCGATTATCTGTCCAAAAGCGGGGTAAAGGTTGCAGGGAAAGCGCCCCGGCACTAGACTACCCGCCTCTTATTTTAGTCTGAGTCAGTGTCATGCGCGTTACCGATTTCACCTTTGAACTTCCTGAATCCCTGATTGCCCACTATCCGCAAGCAGAGCGCAGTAGCTGCCGCTTGCTGTCACTGGATGGGCCAACGGGCGCGCTGACGCACGGTACTTTCACCGATTTGCTCGACAAGCTCAACCCCGGAGATCTTCTGGTCTTTAACAATACCCGCGTGATCCCGGCCCGTCTGTTTGGGCGTAAAGCCAGCGGCGGCAAGATTGAAGTGCTGGTTGAGCGCATGCTTGATGACAAACGTATTCTGGCACATATTCGCGCATCCAAAGCGCCGAAGCCGGGTGCTGAGCTGTTGTTGGGCGACGATGAAAGCATTAAAGCGACCATGGTTGCGCGTCATGACGCGCTGTTTGAAGTGGCGTTTGATGATGAACGCAGCGTACTGGATATCCTCAACGCCATCGGCCATATGCCGCTGCCGCCGTATATCGACCGCCCGGATGAAGACGCCGACCGCGAACTGTACCAGACCGTATACAGCGAAAAACCAGGTGCCGTGGCGGCACCGACCGCCGGTCTGCACTTTGACGATCAGTTGCTGGCAAAACTACGAGAAAAAGGCATTGAGATGGCGTTTGTGACGCTGCACGTCGGCGCAGGTACTTTCCAGCCGGTGCGCGTAGACACCATTGAAGATCACATCATGCATTCCGAATATGCGGAAGTTCCGCAGGACGTGGTCGATGCGGTACTGGCGGCGAAAGCGCGTGGTAATCGCGTGATCGCGGTAGGGACGACCTCAGTTCGTTCGCTGGAGAGCGCGGCGCAGGCGGCGAAAAACGATCTGATTGAACCGTTCTTCGGGGATACGCAAATCTTTATCTACCCGGGCTATCAGTACAACGTCATCGATGCGCTGGTAACCAACTTCCATCTCCCTGAATCGACATTGATTATGTTGGTTTCGGCGTTTGCGGGTTATAAAAACACCATGAACGCCTATCATGAAGCGGTAAAAGCGGAATATCGCTTTTTTAGTTACGGTGATGCGATGTTTATCACGTACAATCCGCAGGCTATTTCTGAGCGTGTCGGGGAGTAAGTTCCCGGCATGAGTATTTTACGTCGGACTGTTTTTCTGACGCAGGAGTTAAGATGAAATTTGAACTGGATACCACAGACGGTCGCGCTCGCCGCGGACGTCTGGTTTTTGATCGTGGCGTAGTGGAAACGCCAGCTTTTATGCCTGTCGGTACCTACGGTACGGTGAAAGGCATGACGCCGGAAGAAGTTGAAGCCACCGGCGCACAAATTATTCTCGGCAACACCTTCCACCTGTGGCTACGCCCAGGTCAGGAAATCATGAAGCTGCATGGTGATTTGCATGACTTCATGCAGTGGAAAGGCCCGATCCTCACCGATTCCGGTGGTTTCCAGGTATTCAGCCTGGGCGATATCCGTAAGATTACCGAGCAGGGTGTGCATTTCCGCAACCCGATCAACGGCGATCCGATTTTCCTCGATCCTGAGAAATCGATGGAGATTCAATACGATCTCGGTTCCGATATCGTGATGATTTTCGACGAATGTACACCGTATCCGGCTGACTGGGACTATGCTAAACGCTCTATGGAGATGTCATTGCGTTGGGCGCAGCGTAGCCGTGACCGTTTTGATAGCCTCGGCAACAAAAATGCGCTTTTTGGCATCATTCAGGGCAGCGTTTACGAAGATTTACGTGATATCTCTGTTAAAGGTCTGGTAGATATAGGCTTTGATGGCTACGCTGTCGGCGGTTTGGCTGTGGGCGAACCGAAAGAAGACATGCACCGTATTCTGGAACATGTTTGCCCGCAAATTCCGGCAGATAAACCTCGCTACCTGATGGGCGTCGGCAAACCGGAAGATCTGGTTGAAGGCGTACGTCGTGGTATCGATATGTTTGACTGTGTGATGCCAACGCGAAATGCCCGTAATGGCCATTTGTTTGTGACTGACGGCGTGGTAAAAATTCGTAACGCGAAACATAAAAGCGACACCAGTCCACTCGATGCTGAGTGCGATTGTTACACCTGTCGCAATTATTCACGCGCTTACTTGCATCATCTTGACCGTTGCAACGAAATATTGGGCGCGCGACTCAATACCATTCATAACCTTCGCTACTACCAACGCTTGATGGCGGGTTTACGCAAGGCTATTGAAGAGGGTAAATTAGAGAGCTTCGTGGCCGATTTTTACCAACGTCAGGGTCGACCTGTTCCACCTGTGAACGTTGATTAATTTTAATAATGAGGGAATTTGAATGAGCTTTTTTATTTCTGATGCGGTAGCGGCAACAGGTGCTCCGGCGCAGGGCAGCCCGATGTCTCTGATTCTGATGCTGGTGGTGTTTGGTCTGATTTTCTATTTCATGATCCTGCGTCCACAGCAAAAGCGTACCAAAGAACATAAAAACCTGATGAGCTCCATTGCCAAAGGTGATGAAGTCCTGACGAATGGTGGTCTGGTTGGTCGTGTGACTAAAGTAGCAGAAACTGGCTACATCTCTATCGCACTGAACGACACCACTGAAGTGGTTATCAAACGTGACTTCGTAGCTGCCGTTCTGCCGAAAGGCACCATGAAGGCGCTGTAATCTTTCGTTTTCCCAAAGGGAACTGCCGTGTTAAACCGTTATCCTTTGTGGAAGTACATCATGCTGGTCGTCGTGATTATCGTCGGCCTGCTTTACGCACTTCCCAACCTGTATGGTGAGGATCCGGCTGTTCAAATCACTGGCGTGCGCGGTGCCGCCGCCAGTGAGCAAACGCTGATCCAGGTCCAGAAAACGTTACAAGAAGAAAAAATCACACCTAAGTCTGTGGCTCTGGAAGAGGGCGCTATTCTTGCGCGCTTCGACTCCACCGATACCCAATTGCGCGCGCGTGAAGTGCTGCTGGGCGTGCTGGGTGATCAATACGTCGTGGCGCTTAACCTTGCTCCGGCAACACCTCGCTGGCTGGCTGCTATTCACGCAGAACCGATGAAACTCGGTCTTGATCTGCGTGGCGGCGTTCACTTCCTGATGGAAGTGGATATGGACACCGCGCTGGGTAAACTGCAGGAACAAAATATCGATAGCCTGCGCAGCGACCTGCGTGAAAAAGGCATCCCCTATACTACCGTTCGTAAAGAAGACAACTACGGTCTGAGCATCACTTTCCGTGATGGTAAAGCGCGTGACGACGCGATCTCTTATCTGAGCAAGCGTCATCAGGATCTGGTTATTTCCAGCCAGGGCAGCAATGCACTGCGTGCGGTGATGACCGATGCGCGTCTGAGCGAAGCCCGTGAGTACGCGGTACAGCAGAACATCAATATTCTGCGTAATCGTGTTAACCAACTGGGTGTGGCTGAGCCGGTTGTTCAACGTCAGGGTGCCGACCGCATTGTGGTCGAACTGCCGGGGATTCAGGACACCGCGCGTGCGAAAGAGATTCTTGGCGCAACCGCGACGCTGGAGTTCCGTCTGGTAAACACCAACGTGGACCAGTCTGCGGCGGCATCCGGGCGTGTACCGGGTGACTCGGAAGTGAAACAGTCTCGCGAAGGACAGCCGGTTGTACTGTACAAACGCGTGATCCTGACCGGTGACCATATCACCGACTCCACTTCCAGCCAGGACGAATACAATCAGCCGCAGGTTAACATTTCGCTGGATAGCGCAGGTGGTAACATCATGTCCAACTTCACCAAGGACAACATCGGCAAGCCGATGGCGACCTTGTTCGTGGAGTACAAAGACAGCGGTAAGAAAGATGCTAACGGTCGTGCCGTGCTGGTGAAACAGGAAGAAGTGATTAACATCGCTAACATCCAGTCTCGTCTGGGCAACAGCTTCCGTATCACCGGTATCAACAACCCGAACGAAGCGCGTCAGCTTTCGCTGCTGCTGCGTGCCGGTGCGTTGATTGCGCCGATTCAGATTGTTGAAGAGCGCACTATCGGCCCGACTCTGGGTATGCAGAACATCAAGCAGGGTCTGGAAGCGTGTCTGGCTGGTCTGGCTGTTTCTATTCTGTTTATGATCTTCTTCTACAAGAAGTTTGGTCTGATTGCGACCAGCGCGCTGATTGCGAACCTGGTACTGATTGTCGGTATCATGTCGCTGCTGCCGGGCGCTACGCTAAGTATGCCGGGTATCGCGGGGATCGTCTTAACCCTTGCCGTAGCGGTCGATGCTAACGTACTGATCAACGAACGTATTAAAGAAGAGTTGAGTAACGGACGTTCGATTCAGCAGGCGATCAACGAAGGTTATGCGGGCGCATTCAGTTCCATCTTCGATGCGAACATTACGACGCTGATTAAAGTTCTGATCCTGTATGCAGTCGGTACCGGGGCAATTAAAGGGTTCGCGATTACTACCGGTATTGGTGTGGCGACGTCGATGTTTACCGCGATCGTCGGGACACGTGCCATCGTAAACCTGTTGTATGGCGGCAAGCGCGTCAAAAAGCTGTCAATCTGAGGAGTGCGAAGTGGCACAGGAATATACTGTTGAACAATTGAACCACGGCCGTAAAGTCATCGACTTTATGCGCTGGGACTACTGGGCTTTCGGCATCTCTGGTTTCCTGCTGATTGCGGCCATCGTGGTGATGGGCGTACGCGGGTTTAACTGGGGTCTTGATTTCACCGGTGGTACGGTGATTGAAATCACGCTGGAAAAACCGGCAGAAATGGACGTGATGCGCGATGCGCTGGAGAAAGCGGGCTTTGTTGAGCCGCTTCTGCAGAACTTCGGTAGCAGCCACGACATTATGGTACGTATGCCGCCAACCGAAGGTGAAAACGGTGGGCAGGTGCTGGGTAGCAAGGTGTTGAGCGTCATTAACGAAGCCACCGACCAGAATGCTGCTGTCAAGCGTATCGAATTCGTCGGGCCTAGCGTAGGTGCCGATCTGGCGCAAACCGGCGCGATGGCGCTGATGGTAGCGTTGCTATCCATTTTGGTGTACGTCGGTTTCCGCTTTGAGTGGCGACTGGCGGCGGGCGTAGTTATCTCGCTGGCGCACGATGTTATCATTACTGCGGGTATACTCTCGTTGTTCCATATCGAGATTGACCTGACTATCGTTGCATCATTGATGTCGGTCATCGGTTACTCGCTAAACGACAGCATCGTGGTTTCTGACCGTATTCGTGAGAACTTCCGCAAAATCCGTCGCGGGACGCCTTATGAAATCTTTAACGTGTCGCTGACCCAGACGTTGCACCGTACGTTGATTACCTCCGGTACCACGCTGATGGTTATTCTGATGCTGTACCTCTTCGGTGGTCCGGTGTTAGAAGGCTTCTCGCTGACCATGCTTATCGGTGTGTCCATCGGTACCGCGTCGTCTATCTACGTGGCATCTGCGCTGGCGCTGAAGCTGGGTATGAAGCGTGAACACATGCTGCAGCAGAAAGTTGAGAAAGAAGGGGCGGATCAGCCGTCCATTCTGCCGTAACCACGCAGAGCGTTACACTGGAATCCCGATCGCAAGGTCGGGATTTTTTTTGCCTGTTGCCCGCAGCTTTACGTGGACCAGGCATAAAAAAGCCAGCAATTAAGCTGGCTTGTGTAGGACGAATGTTCAGGTACCTATCTACATACTTGCGTATAGGTAGGCCGGATAAGCATAGCGCCATCCGGCGACAACCAACCTCAATTTAGAAGTTGTAACCTACAACAAAGTAACCACCCCAACCGGTAGAACGGATGTTTTCGTTCATAAAGACCACGTCCGCGTTATCTTTCCACTGGCCGCCGTTATGCCAGTAACGGGCAACAACAGAATAGTGCCAATGATCGTAGTTCAGCGCCAGAATGTGGCTGGAGGCGATCGAATCGTTGGTACGTGCTTTCTTGCCATTTACATCAGTGAAGTCTTTGTCACCGAGATCGGAGCCCCAGTCAAAGTTGGTGAAGCCGATATAGCTCAGGTTACCGCCCCACAGTTCGGTAATCGGGACAAAGTATTTCACTTTGAAACGGTAGCCGTCCCATTCGTTTTCGTTCGCGGCACCGTAGTTCTGCCACTGGTACTTGGCGTACACGTTCATGGACAGGCTCATCGGCAGGCCGGTGTCGATATCGGTACCCAGACCCATATACCAGGTGCTCTGGCGACCATCTTTGTTACGACCCATGTCGTAGATGTAGTTGTTCGCGAAATACCACTCTTTGAACGGACCAAAGCTCAGGTCTGTACCGGTCAGTTTGTCGATGGAGAAACGCGGTTCGATTTCCATAAACAGCGGGGAGCCGTGGTTCCAGATACCCTTCGCATCGGTGTTACCACCGAAGAATACCGGCGCATCCATGTAACCATAGAAGTCAAACCAGTCTTTTTTAGCGAAAGCTTCATATTCCAGGTAGGTATCGTTACGGATCTGCGGTCCGAAACGGGTGTGGTAGCTACCGACGACGTTAACACTCTGGTGCCACCAGTCGGACAGGTATTGTGGTTTGTCATTTTCAGCTGCGTTGGCAGTGAAAGACGAGGAGAGCGCCAGCACTGCACTGGCTGCAAGTAATGTTTTTTTCATATGTATGCCACTGTTTGAAATCCCTTTCGGGAGTGAAAAAGACGCAATTTGCGTTTCTAAATATTTCGTAATTCTTCGGAGCCTATTATAAAAATCATTGTTCACAAAAATATGTCTTGTTTCACAGTTCTATCATTTACGTAATCGATTGCGTTCACGTTTGCGTACTTTAGGCGGCGAATTGTACTGGCTCCGGTGAATGTTGCCAAGTTTTACCAAAGATCTCGGTGATGTAAGTGAAGTAACAAAATAACGGAGAAGGGTGTTGCGGAACGCACAAAACGTTCCGCGAAAAAGTTTATTGGGTCACAGGTTGGATGTCATGGATGCGTACAAAACCGAGTTGATCGGCTGACAAGCCATTAAGCTGCAGCGGAATGTCTACGTCGCTGGGGGCCAGAAGACTAGCCGGAGCATTGATCAATTCATTCTTCACGTTCACTTCCTGGTAGTTGTCCGTGGTTCCCTGAATTTGTCCGTACTCTACGGTAGCGCTAAATGCCGGTAACGGTGTGTCGGATTCCCCCTGAATACGCAGTGTCAGGCGCGTGCCGTCTGCATTTGGTGCAATATTTACCAGTGACATGCGCAGTGTGCCAATCTGGCTATTCAGGCGGGCCGGGGTTTTAGAACCGGGTAATAAGTAGACGCCACGAGTGGATTTCGCATTCAACATATTTTGTTGCGTAATTTTTACCGTTTCCTGATTGAGCTGCGTCATCTCTTTGCTCAGTGTGTTAACGCTTTGATGCATCTGACGTACTTCGGCTTGCTGCGCGCAGGCACTAAGGCTAAAGAGGCTTCCCACCAGGAGAATTCTTAGGTAACGTCTTGTCATTGTGATTACTTCCTTCATTGTCGCGATAGCATAATGGTAGTGTGCACAGAGCATGAAGGCATCGATCCTTTGTCTCAAAAACGCTCCGCCTTTGTTGTCACGCCAGTTCAGGGTAAAATAGATATCAGTTAACCACTGAGGTACAGGACGCCGTATGCATTGCCCATTCTGTTTCGCCGTAGACACTAAGGTAATTGACTCTCGTCTTGTCGGCGAGGGCTCTTCAGTACGCCGCCGCCGGCAGTGTCTGGTCTGTAATGAACGTTTTACCACTTTTGAAGTGGCTGAGCTGGTTATGCCACGCGTTGTGAAAAGCAACGACGTGCGTGAGCCTTTTAATGAAGAGAAGTTGCGCAGCGGCATGCTCAGAGCGCTTGAGAAACGGCCGGTTAGCGCAGATGACGTTGAAATGGCGCTAAACCATATAAAATCACAGCTGCGTGGGACGGGCGAGCGCGAGGTTCCGAGTAAAATGATCGGAAATCTGGTGATGGAGCAACTGAAAAAGCTCGATAAAGTGGCCTACATCCGTTTTGCTTCGGTCTACCGGAGCTTCGAAGATATCAAAGAATTTGGCGAAGAGATCGCTCGCCTACAGGATTAAGCCATGCAGGATGAGTTATACATGGCGCGTGCGCTGAAGCTCGCTGCGCGCGGACGCTTTACCACTCACCCCAATCCTAATGTTGGGTGTGTCATTGTTAAAGACGGGGAAATCGTCGGTGAAGGATATCATCACCGTGCGGGTGAGCCCCATGCCGAGGTCCATGCGCTGCGTATGGCCGGAATTAAAGCGCAGGGGGCTACAGCTTACGTGACGCTTGAGCCGTGCAGCCATCACGGGCGTACGCCGCCGTGCTGTGACGCGCTGATTGCCGCGGGCGTGACGCGTGTTGTTGCCGCGATGCAGGATCCTAACCCGCAGGTGGCGGGGCGCGGACTTTATCGTTTGCAGCAGGCGGGCATTGACGTCAGCCACGGCATGATGATGAACGACGTCGAACAGCTGAATAAGGGCTTTCTCAAGCGGATGCGTACCGGATTTCCGTATGTACAGCTTAAGCTCGGCGCATCGCTCGACGGTCGTACGGCGATGGCCAGCGGTGAAAGCCAGTGGATTACCTCACCACAGGCGCGGCGCGACGTTCAGCGCCTGCGTGCACAAAGCCATGCTATTTTAACCAGCAGCGCCACGGTGCTGGCTGACGACCCTAAGCTTACCGTCCGTTGGGCGGAGCTTGATGAATCGACCCAGGCGCTGTATCCACAGGAAAACCTGCGTCAGCCAATCCGCATTGTTCTCGATCGTCAAAACCAGGTCACTCCTGAACATAGTATTGTGCAGCAGCCGGGAGAAACCTGGATTGCTCGCAGCAGCGACGATTCGCGTATCTGGCCGGAGAGCGTTCGCACGCTGAATGTGCCGGAGCATAACGGGAATCTGGATCTGGTGGTGTTGATGATGCAACTGGGCAAGCAGCAAATTAACAGCATTTGGGTTGAGGCTGGTCCAACGCTTGCGGGCGCATTATTGCAGGCTGGGGTGGTGGATGAGCTAATCGTCTATGTTGCGCCTAAACTGTTAGGCAGTGACGCGCGAGGATTATGTGTACTGCCAGGCCTTGAGAAACTGGCCGATGTCCCCCATTTCAAATTCAACGAGATACGCCATGTAGGTCCGGACCTTTGCCTGCATTTAGTGAGCGCATGATCTCCCGGTTCGAAAGGGAAGCAGCGCACAGATTATTATGATAAAATCCGCCCCCCTGCGGGGTCTAGTGAATCCGAAGGAAGAATATGAACATTATTGAAGCTAACGTTGCTACTCCGGACGCTCGCGTCGCCATCACCATCGCGCGTTTCAACAACTTTATCAATGACAGCCTGCTGGAAGGTGCGATTGACGCCCTGAAGCGTATTGGTCAGGTTAAAGATGAAAACATTACCGTCGTTTGGGTTCCAGGCGCGTATGAGCTGCCGTTGGCGGCTGACGCACTAGCGAAAACCGGTAAATATGACGCGGTGATTGCGCTGGGTACGGTTATCCGTGGCGGTACCGCTCACTTCGAATATGTGGCTGGCGGAGCTAGCAATGGTCTGGCGCATGTCGCTCAGGACAGTGGTATTCCGGTAGCCTTCGGTGTTCTGACAACCGAAAGTATTGAACAAGCCATCGAACGTGCTGGCACGAAAGCCGGTAACAAAGGCGCAGAAGCTGCACTGACCGCGCTTGAAATGATTAATGTATTGAAAGCCATTAAGGCCTGATTTTTGTAAGGGGAAATCCGTGAAACCTGCTGCTCGTCGCCGCGCCCGTGAGTGTGCCGTCCAGGCGCTCTATTCCTGGCAGTTGTCCCAGAACGACATCTCTGATGTTGAATACCAGTTCCTGGCGGAACAGGACGTGAAAGATGTCGACGTTCTGTATTTCCGTGAACTGCTGTCCGGGGTGGCGACTAACAGCGCGTACCTGGATGGACTGATGAAGCCTTACCTGTCTCGTCTGCTGGAAGAGCTGGGTCAGGTAGAGAAAGCCGTACTGCGTATTGCACTGTTTGAACTGTCTAAACGTAGTGATGTGCCGTATAAAGTGGCCATCAACGAAGCGATTGAACTGGCGAAAACCTTCGGTGCCGAAGATAGTCATAAGTTCGTCAACGGCGTACTGGATAAAGCAGCACCTGCGATTCGCCCCAACAAAAAGTGATCGCCAGGCCGGCAAGATGGCGGAATTTTTTTCCGCTGTCGCCGGCCTTTTCTTTTTTCCTGCTGAGGCATAACGTATGGCATGCGGCGAATTCTCCCTGATTGCCCGTTATTTTGACCGTGTTAGAAGCTCTCGTCTTGACGTCGAAACCGGCATTGGTGACGATTGCGCACTCCTGAATATCCCTGAAAAACAAACGCTGGCGATCAGTACCGATACGCTGGTGGCAGGCAATCACTTCCTTCCTGATATTGATCCAACGGACCTGGCCTGGAAAGCGCTGGCGGTTAATTTAAGCGATCTGGCGGCGATGGGGGCTGATCCGGCATGGCTGACGCTGGCGCTCACGTTACCTGACGTTGATGAATCCTGGCTTGAAGCCTTCAGTGATAGCCTGTTTGAACTCCTCAATTACTATGATATGCAGCTGATTGGCGGTGATACCACGCGTGGGCCATTGTCGATGACGTTGGGTATCCATGGCTACGTCCCGGTCGGGCGGGCCTTAAAACGCTCAGGTGCGAAGCCGGGTGACTGGATTTACGTTACCGGTACGCCGGGCGACAGCGCTGCCGGTTTGGCTATTCTGCAAAACCGATTGCAGGTAACAGATGCCAAAGACGCGGACTATCTGCTTAAGCGTCACCTGCGCCCCACGCCGCGTATTTTGCAGGGGCAGGCCCTGCGCGACCTGGCCAGTGCGGCGATCGATCTTTCCGACGGTCTGATTTCCGATCTCGGGCATATCGTCAATGCCAGCGGCTGTGGCGCGCGCGTTAATGTCGATGCGTTACCGTATTCCACGGCATTTTCCCAACACGTTGAGCCGGAGCAGGCGCTGCGCTGGGCGCTTTCGGGCGGTGAAGATTATGAGTTATGCTTTACCGTACCGGAAATAAATCGTGGTGCACTGGACGTCGCGCTGGGGCATCTTGGCGCATCATTTACCTGTATCGGGCAGATGAGTGCGGACGTGGAAGGGATGCACTTTACGCGTGACGGTAAGCCCGTCACGTTTGACTGGAAAGGATATGACCATTTTGCTGCGCCTTAAAAAAGATGTCGCAAAAAGCCGTTTGAGTATGCGTAATCCGTGGCACCTGTTGGCCACCGGATTCGGCAGCGGATTAAGTCCAATTATACCCGGAACGATGGGATCGCTGGCGGCGATCCCATTTTGGTATGTGATGACGTTTCTGCCGTGGCAGCTGTATTCACTGGTTGTCATGCTGGCTATTTGTATCGGTGTCTATCTGTGCCATCAAACGGCGAAAGATATGGGCGTACACGATCATGGCAGTATCGTCTGGGACGAGTTTGTCGGAATGTGGATAACCCTGATGGCCCTGCCGACACTCGACTGGCAGTGGGTCGCCGCCGGATTTGTGATTTTCCGCATTCTGGATATGTGGAAGCCCTGGCCGATCCGCTGGTTCGATCGTAATGTGCATGGCGGTACGGGGATTATGATCGACGATATTGTGGCGGGGATACTTTCCGCAGGGATCCTCTACTTTATTGGGCATCACTGGCCGCTTGGCATTATTTAACCCTTTCCAGGCTTCTGTTGTAGGCCCGATAAGCGCAGCGCTATCGGGCAATACCAGATTTATTTAAATCCCACCACCGGATGCTGTTTGTACGGCGTTTCCAGTTCGGCAATCTGTTCCGGTTTTAGCGTTAAATCGACTGCGTTGAGCAACTCGTCCAGCTGTTCTTCACGCGAGGCACCAATTATGGGTGCGGCGACGCCCGGTTTGCTCAGCAGCCACGCCAGCGCCACTTGTGCGCGCGAGGCGCCGATTTCCTCACTCACCCCGGTTAACCGTTCCGCTATTCTCGCGTCGTTTTCATCGCTCTCGCGGTACAGATTTTTGCCGACTTCATCCGACACAACGCGCGCGGTCGTTTCTCCCCAGGGGCGCGTCAGACGTCCCCGTGCCAGCGGGCTCCATGGGATCACCGCCACGCCTTCCTGATAGCACAGCGGCAGCATTTCGCGTTCTTCTTCACGATAGATAAGGTTGTAGTGATCCTGCATGCTGACAAATTGCGCCCAGCCGTGTTGTTTCTGCAAGGCCAGCGCCTGCGCAAACTGGGAGGCGTGCATCGAGGAGGCGCCGATATAGCGTGCTTTACCGGACTTCACCACGTCATTAAGCGCTTCCAGAGTTTCTTCCACAGGCGTGTTGTAATCCCAGCGATGAATTTGCAGGATATCGACATAGTCCATGCCAAGGCGAGTCAGGCTATCGTCGATAGAACGCAGGATTTGCGCCCGGGATAAACCTTCCGCTAAATCCTCTACCTGATGAAAAACTTTGGTGGCGACCACCACCTCGTCGCGGCGAGCGAAGTCACGCAGGGCGCGACCGACAATTTCTTCACTGCTGCCGGCGGAGTAGCTGTTGGCAGTATCAAAAAAGTTAATGCCACCTTCAAGAGCGTGTTTAATTATTGGGCGACTGCTTTCTTCCGGCAACGTCCAGGCGTGGTTGCCGCGATTGGGCTCGCCAAACGTCATGCAGCCCAGACAAAGGCGAGAGACCCGAAGGTCAGTTTTTCCTAAGAGGTTGTATTGCATATTCCGCTCCTGCTTAGCGTGTTAATCATTAAGCATAGCAGGAGCGGGGAGGGGATTATGCCAGCCAGGCCTTGATTTTGGCATCAATACCGGCGGCATCAAGACCGAGATCGGCGCGCGCTTCGTCCTGCGTCCCCTGCGGGATGAAGAAGTCAGGCAGGCCAATGTTAAGCACCGGGACCGGTTTACGATGCGCCATCAGCACTTCGTTTACGCCGCTGCCCGCGCCGCCCATAATGGCGTTTTCTTCAAGAGTAACCAGCACCTCGTGGCGGGCCGCCATCTCCAGAATCAACGTTTCGTCCAGTGGTTTGACAAAGCGCATATCGACCAGCGTGGCGTTCAGCGACTCCGCAACCTGAGCGGCTTCAGGCATCAGGGTGCCGAAGTTAAGGATTGCCACTTTTGTCCCGTGACGCTTCACGATGCCTTTACCAATAGGTAATTTTTCCAGCGGGGTCAGCTCAACACCAACCGCATTACCGCGCGGGTAGCGCACCACGGCCGGGCCGTTAGCGTAGTGATAACCGGTAAACAGCATCTGGCGGCATTCGTTTTCATCGCTCGGGGTCATAATGACCATCTCCGGGATGCAGCGCAGGAAGGAGAGATCGAACGCGCCCTGGTGGGTTTGTCCATCTGCGCCCACGATCCCCGCGCGATCCACGGCGAACAGGACCGGCAGTTTCTGAATGGCGACATCATGCAGCACCTGATCGTAAGCGCGTTGCAGGAAGGTGGAATAAATAGCGACCACCGGTTTATAGCCGCCAATTGCCAGTCCGGCAGCAAAGGTGACCGCGTGCTGCTCGGCAATCGCCACGTCGAAGTAGCGGTCCGGGAATTTACGTGAAAACTCCACCATACCGGAGCCTTCGCGCATGGCCGGGGTGATCGCCATCAGCTTGTTGTCTTTGGCCGCCGTTTCGCACAGCCAGTCGCCGAAGATTTTGGAGTAGCTCGGCAGGCCGCCGCTGCTTTTCGGCAGACATCCGCTGGAAGGATCGAATTTGGGTACCGCATGGAACGTGATTGGGTCTTTTTCTGCAGGCTCATAGCCACGACCTTTTTTGGTCATGATGTGCAGGAACTGCGGGCCTTTAAGGTCGCGCATGTTCTTCAGCGTAGTGATAAGCCCCAGCACGTCGTGACCGTCTACCGGGCCAATGTAGTTAAAGCCCAATTCCTCAAACAGCGTGCCCGGCACCACCATGCCTTTAATGTGTTCTTCGGTACGTTTAAGCAGTTCTTTAATCGGCGGTACGCCGGAGAAGACTTTCTTTCCGCCTTCACGCAATGAGGAATACAGTTTGCCGGAGAGCAACTGCGCCAGGTGGTTGTTCAGCGCGCCGACGTTTTCTGAAATCGACATTTCGTTGTCGTTCAGGATAACCAGCATATCGGGCTTAATATCACCCGCGTGGTTCATGGCTTCAAACGCCATGCCGGCAGTGATGGCCCCGTCGCCAATCACGCAAACGGTACGGCGCTCTTTGCCTTCTTTCTCGGCGGCAACAGCAATGCCAATACCGGCGCTGATGGAGGTGGAGGAGTGTCCGACGCTTAAAACGTCATACTCGCTCTCGCCGCGCCAGGGGAACGGATGCAGGCCGCCTTTCTGGCGGATGGTGCCGATTTTATCGCGACGTCCCGTCAGAATTTTGTGCGGGTACGCCTGGTGCCCCACATCCCAGATTAACTGGTCAAACGGAGTGTTGTAGACGTAGTGCAGCGCGACGGTCAGCTCAACCGTGCCCAGACCGGAGGCGAAATGCCCGCTGGAACGGCTCACGCTGTCGAGCAAATAGCGGCGCAGTTCGTCGCAAAGCTTGGGCAGGCTCTCTTTTGGTAGCAGGCGTAACTCCTGAGTGGAGTCGACCAGCGCCAGGGTCGGGTATTTGGCTATATCAAAACTCATCGCAAGCTCATCGGATATGTTGGTTTATTTATCACGCTGGATTATGTAGTCCGCTAGCGCTTCCAGTGCCGAGGTATCGAGTGATTGTGCGGCCAGCAGACTGAGCGACTGGCGGGCATCCTCGATTAAATCCCGGGCTTTATTCCGGGCTTGCTCAAGACCCAGAAGTGCAGGATAGGTACTTTTGCCAAGCTGCTGGTCGGCACCCTGACGTTTACCCAATGTTGCAGTATCGCCTACCACATCCAGTATGTCATCCTGAACCTGGAACGCCAGACCGATGCTTTCAGCGTATTTGTCGAGTATCGGCAGGACGTTTCGCCCTCTATCTCCGGCACTTAACGCCCCCAGACGAACGGCGGCGCGAATCAAGGCCCCGGTTTTATGTCGATGGATTTTCTCCAGCGCGTCCAGCTCAACCTGGAAGCCTTCAGCCGCCAAATCCAGCGCCTGACCGCCACACATACCGGCGATTCCGCTGGCCCGGGCCAGCTCGGAGATCATGGCAATGCGATCACGGTCAGCAACCTCGGGCATTGGCGCGTCGCTGATTATGGAAAACGCCAGCGTTTGCAGCGCATCACCGGCTAAAATTGCATTCGCCTCGCCAAACTTAACATGGCAGGTCGGCAGGCCGCGTCGCAGATCGTCGTCGTCCATTGCGGGTAAATCGTCGTGCATCAGCGAATAGGCGTGGATGCACTCAACCGCCGCGGCGGGAGCGTCGAGCGTACTCAGGCTGACGCCAAACATTTGACCGGTCGCGTATACCAGGAACGGGCGCAGACGTTTACCGCCTAATAATGCGCCATATTGCATGGTTTCGACCACGGGAGTGTTCTGAAAGGGCAGTGGCGCGATAAAACGGCTCAGTGCCTGGTTGGCCTGCTCAACGCAAGCCTGTAGCTGCTGCGTAAAATCCATTTACTCATTATCCGGTGTAAAAGGCGTGAGGGCGGCGTCTTCAGTTTCTGACAGCAGGATTTGCACGCGCTGTTCAGCCTGTTGCAACTTAACCTGTCCCTGACGCGCCAGCTGTACGCCACGTTCGAATTCGTTCAGCGCCTCTTCCAGCGGCAGGTCGCCACTTTCCAGACGGGTAACAATCTGTTCCAGCTCGCTCAGCGCTGTTTCAAAGCTGGCGGGCGCTTCATTTTTCTTCGGCATAATGAATGTCTGACTCTCAATATTTTCAGCCCAAGCCATGGTAACGGACTTAGAGCAATTATCAAATAACGCGCAATAGTAAGGCGATGTGCACAGGATGACCATGATGGTGGTATACTTGCGCGCCTGGATGCAGCCGCAGGGTATGGGCTGCTGTATTTTTCCCATTACAAGTCGTTCAGACTTGCCAAAGAACCATTGCCGCCATGAAGTTTATCATTAAATTGTTCCCAGAAATCACCATCAAAAGCCAATCTGTGCGTTTGCGCTTTATAAAAATTCTGACAGGGAACATCCGTAACGTTTTAAAACACTATGATGAAGACCTTGCCGTCGTCCGCCACTGGGACCACGTTGAGGTTCGCGCCAAAGATGAAACCCAGCGTCTGGATATTCGTGACGCGCTGACCCGCATTCCGGGTATTCACCATATTCTCGAAGTAGAAGACGTGCCGTTTACCGATATGCACGATATTTTCGAGAAAGCGCTGGTGCAGTACCGCGATCAGCTGGAAGGCAAAACCTTCTGCGTGCGCGTGAAGCGCCGCGGTAAGCATGAGTTTAGCTCCATTGAAGTGGAACGTTATGTTGGCGGTGGACTGAATCAGCACATTGAATCCGCGCGTGTGAAGCTGACCAAGCCTGATGTGACCGTCAATCTTGAAATCGAAAACGACCGACTGCTGCTGGTGAAAGGTCGCTACGAGGGAATTGGCGGCTATCCGATTGGCACCCAGGAAGACGTTCTGTCGCTGATTTCCGGCGGTTTTGATTCCGGCGTTTCCAGCTATATGCTGATGCGTCGCGGCTGTCGTGTGCACTACTGCTTCTTTAACCTCGGCGGTGCGGCGCACGAAATCGGTGTTCGTCAGGTGGCGCATTATCTGTGGAACCGCTTCGGGAGTTCGCATCGCGTACGTTTTGTCGCCATCAACTTTGAACCTGTGGTGGGTGAAATCCTCGAGAAAGTTGACGACGGTCAGATGGGCGTGGTCCTCAAGCGCATGATGGTTCGCGCGGCGTCTAAGGTGGCCGAGCGCTACGGCGTCCAGGCGTTGGTGACCGGTGAAGCGCTGGGGCAGGTCTCCAGCCAGACGCTGACTAACCTGCGTTTGATCGATAACGTATCAGATACCCTGATCCTGCGTCCGCTGATCTCGCACGATAAAGAACACATCATTAATCTGGCGCGTGAAATCGGTACCGAAGATTTTGCCCGTACCATGCCGGAATACTGCGGTGTGATCTCAAAAAGCCCGACGGTAAAAGCCATTAAAGCGAAGATTGAAGCCGAAGAAGAAAACTTCGACTTCGCCATCCTCGATAAAGTGGTGGAAGAAGCCAACAATATCGATATCCGCGATATCGCTCAGCAGACCGAGCAGACCGTGGTGGAAGTCGAAACCGTGAGCGGTTTTGGTCCCAACGACGTGATTCTCGACATTCGCTCTGTGGATGAACAGGATGATAAGCCGCTGAAAGTGGAAGGCGTGGACGTGGTTCCCCTGCCGTTCTACAAGCTGAGCACCCACTTTGGCGATTTAGACCAGAATAAAACCTGGCTGCTGTGGTGTGAACGTGGGGTGATGAGCCGCCTGCAAGCGCTGTATCTGCGCGAGCAGGGCTTTGAAAACGTGAAAGTGTATCGCCCGTAGTAACTTTTGCCTGATGGCGCTGCGCTTATCAGGCCTACAAGCTGTACGTCTTTGTAGGCCTGATAAGGTGTTTACACCGCCATCCGGCAATGTTGTGCGAAAGCGTTATTCAAATCTAACGGGGAGCGTCTTCCCGTTCGATTCCCAGACGCCCTGATAGGCACCATCTTTTAATTCCAGCGTTATCTTCTCTTGCGCGTGTTCAGCAGCCGACGTCTTCAGTTCATAATGTTGATTGTTTGCAGTGTCGCACTTGCCGGTTAATTCAATCGGTGCGCCAAATTTCTGGTAGTAGTAAGCCCCTTCAAAAGAATCACCGTATTTGCAGTCCACCTTCAGCACGATACGCAGGCTTTTTCCCAGTGTGCCGTACATCACCTTGCCGTCGATACCGGGCGCGGGCTCAACCGGTGTTGTACCCTTTGCGCCAGTCAGATACTGGCCATACGGCGTGAGCTGATTTTGCAGTTCTGCGGTCGGGATTTTCGTGGTGAAATCACCCAACTCGTCGAGCGCACGACTGGCGTGGTTGCTACAGCGTCCGTTCAGGAAGAGCAACTGCTCTTTTTGCAGGGAGAATTTGTCGATGTAATACAAACCGTCGGTCCAGGTGGCGCATGAGGCGTAGAAGTCGGCATAGTTAAAATCCTCGCCTTTTTCTTCTTTTATTTGCTCCGGCGTCCGCGATTTATGCGCCGCAACAAAGACATCGATTTGGCTGCGGATATCTTTTCTGATACGCGTGTTTAATTCGGCGATTGTGGGCCGGGAAAAGAGATCGTTGAGGGTAATTGCTGCGCCGTTGGCTAAGTCGAAGCTCATTGGCACATTGTACGACTCGCAATAGGCCCCGCAGCCTTCGATAAACATGTTAAGGGTCAGAACCTTGGCATCGCGATACTCAACCGTATAGTCAAGGTTTGCGGTGGCATTCATCTCTGATTTCGCAAACTTATTCACTGTCGCCTGCGGATTATTACCCGGTAACTGATTAATGAAGCTTGCGAAAATATAATCGTTAATGCGTTTTGCAACCTTTGGATTATCCGCTGAGGAAAACCAAGGCACGCGATACTGCATCTCTGTGCTGCCGGGATAGTGATACTCAAGGCTCTTAACCCCAAGCTGGGTTGCGGCGGTGGTGCTGGAAAGGAGCAGTAAAGCCACTCCACTCAGATATCCTTTCATAACGGTTCCTTTTAGAGGAGTGGCCTGACGCGTTACTCGTAGTAGTTATAAATTCCTGCGGGTATCACCAGTTGTGACGCCACCTCGTGGGCTTTTTCGCGCCCCACCAGCAGATCAATTATTTTTAAACCAAAATCGATAGACGTCCCTGGTCCCTGGCTAGTCAACAGGTTAACGCGAGGGTCCCAGACGACGCGCTTATCCTGCCACTGATCGGCAGGGATTTTGTCCTTCAGCGCCGGGAAGCCGGTCATGTTACCGAGTGGGAAAATATCATGCGGTACCAGTACGGTAGCGGCAGCGGCACAAATTGCCGCCACAATGCGGCCGGAGCAGTGAAACTGTTTTACGGTTTCAATTAGCAGCGGGCTGTCGCGAAAACACTCCGCACCTTTAATGCCACCAGGTAGCACGATAATGTCGTAATCGCCGTCGGCGACTTCCACCAGCGGCGCATCTGCCAGCAGTTTGACACCGCGTGAGCAAATAATCGTCAGGTTGCCATCGCTGGCGACGCTGGCGGTCGTCACCTGGATCCCGCCGCGAACCAGCAGATCGATAGTGGTGACCGCTTCGGTCTCTTCACTACCAGGGGCGAGACAAACCAGTGCTTGAGCGCTCATACTCACTCTCCTTTCGCTTCACCATTTCAAATAACTGGGCATTTTCCGGAACGGCGATGCCGTGCGCACGCGCGCGTTTCAACAAATAACCGGTAATATAGTCTATCTCAGTATGGCGCAGAGCACGGATGTCCTGCAGCATGGATGAGATATTTTCTGCTGTGCTGTCAATTACTTGCTCAACATAATAGCGTAAATCATCCACGGATGTATGGTGGCCTTCGCGTTCAATAACCGCCGCCACTTCCTGACAGATGAGCGCTATTTTTTCAGGATGCTGGCGCAGTTCGCCGTTTTGGCAGTTCCACAGAGCGGTAAGCGGGTTAATGACGCAATTGACCGCCAGCTTACGCCACAGTTCCGCACGGATGTTATCGTGCCAGGCAACGTCAGGCAGCACTTCTTGCAGGTCCTCAGCCAGATAGCTGAAATCACCATCCTGTTCACGTGCCGGGCCGATGCGTGTTGTTCCTTTCGCCACATGGATAATGACGTTGCCATCACGGCGTGCAGCATGCGTGGTGGTGCCTATCAACAGTGGTTGTGCAATGCTTTGCAGCTCATCAACGGTGCCCATTCCGTTGTGAATTAACAGAATAGGGGAGGTTTTAGGCAGGATTGTTGCCAGACTTTTTACTGCATCAGAAACCTGCCAGGCTTTCAGTGTCACCAGTAACAGATCGCTTTTTGCCAAAAAATCGGGGTCGTTTGCCGTCAGGGATTCATTAAAAACCGATCCATCCGTGTCAATCAAATTAACGCTGCAATAAGGTTGTGGCACGCGTAGCCACCCTTGAACCTCATGTCCATGTTTGCTCAGCGCTGTAAGCCAAAGCTGCCCTAAGGCTCCGCATCCCAGTACGGTAATTTTCATTCATCCTCCTCACCTGCAACAGCACCAGGTGTTAATCCATATCGTCTGCATCCCATTTATTGTTCGCCGCTACCAATGCCACGTACAATTAGGGGATACAGCCTAGTATAGCGCTGTCTGTTGAGTAACTTTGCAGGTATTATGCTTCGCATCAAAAACGAAGGGAGAGGAAAAGATGCCATCTTTCGATATTGTTTCTGAAGTTGATCTTCAGGAAGCGCGTAATGCGGTCGATAATGCGAGCCGCGAAGTGGAGTCACGCTTCGATTTTCGTGGCGTTGAGGCCACTTTTGAGCTGAACGAAGCAAATAAGACCATTAAGGTGCTGAGTGAGTCTGATTTCCAGGTTAATCAGTTGCTGGATATTTTGCGCGCCAAGCTGCTGAAGCGCGGGATTGAAGGGACGTCGCTCGACGTACCGGAAACTTTTACCCACAGCGGGAAAACCTGGTTTGTGGAAGCGAAGCTGAAGCAGGGCATTGAAAGTGCGGTACAGAAAAAAATCGTCAAGCTGATTAAAGACAGCAAACTGAAGGTGCAGGCGCAGATTCAGGGCGAAGAAATTCGAGTGACCGGCAAGGCGCGTGACGATTTGCAATCCGTCATGGCGCTGGTGCGAGGCGGCGATCTCGGCCAGCCGTTCCAGTTCAAGAACTTCCGCGACTAAGCCGTTCTGCCTGATGGCGCTACGCTTATCAGGCCTACCGATCGCACATGCTATTTGTAGGCCGGATAAGGCGATAGTCGCCATCCGGCAATCCTCACGCCTGGCTTATCGCCTGCTCAATTTCAAATCGATTAGTCACTTTGCTGTCGATTTTCACATAGGCAGAATGCTCTTTTGCCACAATTAACACCTCACTCACGCCCTCTTTTGCCTGCAGGCGCTGTTTTAGTGTGTCATCTGCGGCGATCTCAGGGGGGATCTCCACGCGCAGGCTGCTGACATACGGCGGTTCTTTCATAGTGCTGGCCACCAGTAGCCAGATTGCAGCCAACAATGTGCCTGCCAAAAATACCGCCTGACCATCAAACATTTCGACCACCCAACCGCCCAGCGAACCACCGATGGCGACACCGAGGAACTGGCTGGTGGAGTAAACGCCCATCGCCGTTCCTTTATAACCCGCCGGAGATTCTTTGCTGATGAGCGAGGGGAGAAGTGCTTCCATCAGGTTAAAGGCGAGGAAGAAGAGCTGAACGCCTGCAATCAGCCCCCAGAAACGAATGTTAGCGCTCCACAGGACAATCTCAGCAGCCAGGATCAGCACCACACACGAGAGGAATACCCGCTTCATCCGGCGTTTTACTTCGGCATAGATGATGAACGGCACCACGGAAACAAAGGACAGCAGCATCGTCACCAGATAAATCTTCCAGTGTTCGGCGGCGGGAAAGCCCGCTTTTGCCAGCTGGCCTGGCAGGGCGACGAAAGTGGACATCAGTAAAATATGCAGGCACATGATGCCAAAATTGAGCTTCAGCAGTTTAGGCTCCGCCAGGACTTTACTGAAGCTGCCTTTGACCATGCCCGATTCGCGGTTCAGCACGTGGGTGGTGCTATTGGGAACCACCCAAATGGTCAGTACGATACCGGTGGTTGCCAGTGCGGCGATCATCCAGAACAGCGCGTGTAATCCCAGCGCGTGGGTAACGATCGGCCCAAGCACCATGGCAATGGCGAAGGTGATACCAAAGCTGACACCAATAAACGCCATCGCTTTTGTGCGGTTCTGTTCGCGGGTTAAGTCAGACAGCAGCGCCATCACCGCGGCGGCAATCGCCCCGGAACCCTGCAGTGCACGTCCGAGTATAATTCCCCAGATAGAGTCCGAGAGCGCGGCGATCACGCTACCGAAAACGAATATCGCCAGCCCGCCGACGATAAGCGGTTTGCGCCCGATGCGGTCGGATAGCAAGCCGAAAGGGATCTGGAAGACAGCCTGTGCCAGACCATAAATGCCGATGGCAAGCCCGATCAGCGCTTCGCTGGCGCCCTGCAGCGCCATGCCATAGGTAGTCAGAACCGGCAGGACCATAAACATGCCAAGCATGCGCAACGAGAATACGGTCCCTAAACCCCAGGTGGCGCGCAACTCACCGGGCGTCATTTTATAATCGTTCATTCCCACCTCTGTATTAATTTCGCGCCTAGTGTAAAGCGGTATGCGGGCGGGGTAAATATGCGCTTCATTAACAAATGTTGTGGTTGTGAGGGGAGGGGGGATAGCAACACGACAAATAAAAAAGGGTGCCGAAGCACCCTTTATAGTATGAGCAGATTTTACCAGACGTAAGTCAGCAGGTTCTGCGAGTTTGGCACCATAAAGTCGACGGACATCATCACGGAAAGCGCGGTAATGGCGATGATGGAGAAACCGAACAGCTTGCGCGCCCAGACTCTGTCATCTTCCACTTTATATCCGCGCAGCGCCATGCCCAACCACCAGACGCTCACCGCCGCAGCAACAATCAGGTATTTATAACCTGCATAGCCGCCCAGGGTTAGCATCAACGTGGCGATAGCAAACGCTACGATGTACAGCGTGATATGGTTTTTCGCGACCGAAATACCTTTCACCACCGGTAAAACCGGGATGTTGGCAGCCTGATAATCCTTGAAACGGAAAATCGCGATGGCGTAAGAGTGCGGCATCTGCCACAGGCTGAAAATAGCCAGCAGAATCAGCGCACCGCTGTCAAAACTTCCCGTCACGGCGCAGTAGCCAATCACCGGCGGCGCTGCGCCGGAGAGTGAACCAATCAGCGTACCGTAGACCGAGTGGCGTTTCATATACAGGCTGTACACGCCAACATAGACCACGAAGCCCATCACCCCCAGCCAGCAGGCCAGAGGGTTCGCGCCAAACCACAGCAGCATAAAGCCAGCAATACCCAGCAAGGTGGCGTATACCAGCGAGACCGCAGGAGAAATCAGACCTTTAACCAGCACGCGGTTTTTGGTCCTCTCCATCTTCCTGTCGATATCCCTGTCGATGTAGTTGTTAAATACACAACCCGACGCCACAACCAGTGACACCCCAACCAACGTGTAGATAAACAGGGGATAATCAATGCTGCCTTTAGAGGCCAGCAGGAATCCACCAATCACCGAGATCAGGTTGCCAAAGATGATGCCTGGTTTCGTTACTTGCAGGTATTGCTTAAACATCATAATCGCCGCTCTTAGTGCATCATCATGTTGTAGTTCAGGTTCCACATAATCCAGATGGAGCCCACAACCAGAATGGCGATGATTAGCACAGTAAAGACAAAGGCCGTCATGTTCCAACCTTCATCAGATTTGCTATTCATGTGCAGGAAGCACACCAGGTGAACCAGTATCTGTACCACTGCCATAATGAGGATAGTCCCCAGAATAACGGCAGGAGAGGCAGAACCTGTCATCACCATCCAGAACGGAATAACCGTCAGGATTACCGACAGGATAAAACCTGTCATATAGGTTTTTACGCTGCCATGGGATGCGCCGCCGCTCACGTTTGAATGACTCATTACATCGCCCCCATCAGATAAACAACAGTGAACACGCAGATCCACACCACATCCAGGAAGTGCCAGAACAGGCTCAGGCACATGATGCGGGTACGGTTAGTGCTGGTCAGGCCGCGACGGGCAACTTGCACCATCAGCACCGCCATCCAGATAAGACCGGAAGTGACGTGCAGACCGTGCGTACCAACCAGCGCGAAGAACGCCGACAGGAAGCCGCTACGATCCGGGCCCATATCGTTAACAATCAGGTGATGGAATTCATAGATTTCCATCCCGATGAATCCGGCACCGAACAAGAAGGTCAACGCCAGCCAGGAAATCACCTGGCTCTTGTTGTTCTTGTACATGGCGATCGCCGCCATGCCGTAAGTAATGGAGCTGAATAACAGCAGGAAGGTCTCTACCAGTACGAACGGCAGCTCAAAAATGTCCTTACCTGTTGGGCCACCTGCGGTGCCGTTCACCAGAACGGCATAGGTTGCAAACAGAATAGAGAACAGAATGCAGTCGCTCATCAGGTAGACCCAAAATCCGAAGATTTTGTTCTGACCTGCATCGTGGTGCCCGTGTTCGTGCGCGTGGGCATTCGCGTGCGCTAAAGTATCAGTTGCCATTTTTCAGCCCTGCCTTAGTAATCTCATCGAAATGCTGATTTTCCAGTTTTTCGACTTCCGGGACCGGCACGTAGTAATCCACGTCTTCATCAAAGCTTTTCACGATCCAGCTGATAATCATGCCTGCGAAGCTTGCAATTGCCAGCCACCAGATATGCCAGATCATGGCGAAACCAAACAGTGTCGCGAAGGCGGTAATGACGATACCGGCGCCGCTGTTCTTCGGCATATGAATCTCTTCATAGTGCGTAGGTTGCTTATACGCTTCGCCTTTTTCTTTCATTTCCCAGAAGGCATCACGCTCGTGAACGTGTGGCACAACGGCAAAGTTGTAGAACGGAGGCGGGGAAGAGGTTGCCCACTCCAGCGTACGACCACCCCACGGGTCACCGGTCAGGTCACGGTTCTGCTCGCGGTCGCGAATAGACACGTAGATCTGAATCAGCTGGCACAGGATACCCAGTGCAATCAGCGCGGCACCGCAGGCAGCAACGACCAGCATCGGATGGAACTGCGGGTCAATCTGCTGGCTGAGACGACGGGTCATACCCATAAAGCCCAGCACGTACAGCGGCATAAATGCCACGAAGAAGCCGATGATCCACAACCAGAATGCGCGTTTGCCCCAGGTTTCGTTCAGCGTGTAGCCAAACGCTTTTGGCCACCAGTAGGTCATGCCAGCGAAGCAACCAAATACCACGCCGCCGATGATAACGTTGTGGAAGTGCGCAATCAGGAACAGGCTGTTGTGTAGTACGAAGTCTGCACCCGGAACCGCCAGCAGTACACCGGTCATACCGCCGACTGAGAAGGTCACGATGAAGCCAATCGTCCACAGCATCGCTGAGTGGAATACGATACGGCCCTGATACATGGTGAACAGCCAGTTGAAGATCTTCACCCCGGTCGGGATGGCGATAATCATGGTGGTAAT
Organism: Citrobacter sp. Res13-Sevr-PEB04-36; assembly: GCF_015672735.1. Classification (GTDB taxonomy): domain Bacteria; phylum Pseudomonadota; class Gammaproteobacteria; order Enterobacterales; family Enterobacteriaceae; genus Citrobacter. The sequence goes on along the minus strand of NZ_JADABY010000023.1, from coordinate 95,355 downwards.
ACCGAAGAAGGCGTTAACGTTAGCGCCTGCACCCATAGTGAAGAAGTGGTGCAGCCAAACAACGAACGACAGAACGGTGATACACACGGTTGCCCACACCAGCGAGGTGTAGCCAAACAGGCGTTTACGCGAGAAGGTCGCTGCGATTTCGGAGAACACCCCGAAGACTGGCAGAATCAGAATGTACACTTCCGGATGGCCCCAGGCCCAAATCAGGTTGATGTACATCATCATGTTGCCGCCCATATCGTTGGTAAAGAAATGGGTGCCCAGATAGCGATCCAGGGTTAGCAACGCGACGGTAACCGTCAAGATTGGGAAAGAGGCGATAATCAGGATGTTGGCGCACAGAGATGCCCAGGTAAATACCGGCATCTTGAACATCGTCATACCCGGTGCACGCATCTTGATGATGGTCACAAAGAAGTTGATACCGGTTAAGGTTGTACCTATACCGGACAACTGCACCGCCCATATCCAATAATCAACCCCAACGCTTGGGCTGTACTCTATTCCCGAGAGCGGCGGATAGGCCAGCCAGCCGGTCTGTGCGAATTCACCTACGCCCAGAGACAGGTTAACCAGGATAACGCCGACAACGGTGAACCAGAAGCTCAGGTTGTTCAGGAAGGGGAAGGCAACGTCACGTGCGCCGATCTGCAGCGGAACCACCAGGTTCATCAGACCGATAACAAATGGCATGGCGACGAAGAAGATCATGATCACGCCGTGAGCCGTGAAGATCTGGTCGTAGTGGTGAGGAGGCAGGAAGCCCGCTTCACCTGCTGACGCCAGCGCCTGCTGACTACGCATCATGATGGCGTCAGCAAAGCCACGAATCAACATGACGATGGCGACGATGACATACATGATGCCAAGGCGTTTGTGGTCAACCGAAGTCAGCCACTCTTTCCACAGGTAGGTCCACTTACCGAAGTAAGTAATGAGGCCCAGTAAGGCCGCCCCACCGATGATAATGGCAGCGATCGTAACCATGACGATTGGTTCATGGAACGGGACTGCATCCAGTGTCAATTTTCCGAACATCGTATTCTTCCTCAGCCCCTTGAGTTCGCGGATTCCGCGTGGCTCATGTCCATGCCTTCCATTCCTTCGTGTGCGCTGTGCTCACCTTCTGGTTTGGCCATGTCCATGCTCTTACCGTGAGCCATAAATTTGTTAATAACGTCTTTAAACAAATCCGGTTTCACGTTGGAGAAATATTCCACCTGGTTGTATTCGCTTGGTACAGCCACTTTCTCGAACGCAGCCATGTCACTCATGGTGTTCGTGGACTGTTTAGCTTTAGCAACCCATTGGTCGAATTCGGCGCGGTCCTTTGTTGCAATAGCCTTGAACTTCATGCCGGAGAAACCTGGTCCGCTGTAGCTTGCGGAGATACCATCATAAGTACCGGCTTCGTTGGCGATCAGATGCAGTCGAGTCTGCATACCGGCCATGGCATAAATCTGGCTACCCAAACGCGGGATGAAGAAGGAGTTCATCACGGAGTTGGATGTCACTTTGAATTCAACCGGAGTGTTCGCCGGGAAGGCGATTTCATTCACGGTAGCGATACCCTGTTCCGGATAGATGAAGAACCATTTCCAGTCCATGGAAACCACTTCGATGGTAATGGGCTTCTCGTCATGCGCCAGCGGCTTGCTTGGCTCAAGCGCGTGTGTGGTTTTCCAGGTCAGCACGGCAAGGAAAATGATGATTAAGATAGGCACCGTCCAGACCACAGCTTCCACTTTATTGGAGTGTGACCAGTTCGGGCTGTACTTCGCATCTTTATTGCTTGCACGGTACTTCCAGGCAAAACCAACAGCCATCAAGATGGCAGGAATAACGACGATCAACATCAGGCCAAATGCCGTCAGTATCAATGAACGTTGCTCCAGGCCAATCTGTCCTTTAGGGTCAAGCAGCGCAGAATTACAGCCACTGAGTAATGCAGTGCCTGCAATTAATGACAACCATCCCAAACTTTTATTGTATTTCCTGAGTCTCATTTAACGACCTCAATTCCACGGGACCGGGTGGCGTTTAAAGTGTGAGGGCATTTTACGGGAAGGTTACATTACTGTAAACATCATTGGATCTGTGTTACTGGGTTCTGCCGTGCATGTCACATATGTTGCAATATATGCCGCATTGACTTTAAGAACCTGTTGCAACACCACGTTATAACGAAAGCGGACGCGCGGGGGCAGTGTGGAGGTCAATTGGTATAACCAATGCAAAAATAAAACAATTAATTAACAATTGATTATCAATAAAAGGACAAATAAAGAACAAAAAATAGAATCGTACTGGCTGAATCGAGTAAGGAAAATAGAATTTATAAAAGGCGTCAATAATTTCCGAAATCTATGGCGCACAAAACAACAAATAATATTTTTACTAAGTGTTGTTTATTTAGCCGTTATAATTACGCAGGGTTATTACAACGGCCAAATATGCTCGTCATACTTCAAGCTACGGGTGTGTTGGCAATAACTCGGCCCATCCTGGGCCTCACCCTTACGGGCGCTGTGAACAGCGTTCAAATTCGTTCCCGACGAATTTGTCCTCGCTCACCCCAGTCACTTACTTATGTAAGCTCCTGGGGATTTGCTGCGTCGCCGCGTGATTCGGCCTTTCGGCCTCTCCCCTACGGGGCCAGCACAAGCGCTGTTCAAAACGCTCACGCCTTTTGTCCCGTAACTCGAATTATTTAGAGCATAAATATGCAACATCACGCCAGACGCGTTTTACGCAGCGCCAGATAATCCAGCAATCCACCGAATACCACACCGCAGACGGCGACCACGACCGCAACTTCAAGCAGTTCCGGCAGGAACGAGAAGTGAGTGTAGTCCAGGGCGTTCATTGTCAGCAGTAACAGCCAGACCACCAGCAAACAACAGCCCGCCACCAGCGTCATCAATGCCAGGTTGTAGGCACCGCGAAACTCTGTGCGTGGGATAAAGCTTTCGTTTTGCCAGCTATGTTCCAGCGTCTGGCGACAAACCAGCAGCAGAATAAGGCCTGGGATCGCAGCAAAGACGGAGAACAGATAAAACGTGGGCCAACCGTGTGCTTCGACAAACCAGCCTGCCACCGGACCGACATAAACGCGTCCAACCGCGGAAAGCGCGGAGAGCAGGGCAAACTGTGTTGCGGAGAAGGATTTATTACACAGCGTCATCAGCAGAGCGACAAATGCTGCTGTCCCCATGCCGCCGCACAGGTTTTCGAAGAATACCGCCGCACCCATGCTAAACATATGTTTGTCGGTAATGGAGAGCAACCAGTAACCCGCGTTCGATGCGCCCTGCAAAATGCCGAAAATCAGCAATGCGCGAAACAGAGACAGGCGTTGCATCAGGATCCCGCCGTACAGTGCGCCAACAATTGTCGCCAGCAGCCCCAGCGTTTTATTGACCACCCCAACTTCACCGGCGTCAAATCCGACGCCGCGAATTAAAAACGTGGTGGTCAGGCTCATGGCGAAGGCATCGCCAAGTTTATATAACACAATCAGCAGCAGGATTAACCAGGCGTTGTTACGGCCAAAGAAATCGCGCAGTGGCGCGGCAACAGCTTGTTCCAGCGTTTTAGGGACCGGAATCGCATCTGTGGGTTCGGGCGCTAACAGGGTGGCGATAATACACGGTATCAGCAGGGCCGCCATCAGCCAGTACATACCCTGCCAGCCAAGCCAGCGATCGGCCATCCACAGCGCCAGCCCACCGGAAACCAGCATCCCTAAGCGGTAGCCGAGCACGCTGATGGCCGCGCCGGTGCCGCGTTCTTCGGCGGGTAAAACATCCGTTTTCCAGGCATCAAAGACGATATCCTGCGACGCTGAGCAAAAGGCGATGACTACCGCCAGTGCTGCCATCCATCGCAACTGAGTGCCGGGCTCCAGAAAACCCATTGCAGCAATAGAAATCAGCAGCAAAATCTGCGTGGTCAGCAGCCAGCCGCGACGTCGACCCAAAAATGGCGGTGTGTAGCGGTCCATCACTGGGGACCAGAGGAACTTAAAGACGTAGGCCTGACCGACCAGAGAAAAGAAGCCGATAGTTTTAAGATCGATGTTCTCGACCGTCATCCACGCCTGAAGCGTACCGGAGGTCAGTGCGAGCGGTAAACCGGAAGCAAAACCCAGCATCAGCAGAATTGCTGACTTCGGTTGCTGAAAAATACGTAAGTAGTGACTGGACATGGCGTCTTTAGGCCCGACGTGCGCCGGGCCATAAGGGCAGAAATTAACGTGCGTTCTGCTTGATGAAATCGTGAACGCTGGTGTCCTGAGACATATCAGCGATGGTGTCGGTCAGGACGCTGTTAACGGCATCGGCAATATTTTTGTTTGAGGCCTGCAGTGCACCTTCAACAGAATAGCTTGCGCGGTAGTTTTTGGTCATCTTGTTGCCGTTGGCTGCGGTCGCAATAATGGCGATGTCTGCTTTGGTGGCGATGTTATAGCGTACGCTACCCTGAGACACGTCAGCGAACAGCTGGCTAACAATGATTTGCAGGTTAACTGCACCGTTTGGACCAATCATATAACCGCGCGCGGTCATCTGTTTTTCCAGCACTTCTTGCAGCAGGAAACGCAGATCGCGGGATGCGGTCAGAGTCACCAATTGGTTGTCGCGGGTGACTTTGGCCAGTGCCTGATCCTGACGCTGATCGGCTCCATTAATGCTCACCGTCACACCCATCAGGCTCGGATCCTGCTGTGGAAGGGTAATTTTTGGCGAAACGTCAATGGTGGTCGGTGGCGTTGCGCATCCAGCTAACATAAACAGCGCGACTAACGGAAAGAGGATTTTTTTAAACATGCCAGGGTTCTCAGTGGATCTACATTTTATGGTTAGAGAAAATTCCCGCCATCATAACATCGCCTGCGACGAGGGGAAGTGGGTAACGCATGTTAATTCATCGTGTTGTCCGTTTATCTACTTTGTTGAGACCATAAATGGACTTTATGCAATAAAACCAACGGGTGAATCAGTGAACTTCATTCGTTTGGCTGAGAAAATCAGATAAACGCTAATTTTTTGTTGCTAAGGTGTAATGGAAACGGTAAAAGCGGCTAGTATTTAAAGGGATGGGTGACATCTCAGCGTTGTCGGAGGAAAAATTTCATGATGATTCGTGAGCAAATAGAAGAAAAATTAAGGGCAGCGTTCCAACCCGTGTTCCTCGAAGTTGTGGATGAAAGCTATCGTCACAATGTTCCGGCAGGTTCTGAAAGCCACTTTAAGGTTGTGCTGGTCAGCGATCGCTTTACTGGTGAACGTTTTCTTAATCGTCATCGGATGATTTACAGTACGTTAACGGCGGAACTTTCCACAACTGTACATGCCTTAGCCCTGCATACCTACACTGTTAAGGAGTGGGACGCATTGCAAGACACGATTTTTGCATCGCCTCCTTGTCGTGGGGCGGGCAGCATCGCGTAGAAAAACGGATTTGCAACAACCGGCGCTTTTCCAGTATGTTGCTACAGATTATGTGAAAACGGCCTGCGGGCCGTTTTGTTTTGTCTGAATTCTGAGCCAGGCGTACAGTATTCAGACAAAAATTAGCCGGGAATTGTGAAAAAAGCCGCAGCAACGCGCGATAACCGTTCTCGACTCATAAAAGTGATGCCGCTATAATGCGCGTCTTATTTTTCGGAATGTCTTCGGGATGATTCTGACGACAGGGAATGTGATTGATTTTGAGAACATCCCGGTTCCGCGAAGCCAACAACCTGTGCTTGCGGAGAAGAGTTGACCGAGCACTGTGATTTTTTGAGGTAACAAGATGCAAGTTTCAGTTGAAACCACTCAAGGCCTTGGCCGCCGTGTAACGATTACTATCGCTGCTGACAGCATCGAGACCGCTGTGAAAAGCGAGCTGGTCAACGTAGCGAAGAAAGTGCGTATTGACGGCTTTCGCAAGGGAAAAGTACCGATGAATGTTGTTGCTCAGCGTTATGGCGCTTCTGTTCGCCAGGACGTTCTGGGCGACCTGATGAGCCGTCACTTCGTTGATGCAATCATCAAAGAAAAAATTAATCCGGCTGGTTCTCCGAACTACGTTCCGGGCGAATACAAACTGGGTGAAGATTTTACTTACGCGGTAGAATTTGAAGTTTACCCGGAAGTAGAGCTGAAGGGTCTGGACGCAATCGAAGTTGAAAAACCGGTTGTTGAAGTCACCGACGCTGACGTTGACGTCATGCTGGACACTCTGCGTAAGCAGCAGGCGACCTGGAAAGATAAAGACGGCGCTGCTGATGCAGAAGACCGTGTCACCATCGACTTCACCGGTTCCGTAGACGGCGAAGAGTTCGAAGGCGGCAAAGCGTCTGACTTCGTACTGGCGATGGGCCAGGGTCGTATGATCCCGGGCTTCGAAGAAGGTGTTAAAGGTCATAAAGCTGGCGAAGAATTCACTATCGAAGTGACCTTCCCGGAAGACTACCACGCTGAAAACCTGAAAGGTAAAGCGGCTAAATTCGTTATCAACCTGAAGAAAGTTGAAGAACGTGAACTGCCGGAACTGACTGAAGAATTCATCAAGCGTTTCGGCGTGGAAGATGGTTCTGTTGCCGGTCTGCGTGCTGAAGTGCGTAAAAACATGGAACGCGAGCTGAAAGGCGCCGTGCGTAACCGCGTTAAGTCTCAGGCGATCGAAGGTCTGGTAAAAGCGAATGACATCGACGTTCCTGTTGCCATGATTGACAACGAAATCGACGTTCTGCGTCGTCAGGCTGCACAGCGTTTCGGTGGCAACGAGAAACAAGCTCTGGAACTGCCGCGTGAACTGTTCGAAGAACAGGCTAAGCGTCGCGTTGTTGTTGGCCTGCTGCTGGGCGAAGTGATTCGTACCAATGAGCTGAAAGCTGACGAAGAACGCGTAAAAGGCCTGATCGAAGAGATGGCTTCTGCTTACGAAGATCCGAAAGAAGTGGTTGAATTCTACAGCAAGAACAAAGAGCTGATGGAAAACATGCGTAACGTCGCTCTGGAAGAGCAGGCTGTTGAAGCGGTTCTGGCGAAGGCAAAAGTGACTGAAAAAGCCACTACCTTCAACGAACTGATGAACCAGCAGGCGTAATTCGTCGCGTTTTTAGCACGAAATTCGCACATAAGCCCGTCACCTTCCGGTGGCGGGTTTTTTTTTGTCACGCATTTTGCATGGGAAGGGTGCGAAAACAGCGTTTCAGTGTTAGCGTTACAACAAAAGATTGTTATGCTTGAATTATGGCGATGTCGTACCCATTACTGAGGGACTAGCTGATAATCCGTCCATAAGGTTACAATCAGCACAGCAGGTTTTTTCAAATTTTATCCAGGAGACGGAAATGTCATACAGCGGCGAACGAGATAACTTTGCACCCCATATGGCGCTGGTGCCGATGGTCATTGAACAGACCTCACGTGGCGAGCGCTCTTTTGATATCTATTCTCGTCTACTTAAGGAACGCGTCATTTTTCTGACCGGCCAGGTCGAAGACCATATGGCTAACCTGATCGTGGCGCAGATGCTGTTCCTGGAAGCGGAAAACCCGGAAAAAGATATCTACCTGTACATCAACTCCCCGGGTGGGGTAATTACAGCAGGGATGTCTATCTATGACACCATGCAGTTTATTAAGCCTGATGTCAGCACCATTTGTATGGGCCAGGCGTGCTCAATGGGTGCGTTCCTGTTGACTGCAGGGGCAAAAGATAAACGTTTCTGCCTGCCTAACTCTCGCGTCATGATCCACCAGCCTCTGGGCGGTTACCAGGGCCAGGCAACGGATATTGAAATTCATGCCCGTGAAATTCTTAAAGTGAAAGGGCGCATGAATGAACTCATGGCGCATCATACGGGTCAATCGCTTGAGCAGATTGAACGTGACACCGAGCGCGATCGCTTCCTCTCTGCTTCTGAAGCAGTAGAGTACGGTCTGGTTGACTCGATTTTGACCCATCGTAATTGATGCCCAGGACGCAAGTGTGTCGCTATACACTTCATCCTTAACGCTACCTCTTTGTTGGCTGCCAGCGCTCCCCCCAGTTACTTACTTATGTAAGCGCCTGGGGAGTCGCTTAGTTGCCGCCTCGATGTAGCTCGAATGATTTTGTGTATATACTAATGAAGGGCGGCACAACGCTGACAAGCGGCTTGCGCCTGTGAATGGCATTTGCGTCGTCGTGTGCGGCACAAAGAACAAAGAAGAGGTTTTGACCCATGACAGATAAACGCAAAGATGGCTCGGGCAAATTGTTGTACTGCTCTTTTTGCGGCAAAAGCCAGCATGAAGTGCGCAAGCTGATTGCCGGACCATCCGTGTATATCTGCGACGAATGTGTTGATTTATGTAATGACATCATTCGCGAAGAGATTAAGGAAGTCGCACCGCATCGTGAACGCAGTGCGTTGCCGACGCCACATGAAATTCGCAACCACCTGGACGATTACGTTATCGGTCAGGAGCAGGCGAAGAAAGTGCTGGCGGTCGCGGTATACAACCATTACAAACGTCTGCGCAACGGCGATACCAGCAATGGCGTCGAGTTGGGCAAAAGTAACATCCTGCTGATCGGCCCTACGGGTTCCGGTAAAACGCTGCTGGCTGAAACGCTGGCGCGCCTGCTGGACGTTCCGTTCACTATGGCTGACGCCACCACCCTGACTGAAGCGGGTTATGTGGGTGAGGACGTTGAAAACATCATTCAGAAATTGTTGCAGAAGTGCGATTACGACGTACAGAAAGCGCAGCGCGGTATTGTCTATATTGATGAGATCGACAAGATCTCGCGTAAATCAGACAACCCGTCCATCACGCGTGATGTTTCCGGCGAAGGCGTACAGCAAGCGCTGTTGAAACTGATAGAAGGTACGGTTGCCGCTGTGCCACCGCAGGGCGGACGTAAACATCCGCAGCAGGAGTTCTTGCAGGTTGATACCTCTAAGATCTTGTTTATCTGTGGCGGCGCATTTGCCGGTCTGGATAAGGTGATTGCTAACCGTGTTGAAACCGGCTCAGGCATTGGTTTTGGCGCGACGGTAAAAGCCCAGTCCGATAAAGCCAGCGAAGGTGAACTGCTGTCGCAAGTTGAGCCGGAAGATCTGATCAAATTTGGTCTAATCCCTGAATTCATCGGGCGTCTGCCGGTGGTGGCAACGCTGACCGAACTGAGCGAAGACGCGCTGATCCAAATCCTGAAAGAGCCGAAAAACGCCCTGACCAAGCAGTATCAGGCGCTGTTCAATCTTGAAGGCGTGGATCTGGAATTCCGTGACGAAGCGCTGGATGCTATCGCCAAAAAAGCGATGGCGCGTAAAACCGGTGCGCGCGGTCTGCGTTCTATCGTAGAAGCAGCACTGCTCGATACCATGTACGATCTGCCTTCTATGGACGATGTCGAAAAAGTGGTCATCGACGAGTCCGTTATCGGTGGTCAGAGTAAGCCATTATTGATTTACGGTAAGCCGGAAGCACAGCAGGCATCTGGCGAATAATTAACCAATTTATACAATCGGTTAATCAAAAAGGGGGGATTTTATCTCCCCTTTTATTTTTCCGTAAACATGGCGTTGAATGTGTGGGAAACATCCCCATATACTGACATACATGTTAAAGGTGGTAAGAAGAAGCACAGCAATACCATCTGATTACCTGGCGGACACTAAACTAAGAGAGAGCTCTATGAATCCTGAGCGTTCTGAACGCATTGAAATCCCCGTATTGCCGTTGCGCGATGTGGTGGTTTATCCGCACATGGTCATACCCTTATTTGTAGGGCGGGAAAAATCTATCCGTTGTCTGGAAGCGGCCATGGACCATGATAAGAAAATCATGCTGGTCGCACAGAAAGAAGCGTCAACGGATGAGCCGGGTGTAAACGATCTTTTCACCGTCGGGACCGTGGCCTCTATTTTGCAGATGCTGAAACTGCCTGACGGCACCGTAAAGGTGCTGGTCGAGGGGTTACAGCGCGCGCGTATTTCTGCGCTATCTGATAACGGCGAGCATTTCTCTGCGAAAGCGGAGTACCTTGATTCGCCGGCCATTGATGAGCGCGAACAGGAAGTGCTGGTGCGTACCGCAATCAGCCAGTTCGAAGGCTACATCAAGCTGAACAAGAAAATCCCACCAGAAGTGCTGACGTCGCTTAATAGCATTGACGATCCTGCACGTCTGGCGGACACCATCGCTGCGCACATGCCGCTAAAACTGGCGGACAAGCAGTCCGTGCTGGAGATGTCCGACGTTAACGAACGTCTGGAATATCTGATGGCGATGATGGAATCTGAAATCGATCTGCTGCAGGTCGAGAAGCGTATTCGCAACCGTGTGAAAAAGCAGATGGAGAAGTCCCAGCGTGAGTACTATCTGAATGAGCAAATGAAAGCCATTCAGAAAGAGCTCGGCGAGATGGACGACGCACCGGATGAAAACGAAGCGCTGAAGCGTAAAATCGACGCGGCGAAAATGCCGAAAGAGGCAAAAGAGAAAGCGGAAGCAGAACTGCAGAAGCTGAAAATGATGTCTCCGATGTCGGCAGAAGCGACCGTGGTACGTGGCTATATCGACTGGATGGTGCAGGTACCTTGGAACGCGCGTAGCAAGGTCAAAAAAGACCTGCGTCAGGCGCAGGAGATCCTTGATACCGACCATTATGGTCTGGAACGCGTGAAAGATCGTATTCTTGAGTATCTTGCGGTTCAAAGCCGAGTCAACAAAATCAAGGGGCCGATCCTGTGTCTGGTAGGGCCGCCGGGGGTGGGTAAAACCTCTCTGGGGCAGTCCATCGCCAAAGCGACCGGGCGTAAATACATCCGTATGGCGCTGGGTGGCGTACGTGACGAAGCGGAAATCCGTGGTCACCGCCGGACCTATATCGGTTCAATGCCGGGCAAATTGATCCAGAAAATGGCTAAAGTGGGCGTTAAAAACCCGCTGTTCCTGCTCGATGAGATCGACAAAATGTCTTCCGACATGCGTGGCGATCCGGCTTCCGCACTGCTAGAAGTGCTGGATCCCGAACAGAACGTGGCGTTCAGCGATCACTACCTGGAAGTGGACTACGATCTCAGTGACGTGATGTTTGTTGCGACTTCAAACTCCATGAACATTCCGGCTCCGTTGCTGGATCGTATGGAAGTGATCCGTCTGTCCGGTTATACCGAAGACGAGAAGCTAAACATAGCTAAACGTCACCTGTTGCCAAAACAGATTGAGCGTAACGCGCTGAAAAAAGGTGAACTGACGGTCGACGATAGCGCCATTGTGGGCATTATTCGTTACTACACCCGTGAAGCAGGTGTGCGTAGTCTGGAGCGTGAAATCTCCAAACTGTGCCGTAAAGCGGTTAAGCAGCTATTGCTTGATAAATCACTGAAACATATTGATATTAATGGCGATAACCTGCACGACTATCTGGGTGTGCAGCGCTTTGACTACGGCCGTGCGGACAGCGAAAACCGCGTGGGTCAGGTCACCGGTCTGGCGTGGACGGAAGTGGGCGGCGATCTGCTGACCATTGAAACCGCCTGCGTACCGGGTAAAGGCAAGCTGACCTATACCGGTTCTCTGGGGGAGGTGATGCAGGAATCTATTCAGGCAGCGCTGACCGTGGTACGCGCACGTGCGGAAAAACTGGGTATTAATCCGGACTTTTATGAAAAACGTGACATCCACGTTCACGTACCGGAAGGGGCAACGCCGAAAGACGGCCCAAGTGCAGGTATTGCCATGTGTACCGCGCTGGTGTCGTGTCTGACCGGTAACCCGGTTCGTGCGGATGTTGCCATGACCGGCGAGATCACCCTGCGGGGTCAGGTTCTGCCAATTGGTGGTTTGAAAGAAAAGCTGTTGGCAGCACACCGTGGTGGTATCAAAACGGTCTTAATTCCTGATGAAAACAAACGTGACCTGGAAGAGATGCCGGATAACGTTCTCGCCGATCTGGACATCCATCCGGTGAAACGCATTGAGGAAGTTCTGACTCTGGCGCTGCAAAATGAACCGTCCGGAATGCAGGTTGTGACGGCAAAATAGTGACCTCGCGCAAAGAGCACTAATAAAAACAGGGCTGGCAGGCCATTTCGGACTTGCCAGCCTTTTTTTGTATAGCTAATTTAGATGACGGATTAGGCTTGCCATCATTAACGGGTGTTGTAAGGGCATGGCAGGCCTGATATAACTGCTGCGCGTTCGCACTTTGAAGGATTCAGGTGCGATATAAATTATAAAGAGGAAGAGAAGAGTGAATAAATCTCAACTGATCGACAAAATTGCTGCAGGGGCTGATATCTCCAAAGCTGCGGCTGGACGTGCGTTAGATGCAATTATTGCTTCTGTTACCGAATCCCTGAAAGAAGGTGATGACGTAGCGCTGGTAGGTTTTGGTACTTTTGCCGTTAAAGAGCGTGCTGCCCGTACTGGTCGCAACCCGCAAACTGGTAAAGAGATCACCATTGCCGCGGCTAAAGTACCGGGTTTCCGTGCAGGTAAAGCACTGAAAGACGCGGTAAACTAAGCGATTCCCCCTATGGGGATGTGACTAAGTACAAGGGCGCATCAACAGATGTGCCTTTTTTATTTGTGATTCCGGGACTTTCTACGTGTTGTGTGCTGACAATCGCCCCTGTTTCTTGTCACAATAGACCTTTGTGCGCAGCGTTCAGGAAACGCTATGCTGCGTGAAGCATATATACTCTAATTCCTTGTCGCCGTTGTTGTAGCCAACGCGGAGGCAGCTTAAAGGATAATGTGTATAGTCATCTACAGCGGAGTGTGGTTACACCATGATGGACAGCTTACGCACGGCTGCTAACAGTCTCGTGCTCAAGATTATTTTCGGTATCATTATCGTGTCGTTCATTTTGACCGGCGTGAGTGGTTACCTGATTGGCGGGGGCAATAACTACGCCGCCAAAGTGAATGGCCAGGAGATCAGCCGCGGGCAGTTCGAAAATGCGTTCAACAGTGAACGTAATCGCATGCAGCAGCAACTGGGCGACCAGTATTCTGAGCTAGCGGCGAATGAAGGCTACATGAAAACGCTGCGTCAGCAGGTGCTGAATCGTCTGGTAGATGAAGCTCTGTTGGACCAATACTCTCGCGAACTGAAACTCAACATCAGCGATGAGCAGGTTAAGCAGGCTATCTTCTCCACGCCTGCATTCCAGGTTGACGGTAAATTTGATAACAACCGCTATAACGCGATTGTTAATCAGATGGGAATGACCGCGGACCAGTATGCTCAGGCGCTGCGTAACCAACTGACTACTCAGCAACTGATCAACGGTGTCGCCGGGACAGATTTTATGCTGAAGGGTGAAACGGACGAGCTGGCGGCGCTGGTCGCACAGCAGCGTATCGTGCGTGAAGCGACCATTGACGTCAACGCGCTTGCGGCAAAGCAGTCGGTGACCGAGCAGGAAGTTGCCAGCTACTACGAGCAGAACAAAAACCACTTTATGATGCCCGAGCAGTTCCGCGTGAGCTACATCAAGCTGGATGCTGCTGCCATGCAGGAAACGGCCAGCGATGCGGATATTCAGTCTTATTATGACCAGCATCAGGATCAGTTCACTCAGCCGCAGCGTAACCGTTACAGCATCATTCAGACCAAAACGGAAGATGAAGCCAAAGCGATACTGGATGCGCTGAACAAAGGTGGCGATTTTGCTGCCCTGGCGAAGGAAAAATCCGCCGACATTATCTCTGCCCGTAACGGCGGTGATATGGGATGGCTGGAAGAATCCACCACACCAGAAGAGCTGAAGAATGCGGGTCTGAAAGAAAAAGGCCAGCTGTCAGGCGTGATTAAGTCTTCTGTTGGTTTCCTCGTGGCACGTTTGGATGATGTCCAGCCAGCGCAGGTTAAACCGCTGAGCGAAGCGCGTGACGAGATTGCGGCGAAAGTGAAGCAGGAAAAAGCGCTGGACGCATACTACGCCCTGCAGCAGAAAGTCAGCGATGCGGCGAGCAACGACAACGAATCCCTGGCGGGTGCGGAGCAGGCTGCAGGTATGAAAGCTGTTGAAACGGGCTGGTTTAGTCGTGACAGCCTGCCGGAAGAGCTGAATTTCAAACCTGTTTCAGACATCATTTTCAATGGTGGTCTGGTTGGTGAGAATGGCACTCCGGGCAGCAACTCTGACATCATCACCGTGGATGGCGATCGCGCGTTTGTGCTGCGTATTGCAGAGCATAAAGCTGAAGCCGTTAAGCCGCTGGCTGAGGTGAAAGATCAAGTAACCGCGCTTGTTAAGCACAATAAAGCAGAGCAGCAAGCGAAGCTGGATGCCGACAAATTGCTGGCTGAGCTGAAATCCGGTAAAGGCGATGAAGCGATGAAAGCAGCTGGCCTGAGTTTTGGTGAAGCGAAAACCCTGAGCCGTACTGGTCAGGATCCGCTGAGTCAGGCGGCATTTGGTCTGGCGCTGCCGGCGAAAGACAAGCCGAGCTACGGCGTAGCGAACGATATGCAGGGCAACGTTGTTTTGCTGGCACTCGACGCGGTGAAAGCCGGTTCAATGCCAGAAGAGCAGAAGAAAGCGATGGTTCAGGGGATTACTCAGAACAACGCACAGATTGTCTTCGAAGCGCTGATGAGCAACCTGCGTAAAGCGGCAAAAATTAAAGTCGGTGACGCGCTGGAACAGCAGCAATAATCGAGACGCTTCGCAAAAAATTGCAAAAAGTTGTATACACCAAAGGCCGCTTTCGCGGCCTTTTCCATTTTTGAATTTTGCCATTTGTCTGCCGTTCTCCAGCTCGCTATCGTGATTCCACTGTTAACAAACAAGGAGAAAACAGTATGAAACATGGAATCAAAGCACTGCTGATCACCCTTTCATTAACCTGTGCAGGCGTGAGCCAAAGCGCTCTGGCTGCCGAACCGGGCGCCAAAAGCCAGGCGGTCCAGACCAAAGCAGAAGGCGCGGGCGCGGCGCATAGCAAAGCGACGGCACCAACAAAAGGCAGTGATGATGAAGGCACCAGGGTAAGCATCAATACCGCGTCGGCGGAGGATTTAGCGCGGGTCATGAATGGTGTTGGGCTAAAGAAAGCGCAGGCGATAGTGAGCTATCGGGAGGAGTACGGGCCGTTTAAAACTGTCGATGACTTAAAACAGGTACCGGGAATGGGCAGTTCACTGGTGGAGCGTAACCTGGCTGTTTTAACACTTTAATAACTTGCAGAGCGCTGAAAATTTGCCAGACTGTAGAGGTCATACCAGTTATGACCTCCTTATCCTGAAGTCTATTCCTATAAAAACAAATTAGGGTTCCTGCGTTATGCAAACACAAATCAAAGTTCGTGGTTTTCATCTCGATGTCTATCAGCATGTTAACAATGCCCGCTACCTCGAGTTTCTGGAAGAGGCCCGCTGGGACGGTCTGGAAAACAGTGACAGCTTTCAGTGGATGACCGCGCACAACATCGCGTTTGTGGTGGTTAATATTAACATCAACTACCGTCGTCCCGCCGTGCTGAGTGACCTGTTGACCGTCACCAGCCAGGTACAACAGTTAAATGGCAAAAGTGGCGTATTAAACCAGACCATCACGTTAGAGCCGGAAGGGCAGGTAGTGGCCGATGCGTTGATTACCTTCGTCTGTATCGATTTAAAAACGCAGAAGGCGCTGCCGCTGGAAGGGGAGTTGCGCGAAAAGCTGGAGCAGATGGTGCAGTAAGGGAAGATTGCCGGGCCTGCAAACTATCAGGCCTGCAAATGATGCGGATTTGTAGGCCGGATAAGACACATTAACGTCCCATCCGGCACTATCACCGCGGCAAATTACTTTAATCCGGTTTTCTGCTTCATGGCCGCCATCACTGACGGTTTATCCGCCAGGTAATGGTTCAGACCCTTGGCCCGCAGGTTACAGGCAGCACACTGGCCGCAACCGTCGCCCTTAATGCCGTTATAGCAGGTTAGCGTCTCTTCACGAACCAGAGCCAGCTTGCCCCAGTAGTCGGCCAGCGCCCATGTTTCGGCTTTATCAAGCCACATCAGTGGGGTTTCAAAGCGGATATCTTTTGCCATGCCCAAATTCACGGCATGATTCAGCGCTTTGACAAACTCATCGCGACAATCGGGGTAACCGGAGAAATCGGTCTCGCAAACGCCGGTAATGACCGCTTCCGCTTGCACCTGATATGCGTAAATCGCCGTCAGCGTTAAGAATAAAATATTACGTCCTGGCACAAAGGTATTGGGAATGCCGTTTGCGTCCGGCTCGTAATCCGGTACCGGAATATTATCGCGGGTCAGGCTGCTGACTGCCAGTTCGCTAAGTAGAGTGACATCGAGAACTTTGTGCGCGCGTGCGCCCAGTTTTAAAGCCAGGTCACGTGCGACATCAATCTCAGCGCGATGGCGCTGACCATAATCAAAGGTCACGCAGTGCACTTCATCATATTGATGTAGCGCTTGCGCCAGACAGGTGGTGGAGTCCTGACCTCCACTAAATACAACAACGGCACGTTTCATGGCTTTTCCTGACAAATAACGAAAACTCTATGGTAGCGTTTGGACGTGCCGTCGACCAGCTTCTTCATGATGAAGGTGGTGGCAGCCAGGCTTCAGCGAACTCAAACCAGCCTCTGGGATTGAGCCGTACGCCATTAACGCCCGGCGGGGCGCTAATGCGGTAATGGTAATTAAACAGCGGCGTCAGCGTGGCGTCATTCATCAGGCCGGCGAAAACCTGCTGTAACGCCGCGTGACGATGGTTCTCGTCTGCCTGAATTTGCAGCGCATCCAGCGTGGCCTGCAAATGAGAGAATGCCGGGGCATCCAGAACATGCGGCCAGAGCTGATCGCAGCGTAGCCACTGTTCAAGCGTGTATTCCGGCGCCTCGCCAATCAGCCTGTCACCCATCATCAGATCGGCCTGGGCCAGAGGATGGTTGCCGTCCCAGTTTTTGGCATTGTGAAAAATCAGCGTTAACTCGCATCCTAGTAGCGCTAGTGCCTGACGAAGCTGTTCAGCCATGGCGTGCAGTTCTACCGGTAGGTGATAGACCAGCGTCAGTTTTTCCGGCAGGGCAACTTCATCCAGCTCATCCCACTTTGGAATGGTCCATCCTGGCAGCAGCGCATTGCTTGGGGTAATGAGATTTTCTTCTACCTCAAGTGTCTGTAACAGGGAAGAGCGGTGAATTATATTGACCAACCTACGCGCCTGTAGCGTGTTCAGTCGTGCGCTTTTCCTGAGTGTTAAATAACAAAATCCGAGGCTGATCCCGCTACTGACCTGGCTCAGCATCGGTAGCTCCTCAGGTTTGCCAATCGCAATTTGCACCGGATGGCGGCAGCTGGTACCCAGATCTTGGTCGAAAAGCTGCGGTGTTATCCAAAATTCAATGGCTTTCAGCAGCGGGTGGCTAAGGTGATAGTGATCATGGCTCTCAATGCGTACCAGTTCAGGGGTAAACTGCGTCAGCCGAAACGGGCCGGTACCGACGAGCGGCTGTTCCGGGTGCGCCAGATGACTGCTGTAGCTGGCCAGACGGTGTGCCAGCCAGAAGTCGGGTCGATGTAAAATAAACGTCAGGCATTGAGGATGTGTCACCTCAATATGCTTCACGCTGATAAATAACGTATTGAGCGCGGGCAGGTCCAGTAGTCGCTGTAGGCGTTGATGTAGCTGTGTGGTGCTTAGCGCGTCGCCGTTATGCCAGTGCAGCGTAGAGCGAATATAGAAATCCCAGCGCAGGCCATCGGCAGAGATATCCCAGTGGTGGGCCAAATCGCCGCAGGGGCGTTGGGTCGTACTGTCAAAACGGGTCAGTCCGGAGAAGACTTGCCCGGCCAGATGCTGCTCGGCGCGGCCGGGGAGAAAGCCGGGGCGGAGGGGATCAAGTGGGCGGTAGTAGGGAATACGTAGGGTTGGCGTATCGTTTTGCCACTGGC
The DNA here is from genome assembly GCF_015672735.1 of Citrobacter sp. Res13-Sevr-PEB04-36. GTDB lineage: Bacteria > Pseudomonadota > Gammaproteobacteria > Enterobacterales > Enterobacteriaceae > Citrobacter. Next base: position 77,434 of record NZ_JADABY010000023.1, on the reverse strand, counting down.
CGCCCATAAACGGCTGCAGCAGCGTTCTTAATTCTCCGGGGGCCAGTTGCGCCAGTTCAAGCACGCTACGCTGCTCTCCCTTTTGCAGTGCCTGCTCCATCATCGTATTGCGCAGTGAGTCGGGCGTGACCAAAAAGCGCAGTTGCCCCCGTTTCCCGCGTCCTGAGCGTGCTTCCCATAACAGCCAACCCGCTTCCTGTGCCTGGCGCAGCAGCGTACGGACATGGCGCTCGCTGCAAAAACAGCGCTCAGCCAGTTCGCCGACGGTGACCGACTGCGGCTCTCCGTTTGAGGGCTGCCAGAGGCGTTGGTACTGATTCAATCGATTCAAAAGTCGCATTTGCACTTCATCCTTCGGGCAAAATAAACCCGGAACAATTCGTTTTATCTATTCACTATTACTTCCGTATATCTCAGGTGATACTGAACCACAAGTTAACCGCGTCACAGTGTGGAGAAAGAAATGGCTCGTCTGGCTGCATTTGATATGGATGGCACCCTGTTGATGCCGAATCACCATTTAGGTGATGAAACGCTCTCTACCCTGGCGCGCTTGCGTGAACGTGACATCACGCTGACGTTTGCCACTGGCCGCCATGTGCTGGAGATGCGTCATATCTTAGGGACCCTCTCGCTGGACGCATTTTTGATAACGGGTAACGGGACGCGTATTCATTCGCTGGAAGGGGACGTACTGCATCGTCAGGATCTGGCACCCGAGGCAGCAGATACCGTCCTGCATCAGAAGTGGGATACCCAGGCCAGCATGCATGTCTTTAATGACAATGGCTGGTTCACCAGGCAGGAGATCCCGGAGATCCTCAAGGCGCATGTGTACAGCGGATTCCGTTATCAGATCGTGGATGTGAAACGTATCCCCGCGCATCAAGTGACGAAGATCTGCTTCTGCGGCGATCATGACGACCTGATCCGCCTGCGCATTCAATTGAATGAGGCGCTGGGTGAGCAGGCAAATCTCTGTTTTTCCGCCGTAGACTGTCTTGAAGTGCTGCCGTTGGGTTGTAACAAAGGCTCTGCGCTGGCGGTACTGAGCGACCATTTAGGTTTTTCAATGGCCGAGTGTATGGCATTTGGTGACGCGATGAACGATCGCGAGATGCTGGGCAGCGTGGGGCGAGGTTTGATTATGGGCAACGCCATGCCGCAATTAATTGCTGAGCTTCCTGATTTACCGGTGATTGGACATTGTCGCAATCAGGCGGTATCGCACTTTTTAACACATTGGCTGGATAATCCGCATCTACCTTATTCCCCCGAATGAGAGATCCCTTCCAGCAAGCCAGACCATTAGGTCTGGCTTTTTTTTTGCTGGATTACTGGGTATTCAGCAGTCGGGAGATTTCCGCTTTCCATGGTGTCAAATCGCCAATATGCGCATTGACCCACTCTGGGTTGTAGTAGGTCTCAAGGTAACGTTCGCCGCTGTCGCACAGCAGTGTTACCAGCGAGCCCGTTTCTCTGGCTTCACGCATACGAGCGGCAAGTTGCAGTGTACCCCACATATTGGTCCCGGTTGACGCGCCGACTTTGCGACCCAACTGTGTTTCCAGCCAGTGTGCGGTGGCGACGCTGGCGGCATCCGGCACGCGCAGCATTTCATCAACCACGTCAGGAATGAAAGACGGCTCGACGCGCGGGCGACCGATACCTTCGATTTTACTGCCCACCGGGCTGCGTAATGTGGCATCACGCGCCTGCCAGTATGGTAGAAAAACAGAGTTTTCCGGGTCTACTACCATCAGCCTGGTGTCATAACCCTGGCAGCGAATGTAGCGCCCAATGGTTGCTGACGTGCCGCCGGTTCCGGCACTCATCACAATGTGGCGGGGAACGGGATGTGGCTCACATGACATCTGGCGGAAGATACTGTCGGCAATATTGTTATTGCCGCGCCAGTCGGTGGCGCGCTCGGCGTAGGTGAACTGGTCCATGTAATGGCCGTTGAGCTCACGGGCCAGCTGTTCAGACGCGGCATAAATTTCGCAGGCGCTTTCCACGAAATGGCAGCGACCGCCGTAAAACTCAATCTGTTCAACTTTGCGTTTTGCCGTGCAAGACGGCATGACGGCGATAAACGGCAGCCCCAGCAGGCGGGCGAAATAGGCTTCAGAAACCGCCGTAGAGCCGGAAGATGATTCAATGATGGTGGTGCCTTCTTTGATCCAGCCATTGCACAGTCCGTACAGGAACAGTGAACGCGCCAGTCGATGTTTCAGGCTACCGGTCGGATGTGTACTTTCATCTTTCAGGTACAGCTGAATACCTGGGAACGCCGGAAGTGACAGGCGGATAAGATGGGTGTCTGCGGAGCGTTGATAATCCGCATTGATTTCATTGATGGCGTTTTTAACCCAGGAGCTATTCATCATTAATATCCATTTGTCATTTTGTGCCTAGAGTAGCGAAAAGCACGGAAAAAATTGTTGCCATTTAGCCTTTAAAATAGAATGTAGGGAGAAAATTCTTCTCTGTGGAGTGGATATGTTAGACAAAATTGACCGCAAGCTGCTCGGCTTGCTGCAACAGGATTGCACCCTTTCTTTGCAGGCACTCGCGGATGCCGTTAATCTGACAACCACCCCCTGCTGGAAACGACTCAAGCGGCTTGAGGATGACGGCGTTCTGCTTGGCAAAGTCGCGCTGCTGGACCCCGAAAAACTTGGGCTGGGGCTAACCGCCTTTGTGCTGATCAAAACGCAGCATCACAGCAGTGAATGGTACTGTCGCTTTGTGACCGAAGTTACCGGGATGCCAGAAGTTCTGGGGTTCTGGCGCATGGCCGGGGAGTATGACTACCTGATGCGGGTTCAGGTCGCGGATATGAAACGCTACGATGACTTCTACAAACGATTGGTGAACAGTGTACCGGGGCTGTCGGACGTCACTTCAAGCTTTGCGATGGAACAGATTAAATACACAACTGCTCTACCTATTGAATAATTCTCCCGGCGCTCATTGTCGGAAATCATGTCAGGACATAACGCGTGCGATTATTTGCTCAATTAAGCTGGTACTTTCGCCGGGAGTGGCGTCGCTACCTCGGGGCTGTGGCCCTGCTTATCATCATCGCTATCCTTCAACTTATTCCGCCAAAAGTGGTCGGCATTATTGTGGATGGCGTCACCGCTCAGCGTTTCACAACCGAACGCCTGTTAATGTGGGTTGGCACGATCGCCCTGATTGCAGTGGTGGTCTATTTGCTACGCTACGTCTGGCGCGTACTGCTGTTTGGCGCATCCTATCAGCTGGCGGTTGAGCTGCGTGAAGATTATTACCGCCAACTGAGCCGTCAACATCCTGAATTTTACCTGCGTCATCGCACGGGTGATCTTATGGCGCGCGCCACCAACGACGTTGACCGGGTGGTGTTTGCCGCCGGGGAAGGCGTGCTGACCCTGGTGGACTCGCTGGTGATGGGCTGTGCGGTGCTGATCGTGATGTCTACACAAATCAGCTGGCAGCTGACGCTGTTTGCCCTGCTACCGATGCCGGTGATGGCGTTGATGATCAAACGTTACGGCGATCGTCTTCATAACCGCTTTAAGCTGGCGCAGGCGGCGTTCTCCGGCCTTAATAATCGTACCCAGGAGAGTCTGACCAGTATTCGCATGATTAAAGCTTTTGGACTGGAGGACCGGCAGTCAGCCTTATTTGCCGCAGATGCAGAAGATACCGGTAAGAAAAATATGCGCGTCGCGCGCATTGACGCCCGTTTTGACCCAACAATCTATATCGCCATCGGTATGGCGAACCTGTTAGCGATTGGCGGCGGAAGCTGGATGGTGGTTCACGGTTCGCTGACGCTCGGTCAGCTGACCAGCTTTATGATGTATCTCGGGCTGATGATTTGGCCAATGCTGGCGCTGGCGTGGATGTTTAACATCGTTGAACGCGGTAGTGCTGCCTATAGCCGCATTCGCGCCATGCTGGCTGAAGCCCCCGTGGTCAACGATGGCACCGAGCCGGTGCCGGAAGGACGCGGGGAACTGGCGGTTGTGATTCGTGAATTCAGCTACCCGCTGACGGCGCACCCGACGCTGGAAAACGTCAACTTTCAGCTTAAGCCTGGACAGATGCTGGGCATTTGCGGGCCGACCGGTGCCGGGAAAAGTACCATTTTATCGCTGATCCAGCGCCACTTTGATGTTACTTATGGCGACGTTCGCTTTCATGATATTCCGCTGACACGCTTGCAGCTTGATAGCTGGCGCAGCCGGCTGGCGGTTGTTAGCCAGACGCCGTTCCTGTTTTCGGACACTGTCGCCAACAACATTGCGCTTGGACGCCCGCAGGCGACGCAGGCCGAAATCGAACATGTGGCGCGCCTCGCCAGCGTGCATGAGGATATTTTACGTTTGCCGCAGGGATATGACACCGAAGTGGGCGAGCGCGGTGTGATGCTCTCGGGCGGGCAAAAACAGCGAATTTCTATTGCGCGCGCGCTGCTGCTTAATGCGGAAATTCTGATTCTTGACGATGCGCTGTCGGCGGTAGACGGCCGTACCGAACATCAGATCCTGCATAACCTGCGCCAGTGGGGCGAGGGAAGAACGGTTATTATCAGCGCCCACCGCTTGTCGGCGCTGACAGAAGCCAGCGAGATTATCGTGATGCAGCACGGACATATTGCCCAGCGTGGCGACCATGACACGCTGGTCCAGGAATCGGGATGGTATCGCGATATGTATCGCTATCAGCAACTGGAAGCGGCGCTGTCTGATGCCCCTGCGTTAAATGAGGAGGCGGCGAATGCGTAGTTTTGGGCAATTATGGCCGACGCTGAAACGGCTGCTGCGCTATGGTTCACCGTGGCGAAAACCGCTGGCCATCGCGGTGGTGATGCTCTGGGTGGCGGCGGCTGCGGAAGTCAGCGGCCCGCTGCTGATAAGCTACTTTATCGATAATATGGTGGCGAAAAATAACCTTCCACTGGCGATGGTGGCCGGTCTGGCTGCGGCTTATGTCGGTCTACAATTGCTGGCGGCGGGCTTGCACTATGCGCAGTCGTTGTTATTTAACCAGGCTGCTGTCGGTGTGGTGCAACAGCTACGCACGGATGTTATGGATGCTGCGCTGCGCCAGCCGTTGAGTGAATTTGACACCCAGCCTGTCGGGCAGCTTATCTCTCGCGTAACCAACGACACCGAAGTGATCCGTGACCTGTATGTGACAGTGGTGGCAACAGTGCTGCGCAGTGCGGCCTTAATTGGCGCCATGCTGGTGGCGATGTTTAGCCTTGAATGGCGCATGGCGCTGGTGGCGATGGCCATATTTCCGGCGGTGATGGTGGTGATGGTGATTTATCAGCGCTACAGCACCCCGATTGTGCGCCGTGTTCGCACCTATTTGGCCGATATTAACGATGGCTTCAACGAAGTCATTAACGGTATGAGTGTGATCCAACAGTTCCGCCAACAGGCGCGCTTTGGTGAGCGAATGGGCGAAGCTAGCCGCTCGCACTACATGGCACGCATGCAGACCCTGCGGCTGGACGGTTTTTTGCTGCGTCCGTTGCTGAGCCTGTTTTCTGCCCTGATCCTCTGCGGTTTACTGATGTTGTTTAGCGTGACGTCTGGATCGTCCATTGAGGTTGGCGTGCTGTATGCGTTTATTAGTTATCTCGGGCGTTTGAACGAGCCGCTGATTGAGCTGACGACCCAACAATCCATGCTGCAGCAGGCGGTTGTCGCTGGTGAGCGCGTCTTCGAGCTGATGGATGGGCCTCGTCAACATTACGGTGACGATGACCAACCGCTGAAGAGTGGCTGCATCGATGTTGATAACGTGTCGTTTGCTTATCGCGATGACAATTTGGTGTTGCAAAATATCAGCCTGTCCATTCCTTCGCGCAGTTTTGTGGCGTTGGTTGGGCATACCGGTAGTGGCAAGAGTACGCTCGCCAGCCTGATGATGGGCTACTATCCGCTGACGCAAGGGGAGATCCGTCTCGACGGGCGGCCGCTCTCCTCGTTGAGCCATCGTGTCTTGCGTCAGGGCGTAGCGATGGTGCAGCAGGACCCGGTGGTGATGGCGGATACTTTCCTGGCTAACGTCACGCTGGGCCGTGATATTTCTGAAGAGCGAGTTTGGCAGGCGCTGGAGACCGTACAGCTGGCTGAGCTGGCGCGTGGCCTGAGCGATGGTATTCATACCCGACTGGGCGAACAGGGCAATAATTTGTCCGTGGGGCAGAAACAGCTGCTGGCATTGGCGCGGGTTCTGGTCGAAACGCCGCAGGTACTTATTCTGGATGAAGCTACCGCCAGCATTGACTCCGGCACGGAGCAGGCCATTCAGCAGGCGCTGGCGGCTGTGCGCGAACACACTACGCTGGTGGTGATTGCCCATCGACTCTCCACGATTGTGGACGCGGACACCATTCTGGTGCTGCACCGGGGGCAGGCCGTTGAGCGCGGTACGCATCAGCAATTACTGGCGGCGCAAGGGCGTTACTGGCAAATGTATCAGCTGCAGTTGGCGGGTGAAGAGCTGGCGGCCAGCGTACATGAGGATTCCGTTATTGCCTGATGGTGCTGCGCTTATTCGGCCTACGGCAAAATCGGTATGAGAAGCATCAACAATCTGGTGCAAAAATGTAACGCACTATGCACCGTTATAGTGCGTTTTTTCTTTTTCCACTCCGGCCGCGCCCTGCGAGCCTGAATCATCCCGCGTTTTTCATTCCTGGCACATCCCTTGCAATATTCATCCTGTGTATCTGCAGCCACTACTGAATTCTGACTGGAGGGGATCTATGAAGCTGGTTACCGTGGTAATCAAACCGTTCAAACTGGAAGACGTCCGTGAAGCACTGTCGTCTATTGGTATTCAGGGGCTGACCGTCACCGAAGTGAAGGGCTTTGGTCGACAGAAAGGCCATGCCGAGCTGTACCGGGGAGCCGAATATAGCGTCAATTTTTTACCGAAGGTGAAGATTGATGTGGCGATTGCCGACGATCAACTTGATGAGGTGATCGATGTCATCAGCAAGTCGGCCTACACCGGAAAAATTGGCGACGGCAAAATTTTTGTCGCCGAGCTGCAACGTGTGATTCGTATTCGTACCGGCGAAGCCGACGAAGCCGCACTGTAACTTCTGGCACACAGTGATAGGAAACCAAAAAATGAAGATAGCAACGATGAAAACAGGTATCGCTTCACTGGCGCTGCTGCCGGGACTGGCGATGGCAGCGCCAGCCGTCGCGGATAAAGCCGATAACGCCTTTATGATGATATGCACCGCGCTGGTGCTGTTTATGACGATTCCGGGTATCGCGCTGTTTTACGGCGGTTTGATTCGCGGCAAGAACGTCCTGTCGATGCTGACGCAGGTCACGGTGACGTTCGCACTGGTCTGCATTTTATGGGTGGTGTATGGCTACTCGCTGGCCTTTGGCGAGGGGAATGGCTTCTTTGGCAACTTCAACTGGGTGATGCTGAAAAATATTGCACTGACGGCGGTAACGGGGAGCTTCTACCAGTACATTCACGTTGCGTTTCAGGGGTCGTTTGCCTGCATCACCGTTGGACTTATTGTTGGTGCGCTGGCTGAACGTATTCGCTTCTCTGCAGTACTGATTTTCGTAGTGGTATGGCTGACGCTGTCCTATATTCCGATTGCTCATATGGTCTGGGGCGGTGGTCTGCTGGCTTCCCATGGCGCGCTGGATTTCGCGGGCGGGACGGTGGTGCATATCAACGCCGCTATAGCCGGGCTGGTGGGCGCTTATCTGATTGGCAAACGTGTGGGTTTTGGCAAAGAGGCTTTCAAGCCGCATAACCTGCCGATGGTCTTTACCGGGACTGCAATTCTCTACATCGGCTGGTTTGGTTTTAACGCCGGTTCTGCAGGGACGGCTAATGAAATCGCCGCGCTGGCCTTTGTGAATACCGTAGTGGCGACCGCGGCGGCCATTCTCGGCTGGATCTTCGGTGAGTGGGCACTGCGCGGCAAACCGTCGCTGCTGGGCGCATGTTCAGGTGCTATTGCGGGCCTGGTTGGCGTGACACCTGCCTGTGGTTACATCGGTGTTGGTGGGGCGTTGATCATCGGCGCGATTGCTGGTCTGGCGGGGCTGTGGGGCGTGACGATGCTGAAACGTTTTCTGCGTGTTGATGATCCGTGCGATGTATTCGGTGTGCACGGCGTTTGCGGCATCATCGGTTGTATCCTGACCGGGGTGTTCGCTGCCAGTTCGCTGGGCGGCGTGGGCTTTGCTGAGGGAGTGACCATGGGGCATCAGGTGCTGGTACAGTTGGAAAGCGTGGCGATTACCATTGTCTGGTCCGGTGTGGTGGCCTTTATCGGCTATAAGCTGGCGGATATGACGGTAGGGCTGCGCGTGCCGGAAGAACAGGAGCGCGAAGGGCTGGATGTTAACAGCCACGGTGAAAACGCCTACAACGCTTGATATTTCACTCTGCCGGATGGCGCTAAACGCTTATCCGGCCTACGACAGATGTAGTCTGTAGGCCGGATAAGACATCAGTTGCGATTGCGCATCACCCCTTCCTGTACGGTAGAGGCAACCAGCACGCCGTCCTGAGTATAAAACTCCCCGCGCACAAAGCCCCGGGCGCCTGAGGCGGAGGTGCTTTCCACGTTATACAGCAACCACTCATTGATATTGAAAGGACGATGGAACCACATCGAATGGTCGATAGTGGCTATCTGAATCCCTTTCTCCAGAAAACCAATCCCATACGGCTGTAGTGCCACGGGCAGGAAGTTCAGGTCAGAGGCGTAGCCCAGCAGATACTGATACACGCGCAGATCGTCCTGCACTGTACCGTTGGCGCGGATCCACACCTGGCGAGTTGGGTCTGCAACATGGCCTTTGAGCGGGTTATGAAACTCCACCGGACGTACTTCCAGCGGACGGTCATTGATAAATTTCTCTTTCAACAGCGGCGGCAGCAGATGTGCTACTGAGCGGGCAATTTCGGTTTCGGATTTCAGTTCATCAGGTCCCGGCGCGTGTGGCATGTTTTTCTGATGTTCAAAGCCCTCTTCCGGCGCCTGAAAAGAGGCTGTCATGTAGAAAATGGGTTTTCCATTCTGGATAGCCGCAATGCGACGTGCGCTGAAGCTATTACCATCGCGCAGCACTTCGACATCGTAGATTATCGGTTTCTGGCTATCGCCGGGACGTAAAAAATAGCTGTGAAAGGAGTGTACCAGGCGTTCTTCTGGTACGGTTTCTTTAGCGGCATACAGCGCCTGTCCGACGACCTGCCCGCCAAAAACCTGACGTAACCCTAAGTCTTCACTTTGGCCGCGAAAGAGTCCTTCTTCAATTTTTTCCAAATTCAACAATGTCAGCAGATTTTTTAGTGCCAGACTCATAGGTGCTCTCCAGGTAAGATCGATGTCGCAGCAAAGTAGGCAGAGTATAACGCAATTTTGAAAGTGGTCCGATGGGTGCAATTGTCTGAATAATCGGTCGAATACAGGCAAAAATAGGTGGTTTGTGCCACACTTAATCACGTTATGTTTTTGTTAACCACTCTTCTGGCGAGGAAAGTTCTCGCTGGTGCATTGATGATAAGGAGAATTTAATGAAACTCGTGCACATGGTAAGTGGTTTAGCAGTTGCGGTCGCTCTGGCGGCTTGTGCTGATAAAAGTGCAGATATTCAGACACCTGCGCCAAGCCCTAATACGTCAATTGCTGACACACAGTCAAAAATTCAACAGCCGAATGTTTCTGGTACGGTGTGGATCCGCCAGAAAGTAGCTCTGCCACCGGATGCCGTACTGACCGTCACGCTGTCGGATGCTTCACTGGCGGATGCCCCGTCAAAAGTCCTGTCGCAAAAAGCGGTTCGTACTGAAGGTAAGCAGGCACCATTCAGCTTCGTGCTGCCATTTAACCCGGCAGATATTCAGCCGAACGCCCGTATTTTGTTGAGTGCGGCCATTATGGTGAATGACAAACTGGTGTTTATTACGGATACCGTGCAGCCGGTCATCAACCAGGGCGGTACTAAGGCCGATCTGACGTTGGTTCCTGTTCAGCATACGGAAGTTCCGGTTCAGACCAGCGGTGGCCCGGTGACTACGGTGCCGTCAACGTCTCCCACGCAGGTGAATCCGTCTTCAGCCGTTCCTGCCCCTACGCAGTACTAAGCTGGCATAACCCTCTCCGTCAGGGGAGGGTTAATACACCCAGCGATAACGTTGTAAATCGATTTGCCCACTTCCCGAAACCATCACACCTTCAGCCAGCAATGCCTGACGCTGGCGTTGTAAATCCGGCCCGGTCAGCGATATAGCACCATGGCGATTGACGACACGATACCAGGGCAGGGTACTTCCTTCGGGAAGCCGTTTGAGCACGCCACCGACCTGGCGTGCTGCACGTGGCGATCCGGCAAGCCTGGCGACATCACCATAGGTGGTCACGAATCCTTCGGGGATGGCGGCGACGATTTGCCAGACGCGTTGGGGAAAAGAGTCTTGTATATCCATCGTTTATTCCTGCGCTAATCCTTCAGCATAATCTGGAATGGCGGGTGAGTGAAGCCGCATTGCACAAGAAAACAGCATCCGGTGCTGGATGGGTTGCAATTACAGGGTACAGCAGTGATAATGCGCCTGCGCGTTGGTTAACAACGCTCTCAATGGGGGCTCTGTTGGTTCTCCCGCAACACTACTCTGTTTACCAGGTCAGGTCCGGAAGGAAGCAGCCAAGGCAGATGACGTGTGTGCCGGGATGTAGCTGGCAGGGCCCCCACCCAATTCTGCCGTCTGGCAATCTCTTTCACTTCCTCTTTCACTTCCTCTTTCACTTCCTCTTTCACTTCCTCTTTCTCTTCGTTTTCTTGTCATCGTACTGTCATTATTTTGTCATCAAATGCTGTCAATGTGTTTCTGGGATGTTATTTGCCGTTGCTACTGTCTTGTTCGCGCCGCCTGGACGTGCGTGTTGTGTCTGGCGTGCTTTGGCTGACCACAAGGATTTATCACGATGTCGACCGCAGTATTAAATGTCAAAATAGATGAAACGCTAAAAGAGAAACTTCGTCATTACGCTGAAGTAAATAATGAAAATCTAAGCATCAGCACACAAAAGTTGCTGCTTATCGCATTTACCGCAGTTGAAGAGGCGGGAGCCTGTGCAGAAGAGATTGACAGCCAGCATACGGAAGAATCCGTAGTTGAAGCGCTGACTCCTAAAGAAATCAAAGCATTGCGTAGATTACTGAAGAAGAAAAAATGAAACAACAACCGCTCTCAACCGCCTGTAATTATGGCGAAGCCTGTGAATTACTGCGTTCCGGCTATGTAAAGCATGTGCGCCTGAGCTGGAATGTCGGCAGTGATGAGTTCTTCCGTATTGCTTCTGACTGGTGTGATGCCGGAGCAAAAATTAAGAAAGACGGCGAGAATTTTATTATTTCCCTGAAAGGATTCCCAGTTCCTCGCCAGCAGTAATATTGCCAGGATTCACCCGAGAGTTGTGGCAATCAATGATGAGTCCTGTGACTCGTCACTTAGATTATTTTGCGTATTTTTCCATGACTTGCCTGTGAACGCAGATTGTCCCAAATTGGCTGCAATGTTCTGAACGCGGAGCGCATTGTGTCATCCGGCAGTGCGAAGGGCATGCGTAAGAAACGATCGAATGCACCCGCTAAACCGAAGCGCGTTCCGGTACCTAGTTGAATACCGGCACTTTCGGCGCGAGTGGCAAACAGCGTCGCCAGCGTATCGGGTAATTCAACCCAGAAAGATAACCCACCCTGCGGTTGGGTAAATTGCCATTCCGGGAAATGTGATTTCATCAGGGCGCTGCATTGGTCACGTCTGGCGGTGAGTAACTGTCTTCTGTCCGGGAGAAACTGCATGGCGTTATCCAACAGCCAGCCGGTAGCGAGCTGTTCCAGCACTGGGGAACCTAAATCAAATGTGTCGCGGGTTTGTACCAGCGCGGCAATGGTCCGTGACGGCGCGCGCACCCATCCCAGACGTAATCCTCCCCAGAAACTTTTACCGGCAGATCCCAACATAATGATGGGCGCATCGTGATTGAATGCGGCGAGCGGTGGCGGTGGAGGGGCGTCATACCACAGGTTGACCATGGTTTCGTCCACCACCAGCGTGGTGTGTGTCCTGGCGGCGATATCGGCTACAACCTGACGTGTGGCGGCGTCCATACAGCGTCCGGTAGGATTGTGAAAATCCGGCATCAGGTAGGCCATGCGCGGGGCGGTTTGCGCGATAGTTGCGACAAGTCCTGCGGTATCCCACCCTTGCTCGGGCAGCGACACCCCCACTGGTCGACAGGAGGCCCCCTGAATAGCCGCAATGGCGAGCGGGTAAGTGGGATGATCGACTACCACGCGATCGCCAGGACCGGTAAGTAATCGTAGGATTAGCGCCAGTCCGCTGACTGCGCCATTCACTACCATTATCTCATCCGACTGAGTGGGTAATCCGCGTTCACAATAATGCCGGGCAATGGATTCACGCAAAGACGGCAGCCCCTGAGGCAGATATCCGGAGCTTAACAGATGTTGCGGCATGGCAAGTAGCGCCTGCTGGTAAGCCTGATGAATTTCGGGACCGGCGCTGAGTGCGGCTGTGGACATATCGAGCGCGGTACCGGTGCCGGTACGCGTCGGTACATGGCGAATATGATCCGGCAGGATCACCCGTGAGCCACTACCCTGGCGGCTTTCCAGATACCCCTCCTCACGCAGTCGCGCCATTGCGCTGGCGATGGTTGTTCGACTGACTTCTAACACCGTAGCAAGTTCGCGCTCGCCGGGCAGTCGGCTACCGAGTGCCAGCCGACCATCCAGTATTAGCAGACGCAGGGCTTCAGCCAGCTGTCGCCAGATTGGGGTGCGTGAGGGGGTCTCCTGCCAGTGCCCTAGCAGGCGTTGAAGAGACTGACTTCCGTAACGGCGAGATGACATAGCAGTCCACTTTTTGGAAACTGGTCATTAATCATAGCGCCAATTGCGGTGAATATGGACGCTATCTGCAAGGGAAGAGGAAAAAAGCATGCTGCGTCGTTTACTGCAATTGTTTATCGGGCTGACGCTTTACGGCGTGTCGACTGCGATGTTTGTGCGTGCGGATTTAGGGGCTGACCCCTGGAATGTCTTTCATCTGGGCGTGGCAAATCTGTTGTCGATGAACATTGGCTTGGTGATTATTGCTGTGGGCGTGTTGGTTTTGGTGGCATGGATACCGCTACGCCAGCGTCCGGGGTTTGGCACATTGAGTAATGTCATTATGATCGGGCTGGCGGCAGATGTGGCTCTGATGGTGATCCCAGGATTTGAATCCTTGTTCGCCCGCAGCGGACTGTTAGTGTCTGCAGTGGTACTGAATGCTTTAGCAACCAGCCTGTATATCGGTGCGGGTTTTGGCGCAGGCCCGCGTGACGGTTTGATGACCGGTATTCACGCGCGTACTGGTTGGCCGGTAAGGCGAATTCGTACTGCCATCGAAGTGTCGGTGTTGCTCATCGGTTGGCTACTTGGAGGAACTCTGGGTGTTGGTACGGTGTTGTATGCACTGGCAATTGGTCCGCTAATTCAGTTTTGCCTGCCGTGGTTTCGGCATCAGCCGCAGTCGCGCATTCGGGTTCGGAATGAACCTACGGCATGATTGCGAGCTGACGACTAAACTTAATCTCGACTGACGCGGCCGGAATCCGCTTGCCGCGCAGTAAACTTCGGAGGCTTTTCTCATGAAGTATGTCGATGGTTTTGTGGTTGCGGTACCCGCTGAAAACAAGGAGGCGTATATCGCGATGGCGGCAAAAGCGGCGCCGCTTTTCAAGGAGTTCGGTGCATTGCGCGTGGTGGAATGCTGGGCAGACGATGTCCCTGACGGCAAATTGACCGATTTTCGCATGGCGGTAAAAGCGCAGGATCATGAAGAAGTGGTATTCAGCTGGATTGAGTATCCTTCAAAAGAAGTCCGTGACGCGGCGAATCAAAAGATGATGTCCGATCCCCGAATGAAGGAATTTGGCGAATCGATGCCCTTTGATGGCAAGCGCATGATCTACGGTGGATTCTCGCCCATTATGGATAACTGATGTGACTGGCTGTGCGGCGTGCCGCCAGCCATCTCAACATTTTTAGATATTAGTTACAGTCGTTTCTCCGACCACAGGATAAACTCCGCCTTCGGCAATGCCTTGCTGTATAGCCAGCCCTGACCATACTGCACGCCGTGCTGTCGTAGCCAGTCTTCTTGATTTTTAGTCTCGATACCTTCAGCCACCATTTCCAGCTTCAGCGTTTTCGCGATCTCGATAATATGCGGCGTCACGTTGTTATATTCCAACGCATCCACGAACGATTTGTCGATCTTCAGAATGTCGACATCCAGGTCCTGTAAATAACTGAGGCTGGAATAGCCGGTGCCAAAATCATCAATATAAATAGAATGACCTGCTTTACGGTATTTGGCGATGAAAGGACCGCTTGTTTTGGGATCGGCAAAGGCGCGCTCTGTGAGTTCGAGGGCAATTTGCGACGGTTTTATCTGCCAGTGATTCACCTTACGGCTGAGCAGACCCGGCAGCGTTTCTGACGTCAGATTGTCTGCTTCAAGATTGATCGAGATGTGCTGCTCTGGATGGTGATGCAGCCATTTGCCCAGATCGTCAAATACACTTTCGATAATCAGGCGGGTGAGTGGCGTTGTCAGTCCGGTCTGCTGTGCCAGCGCGACGAAAATTTCTGGCGAGAGAAAACTTCCATCGGATTGTGGCCAACGGGCGAGCGCTTCGGCGCCTACCACTTTCCCGGTACGAAGAGAAATGATCGGCTGATAGTACACCTTAATTTCCCGGCGTTGGATGGCTTCCTGCAACTGATGATGGGGAGACTGCAAACGACGTAAAATACGCAGAACAAAGGCGGCGGTCAGCAGACCGATAAGAATTCCCGCCGGGAGCCAGATAAGCGCCTGGCGATGCCATATTTTTTGCAGCGGTAGTGTTGATGCCCAGCTTACGACAGTGATACCTAACTCAGGGAAGGGGCGGGCATTGTAAATAACCCCCTCCTTTTGCAAATGGAAAGTGTCATTATCTTGTTGAAGATTCTGCAAAATATCTGTGGGAAGTCTACCACTACTGGTGACGATCCTATTTTTGTCGGCACCAATAATGGCGACATCAATCGGCCATGAACCGAACGGAACAACGTCAATGAACGTGCCAGGATCGACCATCACCACATAATGTTCGCTGCCTAATGCAGCCATAAACTGCTGGATCCCCAAATCGTTTTCCGTGGTTAACCAGGCACGATAACCATCCTGCGTAATTTTCATTGGGGGAGGGAAGGCGACAGCGCGACTTTTTTTCTCAAGAGAGGAGCATTGTGGAACGTTGCCCTTGAGGTACAGCACTTCCTGAATATAGCGATAGCTGTATGACAATCGACGCATTTCCAGCAAATGTTCCTCCCCGCAAGGTTCTCCCTGAAAGGTTTCAATTTTGCGTAATGCTTTTTTCGCCTGCTCGCCCACTCTTTCCGTGCGCAAAGCGACCCGGCTGGTGTAAGAATCAAGCTCTGCAAAAAATTTGGTTTCGACCTGACGATATGCCAGCCACAGGCTTAAACCTACTGGCACAAGGATAGACAGAATCAATATTCCGGTCACCAGGCCTATCAAATGTCGTGTTGTCACAGTGATATCCTTATTTACACAGCGTAGGGAAAGTATATCCGAAAGTGAAAAATCTATTCGAATGACATCATATATTTAGGGGGGATATTTCCTGAATAAATTATCCACAGTATAAATCAGGTTGAGACAGGGGCGAGAGTGGTGTACCTTATGTGTTATGTTATATTGTAACAATTGAGGTTGCTATGAAGCCAGATATCCATCCCTTTTATCGTACAGTGGTGTTCCACGACACCAGTGCCAATGAATACTTTAAGGTTGGTTCAACCATCAAAACGGAACGTGAGATTGAGTTTGAGGGAGAAACGTATCCGTACGTGACTCTTGATATCTCTTCTAAATCGCACCCGTACTACACCGGAAAACAAAAGACGTTCGACAACGAAGGCAGCGCAGCGCGCTTCCAGAAACGTTTTGGTCGTTTTATTGGCGCTAAGCGAGGTTAACATGCAGGTTCTTAATTCACTTCGTAGCGCCAAACAGCGCCACCCTGACTGTCAGATAGTCAAACGCAAAGGGCGTTTGTATGTTATCTGCAAAACAAATCCGCGATTTAAAGCGGTACAGGGTAGGAAGAAAAGGCGTTAGTTATTTTACCAACATTTCAGGGAGCCAAGTGCGTGCCAGAGGGTACGCACTTTTTTATTCGCGGGCGGGGAGATTACTGGCTGGCCTCTGCGCGGGTTAGCGTGAAGACATCATAGAAAGAGAGTTCGCCTTTACGTGCCATCATTTTTTGCAGTTGTGCTTTATGTTCGTTCTCCACCTGTGGTGAATGCAGTATGGTTTCGATGAGGCTCGGAGGAACAAAGCGCGTGTTGTACCATTCGCCGTTATAGCAGACTCTAAAGTCCAGCACGTCAATATCTTCAAAACGGTAACGTGGCGCGACGTCAAAAAAGAAAAAACCGTTGAGGATGACAAACAGTACCACCAACAGCCACACCGAATCGACCAGCGTTTCTGATTGCAGCATGACCGCCAGCGTGGCAAACCATGCGACATACATGCCGATAAACAGCCCCGGATACTTGCGAATGAAGCTAATGCTAAAACGCGGTCTGTTATCACGCTTCTCGCGAGTATTTAAATCATCAATTGTTTCGGTGAGCAGGCGCTGTATTTCTGTCATCTCTTGCCTTCGTGATGTCTTCAATATTCAGGTAGGATCGGCCTATTTTAAAAGGGGACCGTGCCTGAAAAAAGTAACAGATTAACCACAATTTAGCATAACAGTTACATTTGAGTGCGTAGCGTTTTGATGATCCGCGCAGGATTACTGCCCACTACGGCTTTTGCGGTTCGCGGATGACTCATCGCAATACAGTAAAGTGTAATGCGTATAAAGGGACCGTTCCCGTCACTTCGTTGTGATCGCAATCACGTGATTTGAATTAAATAATAGTTGTATAAACGAGGAAGCGGTCAGTCAGACAAATGTACTGCAATACCTGACTTAACCTCGTGAGCGATTAGCGAATAAATTTCCAAACGGAAGTTGGGATCTTGTCGTAGAGTTTATTCATCGTCAATTCAGCAAGGCGATGATCTGCTGCTGAGTAAAATACAGCCAGTTCGTTATCGGACAATTCATATTTATTTTTCTCAATAACACGCTCAAGCGTGTCAATTGTCTGGCAACGTCGCAGGCGCATCAAATAATCTGTTTTAGTTAATGGTTTATCAGACATAACTCTTACCTATGATTGTAATAATTTTTAACAAGACAAACTGACAGGATTAGCCCTGGTGGCATTGACAAAACAGCGAAACAGTCGATTTCCGGACTTTCGCCATTTCTGCAAATCCTGCGTATTAATACCATAATTACTGAACAACATAAAAGTGTCATCCAGGTATTCATCAATCTGTGCGACCAGCTTATTGTCCTCATTGTACTTAATTTTATAATTAAGTGCGAAGGTTGCAATATGCTCTATCAGTTCGTTGAGCTGCAGGCTGGTTGCTGAGGTTGGGTCATTAACCCAGCCATGGTTGCTTTGTTCAAGGTTTGCAAGACAGTCATGATACAGGGTTTCACAGAGAAATTTAAGCTGTGCGATATCATGTCTTTTGGGTGAGTACTCGTCCATAACGCATCCCCTTCTTAGTGGTTTAAACTAACCGAACACCTTCGGGGTGGATACAACAAACTACCTGGAACTTGCCCGTGACGCTTGATGATTTAACTATAATCTACTCTAAAAAAGATTTCATCGTCATATCACGAAAAATTACAATTGTGCCAAAATATGATGCCGCACCCTTTTTTCATTCTACCTGATAAATGTGGGTATTCGAAATGGAACAACTTCCTTATTGTTCGGGCAATCATCAGGTTAACGGGTTTAGCTTTAGTAATCAAAGACAACCTCTAACAATGTCGATGAGTGGCTAGGATTAATCTTAATATTTATTAAAGTAAATAAGAAACCTCAAGGAATTTTAAGAATAGCCTTTAAGCCTAAAGGGATTATATCGCTTATTCACCCAACCGAAAATAAACGTTATCACAATAAGTGTATTTTATGATTTTGACAGAAAAAAGGCCGCTTGCGCGGCCTTTTCATTAGCGATGAATCAATGGTGATCAACCGGGTGGCTGTGCTCAACATCTTCATTCTTGCGGCTAAAGCGGCGGCGAACCACCACAAAGAACACTGGAACAAAGAAGATTGCCAGTACGGTTGCCGTGACCATCCCGCCCATTACGCCGGTACCGACGGCATTCTGCGCGCCACTACCTGCACCGGAGCTGATAACCAGCGGCATAACGCCCAGAATAAAGGCCAGCGAGGTCATCAGGATTGGACGCAAACGCATGCGCACCGCGTCCAGCGTCGCTTCGATCAGACCTTTACCCTCTTTATCCATCAAGTCTTTGGCGAATTCGACGATCAGTATCGCGTTCTTCGCCGACAACCCAATGGTTGTGAGCAGGCCTACCTGGAAGTAAACGTCGTTGGTCAGTCCGCGGAACGTCGCGGCCAGCAACGCACCGATAACCCCCAACGGAACCACCAGCATAACGGAGAACGGAATTGACCAGCTCTCGTACAATGCTGCCAGACACAGGAAGACGACGATCAGTGATATGGCATACAGGGCAGGAGCCTGGTTGCCGGACAGTCGTTCCTGATAGGACATCCCGGTCCAGTCATAGCCGATACCGGACGGCAGTTTGCTTGCCAGTTGCTCCATCATCGCCATGGCTTCACCGGTACTTTTACCCGGAGCGGCCTGGCCTAATATTTCCATGGAAGGCAGACCGTTATAGCGTTCCAGACGCGGTGAACCATATTCCCAACGAGAGGTAGAGAAGGCGGAGAACGGTACCATTTGTCCATCGCTACCGCGGACGTACCAGTTTCCGATATCTTCCGGCAACATACGGTATTTCGCTTCAGACATGACGTAAACTTTCTTCACACGACCACGGTCGATGAAGTCGTTCACGTAGCTTCCGCCCCATGCTGCACCTAGCGTTGTATTAATATCACTAATAGAAACGCCCAGCGCCTGCGCTTTTTCCTGATCGATATCGATCTTGAACTGCGGTGTATCTTCCAGGCCGTTAGGACGAACACCGACCAACAGATCCGGATGTTTGGCCACTTCACCAAACAGCTGGTTACGTGCCTGGGTCAGTTTGTCATGGCCCAGGCCACCCTGGTCAATCAACTGGAAGTCAAAACCAGTTGCGGTACCCAGTTCGACAATCGCTGGCAGGTTAAAGGCGAAGACCATCGCATCTTTAATTTTCGAGAACGCACCCATCGCGCGAGCAGTGATTGCCTCGACTTTGTTCTCTTCGCCCGGACGTTCGCTCCAGTCTTTTAACGACACGAAGGCAATACCGGTGTTCTGACCGCGTCCCGCAAAACCGAAGCCGTTAACGGCAAATACCGATTCAACGTTCGCTTTTTCTTTGGTCAGATAGTAATCCGTCATTTCGTCCAGCACCTTCTGGGTACGCTCTTGCGTAGCACCTGCAGGTAGCTGAGCCATGGACAGGAATACCCCCTGGTCTTCATCCGGCAAGAAGGAGCTTGGCAGGCGAACGAACAGATAAGCCATGCCGACAACAATGATCAGATACAGCGCCAGATAACGACCCGTACTGCGCAGAATGCCGCCAACGCTGTCGGTATAGTGGTTGGTGCTCTTATCGAACATGCGGTTGAACCAGCCGAAGAAGCCTTTTTTGCCTTCTCCGTGATCGCCTTTAGCAATCGGTTTGAGCATGGTGGCACACAGTGCCGGCGTCAGAATCAACGCCACCAGTACCGACAACGCCATCGCCGAAACAATGGTGATGGAGAACTGACGATAAATTGCCCCGGTGGAACCGCCGAAGAAGGCCATCGGGATAAATACCGCTGACAGCACCATCGCGATGCCCACCAGTGCGCCCTGAATCTGGCCCATTGATTTACGCGTCGCTTCTTTCGGCGGTAGTCCCTCCTCAGACATGACACGCTCAACGTTCTCGACCACCACGATGGCGTCATCCACCAACAGGCCGATGGCGAGCACCATCCCGAACATTGTCAGGGTGTTTATCGAGAAGCCGAAAATGGCCAGTACCGCAAAGGTACCCAACAACACCACCGGTACGGCAATAGTTGGAATCAACGTCGCGCGGAAGTTCTGCAGGAACAGATACATAACCAGGAAC
The DNA here is from genome assembly GCF_015672735.1 of Citrobacter sp. Res13-Sevr-PEB04-36. Lineage (GTDB taxonomy): Bacteria > Pseudomonadota > Gammaproteobacteria > Enterobacterales > Enterobacteriaceae > Citrobacter. The sequence goes on along the minus strand of NZ_JADABY010000023.1, from coordinate 57,069 downwards.
ACGAGGATGATTGCTTCCGCCAGCGTTTTCACCACTTCGTGAATCGAGATTTTCACGAACGGTGTGGTGTCATACGGGTAAACAATTTTCAGGCCTGATGGGAAGAACGGCTCCATCTTCGCCAGTTCAGCACGGATGGCGTTAGCGGTATCCAGGGCGTTAGCGCCGGTTGCCAGTTTGATACCTAAACCGGAAGCGGGTTTGCCGTTAAACTTCGCAATGATGTCGTAGTTTTCGCCACCCAACTCCACTTTCGCCACGTCACGCAGACGAACCTGTGAACCGTCCTGATTCACTTTCAGCAGAATTTTGCTGAACTCATCGGCAGAGGTCAGACGGGTTTGCGCGATGATTGACGCATTAAGCTGCTGACCTTTCACCGGTGGCGTACCACCAAGCTGACCGGCTGCAACCTGGGCGTTCTGCGCTTTAATGGCGCTGATCACATCAACCGGCGTCAACTGGAAGTTGTTCAGTTTGTTCGGATCCATCCAGATACGCATCGCGTACTGGGAACCGAACAGCTGAACGTCACCCACACCTGAAGTACGGCTGATGGCGTCCTTCATGTTAGCGCCCACGTAGTCAGAAATATCTTCCTGGGTCATGGTACCGTTGGTGTTGATAACACCGACAACCATCAGGAAGCTACTGGAAGACTTCTCTACGCTCACCCCTTGCTGTTGGACTTCCTGAGGCAGTAACGGCATCGCCAGTTGCAGTTTGTTCTGTACCTGCACCTGTGCGATATCCGCATCCGTACCTGACTGGAAGGTAAGGGTGATCTGCACGGTACCCGTGGAGTCACTGTTGGAGGACATGTACATCAGGTTATCGATACCGTTCATATTCTGTTCGATAACCTGCGTAACAGTATCCTGTACTGTCTTCGCATCAGCGCCAGGATAGGTCGCGGAGATCGTCACTGCAGGCGGTGCAATAGTTGGATATTGCGCCACCGGCAATTTGAGGATCGCGAGCCCCCCTGCCAACATGATGATAATGGCGATCACCCACGCAAATATGGGGCGATCGATAAAGAAATTAGGCATGTCTTAACGGCTCCTGTTTAAGTTAAGACTTGGACTGTTCGGGCTGGTTACCGCTTGCGGCTTGCTGGTTGTTATCCGCGGTGACTTCCTGCGCTTTTACCTGCGCGCCTGGACGTACTTTTTGTAGCCCACTGACGATCACGCGGTCGCCCGGCTTAAGTCCTTCTGTGACCAACCATTTATCGCCAATCGCTTGTGTTGCCACAATCTGGCGGGTTTCCACTTTGTCATCTGCGCCGATAACCAACGCACTGGCTTCACCGCGCGGTGTACGGGTCACGCCTTGCTGCGGAACCAGGATTGCCGTTGGGTTGATCCCTTCTTCCAGACGAGCACGGACAAACATACCCGGCAGTAAGGTGTGATCCGGGTTAGGGAAGATGGCGCGCAGTGTGATAGAACCGGTGGTCTGATCAACCGTCACGTCAGAAAATTCCAGCGTACCGGACTGCGGGAATTTAATGCCGTCGCTGGTCACCAGTTCCACTTTCGCTTTACCGTTCTCTTGCTTCAGCTTGCCGTTTGCCAGCTCTTGTTTCAGACGCAGGAAATCGTTACTGGACTGCGTAACGTCGACATAGATGGGATCCAGCTGCTGAACGGTCGCCAGCGCGGTTGCCTGACCGTTCTGTACCAGAGCGCCTTCCGTGACGGCAGACTTACCAATACGGCCGCTAATTGGCGATGTGACTTTGGTATACGCCAGGTTGATGCGCGCCGTTTCTACTGCGGCTTTCGCGGCAATAACGGCAGCATTTGCCTGCTGTGCATCAGCCTGGGCAGTATCGTAGTCCTGTTGACTGATGTACTTAGTACCCAACAGTTTCTGATAACGTTTTACCGTCAACTGAGCGATATTAGCCGCCGCCTGTGCTTTAGCCAGATCGCCTTTTGCGCTTTCATACGCGGCCTGGTAAGTAGCAGGATCAATCTGATAGAGAGACACACCCGCTTCAATGTCACCGCCTTCTGTGAAATTACGCTTCAGGATGATGCCGCTAACCTGAGGGCGAACTTCTGCAATGCGGAAAGCACTGGTGCGACCCGGGAGTTCAGTTGTGATCTGTAGAGGTTCAGTTTTGAGCGTCACAACTCCAACCTCTGGCATCTGCTGGCCCCCTTGTTGGGCCTGTTTGTCGTCACATCCTGTTAGCGCTAAGCTGCCTGAGAGCATCAGAACGACTGCCAGAGGCGTTAACCCTCTGTTTTTGTTCATATGTAAACCTCGAGTGTCCGATTTCAAATTGATCAATGGCTTAAAGCCCATAAACCCATTGCTGCGTTTATATTATCGTCGTGCTATGGTACATACATTCACAAATGTATGTAAATCTAACGCCTGTAAATTCACTGACATATGGCACGAAAAACCAAACAACAAGCGCAAGAAACGCGTCAGCACATTCTCGATGTTGCTCTGCGTTTGTTCTCGCAACAAGGGGTCTCTTCCACCTCGCTTGCGGAGATTGCAAAAGCCGCTGGTGTCACACGCGGTGCAATCTATTGGCATTTCAAAAACAAGTCGGATTTATTCAGTGAAATCTGGGAGCTGGCAAAACCCAATATTGATGAACTAGAGTCTGAGTATCAGGCAAAATTCCCTGACGATCCACTATCAGTATTAAGAGAAATTTTAGTTTACGTTCTTGAAGCTACCGTGACAGAAGAACGCCGACGTTTATTGATGGAGATTATATTCCACAAATGCGAATTTGTCGGGGAAATAGCCTCTGTTCAGTTGGCGCAACGCAGCCTGTGTCTTGAAAACTATGATCGCATTGAGCAAACCCTTCGCAACTGTATGAGTGCAAAAATGTTGCCGGAGAACCTGAACACACGTCGAGTGGCGGTGTTACTGCGTAGCTACCTTTCCGGCATTTTAGAAAACTGGTTATTTGCACCAGAGTCATTTGATCTGAAAAAAGACGCGCGTGAATATGTCGCCGTACTGCTGGAGATGTGTCTTCTTTGCCCTACACTGCGCGTGCCGGAGACTTGCTAATCCGCAGGTTTGATACCAGGATTTATCCTGGACGCTTTCCCTCCCGCTATTCTGGCTGTCACAGCCGTGATATTCTTACCGCTTGACTATTTTCGGTCACTTCTCTGGTTAGAAACGTTCATTCTCATGACTATGTTGCAGCTTTATAAACGTTCACAGCATCTCATTGCTATTACCATTATTTTCTTCATTCTATTGCTGTCTTGTCAGTCATCAGCATTTGCGCGAGCGCAACAGAATGGCGAACTGCCGACGAAAGCGGATATTCAGAGCCAACTGGACACACTGAATAAACAAAAAGACCTTTCCGCGCAGGATAAACTGGTTCAGCAGGATCTCATCGATACCCTCGCCACGCTGGATAAAATTGAGCGCGTGAAAGACGAGACCGTTCAGCTACGCCAGAAGGTGGCTCAGGCGCCGGAAAACATGCGCGAGGCGACGGCGGCGTTAAATTCGCTCAGCGATGTTGATAATGACGATGAAACACGTAAAACGCTGAGCACACTCTCCCTGCGACAGCTTGAGTCGCGCGTCGCCCAGGTACTGGATGACCTGCAAAGCTCGCAAAACGATCTGGCGGCTTATAACAGTCAGTTGGTCTCGCTGCAGACGCAGCCTGAGCGCGTGCAAAACGCGATGTACACCGCCTCACAGCAAATGCAGCAAATCCGCAATCGACTGGATGGGACCAGCGTTGGCGAGGCGGCGTTACGCCCCAGTCAGCAGGTGCTGCTTCAGGCACAGCAGGCATTGCTGAATGCACAGATCGACCAGCAGCGTAAAAGCCTGGAAGGTAATACGGTTTTGCAGGATACCCTGCAAAAACAACGGGATTATGTAACGGCTAACAGTAACAGGCTCGAACATCAGCTCCAGTTGCTGCAGGAAGCGGTGAACAGTAAACGCCTGACGTTAACCGAAAAAACCGCGCAGGAAGCGGTAACGCCTGATGAAGCTGAGCGTATCCAGACCAACCCGTTGGTGAAGCAGGAACTGGATATTAACCATCAACTCAGCCAGCGCCTGATTTCTGCCACGGAAAACGGCAACTCGCTGATGCAGCAGAATATTAAAGTCAAAAACTGGCTTGATCGTGCGCTGCAATCGGAACGCAACATTAAAGAGCAAATCGCCGTGCTGAAGGGCAGCCTGCTGTTGTCGCGCATTCTGTATCAGCAACAGCAAACGCTGCCGTCGGCAGATGAGCTTGCTGATATGACCAACCGCATTGCCGATCTGCGTCTGGAGCAATTTGAAATCAACCAACAGCGTGATGCGCTGTTCCAGAATGATGCCTTCGTTGCCAAACTGGAAGAAGGGCACAGCAATGAAGTGAACGGCGAAGTTCATGATGCGCTGCTGCAGGTTGTGGATATGCGCCGTGAATTGCTGGATCAGCTGAATAAGCAGCTGGGGAATCAGCTGATGATGGCCATTAACCTGCAGATCAACCAGCAGCAGTTAATGAGCGTGTCGAAAAACCTCAAGAGTATCCTCACGCAGCAAATTTTCTGGGTTAACAGTAACCGCCCAATGGACTGGGACTGGGTGAAATCCTTCCCACAAACGCTAAAAGACCAGTTTAAGTCGATGAAAATCACTGTGAACTGGGAAAAAGCCTGGCCGGCGGTATTTATCGCATTCCTGGCTGGCTTGCCGCTGTTGCTGGTGGCTGGGCTTATCCGCTGGCGGCTGAAATGGCTGAAAGCGTATCAGGCGAAACTCGCCGCCGCGGTGGGTAACTTGCGCAATGACAGCCAACTGAACACGCCAAAAGCGATACTGATTGATCTGATTCGCGCCTTGCCCGCATGCCTGATTATCCTTGCCGTGGGCTTGATTCTGCTGACTATGCAACTGAACGTCAGCGATCTGCTGTGGGCATTTAGCAAGAAAATGGCTGTCTTCTGGTTGGTGTTTGGCCTGTGCTGGAAGGTGCTGGAAAAAGACGGCGTGGCGATCCGCCACTTCGGTATGCCTGCGAAGCAAACCAGCCACTGGCGTCGCCAGATTGTGCGCATTAGCCTGGCGCTGCTGCCGCTGAATTTCTGGTCGGTAGTTGCTGAACTCTCGCCGCTTAACCTGATGGACGATGTGCTCGGGCAGATCGTTATTTTCTTTAACTTGCTACTCATTGCCTTCCTTGTGTGGCCAATGTGCCGTGAAAGCTGGCGTGATAAGGAATCGCATGGTCTGCGTCTGGTGACGATTACCGTACTGTCGATTATTCCGATTGCGTTAATGGTGCTGACGGCGACTGGGTATTTCTACACCACACTACGTTTATCCGGTCGCTGGATTGAAACTGTATATCTGGTGATCATCTGGAACCTGCTGTACCAGACGGTGCTGCGAGGTTTAAGTGTTGCGGCGCGGCGTATTGCCTGGCGTCGCGCGCTTGCCCGTCGTGAGAATCTGGTGAAAGAGGGGGCCGAAGGCGCAGAACCACAGGAAGAACCCACCATTGCGCTGGAGCAGGTAAACCAGCAAACGCTGCGTATTACGATGCTGCTGATGGTAGCCCTGTTTGGCGTTCTGTTCTGGGCAATATGGTCCGATTTGATCACCGTGTTCAGCTATCTCGATAGCATCACGCTCTGGCATTACAACGGCACAGAAGCCGGTGCTGCGGTGGTGAAAGATGTCACCATGGGCAGCCTGCTGTTTGCGATTATTGCGTCAATGGTGGCCTGGGCGCTGATCCGCAACTTACCGGGCCTGCTGGAAGTGTTGGTGCTCTCGCGCCTGAAAATGCGCCAGGGCGCATCATATGCGATCACCACAATTCTCAACTACGCGATCATTGCCATCGGTGCCATGACGGTCTTCGGGTCGCTCGGCGTGTCGTGGGATAAATTGCAGTGGCTGGCAGCGGCCTTGTCGGTCGGTCTCGGTTTCGGCTTACAGGAAATCTTCGGTAACTTTGTTTCGGGTCTGATCATTCTGTTCGAACGCCCGGTGCGTATCGGCGATACCGTCACGATTGGTACTTATTCCGGGACAGTCAGTAAGATTCGTATTCGTGCGACCACCATTACCGACTTTGATCGCAAAGAAGTGATCATCCCGAATAAAGCGTTTGTGACCGAGCGACTGATTAACTGGTCGCTCTCGGATACCACCACGCGTCTGGTGATCCGCATCGGCGTCGCCTACGGTTCAGATCTTGATAAAGTGAAGAAAGTGCTGCTGCAGGCGGCAATGGAACACCCGAAAGTGATGCACGATCCTGAACCGGCTGTGTTCTTCACCGCTTTTGGTGCCAGCACGCTGGATCACGAGCTGCGTCTGTATGTTCGTGAACTGCGCGATCGCAGCCACACGGTAGATGAACTTAACCGTGCGGTTGACCGCCTGTGCCGTGAAAACAACATTGATATCGCCTTTAACCAACTCGAAGTGCACCTGCACAATGCTAAAGGGGATACCGTGACGGAGGTTAAGCGTGACATCATCAAAGGTGATGATCCGACGCCTTCAGTAGGTTAATAGGAAATGTGATTGCCTGGTGGCGTGGCGCCATCAGGCAATCCTGCTACCGTTCTTTTTTGGATGAGTAGAGCTGTTTCGTTTCATAATCCCGCTTAACAATCTCTAGTGCTTTCAGCACGGTTTCAGGCGCAACCTGATTCTCTTCAAGCAAGACAATTAAATCGACGGCCAGTTTGACCTCGTCCGGGGCATTTTCAAGCGACATACATTCTCCGACGAATTAACGGGTGATACGCGCGAGCACGTTTTCTATTCTTTCCAGCGCATGGCGACAACGTGCCAGACGCGCTTCGAAGGCTTCCACTTCCCGGTGCAGGCGTTGCTGCTCCTCAAAACCGGTTGCCTGAGCCAGTTGAGCCTTACGCGCGCGCGTCATCTCAACCAGCCGACGCTCATATTCCTGATGCTGAACGCGTTTGCGCTGCCAACGGGCAAGCCCCGGCGACGCGCTGTCCCACTCTCTGAGTGACCAGGTGGCGGTTTCACGGGAAATCGCTTCCAGTTGCGAGGCCAGATGTTCAGCCAACCAGGCAACTTGTGGGAGTTGCTGGTGTTCAACTGCATGACGTAACGCGCTCAGGTTGGCATCTGCTTCATCCAGACAGGCCTGTAACCGTGTGCTACGGGTGCGAAAAAGGTGGCGATCGAAACGGGCGCTGAGCGTTGCGTGGTGCGCCAACGGGGCGCAAAGCTGCCGCAGGCTGTTGAGCTGGCTTTCGAGCTTCTGAAGCAGCAGGGCGGTTTTCACGATAACACTCCGATGAAAATGAGAACTGTTATGCTAAAGTAGCAATTCTCTGTGTTAAGTATTGATATTATGCGACGCATTATTCTAATCATCATTGGCTGGATAGCGGTAGTGTTAGGCACGCTGGGTGTGGTTTTGCCCCTATTGCCCACGACACCGTTTATTCTGCTGGCCGCCTGGTGTTTTGCCCGCTCATCGCCGCGTTTTCATGACTGGCTGCTGTACCGTTCGTGGTTTGGCGGTTATCTGCGTCACTGGCAGAAACACCGCGCGATGCCGCCAGGGGCAAAGCCGCGCGCAATTGTGTTTATTTTACTGACGTTTGGCGTTTCGCTGTGGTTGGTTGAGATGATGTGGGTACGCGGGCTGCTGTTAGTGATTCTCGCTTGCTTGTTGATTTTTATGTGGCGGATCCCGGTGATTGATGAAGAGCAACAAAAGCACTGAAGCATAATAATCGCTGTTGCAATTGTCTCACGCAGCCAGTAGATTTGACCGTTTTCGAGCACAGGCGCAGGTGGTCAAAGGTTAAACAGATGTAACCTTTGTTCTTAATATATACACAAAATCATTCAAGACGCGTCGAGGATGAAGTGTATAGTGCGCCGTGAAGTAATACCGTATCAATCAGGCACAAACTTATGACCGCAACTGCACAGCAGCTTGAGTTTCTCAAAGATAGCATCAAAAGCATCAACGACTACCCAAAACCGGGCATTCTTTTTCGCGATGTCACCAGCTTGCTGGAAGACCCGAAAGCTTACGCACTCAGCATTGAACTGCTGGTTGAGCGTTACAAAAATGCGGGCATTACCAAAGTTGTCGGCACTGAAGCGCGCGGCTTTCTGTTTGGCGCGCCGGTCGCATTGGGATTGGGCGTCGGGTTTGTTCCGGTGCGTAAACCACGTAAACTGCCACGCGAAGTGATTGCTGAAAGCTATGAGCTGGAATACGGCACCGATCAGCTGGAAATCCATGTTGATGCTATCAAGCCGGGCGACAAAGTTCTGGTAGTGGACGATCTGCTGGCGACCGGCGGAACAATTGAAGCGACCGTGAAGCTGATCCGCCGTCTGGGTGGTGAAGTGACCGATGCGGCGTTCATCATCAATTTGTTCGATCTGGGTGGCGAACAGCGCCTGGAAAAACAGGGGCTGACCTGTTACAGCCTGGTCCCTTTCCCGGGTCACTAAGTCGGACTATCTTTTTTGCCATTTTGGCCCCGGTCAGTGCTCAAAATCCTCACGTACTACGTGTACGCTCCGGTTTCTGTGCGCTGCCCGAAACCAAACTGACTGCAACGATAACGCCCGAATATAACGTGTCAACCTCGCCGTCGCTGCGAGGTTGTGTTAGCATTACCCCCCTGTGAATCCACCCTCCAGCCTTTCAGAGCCAGCCAATGAGTTATCAGGTCTTAGCCCGAAAATGGCGCCCACAAACCTTTGCTGACGTCGTTGGCCAGGAACATGTGCTGACGGCACTGGCTAACGGCTTGTCGTTAGGGCGTATTCATCATGCTTATCTTTTTTCCGGCACCCGTGGCGTCGGAAAAACCTCTATCGCCCGTCTGCTGGCGAAGGGACTCAACTGTGAAACCGGCATTACCGCCACGCCTTGCGGGGTGTGCGACAACTGCCGCGAAATCGAGCAGGGACGTTTTGTTGATCTGATTGAAATCGACGCTGCGTCGCGCACCAAGGTCGAAGACACCCGCGACCTGCTGGATAACGTCCAGTACGCGCCCGCACGTGGACGCTTCAAGGTCTATCTGATTGACGAAGTGCACATGCTGTCACGCCACAGTTTTAACGCCTTGCTGAAAACGCTCGAAGAGCCGCCGTCGCACGTTAAATTCCTGCTTGCGACCACCGATCCGCAAAAGCTACCGGTCACTATCCTGTCGCGTTGTTTACAATTTCATCTCAAAGCGCTGGATGTTGAACAGATTCGTCATCAGCTTGAGCATGTCCTCAATGAGGAACATATCGCTCACGAACCACGCGCGCTGCAGCTGCTGTCTCGTGCGGCGGACGGCAGCCTGCGCGATGCGCTGAGCCTGACCGATCAGGCGATTGCCAGCGGTGACGGACAGGTTTCAACCCAGGCGGTGAGCACCATGCTTGGCACGCTTGACGACGATCAGGCACTGTCTCTGGTTGAGGCTGTTGTTGCCGGGAATGGCGAACGCGCCATGACGCTGGTTAATGACGCTGCCGCACGTGGTATTGAATGGGAAGCGCTGCTGGTTGAGATGCTGGCGTTGCTGCACCGGATTGCAATGGTTCAGCTCACGCCTTCCGCGCTCGGTAGCGATATGGCTGCCATTGAACAACGTATGCGCGAACTGGCGCGGACCGTGCCGCCGACCGATATTCAGCTGTATTACCAGACTCTGTTAATCGGACGTAAAGAGCTGCCGTATGCACCGGACAGGCGTATGGGTGTTGAAATGACGTTACTGCGGGCGCTGGCTTTTCATCCGCGCGTACCGCTACCGGAACCTGAAGTCCCCCGCCAGTCGTTTGCACCCGTGACCCCTGGCGCGGTAATGGCGCCAACGCAGGCCCCGGAGCAACAACCTGCGCCTGCGCATCAAGACGTGCCGCTGTCTGAGGCAACCAGCCAGGTGCTGGCTGCGCGTAGCCAGCTGCAGCGTGCTCAGGGAGCGACCAAAGCAAAAAAGAGTGAACCGGCAGCCGCATCCCGCGCGCGGCCGGTGAATAATGCTGCGCTGGAAAGACTGGCGTCGGTGACGGAACGCGTTCAGGCGCGCCCGGTGGCCTCTGCGCTGGAGAAGACACCGGCGAAAAAAGAAGCCTATCGCTGGAAGACGACCAATCCTGTTGCAGAAGTCAAAGAAGTCGTTGCCACGCCAAAAGCGTTGAAAAAGGCGCTGGAGCATGAAAAAACGCCGGAACTGGCGGAAAAGCTGGCGGCGGAAGCCATTGAACGCGACCCCTGGGCCGCTCAGGTCAGTCAGCTTTCATTGCCCAAACTGGTGGAGCAGGTGGCGCTCAATGCCTGGAAAGAAGAGAATGGCAACGTGGTTTGCCTGCACCTGCGTTCCGCGCAGCGGCACCTTAATTCCAGCGGCGCGCAGCAACGACTTGCCGAAGCGTTGAGCACCTTAACGGGCTCAGCGGTTGAATTGACCATCGTTGAAGATGATAATCCTGCGGTGCGCACGCCGCTGGAGTGGCGTCAGGCCATTTATGAAGAAAAACTCGCGCAGGCGCGTGAGTCAATTATTGCGGATAATAACATTCAGACGCTGCGTCGTTTCTTCGATGCGGAACTGGACGAAGAGAGTATTCGCCCCATTTGATCGTAAGCCATTTTCCATGGTTTTATGGTTGTCATCCCTTAACGTGATTGAGAGAGAAGCCTATGTTTGGTAAAGGCGGTCTGGGTAACCTGATGAAACAGGCCCAGCAGATGCAAGAAAAAATGCAGCAGATGCAGGAAGAAGTCGCCAAGCTGGAAGTGACCGGCGAATCCGGCGCGGGTCTGGTGAAAGTGACCATCAACGGCGCGCATAACTGCCGTCGTGTGGAAATCGACCCAAGCCTGTTGGAAGACGATAAAGACATGCTGGAAGATCTGGTTGCTGCGGCGTTCAACGATGCGGCTCGTCGCATTGAAGAAACCCAGAAAGAGAAAATGGCTTCTGTTTCCTCCGGTATGCAACTGCCGCCTGGCTTTAAGATGCCGTTCTGATGCAAACCAGCCCGCTGTTAACTCAGCTTATGGAAGCACTGCGTTGTCTACCGGGCGTTGGCCCGAAGTCAGCGCAGCGCATGGCGTTTGCGCTACTTCAGCGCGATCGCAGCGGCGGGATGCGTCTGGCGCAGTCGTTAACGAAGGCGATGTCGGAAATCGGCCACTGTGCTGATTGCCGTACCTTCACAGAACAAGACGTATGCAACATCTGTGCGAACCCGCGTCGCCGGGAAAACGGCCAAATTTGCGTGGTAGAGAGTCCTGCGGACATCTACGCCATTGAGCAAACGGGGCAGTTTTCCGGCCGTTATTTCGTGCTGATGGGACACCTGTCGCCGCTGGATGGCATCGGGCCTGATGATATCGGGCTTGATCGTCTTGAGCAGCGGCTGGCGTCTGAGCACATCAATGAAGTGATCCTGGCGACCAACCCGACGGTCGAAGGCGAGGCTACTGCCAACTACATTGCCGAGCTGTGCATGCAGTATGACGTTGAAGCCAGCCGTATCGCCCACGGCGTACCGGTTGGCGGCGAGCTGGAAATGGTTGATGGCACCACGCTGTCGCACTCTCTTGCCGGGCGTCATAAGATTAAATTTTGAACAAACGGAAGCCGCGACAGCGGTTTCCGCTTGAAATTATCATTCCCTGTCCCCATTTCACCCTCAACGTGTTTTTACCATTAAAAATGGCATTGTTGAGGTAGATCTACATGAAAGGACAAGAAACTCGTGGTTTTCAGTCAGAAGTAAAACAGCTTCTGCACCTGATGATCCATTCTCTGTATTCCAATAAAGAAATCTTCCTGCGTGAGCTTATCTCTAACGCCTCTGATGCGGCAGACAAGCTGCGTTTTCGCGCGCTGTCTAACCCGGACCTGTATGAAGGTGACGGTGAACTGCGCGTGCGTGTCTCCTTCGATAAAGATAAGCGTACGCTGACCATTGCCGACAACGGCGTGGGGATGAACCGCGATGACGTTATCGACCATTTGGGGACCATTGCTAAATCCGGGACCAAATCTTTCCTCGAATCTATGGGTTCCGATCAGGCGAAAGACAGCCAGTTGATTGGCCAGTTCGGGGTCGGTTTTTATTCTGCGTTTATCGTGGCTGACAAAGTCACCGTGCGCACCCGTGCTGCGGGCGACAAGCCGGAGAACGGCGTGTTCTGGGAGTCGGCGGGCGAAGGTGAGTACACCGTAGCCGACATCACCAAAGACGATCGCGGCACCGAAATCACCCTGCACCTGCGTGAAGGGGAAGATGAGTTCCTCGATGACTGGCGCGTGCGCTCCATCATCAGCAAATATTCTGACCATATCGCACTGCCGGTAGAGATTGAAAAATCCGAAGAGAAAGACGGTGAAACCGTAGTTTCCTGGGAGAAAATCAACAAGGCGCAGGCGCTGTGGACGCGTAACAAGTCGGAAATCAAAGACGACGAGTACAACGAATTCTACAAGCACATCGCCCATGACTTCACCGATCCGCTGACCTGGAGCCACAACCGTGTGGAAGGTAAGCAGGAGTACACCAGCCTGCTGTACATCCCGTCGCAGGCCCCGTGGGATATGTGGAACCGCGATCACAAGCACGGTCTGAAGCTGTACGTCCAGCGCGTGTTCATCATGGACGACGCCGAGCAGTTCATGCCGAACTACCTGCGCTTTGTGCGTGGTCTGATAGATTCCAACGATCTGCCGCTGAACGTGTCCCGTGAGATCCTGCAGGACAGCGCCGTCACCCGTAACCTGCGCAGCGCGCTGACCAAGCGCGTACTGCAGATGCTGGAAAAACTGGCGAAAGACGATGCAGAAAAATACCAGACCTTCTGGAAACAGTTTGGCCTGGTGCTGAAAGAAGGTCCGGCGGAAGATCACGCCAACCAGGAAACCATCGCCAAGCTGATGCGCTTCGCGTCTACGCACACCGACTCCTCCGCGCAAACCGTATCGCTGGAAGACTACGTGTCGCGGATGAAAGAAGGACAGGAGAAGATTTACTACATCACCGCTGACAGCTATGCGGCGGCGAAGAGCAGCCCGCACCTGGAACTGCTGCGTAAGAAAGGCATCGAAGTTCTGTTGCTGTCCGATCGCATCGACGAGTGGATGATGAACTACCTGACCGAGTTCGACGGCAAGCCGTTCCAGTCCGTTGCTAAAGCTGACGAGTCTATCGACAAACTGGCGGATGAAGTCGACGAATCGGCAAAAGAAGCTGAAAAAGCTCTGACCCCGTTCGTAGAGCGCGTGAAAACCCTGCTGGGCGATCGCGTGAAAGAAGTGCGCCTGACGCATCGTCTGACCGACACGCCGGCCATCGTCACCACCGATGCGGACGAAATGAGCACGCAGATGGCGAAGCTGTTTGCTGCTGCGGGTCAGGCCGTACCGGAAGTGAAATACATCTTCGAACTCAACCCGGACCACGTGTTGGTAAAACGTACTGCTGACACCCAGGACGACGCGCAGTTTAAAGAGTGGGTCGAGCTGCTGCTGGATCAGGCGCTGTTCGCAGAACGCGGCACGCTGGAAGATCCTAACCAGTTCATCCGTCGTATGAACCAGTTGCTGGTATCCTGATAACGGTTGCGTAATGTGATGCCGGATGGCGCTAACGCTTATCCGGCCTACAAAATCTCGTGTACCGTAGGCCGGATAAGGTGTTTACACCGCTATCCGGCATTTTCTCTTCTTATTTTCAATTTTCCCACCGTTAAACGTTTCAGCGTCAAGCACCTTTCTTGAGCCAATTGCGTGATGGTGGTATCGTTTAGCGCTTTTTAAAAATATCGACAACCTTTAAGGGGATTTTCGTAATGCGTATCATTCTGCTTGGCGCTCCGGGCGCGGGTAAAGGAACTCAGGCTCAGTTCATCATGGAGAAGTATGGTATTCCGCAAATCTCCACCGGTGATATGCTGCGTGCTGCCGTGAAATCTGGCTCCGAGCTGGGCAAACAAGCGAAAGACATCATGGACGCCGGTAAACTGGTGACCGATGAGCTGGTGATCGCGCTGGTCAAAGAGCGTATTGCACAAGAAGACTGCCGTAATGGTTTCCTGCTGGACGGCTTCCCACGTACTATTCCGCAGGCTGACGCCATGAAAGAAGCGGGTATTGTGGTGGATTACGTTCTGGAATTCGCGGTACCGGACGAACTGATCGTTGACCGTATTGTTGGTCGTCGCGTTCATGCGGCATCTGGCCGTGTTTATCACATCAAATTCAATCCACCTAAGGTTGAAGGCAAAGACGATGTGACCGGCGATGAACTGACCACCCGTAAAGATGACCAGGAAGAGACCGTGCGTAAGCGTCTGGTTGAATACCATCAGATGACTGCCCCGCTGATTGGTTACTACCAGAAAGAAGCGGAAGCGGGTCAAACCAAATACGCGAAAGTTGACGGTACGCAGGCCGTTGCCGCTGTTCGCGCTGACCTGGAAAAAATTCTCGGTTAAGTTTTAGCGTTGTGAACCTTTTATCAGGCCTGCCATTATCTCGTAGGCCTGATAAGCGCAGCGCCATCAGGCAATCGGTGCCGGATGGCGGCGTAAACGCCTTATCCGGCCTACTGGTATCGTTAGCGCCATCAGGCATATTCTTACCTCTCGCAGCAATTAGTTCTTCTTCCTCGCTTTTCCGCTACAATTATCAACAATTTGAATCAATACGAGGCGGTAATGCGTCAGACGAAAACCGGTATCCTGCTGGCAAATCTCGGCACCCCCGATGCCCCCACACCCGAAGCAGTTAAACGTTATCTGCGCCAGTTTTTAAGCGACACACGCGTGGTCGATACTCCCCGTCTGCTGTGGTGGCCGCTGCTGCGCGGGGTGATCCTGCCGCTGCGTGCGCCGCGCGTGGCGAAGTTGTACAAGTCAGTCTGGATGGATGAAGGTTCGCCGCTGATGGTCTACAGCCGTCGTCAACAGCGAGCGCTGGCGGAACGTCTGCCGGATACGCCGGTTGCGCTGGGGATGAGCTACGGTTCACCCTCGCTGGAAAGCGCGGTTGATGAACTGCTAGCGAACGGCGTTGAGCACATTGTGGTGTTAACGCTGTATCCGCAATACTCCTGTTCAACGGTGGCCGCGGTGTGGGATGAACTGGCGCGCATTTTAGCGCGAAAGCGTGCGATCCCTGGTGTCTCTTTTATTCGCGATTACGCAGACGACAGCGCGTATATTGATGCGCTGGCCAAAAGCGCCCGAGATGCGTTTGCCCGGCACGGTGAACCCGATTTACTGCTGCTTTCTTACCACGGCATTCCACAGCGCTACGCCGATGAAGGTGATGACTACCCGCAACGCTGTCGCGATACCACGCGTGAGCTGGTTTCAGCGCTTGGTCTGCCGCCGGAAAAAGTAATGATGACCTTCCAGTCTCGCTTCGGTCGGGAACCGTGGCTGACGCCGTATACCGACGAAACGCTCAAAATGCTGGCGGAAAAAGGAACCCGGCATATCCAGGTCATGTGTCCGGGATTTGCTGCCGATTGCCTCGAAACGCTGGAGGAGATCGCCGAGCAAAACCGGGAGATTTTCCTCGAAGCGGGCGGGCAGAAATATGAGTATATTCCGGCGCTGAATGACGCACCGGAACACATCGAAATGATGCTGAAACTGACCGCAGCCTATCGCTAAAGCTGCGCTCTGAAGAAACGCGCGCCATCCCGCAAAGCATCGTCGGCGGTTTTCATCATCCGCGAATAATGCAGGAAGGCGTGCAGCATGCCGGGGTACATGTTGTACTGACAGGGCTGCCGATGAGCCTGGAGCGTCTGGAACAGTAAGCGGCTGTCGTCAATCAGCGGGTCGAACTCCGCACCAGCGATAAAACACGGCGGCACATCGCGGGTGAGATCGTTGTTAAATAAACAATAGTACGGTGACTCGCGGTCGTTGGCGCTGTGCAGATAGGCGTCTTCGTACATCTGCAGATCGTCTCGCGTTAAGCCATCCCATTCTCCGCCCATCAGCCGTCGACTGAGCGAATCCCGTAAACCGTACAGCCCGTACCACAACAGCACGCCCGCGACCTTACCACAGGCAATTTGCTTGTCGCGTAGCCACAGCGTGCTGGCAAGCGCCAGCATGGCTCCGGCGGAATCGCCCGCAAAGCCGATATGATTCACATTAAGGGAATAGTCGCCAGCGTGCTGATGAAAATACTGACAAACGGCGATAATCTCTTCGATGGCCTGAGGAAAGCGTGCCTCCGGCGAAAGTGAATAGTCGATGCCAATCACCGTGCAGCGTGTGTAGCTCGCCAGCAAGCGCATAATGCGATCGTGCGTATCCAGATTACCGAGAATAAAACCGCCGCCGTGCAAATAGTACAGCGTGGCCTGGCTATGGAGCTGGGGGGAGTAAATCCGCGTCGCCACCGGGCCGCACGCGGTAGAAATGACGCACTCCCGGGTACTCATCTGCGGAGCATCGGCATTCCAGAACTGACGCTCGTGCACGTAGTGCTGGCGTTGGGCAACGAAATCATCCGCGGTGGGCCACGGCGGCAGGTCATCGCGATGAAAGTTCACCACGCTTTTCATTTCGTCAGAAATGAGGTCAAGGACGGGGATCTTATTTTTCGGCTGCATAAAACGCTCCTTGTAAAAGGTGATGTATTGTAGAAATTAACGGCGGATAAACTGCGATCTCACCGTCCGATATTGAAAATTAGTGCCGCATCGCGCGTGCAGGAGGGAATGTGCTACCATGCATCGCTCAGTTAACCACCTGTAAAATCGACCATGAAATTTCCCGGCAAACGCAAATCCAAACACTATTTTCCCGTCAGCGCGCGCGATCCGTTGCTGCAACAAATTCAGCCTGAAAACGAGACCAGCGCCGCCTGGGTCGTCGGTATCGACCAGACACTGGTGGATATAGAAGCCAAAGTTGATGACGACTTTGTGAAGCGTTATGGATTAAGCGCCGGGCATTCTCTGGTGATTGCCGATGATGTTGCTGAGGCGCTCTATCAGGAACTGGTGCGTGAAAATTTAATCACCCATCAGTTTGCGGGCGGAACCATCGGTAACACCATGCACAACTATTCAGTACTGGCGGATGACCGCTCGGTATTGCTGGGTGTTATGTGCAGCAATATTGAGATTGGCAGCTACGCGTATCGCTATTTATGCAATACCTCCAGCCGTACCGATCTGAACTACCTGCAGGGCGTTGACGGGCCGATTGGTCGCTGCTTCACGTTGATTGGCGAATCCGGAGAGCGTACCTTCGCCATCAGCCCCGGCCACATGAACAAACTGCGGGCAGACAGCATTCCCGAGTCGGTGATTGCCGGTGCCTCTGCGCTGGTGCTGACCTCGTATCTGGTGCGTTGTGAGCCGGGCGAGCCGATGCCAGAAGCAACCATGAAGGCTATAGAGTTCGCCAAAAAGCACAATGTCCCGGTGGTGCTGACCTTAGGAACCAAATTCGTTATTGCGGATAACCCGAAGTGGTGGCAGGAATTTCTGAAAGAGAATGTCTCCATTCTGGCGATGAACGAAGAAGAAGCCGAAGCGCTGACCGGCCTGAATGACCCGCTGTTGGCATCTGACAAAGCGCTGGATTGGGTGGATTTGGTGCTGTGTACCGCCGGTCCGGTAGGCCTGTATATGGCTGGTTTTACGGAAGATGAGGTCAAACGCAAAACTCAGCATCCGCTGCTGCCGGGGGCCATTGCCGAATTCAACCAGTACGAGTTCAGCCGCGCGATGCGCCATAAAGACTGTAGCAACCCGCTGCGCATTTATTCGCACATTGCCCCGTACATGGGCGGCCCGGAGAAAATCATGAACACCAACGGCGCGGGTGACGGTGCACTGGCGGCCCTGCTGCATGATATTACGGCGAACAGCTACCATCGCGGCAATGTGCCGAACTCCAGCAAGCACAAATACACCTGGCTGACCTATTCCTCGTTAGCGCAGGTGTGTAAATATGCCAATCGCGTGAGTTATCAGGTACTGAACCAGCATTCACCGCGCCTGACGCGCGGATTGCCGGAGAAGGAAGACAGCCTCGAAGAGGCTTACTGGGAGCGTTAAGCGGTATTGCGCGACATTGCCCGGTGGCATTATTGCTTACCGGGCTTGAATAATGCGGTGTACCCGTAGGCCGGATAAGTGCCAGCGCCATCCGGCACACAACATTAACTGGCGGTAGCGACGTCACCCGCTGGCGGCGTTTCAATCAGTTCCAGCATGGTGCGCGCGATTTCACGTTCACCCATCACCACCTGATTAGCACCGCGCTCGGTAATGTATTCCACTTCATCGTCATAATGCGCGCGAGCGATAATCTCAATCGTCGGGCACTTCTCTCGCGCGGAAGCCACAATCTCACCGGCTTCATAACCATTCGGAATGGTCAGCAGCAGCCAGCGCGCACAGTCCAGATGCGCCAGGTTCATGATCTCTTCGTTGGCTGCATTGCCCAATACCGCGCGGATCCCACGTTCACGTAGCTCGTCCACGCGAGTACGTGACGTTTCGATAACCACCAGCGGGATACCCGCAGCCATCAGCTTTTCACCTAACAAGCTACCAACGCGGCCAAAACCGATCAACAGGGCATGATTACAGATATCGACCGGGATCTGCTTCTCTTCTTCGATAGCTTCCTCCAGCGTCTGCTCTTCCAGCGTTTCGGTTTTCGCGAGGTATTTTTCCAGCACGGCAAACAGCACTGGATTCAGCATGATGGACAGGATGGCCCCGGCCAGCACCAGGTTTTGTCCCGCCTGCGGTAACAGGTTAAGCGCCATGCCAAGGCCGGCGAGGATAAAGGCAAATTCACCAATCTGCGCCAGGCTGGTGGCAATGGTGAGCGCTGTGCGCTGCGAGTGGCCGAACAGACGCACCAGGAAATAGGCGGCCAGGGATTTACCAAAGATGATAATCGCCAGCGTGCCCAGCACAGCCAGCGGTTGCTGGATCAGGACCAATGGGTCGAACAGCATGCCGACGGAAACAAAGAACAGCACCGCAAATGCATCACGTAGCGGCAGGGTGTCATGCGCCGCACGGTGGCTCAGTTCAGATTCGTTCAGCACCATACCGGCGAAGAACGCGCCCAGTGCGAAGGAGACATCGAATACTTCTACGGCGCCAAAAGCGATACCTAATGCGAGAGCCAGTACCGACAGGGTAAACAGTTCACGCGAGCCCGTGGCGGCGCTGCGGGCCATGATCCACGGCACCAGGCGACGACCGACCAGCATCATAATGGCGATAAACGCCACCACTTTACCGATGGTGATGCCCATATCAACAGCCAGTGACGCAAAGCCTACGTTATCTTTTTCCAGCATGCCGGCGATAGCTGGCAGGAGAACCAGCGTCAGCACCATCATCAGGTCTTCAACGATCAGCCAGCCAATGGCAATTTGCCCGCGCTGGCTATCAATTAACTGCCGTTCTTCAAGCGCGCGCAGTAGCACCACGGTACTGGCGGTTGACAGACATAATCCAAAGACGATACCGACCATCAGCGACCAGCCCAGCACAGCTGAAAGCGCCATACCCAGCAGCGTCGCCACGGCTATCTGGGCGATCGCGCCGGGAATGGCGATGGACTTTACCGCCATCAAATCCTTCAACGAAAAATGTAGCCCCACGCCGAACATCAGCAGGATCACGCCAAGCTCTGCCAGTTCCGGTGCAAGCTTGGTATCGGCAACAAAACCAGGTGTAAATGGACCGGCCAGAACGCCCGCTAACAGATATCCCACCAGAGGAGAAATACGCAGTTTATTGGCAAGCATGCCAAATATAAAAGCGAGCACAAGGCCGCCAACAATGGTGGTGATAAGCGGGGTGGCGTGATGCATTCCGTCTCCTTTGGTTGCTGTGGTGATCCTGAAAACCCTAATTCTGAGTAATAGTTTATGACAATTTTGATGTTTATGTTTATGAATAATTATTGAAATTTGATGAAAACAGGAATTTAGGCGTAAAAAAGCACGGATCGGATAACTACGGGGGAGAGCATAGGGCAAACGCTGATGGTCACTGCAAGTGATGACGGCCAAAGTTTACTTTTGGCCGTCATAAAATCAGGCTTTATGTCGGTTATCAGGTAAGAATATGGTCAGTATCCCCAGAAGCGGCAGGAAAGCACATATTTTATAGACCAAATCAATACTGGTATGGTCGGCAACCAGCCCTAACACCGCGGCTCCTAAGCCACCCATGCCAAAGGCAAAACCGAAAAATAGCCCAGAAACCATGCCGATACGTCCTGGAAGCAGCTCCTGCGCATAGACCAGAATGGCAGAAAAGGCCGATGCCAGGATAAAACCAATGATCACGGTTAAAATTCCGGTCCATTCAAGCGTTGCATAGGGTAAAACGAGAGTAAACGGCGCTACGCCGAGGATAGAGCCCCAAATTACATATTTTCTACCGATTTTATCGCCTAACGGTCCGCCAATAACCGTCCCTGCCGCAACGGCAAACAGGAATGCAAACAGGTGAAACTGCGCATTTTGTACCGATAATCCGAATTTTTGCATCAGATAAAAGGTGTAATAGCTGCTGATGCTCGCCATATAGAAGTATTTGGAGAAAATCAGCACCAGCAGGATGCTAATCGCCAGCACAACTTTGTTGCGCGGTAGCGGGTTAACGATGGCAACTTTCGGCTTACCTTTACTCATCCGATGTTGGGCCGAATACCAACGGCTGATTTGCGCCAGTACCACAATCGCTAACAATGCCGCCAGTACGAACCAGGCCACATTACCCTTACCGTATGGCGCGATGATGACAGCCGCCAGTAACGGCCCCAGGGAGCTGCCGAAGTTACCGCCCACCTGGAAAATAGACTGGGCCAGCCCATGACGACCGCCTGAGGCCATCCGCGCCACGCGGGACGATTCCGGGTGAAATACCGATGAACCCGTGCCGACCAGCGCGGCGGCGAGCAGCACCATGTGGAAATTGCCGGCCATCGCCAGCAATACCAGCCCACTCAGTGTAAAGCACATACCAATAGGCAGTGACCACGGCATCGGATATTTGTCCGTCCAGTAACCGACCACCGGTTGAAGCAGGGAGGAGGTGAGCTGGAAAGTCAGGGTAATCATCCCGATCTGCATAAAGCTCAGCGAGAACTCTGACTGCAACAACGGATAAATCGCCAGGATCAGCGACTGGATCATATCGTTAAGCAGGTGAGAAAGGCTGATCGCCCCTAAAATGCCAAACGAGGTGCGTGCTTTTTGCGACGGCGCAGCAGAGCCGGGGAGCGGTTGAGCGGTTTGATTGGTAGCCATAGGTCCACTTCAATAATGATGAGAAAGGAGCAGGTGTAATTATTATCCGACTAACATACCTGTGGAAGGTGTTTGAAGGAAGTCTCATTTCTGAAAACATTTTCGACTATTATTTCATATCGTTGTAATTTCAGCGGTTGATATTGGGTCAGGGAGAGAAGCATGAAATTTTTGAAACGGGGCGTGGCGCTGGCATTATTTGCCGCTTTTGCGCTGGCAGGTCAGCCTGCTCAGGCTTACGAAAAAGATAAAACCTATAAAATAACCATTCTGCATACCAACGATCATCACGGCCACTTCTGGCGTAGCGAATACGGCGAATACGGGCTGGCGGCGCAAAAAACGCTGGTGGACGGTATTCGTCATGAGGTTGCAGCCGAGGGCGGAAGCGTACTGCTGCTTTCCGGCGGCGACATTAATACCGGTGTACCGGAGTCCGATCTTCAGGATGCTGAACCGGATTTTCGCGGCATGAACCTGATTGGCTATGACGCGATGGCGGTGGGAAATCACGAATTTGATAATCCACTGACCGTGTTGCGACAGCAGGAAAAATGGGCCAAATTCCCGCTCCTCTCCGCCAATATCTACCAGAAAAACACCGGTGAGCGTTTATTCAAACCCTGGGCCATCTTTAAGCGCCAGGATTTAAAAATTGCTGTTATCGGTTTAACCACCGACGACACGGCGAAAATTGGCAACCCGGAATTCTTCACCGACATCGAGTTCCGTAAACCTGCGGATGAAGCCAAGCTGGTGATTCAGGAACTCAATATGGGTGAAAAGCCCGACGTCATTATTGCTACCACGCACATGGGACATTACGACAACGGCAACCACGGTTCTAACGCCCCGGGCGATGTGGAAATGGCGCGTAGCCTGCCCGCTGGTGCGCTGGCAATGATTGTGGGCGGCCACTCACAGGATCCAGTGTGCATGGCATCCGAAAACAAAAAGCAGGTAGATTACGTACCAGGAACCCCGTGTGCGCCGGATAAACAAAATGGTATCTGGATTGTACAAGCCCACGAGTGGGGAAAATATGTAGGCCGTGCGGACTTTGAATTCCGCAATGGCGAAATGAAAATGGTTAACTATCAACTCATTCCGGTAAACCTGAAGAAGAAAGTGACCTGGGATAACGGCAAAAGTGAACGCGTCCTTTTCACCCCGGAAATCCCTGAAAATCAGCAAATGCTCTCCCTGCTAACGCCGTTCCAGAATAAAGGCAAAGCGCAGCTGGAGGTCAAAATTGGCAGCGTCAATGGGCGTCTGGAAGGAGACCGCAGCAAAGTCCGTTTTGTGCAGACTAATATGGGGCGTCTGCTACTGGCAGCGCAAATGGCGCGCACCGGGGCAGATTTTGGCGTGATGAGCGGTGGTGGCGTCCGTGACTCCATTGAAGGCGGCGACATTACCTATAAAAGCGTGCTCAAGGTTCAGCCGTTTGGCAACATTGTGGTCTATGCCGATATGAGTGGTAAAGAGGTGGTTGACTATCTGACCGCCGTTGCGCAAATGAAGCCAGACTCGGGTGCCTATCCGCAATTTGCCAACGTTAGCTTTGTGGCAAAAGACGGCAAGCTTAACGATGTGAAAATCAAGGGTGAGCCCGTTGACCCGGCAAAAACTTATCGCATGGCGACGCTGAGTTTCAATGCTACCGGCGGTGATGGCTATCCGCGAATTGATAACAAGCCGGGCTATGTGAATACCGGTTTTATCGATGCGGAAGTGTTGAAAGAGTACGTGCAGAAGAATTCACCGCTGGATGCCAGTGCGTATGAGCCGAAGGGGGAAGTTAGCTGGCAGTAACTGAGCGCAGTGCCGGATGGCGGTGCAAGCACCTTATCCGGCCTACGAGTCAATGCGGTTTGTAGGCCTGATTAGCGTAGCTCCATCAGGCAATCATTCCAAAACAGGTTAATCGCGGCGTGCGATATCGGCGAATTTCGCATCCAGAATTTTGGCCAGATCGTCCGCCGCCAGTTCAATGTCCAGCCCGCGTTTGCCGCCGGAAACATAAATGGTGTCAAACGTCCGGGCGGGGGCGTCGATAAGCGTCGGAAATCTTTTTTTCTGTCCTAATGGGCTAATGCCGCCTACCAGATAGCCGGTGGCGCGCTGTGCCACCATCGGGTCGGCCATGTCGACCTTTTTTGCGCCGAGCGCCCTGGCGACCTTTTTCAGATCCAGCTGTTCGGCTACCGGCGTGACGGCGACGGCCAGATGTTTCATATCACCATTTACGGCAACCAGCAGTGTTTTATAGACCTGGTCCGCATTCAGACCCAGTTTACGCACTACCTCATCACCAAAGTTGGTCTCTGATGGATCGTGGTCATAGGTATGGATCTGGAACGAAATCTTGTTTTTTTCGAGTAATTTAACGGCGGGTGTCATAGCAATTTTCCTGGCCCAGACAAAATACGACTAAAGCATACGCCTGATGGCGGTCGAAAAAATAGTACCATCTTGCGCAATAGTGTTGGCAGGATGCTGACTTTGAGCGACAATCGACCTACACCGATGCTTTAAGCGTCGGCATAATAATAACGATGAAATTCCTCTTTGACGGGCCAATAGAAATATTGGCCATTTTTTTATCGCAACATCTCCGGCAAATTCCCTTCCCCATAAAGATGCAGTGCGCCCACTGCTACCACATAATGGCCTGCGGGCAGCGCATTGAGCTTTTCCCGCCATGCCTCATTTCGCTGGTGCATCAGGACGTCATATAACGACTGACTGAACGTATTGGGTAACGTGAGATCGTTATTCTGCGGCGGTGTTTTTAACCACCAACCCATCATCTGTTGCAGCAGACGGGCATTGGTATGCCAGTGTGTCAGGGTGTCGTCCAGCAACGCCAGGCCGTTATCCGGTAGCTGACATAAAAGATCGATTTGGCTGGCTGCACCTTCCAGCTCGATGACCGGCTTTTGCGCCTGCTTCGCCTGTTTCAGCAGTTGGTAATCAATCCCGTATTCCGCACGTAGCCCCAGCTGCTGCGCCTGGGTTGCCTGCAATATCATGGCGATTTGCCACAAGGGTTGGGTGGAAAACAGGGAAGGGGAAATGCCCAACTCAGCGCTGACTTTTTGCACGTGGCGGAGCTGCTCGTCGCTGATGCGGTCTTCCAGAGCGGCAAACGTGGGCAGGTTAGCAAACGGCGCATCGTCACCGGAAACATCGGCTTCGACGATCAGCGCGTCGGCGCGGTAGAGCTTTTTCAGGAGTTTGGCGGGCAGAGGGGCCATTTCACGGCTACCCATATGAATACTGCCAATCAGATGAAAATGGCGATTGCCGGGCAACGAGATGTCGATAGCAGGCCAGGTATAATGGTTGCCACGCAGTGCAGACCATAATGCTTTTACCCGGTATAACAGATCCATACGACCTCCCGTTGAAAAATCCCATGCTAGCGCGTGGTCCAGGAAGGTGCAATGCGTGAATCGCCGGATGGCGACGCGAAATCGCCAGGGATGGTGTGTAAACGGCAACGCATTGATGACGCCAACGTTTGGTGTATTAGCCAGTTCAGAAACGTATGGTCATACAGGCTGGACCGGAACGCTGACTTTTATCGACCCGGTTAATCATATGGCTATTGTGATTTTAGGTAACAGGCCATACTCGGCAGTTACAGATCCTAAAGTGAATCCAAACGTTTTTGTAAGTGGGTTATTACCTTCTGCTACGTATGGCTGGGTTGTTGATTAGATATATGGTGCATTAAAATAGAATTAAAGAAGGGACTCTGATAAAGTCCCTTCTTTAATTTACACTACATTTTCAATAAAAATCAAACCAGATATTAGTATAGTCAATATGAACCAAATGGCAGCTTCCACCCTAAAACCTGTAATCAGATAACCAGGTAAACTGCGAATAAATCTATATCCTTCCATGCTCATATCATGATTTGTAACACGATTATATGGAAATATTAGGCTGCCCATTATAAAACCAATTTTTGCATGGTATGCAGCCGGGGAACCTATCAAACTTGCCCCCCTTGCCATACGCGCTGTCTGAGGTAAACTGTCAAATTTTCCTTCATATAGTTTCACGATTTTTTCATAGCTATCTTTATTAATTACATATGAAACAAATACTAATACAACAAAACTAAATAAAATAGCTGTAATAAATAAAAACTGTATATTATCGAAGTTTTCTATCAAAAAGTTTTTCATATATTAATATACCTGATTCTTCATTAAACGTATCGGGTGAATGGGTTAATTTATCTGGATTGTTATCTATCGCGTTATTAAGAGCTTCTCCCAAACGCTCCCCCCATCTTTCACCTTTTTTCTCTGCTGCTTTTCCAGCTATAATTCCCGTACCGATTCCTGTTACCAGGCACAGTCCCGCACCGATCGCTCCCACTTCTGATGTGGCAAGTCCCAATGCCCACATACAGATTCCCCTTGCTGCTGGTCCTGCGACACCTCCCGCAGTAATACCCACTACCTGTTTAGTGCCAAATTTACTATACTCTGTCATTGCAGCTTTTCTGCATTCGCTCTCTCGTCCCTTTGCGCAGGCCTCATAAACGTTAGTTGTATAACTCGCAAAATCAAGACCAATACCAACATAACCTGTCGTTCTCATTACTTTTAGGAGTTTGGCAGATTTTTCTATGTAGCTTGCATAACCTTCAATATCTTTCACACCTGTTTGATCCCACTTATGCATAATGGATTTTGTGGATAAACCCAATGCTTGTTTTATCTGTTCGTATTGTTTTAAATTCAATTGTTCTTTTGAGAATTGATTCAAAATACCATCTAGCTTCTTAAATAATCTTTCTCGTTGACCAAAAAATCCCTCACCAGAAATGCGACCAGAATTGTGGCTATATGTTTTTTTATAAAGTTCCTGTATTTCGTTTAGTGTTTTATTTATTTCTTCATAATAACTTCCCCCAGCATCCTTTATATAACCTAAAATATCCCCGCTTTGTCCTAAAGCATCGCTATATATATTAGATGAAAATATATCTATTGGGGTTCTGTTTTCATACAATAATTTGGCTTCCTCATTCGTCAGAGGTTCCAGTGCTTTATCAATTTTGTCCCTTGCTGTTTGTATTTGCGCAATTTTTTCAGATGACCTGGATAGTGGATCAGCAACAACTAAGATTGAACCTGGCTTTTTCTTTTTTTCTGGATTCAACTGATGATATAACTCTTTTACTCCTGATGGTGGATTGACCATTAACTCATATTCATATGATTTAGGTGTCGTCAATTCTGGTATTACACAAAATCCCGGTTCAACTGATGGTCTGGACTCTGAAATTTGTCTTGTTGCGTGAGCTGGATGTGTGGAATTTTGAGGCATATTTGCTGATTTATAGCTTGCTAAAATATAATCATCATATCTGTATGTAATATTCAAATGGGGGATAAATCGACAGTGGCAAGGACATGTACCTCTACTATGTGCTGAACCAGCCAGTGAACAGATAATTTCCGTTTCGTATTGAGACATATCACGTCCCATTTTTAAGTTATGATTATATAATTCATTACTTATTCTGGTTCGGAATTTAAAATTGGATGTTCTATGTGAAAAAATATCTTCATTTTCATCATTAACGATTATTTTTTTTCTCAGGTTTATCGTTCCCCCCACACTTCCTAGAAATCTACAATGTTCAAATCCGTTTTCAGAACCCCGAAGATAATCGTGGTTCCTTCTATATGAAATAGTTTCTTCATTAAGCCGTTTTATCGATGTTGATGGTGGCTCTACTTTTCGACCCTCCGAATCAATATCACTATCCCAGGAAATTAAGCTTGTTCGGCGAAATAAATCCTTCCCTCTTTCAATCCATGAATCTTTAGGTACTCCGCCTTTAATTTTATATTTTTTACCATTAACTCCGCATACATACTCGTCCATTTCATATACTATTTCCGCTCCATCAACAGTATGGCGTTCCTTACTCTTTAATATAAATCCGCCACAACTCGTTTGATCTCCAGGTGATAATAAAAAACCTTCATAACGCTTATTAAAAGATCTCATAATTAAATTCTTCCATAAACTATCAAAGGTTGATATCAGACTATTTTTATTGGTTTTGTTGTGATGTTACTCGCAAATTTAAAAAAATAATGAGCTTTCACATTAAATATTCAGGATGTAAATCTGATGCCCTGCATTAATAAATATTTTAAATATTGTTCTAATTAAAATAGATATTTTTCAAAGATTAAGTCTATTTATCTTATTTCAGAGAATGATAGATAACGTTCACCAGGTTTACGCGCATTCATTTTTTGAATATTCGTTGCTTAATTATGAGGAATGTTAAATTCGATTCCATTTGCGACAGACGTTTCTAATGGATCGCTGTCAGCAACTAATCCATACGTGAATACTGCATTTCAGTTCTTACTTTGTGAGTCATTCCTGCTAACTCTTAAGGATTTTAATAATACTATCATTTAACCGCATGTTGATTTCCTTTGCATAATGATTGCATACAATCTGCATAACAGCGTGTGATGTTGTGGGGGCTGTTACTGTAAAATCGTATGCATGTATTTGAAATTTCACAACTATTAAATCAACCATAAAATCATAGTGTTATGATTGATTTGCGATAAAATTATAGTCAATGATTTTGAACAATGTAGGTCTGATCCAACCTACAATATCACCTGCACTTTGTAGGCCGGATGAGCGTTAGCGTCATCCGGCACAGGGTTACTCTTTGGGTTTAAAGCGCAGCAGTCGGTTCGCGTTGCTTACCACGGTGATGGAAGAGAGCGCCATCGCGGCTCCTGCGACCACCGGGTTAAGCAGGGTGCCGGTAAACGGCCACAGGATCCCGGCGGCAACGGGAATACCGATGCTGTTGTAGATAAATGCGCCGAGCAGGTTCTGCTTCATATTACGCAAGGTGGCCCGCGAGATAGACAGCGCATCCGCCACGCCCATCAGGCTATGGCGCATCAGCGTAATCGCTGCGGTTTCAATGGCGACATCGCTGCCGCCGCCCATGGCAATCCCCACATCAGCCTGGGCGAGTGCTGGCGCATCGTTAATCCCATCACCGACCATCGCCACCTGACGTCCCTGGCTTTGCAGACGTTTAATCGCCTCGGCTTTCCCGTCCGGCAGGACACCCGCGATCACTTCATCAATACCCGCCTCTTTGGCAATGGCGTTGGCGGTAGTCGGGTTGTCCCCGGTAAGCATCACCAGACGATACCCGGCGCGGTGCAAACGCTGCAGTGCCGCCACGCTGTCGCTGCGCAGTGGATCACGTACCGCAAGCAGTGCGGCCGCTTTACCGTCAATCGCCAGCAGAACTGGGGTTGAACCCTGAGTGGCCTGCGTGGTGATTTCGGCTTCCATCTCTGTGGTGACCACCTGCTGTTCATGGAGTAGCGCCTGGTTGCCCAGCAGCAGCGTATGACCTTCTGCTTCGCCGCTGACGCCTAAACCACGCAGCGTACGGAACCCATTGACCTGCGGCAGGGCCGCATCGCCAGCTTTATCCAGGATCGCGCGGGCCAGCGGGTGGCTGGAACCCTGTTCAAGGGCCGCAGCCAGGCGGATGGCCTGTGCTTCATCGGTGTCACCGAAGGTTTTGATGGCGACAACCTGCGGTTTCCCTTCGGTCAGCGTCCCGGTTTTATCAAACACCACGGTATCAAGCGTGCTGGCACGCTGCAGCGCATCGGCGTCGCGGACCAGAACACCAAACTCTGCGGCACGACCGACCCCGGAAATAATCGACATCGGTGTTGCCAGACCCAGCGCACACGGGCAGGCGATAATCAGTACGGTGGTGGCAATCACCAGCGTATAGACAATTTGCGGTGCCGGGCCGAAGAAATACCAGATTGCGGCGCTGACCAGCGCAATCACTACCACCACCGGAACGAACACCGAGGAGATGCGGTCAGCCAGCTTACCAATCTCCGGCTTGCTGCTTTGCGCCTGACGGACCATACGAATAATGCGCGACAGAGTAGTATGACTACCGACAGCGCTGGCGCGGAACAGCACGCTGCCATCCTGAACCACCGTACCGGCGTGAACGTTGTCGCCTTCGCCTTTTTGTTGCGGGATCGGTTCGCCGGTGAGCATGGCTTCATCCAGCCAGGCTTCGCCCTGGGTTATTTCACCGTCCACCGGGACACGGTCTCCGGTGGTCAGGCGCAGTAACATGCCCGCCTGAACATCGGCCAGCGGGACGTTTCTTTCGCCTTCTTCCGTCACCACGCGCGCGGTCGGTGGCGTGAGGTCGAGCAGTTTTTCCAGTGCTTTAGACGAGCGTTGACGGGCGCGCGCCTCCAGCATATGTCCGAGGTTAATCAGACCGATAATCATCGCACTGGCTTCATAATAGAGGTGGCGTGCTTCCAGTGGGAACCACTGCGGCCAGAGGTTAACGCTCATCGAATAGAGCCAGGCCACCCCGGTTCCGAGCGCCACCAGGGTATCCATGGTCGCGGTGCCGTTCATCAGGCTTTTCCACGCGCTGCGGTAAAAGTGACCGCCTGCGAAGACCATCACGGCGAGCGTCGCCAGACCGATAACCAACCACAGGCTGCGGTTATCGGCGGTGACCATCATGTTATCGCCCATCATGCCCCACACCATCACCGGTACGCCCAGCAACAGCGCGACTGCGGCCTGCCAGCGAAAGCGTTTCATGGTGGCAACAGCTGTTTCCTGCTGGCGTTCACGACGTTTAACATCGTCTTCGATGGCTTCAGCGCCGTAACCTGCTTTCTCTACGGCCTGAACTAATTCTTCGGCGGAAGCGCTACCCATTACCAGCGCAGTACGCTCCGCCAGATTTACCCGTGCCTGCGTGACACCCGGTACGTTTTGCAACGCATTTTGTACCCGGGAAACACAGCTGGCGCAGCTCATGCCGCTCAACAACAACTGTTGGCTGTCATCTTCAGCGGTCGCTACCGGAAGCTCAGAAGAGACCGCTGTCAGCGCTTCCGACGGGATTGATGACTCCGCCAGCGGTTTAGCCTTTGGGTGGCTTAACTCTGCGCCGTAACCGGCTTGCTTGATGGTTTCAATTAACGCTTCGGCGCTGGCGCTACCGGTAACGTGTGCTTCGGTCACGGTGACATCCGCTTGCTCAACATCCGGACGTTGTTCGAGACTTTCTTTGACGCGTTTAACGCAATGACCACAGGACAATCCGTCCAGAGTCAGGTCGATGGTTTGAGACATAACAATAATCCTCTATGATTGGTCGGTGGTTTATTGACCTTGGCAATCGTTTTGACTAACTGTTATAAAGGTTAAACCTTCCATCAAGGGGAAGGTCAAGGGGGAAGATGTGAATATATCCGATGTTGCTAAAAAAACCGGTTTAACCAGTAAAGCTATCCGCTTTTATGAAGAGAAAGGGTTGGTGACGCCGCCGCTGCGTAGCGAAAACGGATACCGCACTTACACTCAACAGCATCTGAACGAACTGACGCTGCTACGTCAGGCGCGGCAGGTTGGCTTTAACCTTGAAGAGTGCGGTGAGCTGGTAAACCTGTTTAACGATCCGGCACGCCACAGCGCGGATGTGAAAAAGCGCACCCTGGAAAAAGTAGCCGACATCGAGCGGCACATTAACGAACTCCAGGCGATGCGCACGCATTTGCTGGCGCTGGCGGACAGCTGCCCCGGCGATGACAGCGCCGAATGCCCGATCATTGATAATCTCTCCGGCTGCTGCCACCACAAAGCGAAGGCCTAAAGGCGAGGCGGTTGCAGCATAAAGACCACCGTGCCGCGATACCACGGTGATGTCTCCAACTGCGCTTCCGCCTGCACATCCCGACTACCGTGTTGTACCAGCCCGAGCTTAAACGGAATGCGTAACCGGGTGAGTGCGGGCAGATACGCCTGATAATTGGCTACCGTGTGACGTCCCTGATAGCTCTGCACCACCAGTTCATCAACCGGTAGCGCGTTCAGCGTGGCGACATCGCCGGTCCTGGCCCAGTCCAGCAGTCCGGTTACCCCAAGAGCGAACTCCGGCGGCAGTTGTTGACGCAGCTGTTGCAGAAATCGGGCATAATCGGCGAGCTGATGGGTTGCCGCGTCAAAATCAACCTGCAGGCCGACCACGTGGTTGCCTGCGGCCTGCCAGCGCTGCAACAGCCGCACGATACGCGCCGGGATCGTATCCGGCACGTCGAGGGTAGTAAAACGCACGGTCAGCCAGATTGACGGAAAGGTCAGGCGACTGACCGGCAGACCAAGACGCTGAAAGACCACCTGACCCGAGCGGGTCAGCACTTCGCCCTGGTGCAGATACACCGTTTGCGCGTCCCGCAGCTCGTCGCTGGCTTTTACCCCGGACCATAACCAAAAGGCCTGATGTTCACGGGCAGCTACCGTTTCTGCGGCCTGAGCCTGTCCGCTCAGCAGCGCAATTACCAGTAGTATTTGAGTTTTTGCGCCCACGGGCTTCCTGGATACTTCGTCTTCAACTGTGTGTACCAGTCTTTACGCTGCGACTTGTCCACCTCTTCACCGCCGCATTCGTTATAACCCGATGGCGCATAGCACATGATGGCCCGGTACAGCGCAAAACTCTTGTCTTCGACTTCTGCGTTGGGGGAAGCGATCACCTGCTGATAATAACGCTGGCGGTCAAACTGTCCGAATGGCTCTTTGCGTGAGATGGCCGAGCCCAGCACGTCGTTACCGGCGCTGTCTGCCTGCAGATCAACATGGGTTTGCGAGGTGCGGAAGAATTCCCCCAGGCAGTTCAACGCGTGGGCATCATCCGCTTTTTTGCTTAGCACTGTGACCGTTTCATCGAGGCTACGGCAGGTGTAACCGGCCTGGGCGGCGTCGCCGTTCCAGTCAAAGGTACTCAGATTAACGTCAGCAAACGACTCGCCAATCACCGGTGGCGTAATCGCGCCAGCCAGCTTTTTGTCGTTCAACCAGTCGCTAAAACGATTCTCGGTGAGATCGCGTACCAACAATGTATGCAGGGCGATGGTGCGTTCTTCGTTGTTGGGGCCGCGAGTGGCCTGCTGGCGCAGCAGCTCTGGTGTTGCTTGTGCTTTTAGCACCTGCGAACGAAAACGCAGGTTCGTCACCGCGCTGTCCGGGGCGAAAATAGATGCAATGTCGCCGCTGTAAACCAGCGTTGCCGCCAGCTTGGCCTGGATATACTGCTGCTGTTCGGGGTCCTGACTGATTTTTAGTAGCTGCTGCCAGAACGCGCGCGCGGCGGGCCACTGCTGTTGCCCCATCAGCGCTTCGCCGTACAGCACCTGCTCACTGAAGGCGAGAATGTCGTGTGCGGGGAGTTTTTGCGCCGGGGTCACCGCCTGCACAATGGCCGCGTAGTTGCCCGTCGCCATCCACAGATTCAGCTGCAGGTCCTGCCACAGCGCGAGTTTCCCGCTCTTTTCAAACACCGGTTTACTGGCATCAAGCTGGGCCTGCGTCAGCGTCGGTTTGTTCTCGTTGTTCAGACGCAGCGCGCGCAGCAACTCGATATAGCTGACCTGCGGGGCGTCCGGGAAGGCATCCACCACAGATTGTTCGTAGAACTCCATGCCGAAGACATTATCGTATTCGATGACCGTATCGCGCAGCTGCTGTGCGTCGGTTGTCTGCTGGAAGGCTTGTTCATACAGCCCAGCCAGCGGCGGCCATGCCTGCAAATACCAGTTAATCCGGCGTAGCATGCCGCGTGCGGAGTCGGCGTACAGCCCCTGCGGGAAGCGTTGCAGATAAGCCTGGGCCTGAGTTTGCGCCTGACTGGCATCCTGACGGTTGATTTTTGCACTATCAAAGTCGCCGTATTCGCCGACGCTGTTCTGGCTGCTCTTGTTCAGCGCGGTGCGCATCAGCATATATTGCGCGGTTTCTGCCAGCCACGGACTACTGTTGGTGGCTAGCTGCGTGAAATCCTGTTCGGCAGTGACGTAGTCGCCTTCGTAGAAACGGGCGGCGGCAATCAGATAAGCTTTATACTGTTGCGCGGATGAATCGGCAGGGATGGTGGCAAGAGAAGGTGTAATTTGTTCAGCGGTTGCGCCGGAAAGCAGTCCCATACGCGCCCGGGCTAACGCCTGGCGTTGTTCAGCCGTTAACGCGGTATCGGCCAGCAGCGCGGCAAAGAACTGGCTGACGCTGTCTGTCGTATTCGACACATGGCGGTTTTCTTGCTCTGCGTCGTTGGCGTTTATCTCTCCGGGGGCGATCTGCAACTCGGTCATCTGGCGGGTAAGCACATCATCTTTGCTTTGCACAGGGGCGGCGGCTGGCGGCGGAGATACTTCATCCCACTGTGGATGATAAGCAAAATAGTAATCGCGGGAGCGGGTAACATCCGCAGGCAGTGACTGCACCGGCAGGGTGAATGATTTCTCCTGGCTCAACAGACGCAGCAGGTTATCACGGGAGTCGTTTTCCGGGCTGAGCACCGGGATGCCTTTCAGCAGACAGCTCGCATCGCTCCATTTGCAATCTTC
The DNA here is from genome assembly GCF_015672735.1 of Citrobacter sp. Res13-Sevr-PEB04-36. GTDB lineage: Bacteria > Pseudomonadota > Gammaproteobacteria > Enterobacterales > Enterobacteriaceae > Citrobacter. The sequence goes on along the minus strand of NZ_JADABY010000023.1, from coordinate 23,255 downwards.
CATATCAAAAGAGGCAAATGCCTGTGGGGCACCCGCCAGCAAGGTACACACGGCAAAGGCGAGGGATGTCTTCCTGACCATAATCTTTGTTCCTGTCATTATGTGGGTTATAAGGCTCTGATAATCAGGGTAATGCCTTCAACGGCAATCACCTCAACCTGTGTTCCTGCGCTCAAATCGTCACGCGCACTGACCGGCCAGGAGCTGTCGCCCACGCGCATATGTCCACGCCCGTTCACCAGCGCTGTTTCCAGCACAAACCGGCGACCGACCAACTGCTGCCCGCGCTGGTTGAGATGACTGTCTGCTGGTTTTTGTTCCTGCACGCGCTTTGCTAACCACTTCCACCACAGCCAGGCTGCCAGCAGCGTTAAGACGGCGAACATCGCGCCCTGCCACGCCCAGTCGAGCGGTAACAGCCAAACCACCAGACCGGTGATGACTGCCGCCACGCCGCTCCACAGCAGATAGCCGTTGCCGCCCAACATCTCGGCGGCCAGTAACAGACCGCCGAGGCTGAGCCAGAAGATGTGTGGATGAACCAGAATCATCGCAATCATGATTTGTTCCGCTCGCTGGCGCTGTCCTTAATCAGTTCGCTAATACCAGCAATGGAACCCATCAGGCTGCTGGCATCCAGTGGCATCATCACCACTTTGCTGTTATTGGACGACCCGATTTGTTGCAGCGCTTCGGTGTATTTCTGCGCCACGAAGTAGTTCACGGCCTGAATATCCCCGGCGGCAATGGCCTCAGACACCATTTGCGTTGCGCGGGCTTCGGCTTCGGCGGAACGTTCGCGCGCTTCGGCCTGCAAGAACGCGGACTGGCGTTCACCTTCTGCTTTCAGGATTTTCGACTGCTTCTCACCTTCGGCCTTGACGATCTCGGCCTGGCGGATCCCTTCGGCCTCAAGAATATAAGCGCGCTTGGTTCGTTCCGCTTTCATCTGGGCGTTCATGGCGTCGATAAGCTCGGCCGGTGGGCGCACATCGCGGATCTCAATACGGGTAATTTTGATGCCCCACGGGTTGGTGGCTTCATCAACGATATGCAGCAAACGCGTATTGATGTTGTCGCGCTGGGAAAGCATTTCGTCCAGCTCCATCGAGCCGAGAACGGTACGGATGTTGGTCATCGTCAGGTTGATGATCGCCAGTTCCAGATTGCTGACTTCATACGCCGCTTTTGGCGCGTCGATCACCTGAATAAAGCATACCGCGTCGATGGACACGTTAGCGTTATCTTTGGAGATGACTTCCTGCGACGGAATATCGAGAACCTGCTCCATCATGTTGATCTTACGACCAATCCGGTCCATGAACGGTACCACGAGGCTTAAGCCTGGCTGCAGAGTTTTGGTGTAACGGCCAAAGCGTTCCACCGTCCACTGGTATCCCTGAGGGACGATTTTGACGCCTGCGCCAACAATCACCAGCGCGACAAAAATGAGAATGGGGATGAAAATAAGCATCGATAAAACCTCCTGTTACGCTGTCCTTTACTGCCTGATAAGTCAAATTATACCCGATTAATCAAGGTTGGCTCCCCTATAATAAATTACAAGCATATACCCGTCATACTTTAAGTTGCATGTGCGTTAGCTACGTTCGTTCACCCCTGGAACACAATTATCTATGTTCCAGGGGGCACTCACTTGCCGCCTTCATGCAACTCGAATTATTTTGGGTATAGACTGTCTGCACGAAAGCGGTAAAAAAGGGATATGTGATGGAAGACAGCAGTATTCTGCTTCAGCTCAATGAGGTCGGCTGGCAGGCGGGTAACACGAAGATTCTCAATAATATCTGTTTTAATCTCCACGCCGGGGAATTTAAGCTCATAACAGGCCCATCCGGCTGCGGTAAAAGTACATTGCTGAAGATCGTGGCCTCGTTAATAAGCCCGAGCGACGGTGAGATCCTCTTTGAGGGAAAGGAGATATCCACGCTCAAACCCGAAGCGTACCGACAGCAGGTCTCGTATTGCGCGCAAACCCCCGCGTTGTTTGGCGACACCGTTTACGACAATCTCATTTTTCCGTGGCAAATTCGGCATAAACACCCACAAGAAGAGGCGTTTCTCGCCGATCTGGCGCGCTTTGAGCTACCCGAGACGATCCTCAAAAAAGGCATCAATGAACTGTCCGGCGGTGAAAAGCAACGCGTCTCGCTCATTCGTAATTTGCAGTTTTTGCCCAAGATTCTGCTGCTCGATGAAATCACCAGCGCGCTGGATGAAACCAATAAGCGGAATGTAAATGAGCTTATTCATCGCTACGTTCGCGAGAAAAATATGGCAGTGTTGTGGGTGACGCACGACAAAGATGAAATTAATCATGCGGATAATGTCATAACCCTCCAGCCGCTTGCCGGAGAAATGCAGGAAACACGCAATGAACGAGCATAATATTACCAATGAGTCGCTGGCATTAGCGATGATGCTGGTGGTGGTGGCTATTCTGATTAGCCACAAAGAAAAACTGGCGCTGGAAAAAGATATTCTCTGGAGCGTTTGCCGGGCGGTTGTCCAGCTTATTATCGTCGGCTACGTGCTGAAATATATCTTCGGTGTGAACCACAGCATCCTGACCTTATTGATGGTGCTGTTTATCTGTTTTAATGCCGCCTATAACGCGCAAAAACGCAGTAAATATATCGGTAACGCCTTTATCTCGTCGTTTATTGCAATAACGGCAGGGGCCGGACTGACGCTGGCGGTACTGGTGCTGTCAGGCTCCATTGAGTTCACGCCGATGCAGGTGATCCCGATTTCCGGCATGATTGCGGGTAATGCGATGGTGGCGGTGGGGCTGTGTTATAACAATCTTGGCCAGCGATTTAACAGCGAGCAGCAGCAAATTCAGGAAAAGTTAAGTCTCGGGGCCACGCCGAAAATTGCCTCCGCACCGTTAATTCGCGACAGTATTCGTGCGTCGCTGATCCCAACCATTGATTCCGCGAAAACCGTCGGTCTGGTGAGCTTGCCGGGGATGATGTCAGGGTTAATCTTTGCCGGTATCGATCCAGTAAAAGCGATCAAATATCAGATTATGGTGACCTTTATGCTGCTTTCTACCGCCAGCCTGTCGACCATTATCGCCTGCTATTTAACCTATCGGAAGTTCTATAATTCGCGCCACCAATTAGTCGTAACGCATCTGAAGAAGACGTAATGTGAAGCCGGATGGCGGCTACCGCCTTATCCGGCCTACGGGATCGGTATTTGTAGAATTTGTAGGCCTGATAAGCGCAAGCGCCATCGGGCAACATCACGCGGATTAGTACAACAGCGCGTACAGCTGACGACGATACTTCGACGCCAGCGCATCGCCGGTGCCTAATGCGGCGAGGATCTCCTGGAAGGTCTTCCGCGCCTGGCCGTCGGCGGCGGCAAGATCTGTTCTCAGGTGGCTGAACAGCAACTCCAGCGCTTCTTCGTTACGTCCGACCTGATGCAGTTGGATTGCCAGTTGGGTGGCCAGTGCGGCATCCTGCGGGTTATCTGCTACCTGTTGCTGCAGCTGCTGGATTTCCGGCGTGTCCGCCGCCTGCTTCAGCAGTTCAATCTGGGCGACCAGGCCCTGATAGCGGGTGTCCTGATCCTGCAACGGAATGGTTTTCAGCACCGCTTCGGCATCGTCGGAGCGGTTCAGGGCGATTTGCGTTTCTGCCAGCAGCAGGCCAATTTCGCTGCTCTGATTGGAGATCTGCCAGGCTTCTTTCAGCAGCGGCAGCGCGTCAGCGTGATTGCCTGCTTCAATGAATTCGATGGCCTGGCGTGCTTTCAGCTCTTCTTCGCTTGGCAGGACTTTCTCGAGCAGCGCACGGATCACCTCTTCCGGCTGCGGTCCCTGGAAACCGTCCACCGGCTGACCGTTCTGGAACAGATACACCGTTGGGATGGCGCGCAGGCCAAACTGCGAGGCGATCATCTGCTCGGCGTCGCAGTCCAGTTTAGCGAGAATAAACTGACCGTTGTACTGGGCGACCAGGCTTTCCAGCACTGGTGTCAGTTGCTGGCAATGCTGGCTGCGTTCAGACCAGAAATAGAACAGGACCGGCGTGGTCATCGACAGTTCAAGGGTCTGCTGCAGGTTAGATTCGTTAATATTGACAATATTTTGTACGGACATGGAGTCACTCTCTATTCGTCGATTTGTTTTTACATGGGGGCAGACGCGCTGGCTTCAACTCAGCCCTGTAAAATTTTGTCCATTACGCGACCTGGCAACAGGCGCTTTAACAGCATGACCGCCCAGGTCACCAGGGTAACGGGGTAGCGCAGTTTCGGTTTATCGCTCTCAAAAGCATGGCGCACTTTGGCGACCACGGCCTCAGGCCCTAACGTAAAACGTGCGGCAATACCGGGGTTTTCAACCGGGGAATCGCTCTGGGTCTGGTTAACGTTTTCGGTGAATCGGGTGCGGATAGGGCCGGGTTCAATCAGGCTGACTTTGATACCGCTGTGGCGTAATTCCATACGCAGCGCATCGGACCAGGCTTCCAGCGCGTATTTGCTGGCGGCATAGGCCCCGCGCCCCGGCGTGGAGATCAGGCCCATCACCGATGACGTCATCACAATACGCCCTTCGCCGTGGGGCAACATGGCGGGCAGCAGGCGCATGGTCAGCTGATGTGCGCCAAAGAAGTTGGCGGAAAACTGTTGCTCCATCTGCTCACGGCTGATGGTCGGCAGCGGGCCATACACGCCGAACCCGGCGTTGTTAAAGATCCCATACAAACGATTATCAGTCAGGGCGATCACCTCATCGGCTGCGCGATCCACACTTTCTGTGGAATCCAGATCCAGCAAGATGCCGGTGAATCCCATGCTGTTCATGCGTGCGACATCGTCGGGTTTGCGGCAGCCTGCCAGAATTTGAAAACCCTGGAGCTTCAGCTCAAGTGCGCTTTCCAGGCCGATTCCACTGGAACATCCTGTTATTAAGACCGATTTTTGCATAACTTTACCTGTCAGGATCTCCGTTGAATTACGAGTCGTGATTTACTATATCCGTCATACTTCAAGTTGTCTGTGCGTTGGCTACGCTCGCTCACCCCAGTCACATAGTTATCTATGCTCCTGGGGATTAATGAGGGACATCCATGTCCCTCACCGGAGGTCAGCCTTTGGCTGTTCAAATTCGTACCTGACGAATTTGTCACTCCCTTACCGCCTTCATACAACTCGAATTATTTAGGATAGAAAAGGCGTGAGTTGTTTCACCATCCAGTCGGCGATAAACGGCTGGGCGTCACGATTAGGGTGGATACCGTCATCCTGCATCCATTGGGGTTTCAGATAGACCTCTTCCATAAAAAAGGGCAGCAGAGGAATATCAAACTCGCTGGCGAGCTTTGGATAAATTGCGCTAAAGGTTTCATTATAACGGCGACCGTAGTTTGCTGGCAGACGAATTTGCATCAGCAGCGGTTCGGCCTTCGCCGCTTTGACGTCGTGTAAAATTTTACGCAGAGTTTGTTCGGTCTGCTGGGGTTGAAACCCGCGCAGGCCGTCGTTTCCGCCCAGTTCGACCAGCACCCAACGTGGCTGGTGTTGTTGCAGTAATGCGGGCAGACGCGCCAGGCCCTGCTGTGAGGTGTCGCCGCTAATGCTGGCATTCACCACCGATGTTTTGTTTTGCCATTTATCATGCAGCAGCGCTGGCCACGCCGCGCTGGCCGACATTCGGTATCCGGCACTAAGGCTGTCACCCAGAATTAATAACGTGTCCGCAGCGGCGGCGCGGAAAGTTAACAGAATCAGGAACAGGAAGGGCAAATGCCAGCGGAAAACATTGTTGAAGTTCATCATCTTAAGAAATCCGTCGGTCAGGGGGATCAGGAGCTATCCATCCTTACCGGAGTTGAACTGGTTGTCAAACGCGCCGAGACCATTGCGCTGATTGGCGAGTCGGGATCGGGGAAATCTACGCTGCTGGTGATCCTCGCCGGGCTAGACGATGGCACAAGCGGCGAAGTCAGCCTGGTCGGGCAACCGTTGCACAGTATGGACGAAGAAGCCCGGGCGCAGCTGCGCGCGCAGCATGTCGGCTTTGTCTTTCAGTCCTTCATGCTCATTCCGACCCTCAACGCGCTGGAGAACGTCGAACTGCCGGCGTTACTGCGCGGCGAAAATAGCGGTAGTAGTCAGGCAGGGGCCAAAGGCTTACTGGAGCAATTGGGGTTAGGCAAACGCCTTGACCACCTTCCGGCCCAGCTGTCCGGCGGGGAGCAGCAGCGTGTGGCGCTGGCGCGGGCGTTTAACGGACGCCCGGACGTGCTGTTTGCCGACGAGCCGACGGGCAATCTCGACAGGCAAACCGGAGACAAAATTGCCGATCTGCTGTTTTCTCTCAACCGTGAACACGGCACCACCCTGATTCTGGTCACGCATGACCCGCAGCTGGCGGCGCGCTGCGACCGGCGCTTGCGTCTGGTGAACGGACTGTTGCAGGAGGAGGCATGATTGCACGCTGGTTCTGGCGCGAATGGCGCTCGCCCTCATTATTAATTGTCTGGCTGGCGCTTAGCCTGGCGGTGGCCTGCGTGCTGGCGCTGGGGAATATCAGCGACCGCATGGAAAAAGGGCTGAGCCAGCAAAGCCGGGAATTTATGGCGGGCGACCGGGCGCTGCAAAGTTCTCGGGACGTGCCGAAAGCCTGGATTGACGAGGCGCGACAGCACGGCCTGAAGGTAGGCGAACAGCTGACCTTCGCCACCATGACCTTTGCCGCCGATACCCCGCAGTTGGCGAACGTCAAAGCGGTGGATGACGTATACCCCCTGTATGGCGCGCTGCAAACCAACCCGCCGGGACTGAAACCGCAGCCCGGTTCGGTGCTGCTGGCCCCGCGCCTGATGGCGCTGCTCAATTTGAAAATTGGTGATGCCATTGACGTCGGGGACGCCTCGCTGCGTATTGCCGGCGAGGTGGTACAGGAGCCGGATTCCGGCTTTAACCCGTTCCAGATCGCGCCGCGTCTGATGATGAATCTCGCCGATGTCGAAAAAACGGGGGCCGTCCAGCCAGGAAGCCGTGTGACCTGGCGCTATAAATTTGGTGGCACGCCGCAGCAGCTGGAAGATTATGAAAAATGGCTGTTGCCGCAGTTAAAACCGGAGCAGCGTTGGTACGGGCTGGAACAAGATGAAGGCGCGCTGGGGAAATCTCTCGAACGCTCGCAACAGTTCCTGCTGCTGTCGGCACTGTTAACGTTGCTGCTGGCGGTTGCCGCTGTTGCCGTGGCGATGAATCATTACTGCCGCAGCCGTTACGATCTGGTGGCGATACTAAAAACACTCGGCGCGGGCAGGGCGCAGCTACGCAAGCTGATTGTCGGCCAGTGGCTGATGGTGCTGGCGCTGTCCGGCATCACCGGCGGGGCGTGCGGTCTGCTATTTGAGCGCGTGCTGGTGCTGCTGCTCAGGCCCGTTTTACCGGGTGAATTGCCGCCTGCCAGCCTGTGGCCGTGGCTGTGGGCGTTCGGCACCATGACCGTCATTTCACTGCTGGTCGGGTTGCGTCCCTATCGTCTGCTGCTGGCCACGCAGCCGCTGCGGGTGCTGCGCCGCGACGTGGTGGCCAACGTCTGGCCGCTGAAGATCTATTTGCCCGTGGCGACGATCGTGGTGGTTGCGCTGCTGGCCGGGCTGATGGGCGGAAGCATGCTGCTGTGGGCGGTGCTGGCCGGTGCGGTGGTGCTGGCGCTGCTGTGCGGCGTGCTGGGCTGGATGCTGCTCAACCTGCTGCGCGGCCTGACGCTTACCTCGCTGCCGCTGCGTCTGGCGGTCAGTCGCTTACTGCGCCAGCCGTGGTCAACGCTGAGTCAGCTGTCGGCCTTTTCGCTCTCTTTTATGCTACTGGCGCTGTTGCTGGTGTTACGGGGCGATCTGCTCGACCGCTGGCAGCAGCAAATGCCGCCGGAAAGCCCGAACTATTTCCTCATCAATATTGCCACTGAACAGGTGGGACCGCTGAAGGCGTTCCTGTCCGAGCATCAGGTGATCCCTGAGTCGTTCTACCCGATTGTGCGGGCGCGTCTGACCGCCATCAATGACAAGGCAACCGAAGGTAATCAGGATGAGTCGCTTAACCGCGAACTGAACCTGACCTGGCAGGATACCCGCCCGGATCATAACCCGTTAACCGCCGGAAGTTGGCCGCCAAAAGCGGGCGAAGTGTCAATGGAAGAAGGGCTGGCGAAGCGGCTGAACGTTAAGCTCGGCGACCGCGTGACCTTTATGGGCGATACCCAGGATTTCAGCGCCACGGTCAGTAGCCTGCGTAAGGTGGACTGGGAAAGCCTGCGGCCTAACTTCTTCTTTATCTTCCCGCAGGGCGCGTTGGACGGGCAGCCGCAAAGTTGGCTGACCAGCTTCCGTTGGGAAAATGGCAACGGTATGCTGACCCAGCTTAACCGCGAGTTCCCGACCATCAGCCTGCTGGATATCGGTGCGATCCTCAAGCAGGTTGGCCAGGTGCTTGAACAGGTTAGTCGGGCGCTGGAGGTGATGGTGGTGCTGGTCACCGCTTGTGGCATGCTGCTGCTACTGGCACAGGTGCAGGTTGGCATGCGCCAACGGCATCAGGAACTGGTGGTCTGGCGGACGCTGGGGGCGGGCAAGAAATTGCTGCGCACCACGCTATGGTGCGAGTTCGCCATGCTGGGGATGGTCTCCGGGCTGGTCGCGGCCATTGGCGCGGAAACCGCGCTGGCGGTTCTGCAAACCCGCGTGTTTGATTTCCCGTGGGAGCCTGACTGGCGACTGTGGGTCATCTTACCGGTTTGCGGGGCGCTGCTACTCTCGTTATGCGGTGGATGGCTCGGCGCTCGTCTGCTAAAAGGCAAAGCCCTGTTTCGTCAGTTTAACAATTAATTCATTTTAGTGATGATTACGCACCGGTTTTTACATCGGTGCGTATTTTTTGTTTATCCCGCACAAATTGATAACTCCTTGATATTTAACCGCACAGAACAATAAAAACCCGCCAACACGCGAGTATTAATAAACGTTAATATTTGTGTGCTGAATAATTGGCAGGCTATCTATCAAGGTAAAACAACCATGACTATAAAAAAAACAGCGCTGGCGGTATCGATCGGCGCAGCAGTGGCATTAACGACGTTCGCCTCCCAGGCGGAAATCACTGTCCTGAAACAAGATCCGCAGGCGGGTAACCCGCTGAGCCGTCTTAACTTCACCGTCGGTGGCAGTATCCGTCCCCAGTTCCAGAACATGGCGGGCGACGATGGCAAGAATGGCTACAAACGTAACGGTTTTGACGGCGGTACCCGTTTCCGCTTCGCCGCAGACTACTATCTGTTTGATGACATCAGTTGGGTGAGCTACTACGAACTGGGCGTTAACTTCCCGGCGATGTTCGACTGGGATAATCACCACGCTGACGGCGCCAACGACACCACGCGTCGTATGTTGTACACCGGGCTGAAGAGCGCGACCTGGGGTACGCTGACCTTCGGTCAACAGAACAGCATTTACTATGATGTGGTCGGTGCGAAAACAGATATCTGGGACTACGACATGATCGGTCAGGCGCCAGGTAACGGGATTAATGGCGACTATGATGGTTCATATCGTACGCGTAAATCACTGAAGTATAAGAAAACTGTGGGTGATGTGGATCTCTACGCTTCTTATCTGTTCAGTGATGATTACAACCCAAACAACGGTCTGCGCTACAAACGTAAAGGCGGCGGCTCGCTGGGTGTCGATTACCATATTACCGACGACTTAACCTGGGGTACGGCGTGGAACTACACCCGTGCAGAAATGCGTGGCAACGGCAGCAAAACGTACGATCAGAACATCGTGGGTACTGCGCTGAGCTGGAAACCGGACAACTGGACCTTCTCCCTGGGCGGCGGCTGGTATCAAAACTTCATGACCACCAAGAAAGTATCGGTTAACGACTACTTTGCCGGTGACGCGTGGGGTCTGGAATACTTTGCCGGTTATACCTTCCCGGTTGGCCAGTATGCGCTGAAATCCGTTCAGCCTTACTTCATGGGCGATCGTATTGAATACGTGAATGGCCGTAACTACCTGCGTACCGACAACGGTGTGGGGATCAGCTTCCAGCTGGACTACGGTTTCCGTGTTGATTACGAACACGTATTCACCTCCAGCACCGATAACCTGGGCGACATGAATCTGGTGCGTCTGCGTTACGATTTCTAATCGAACACCTGCCAAACGGAATGCCCGATGCGCGTGCGCTTATCGGGCCTACGAGAGCAGCGTAATCGAGTTATTTGTAGGCCGGATAAGGTGCTTGTGCCGCCATCCGGCTTTTTTCATGCCATTCCCCTTCAGTTACACACTTTGCAACATCATGAAATAATTTCAAGGACAGCAGGTTGTGATCTGTGTCATGTTAACAATCAGCCTGTTAAGCAGGTCAACAACAACAACGCCGCATGAACGGCGTGAGACATCACATCACAACGTTAAAATGGAGAGATTATGGGATTGCGCCACAGTTTACGCATCGCGACCGGAGCATTGTTACTGGCCTGCGGCTTACAACTTGCCCACGCTAATAGCGATCCACAGACTATCGTTTTCGGCGTCGCGCCGGGTCCGTATGGTGACATGGTAAAACAGGCGATTGCCCCGACGCTGAAAGAAAAGGGCTACAAGGTGGTGGTGCGCGAATTCAGCGACTACGTCCAGCCCAATATGGCGCTTTCCAACGGTAGCATTGACGCTAACCTGTTCCAGCACTCGCTGTACTTTGACAAATTCACTGCCGACAAAGGCCTGAAGCTGAGCAAACTGATTGTGGTCCCGACGGCCGGAATGGGATTCTACTCACATAAAATTAAAAGCCTGGATGAGCTGAAGAAAGGGGACGTGATTACGCTTTCCAACGATCCCACTAACCTGGCTCGCGGGCTGCGTTTCCTGCAATCCATCGATTTGATCACCATTAAAGATAATATCGATCCCACCAAAGCCTCCGAGCGTGATATCGCCAGCAACCCGAAAGGGCTGATTTTCAAACCGCTGGAAGCTGCGCAGTTGCCGCGCACGCTCGACGGCGTGACCGGCGCGCTGGTCAACGGTAACTTTGCCGTTGCCGCAAAGCTGGATCTCGCGAGTGCATTGAAGCAAGAGCATCTGGATGAAAACCTGAAAAATATCATCGCGGTACGCAGTGAAGATGCGGATAAACCGTTCGCCAAAGACATTGTTGAGGCGGTGAAATCGCCGGCTTATCGCGCGGTGATTGACGACCCGAAAAATATCTACAGCGCCTTCCAGAAACCGGAATGGATGTCGGCAGCCCAGTAATCGCTGCGCCAACGGTTTAACAGGGCAGCGATGACTGCCCTTTTCGCATTTCTGAGGTGGCTATGATTGAGATAGAGAAGGTTTGCGTGGACTTCACCGCAGGCCGTGGGCCGTCAACCCGCGCGGTGGATGACGTCAGCCTGCGGATCGGCGCAGGCGAGATATTCGGTATTGTCGGGACCAGCGGTGCGGGAAAAAGTACCCTGCTGCGTACCCTGAACGCCTTAACGCGCCCGAGCGAGGGAAGCGTAAAAGTGAACGGCGTGGAAATCTCCGCGCTTGAGGGAGGTCATTTACGCAAAGCGCGTCAGCGTATCGGCATGATCTTCCAGCACTTTAACCTGATGCATACCCGCACTGTGGCGCAAAACGTGGCCTTCAGCCTGAAGGCTGCAGGTTGGGAGCGTAGTAAAATCGCCCCACGTGTGACGGAGATCCTGGCCCTGGTGGGCCTGTCTGATAAGGCCAACCGTTATCCGGTGCAGCTCAGCGGTGGACAAAAGCAGCGTGTGGGGATTGCCCGCGCGATTGCCAACCACCCGGATGTACTGCTCTGCGATGAACCGACCTCGGCGCTGGATCTGGAAACCTCTGCCACCATTCTGGCACTGCTCAAGCAGATCAACGCCCAGTTGGGGATCACGATCGTGCTGATCACCCACGAGATGAACGTGATCAAATCTATCTGCGATCGCGTGGCGGTGATGTCCGGCGGCAAGGTGGTGGAGTCCGGCGAGGTGTTTGACGTCTTTGCCCATCCGCAGCACGCGTTTACCCAACAGCTGGTATCGCACACGCTCAACCTGACGCTACCGGATCGCCTGCGACAACATTTGCCGGGGCAACTGTTAAAAATTCTGTTTATTGGCGATTCGGCAGAACAGCCGGTGCTGTCCGAGGTGGCGGTGAAATTCGGCGTGGCGGTGAATATTCTGCACGGAAAAATTGAATACATCGGCGAACGGGCGTTGGGGATCTTAGTGGTGCAGCTGACCGCGCCGCATAATCCTGCGGCGGTCGATGTTGCCGTGGAGCACATTCGTCAACGTACCGCACAGGTGGAGGTGATTCGTGGATGATTTATTGCCGGATTTGACGCTGGCGTTCAATGAAACCTTTCAGATGCTGAGCATCTCAACGGTGCTGGCAATTGTTGGCGGCCTGCCGCTGGGCTTTTTAATCTTCGTGACCGACCGTCATTTATTCTGGCAGAACCGTTTTGTGTATCTGATCAGTTCCGTGCTGGTGAATATTATCCGCTCGGTGCCGTTTGTGATCCTGCTGGTGCTGTTGCTGCCGTTAACTCAGTTTCTGCTCGGCAATACCATCGGGCCGATTGCGGCGTCGGTACCGCTGTCGGTGGCGGCGATTGCATTCTATGCCCGACTGGTGGACAGCGCCCTGCGCGAGGTCGATAAAGGCATTATTGAGGCGGCGGAGGCCTTTGGCGCCAGCCCGATGCGCATCATTTGTACCGTGCTGTTACCGGAAGCCAGTGCCGGTCTGCTGCGTGGGTTAACGATAACGCTGGTCAGCCTGATCGGCTATTCCGCGATGGCCGGGATTGTTGGCGGCGGCGGGGTTGGAGACCTGGCGATTCGCTTCGGTTATTACCGCTACGAAACCCAGGTCATGATCGTCACCGTGGTGGCGCTGATTATTCTGGTACAGGTTGTTCAGGTGCTGGGCGACTGGCTGGCGAAACGCGCGGATAAGCGCGACCGGCATTAAGGCGTCTGAACCCAGTCATTCACATCCTGCCATGTGCCGCGAAAGACGATTTTCGCGGCTTTCTTCTCCAGTTGGTAACGATACATCGGATCGTAATATTCGTTGAGTAACGGCACCAGCCAGCCCATGTGACCGTCGGTGCTACCGCTGGCCTGTTGCTCGTTCAATGCGACGTCCAGTAGTGCGGTCAGTTCCGCAAAACGCTGTAACCCTAAACGACGGCGGATGGCGAACAGGCCGTGGTGCAGGTATTCACTGTATTCCTGCCAGCCCTGAACATCCCCGTAAGCCTGGGTAAAATCGTGGTGCATTCGCACGAAATACTCTTCACGCAGTCGTTCGAGGCGTAGCTCAAAGGGATCGTCGACTACAGCAATAGAGGCCTGGCTCATGCGCTCACGCAAGCACTCGGGCAAATGATTGGCGCCAATCATGCGGCCTTCATCTTCCAGCACCCAGCGATGCAGGTCCTGACGGCTGTCGGTTTGCAGCATCTCGACCGCCAGCAGGTTTTCAAAACTGGCCTGGCTCAGTTGGGGCTCAACCGTGCGACCAAAAGAAGAGCCGCGATGGTGCGCCAGACCTTCGAGATCCACGCCGTTTGGCTGCAATTGCACTAACTGCGTTTTACCGCTGCCGGTACAGCCGCCAATTAAGACTATTGGTTTTTGCACCAACTCTTCGGTTATTTGTATCGCGGCCTGACGCAGGGCTTTATAACCGCCGCTGACCAGCGGGTAGTCAATGCCGGATTCACGCAGCCATTGCTGCACAATGTGTGACCGTTGACCGCCGCGTGCGCAGCATAAAATTCCCTCAGGATGCTGGCGACAGGCAGCTTGCCAGGCATTCATCCGCTGCTGGCGGATGTCACCGCTCACCAGCTGATGCCCAAGTGCCAGCGCAGCGTCCGGTCCCTGACGTTTGTAACAGGTCCCGACCGCGGCACGTTCGTCATCGTTCATCAGGGGGAGGTTGATTGCACCCGGCATCGCGCCTTGTTGAAACTCAACGGGGGCGCGTACATCGATTAAGGGCGTACCGGCGAGCAGAATCGCGCGATAGTCCGTTCCATCGTTCATGTTCAATCCTGAAAATACAAAACAGCAATGAAAGGGATTTTACGCGCCAGAGGAGGGGCCGGGGAAGGATAAATTCCATTCCCCGGCATTAATGGCTTATTTCAGTTTGGACTGTGCCCAGATAATGCCGCTGGCATATTCCGGCGGCAGCAGGGGAATCAGCGCTTCCAGCGTGGCGCTCAGGCGAGCAGTATCACTGTCGGTCAGGTTCAGGTGACCGACCTTACGGCCTGCACGCACCTCTTTGTCATACCAGTGCAGATGCACCAGCGGCAGTTTCAACCAGTCGTAATTCAGGTCGCTGCCAATTAAATTCACCATCACTGAAGGACTGTTGACTACCGGCGTGGGTAACGGCAGGTCGGTAATGGCGCGCAGGTGCAGTTCAAACTGGCTGATGCTGGCGCCGTTCTGCGTCCAGTGTCCGCTGTTGTGTACGCGCGGGGCCAGTTCGTTGATCAGCAAGCCTTCCGGGGTGATGAAACACTCCATCGCCATTACGCCAACATAGCCCAGCTCGTGCATGATGGCGGACAACATCGCCTCGGCCTGATCCTGCTGTTTGGCATTGGCCTGCGGGAACGCGACGCTGGTGCGCAGAATGCCGTCCTGATGCAGGTTATGGGTCAGCGGATAGAAGACGGTGCTGCCGTCGTGGGCGCGGGCGCCAACCAGCGATACTTCGCCGGAGAAGTTAATCCCCTGCTCGACGATACACTCGCCGTAGCAGTCGTCCGGCAGTTGTTCCGTTTCGTGGGCGCGTAAACGCCACTGCCCGCGACCGTCGTAGCCGCCGACGCGGCGTTTGACGATCGCCAGTTCACCCAGCGTTTTAAATACTGCAGACCATTCGCTTTTGTCCGCCAGCAGCTGCCACGGCGCGGTAGCCAGCTTGAGTTTGTCAAACAGCTGCTTTTGCGTCAGACGGTCGGCAATAATCGGGAAAATATCGCGGTTGACGAACGCCGGATGGCGCGCCAGTTCGCGGGTCAGAGCGGTTTCCGGCCAGCGTTCAATCTCGGCGGTGATGACGCTTTGTTGAAAGGGAACGGCAGCGGGTTCGGCATCCAGCCCGACGGGCCAGACCGCAATCCCCAGCGGCTCACCGGCCTGACGCAACATGCGTCCTAGCTGGCCGTTGCCGAGTACGCAAACCTGCTTCATGCCGCACCTCGCGGGTCCGGATTCTCCAGTACTTCGTCGGTCTGAGCTTTACGCCAGTCATGCAGACGCTGATGCAGTTCTTTATCGTGTGTCGCCAGAATTTGTGCCGCCAGCAGGGCCGCATTCGCCGCGCCCGCTTTACCAATCGCCAGCGTGCCCACCGGAATACCGCGCGGCATCTGCACGATGGAGTACAGGCTGTCGATGCCGCTCAGCGCTGCGCTTTGTACCGGAACACCTAATACCGGCACCAGCGTTTTGGCGGCAATCATACCGGGCAGATGTGCTGCACCGCCTGCGCCTGCAATAATCACCTGATAGCCGTTCTCTTCAGCACTTTCGGCGAAGCTAAACAGTCTGTCGGGGGTGCGGTGGGCAGAGACCACTTCAACGTGGTGCGGGACATTCAGGATTTCAAAGATTTCGGCGGCGAACTGCATGGTAGCCCAGTCGCTTTTGGACCCCATCACGATGGCGACACGCGCCGGATTATTGCGGGAAGACATGCGTCTGAAAACTCCTGTGGGTGTGCTTCACACTGCGTTAGAGGCCACAGAGAATAGCATGTTTTAAAAACAAGGAAAACGATTGCGCACTTTACACTTCACTCTTCAAGCTGCCTCTTTGTTGGTTGCATCTGTTCACCCCAGTCACTTACTTATATAAGCTCCAGGGGACTCACAGATTTGCCGCCTCGATGCATCTCGAATAGTTTTGTGTAAATATCTGCAGAATTAAAATGGAAACGCGATCAGCTCAACGTCGTCGGGCGTGACCTTAACCATCGAACCTTTGCTGTGCCACGCGCCTAACACCACGCGGAAAGCGGGGTGGTTATTGGCCGTCAGCTCATGCACCGCCGGGCGATGGGTATGGCCATGAATCAGCCACTGTACCTGATGTTTTTCCATCTCGGTAACCACGGCCTGCGGATTCACATCCATAATTTCCAGCGATTTGCTGCTGTTGGCGGCTTGGCTGTTGGCGCGCATCTTTGCGGCAATGCGTTGGCGAACAAACAACGGCAGAGCAAGAAACAGTGTTTGTAGCCAGGGTTGATGCACTTTAGCGCGAAAAGCCTGATAACCGGCATCATCGGTACACAGCGTGTCGCCATGCATGATCAGCACCTTGCGGCCATACAGGTCGAGCACTTTTTCCTCGGGTAACAAGGTCATTCCGCTCTCGCGGGCAAAACGCTTGCCGAGCAGAAAATCACGGTTGCCGTGAATGAAGAAGCAGGGGACGCCGGAATCAGCCAGCGATTTTATTGCGACGGCGATTTCATGGTGCAGCGGAGTGGGGTCATCGTCGCCTATCCATGCTTCGAACAGATCGCCAAGAATGTACAGCGCATCGGCTGTTCGGGCATCACCGGCTAAAAAACGCAGAAAACCGGCGGTAATCGCCGGTTCTTCCGTGCAGAGGTGAAGATCTGCAATAAACAGTGTCGCCACGATTACTCGCTGACGGTCACGTTTTCGATAATAACGTCTTCTTTCGGTACGTCCTGGTGCATGCCGCTGCGACCGGTAGAAACGTTTTTGATTTTATCAACCACGTCCATGCCTTCAACCACTTCAGCAAATACACAGTAACCCCAGCCCTGCATGCTTTCGCCGGAGAAGTTCAGGAAGTCGTTGTCGGCAACGTTGATGAAGAACTGCGCCGTTGCGGAGTGCGGAGCCTGAGTACGGGCCATTGCCAGCGTACCGCGGGTATTTTTCAGACCGTTGTTGGCTTCGTTTTTGATAGCCTCTTTGGTTTCTTTTTGCTTCATGCCAGGCTCAAAACCGCCGCCCTGAATCATGAAACCGTTGATAACACGGTGGAAAATGGTGTTGTTATAGAAACCTTCGCGGCAGTAGTCCAGGAAGTTTTTAACTGTTTCAGGCGCTTTATCATCAAACGTTTTGATTACGATATCGCCGTGATTAGTGTGGAAAGTAACCATTTTTGCATCCTGTTCCGATAGAGTGGTGCTTCGACCCTGGTCAGGGTCACATGATAGGGGCTTGTTATAGCATAACCGCAAGCTGCGATCACCTTGCAAAGTGTGCTGCTTCGGGGCCAATTTATAGGTATTATAGGGCTTTGTTATCCACACACGTCTACACGGAATCTTCGATGTTAAAAATCTTTAATACACTGACGCGCCAAAAAGAGGAATTCAAACCTATTCATGCCGGGGAAGTCGGCATGTACGTGTGTGGTATCACCGTTTACGATCTCTGTCATATTGGTCACGGACGTACCTTCGTCTCTTTCGATGTGGTTGCACGCTATCTGCGCTTCCTCGGCTATAAGCTGAAGTACGTGCGCAACATTACCGATATCGACGACAAAATCATTAAGCGCGCTAATGAAAATGGCGAGAGCTTTGTGGCGTTGGTCGACAGGATGATCGCGGAAATGCACAACGACTTCGACGCGCTGAATATTCTGCGCCCGGATCTCGAACCGCGTGCGACGCATCATATTGCGGAAATTATTGAAATCACCGAACAGCTGATCGCCAAAGGTCACGCTTACGTGGCTGATAACGGCGACGTGATGTTCGACGTGCCGACCGATCCGCACTACGGTCAGCTGTCGCGCCAGGATCTGGATCAGCTGCAGGCGGGTGCCCGCGTGGATGTGGTGGATGTGAAGCGTAACCCGATGGACTTCGTGTTGTGGAAGATGTCCAAAGAGGGCGAGCCGAGCTGGCCGTCACCGTGGGGCGCGGGTCGTCCGGGCTGGCACATTGAGTGTTCGGCGATGAACTGCAAACAGCTGGGCAACCATTTTGATATTCACGGCGGCGGCTCTGACCTGATGTTCCCGCACCATGAGAACGAAATTGCCCAGTCCACCTGTGCGCACGACGGCGAATACGTCAACTACTGGATGCACTCCGGGATGGTGATGGTTGATCGTGAGAAAATGTCCAAATCACTGGGCAACTTCTTTACCGTGCGCGACGTGCTGAAGTATTACGACGCCGAAACCATTCGCTACTTCCTGATGTCCGGCCACTATCGTAGCCAGCTGAACTACAGCGAAGAGAACCTGAAGCAGGCGCGTTCTGCACTGGAGCGTCTGTACACCGCGCTGCGCGGTACTGACAAATCCGTGGCGCCAGCCGGTGGTGATGCCTTTGAAGCGCGTTTCATTGAAGCAATGAACGATGATTTCAATACGCCGGAAGCCTACTCGGTGCTGTTTGATATGGCGCGTGAGGTCAACCGTCTGAAGGGTGAAGATATGGCGGCGGCTAACGCCATGGCCGCGCATCTGCGCAAGCTGTCCGGCGTGCTGGGCCTGCTGGAGCAGGATCCGGAAGCGTTCCTGCAAAGCGGTGCGCAGGCGGATGACGGTGAGGTCGCTGAGATTGAAGCGCTTATCCAACAGCGTTTAGATGCCCGTAAAGCGAAAGACTGGGCGGCAGCCGACGCCGCGCGTGATCGTCTGAACGAGATGGGCATCGTGCTGGAAGATGGTCCGCAAGGCACCACCTGGCGTCGTAAGTAATTCTCTCAATTGCCGGATGGCGGCTAACGCCTTATCCGGCCTACGATGGAATGATCGGTAGGCCTGATAAGCGTAGCGCCATCAGGCACTATTAGTGACGTCTGTACCACCACAGCACACCCATCATGACGGCTCCCGGCAGCCACACCCACATTAATTCCGAGATAATCACCTGATGCCCATACGGCGTGGCATAGCGTGACAGCGCGAACGGCGCGACCTTAATCACCTGCCACGGCGCAAAGAAGCGTTCATCTGACCATGGCCACAGCCAGCCAACGCCTTTTCCTCCGGTGGTCACTGAATCCAGCAAGCTGTGCGACAGCAACGATACCGTCAAAAATAACCAGCAGCGAATCAGCCCGGCTTTAAACCATCGTCGACCTATCATGATGCACAGCAGCGGCACCGCGAAGGCGAATAACAGCGAGTGGGTAAATCCGCGGTGACCTAACACGTTGCCGTAGGCAATACCGAACTTAAACGACAGGACGTCGGCGTCAGGCAGCATTGCCAGTACAACCCCGGCAAACAATAAGCGTGGGGGAATGGCTTTGAGCCCCAGACCCAATCCTAAACAAAGAGGTACGGCTGCATGGGTAACGATGGTTGGCATGATAATTTTCCATAATAAATCATGGGAATATAGCAGTGTTCCTGCGCAAAAGCGTCGTTAATAGTCTGATTTTTCACGGACTTTTAAGATGTGTCGCTTGAGCGTAAAAAAAAGAGAAGGTATGAAGTGTACCTTGTGAAGTGAATGAGTGAGATGTGATAACGGAATTTTTCGTCAGGCCAGTGAAAGTTTCGCCTGTTTACAAAGGTGATAATTCCATGCCTGATGGCCCTATCCGGAAACCACATCTCTACTCTATTTGTTTACACTACTCCTTAACTTATGCTAAATAGCCAACTTTAATTGAGCTGGCAATATTGTTGAGCCAGGAAATATAACCATCAAAATTGTAAATTCGGGCTTTACCTGTAACACCGGAACCATTAAACCCAGTAACCCGCCCGCCCCAGGCTTTGTCTTCATAAAAGTCGGCAGTTCTATCGCTGAAGACCAGCGCGGAAGAGGCTTTATCATTATGTTCGGGGCCAAAACTTGAATCGTTTTCATTAAAGTACGTGAGGTATTGTGCACCATAGAGGTAGTCATAAATATAGGTGGGTTCAACGCCGTTACCCGTATATTCGAGATCAAATTCAAAAAAAGAACTTAGACTCGTTTCCTGGATTTCACCATACAGTTTAAATGAACGACATTGGTCATTCATATTAATCCCACTCCAGCTGAAGTTTAATTGTGGATCGTCAGGGATCCAGCCAATATCCTCGCTAAAATCCACAGTGATAATTTCTAATGAACCATTTCCCACGGCTAAGGTTTTACCAGTATAATTGGCACCACTATACATAACTACTTTTGTTTGGGGGGGCAATGTGACCGACGAGAATGTATTTGCAAGCCCTATCGTTGACAAGTCTGGGTTGTCCTGTGTTGCTGTGTATGCTTCTCCAGTTCCTTGTTCTTCAGAGTAAAAGGTCACTGGCATCAGAATATCATTTACGTTTGCGGTTTCGTTTGACATAGATAAATCTCCATTGATAGATAAAATTCATGTAAATTTTTTAGAATGAAAGTATGTAATAGTTCTGGTAAAAATTGGTGATTCTTTGATTTTAGGTGAAAAATTCGATTATTTAACAATATTCATTATCTATTCCTCGTTTTAGGGTTGCATAAAGAGCAACCGGGTTAGGCATCCGGGGATGCAGGTAGGTTGTATTTCCTGTAAATGCAATATCTATAAGAAATTATCTTTATAAGCTATGTTGTTTATTGAATACTATTAATGGTATAGCTTGCTTGACAGTTGAAAATGAACGCCATCTTTTATGTCACCTAATAGTTTCCCCATTTAAAATCAATAGATAATGCTTAAGTTGCACGGAATGCAGCAGCGTAATAGGACTTAAAATCACTGTTGACCATACCGTTCACAACCGCAAAAAACATCAACGAGTTACCCTGTCAAATACCTGCATTTATGGATTGATAATTTTCTGGGTGCAAAGAGTTCGACTTGATGCTTTGGGTTTATTAATCTTTCAGAGATACCAATCGACAAGTTATAAATTTAATGCTTTTCTCATGATATCAGATACATCCTTTTTACACCCTTGATGTTTGATTCAGATTTTTTGCTAAATTATTATTCCTCAGCCTTATGTCCAGATGTTTTTTTTCAGTGATAGTTAAGTACAATAATGTCGATTGCACCTGATATGCCGCTATTCGCAAGCGTTATATGAAGTAATGCTTCCGTAATTTGTGGCATTAATCCTGAAAGTACTCCCGTAAACCCCAATGCAATAATTTGGCTACGTGCGATATAGATACTCCTTCCAGCCTGACCAGATATAACATCCAGAAGATATCATTCGAGTCCTCCCCAAGAGAAGAATAGCATTGTGTTAATTCAACTAAAAAATGAATTAGATGATGGGTATTTTCATGGCACAATGTTTCCTTCCCATAATTGTATGAGTTAATGTGTATTAAGATTAATTTCTTTAATGAAATTGAATCGCTTCTTGCTATGCGACAAATAATAAACGTTGAGCACTTCAATTTTGTGATGGATGTCTCAAAGAGATCAACTAGTAGCTTTTAACGATCAATTTGGGTTTAATGATATTATTTTGTGATTTTTTTTGTTAATCCATTTATTAATGGAATAAATAACAGGAGAAGAGAGGGGGACCCGATAGCAAAGCACTATCGGGTTTCAGAAGGGCTATGCGGTTACGGCCACGCTGTACTGTTCAAAGGCCACTGTCTGGCCCGCGACAATTTTGCAGCGTTTACGTGTTTCTACTACTCCATCAACCTTCACTAACCCTTCGCCAATGGCAATTTTTGCCTGGGCGCCGCTTTCGCACCAGCCTTCCAGCTTTAGCAGATCGCAGAGTTCGACGTGTGGGTGTTTACCCAGTGAAAATGTAGCCATCTTAAACGTCCTTTACATCATGGTATTCAACGCACGCCTGAAGCGTGTTTTCGATAAGTGTGGCGACCGTCATCGGGCCAACGCCACCCGGCACCGGCGTAATATACCCGGCGCGCGCAGCGGCATCTTCAAAGACCACATCGCCAACAACCTTGCCATTTTCCAGACGGTTGATGCCGACATCAATCACAATCGCACCTTCTTTGATCCATTCACCGGGAATAAAGCCCGGTTTGCCGACGGCAACAATCAGCAGGTCAGCATGCTCTACGTGGCGACGCAGATCTTTGGTAAAGCGATGGGTTACCGTGGTGGTACAGCCCGCCAGCAGCAACTCCATGCTCATCGGGCGACCGACAATGTTAGAGGCGCCAATCACCACGGCATTCAGGCCGTAGGTATCGATGTTGTAACGCTCAAGCAAGGTCACGATGCCGCGAGGCGTACACGGACGTAGGCGCGGCGCACGTTGGCACAGGCGACCGACGTTATACGGGTGGAATCCGTCGACGTCTTTATCCGGTGCAATGCGCTCCAGCACCTTGACGTTATCGATCCCCGCCGGTAACGGCAACTGGACCAGAATACCGTCGATGGCTGTATCTGCGTTGAGCGTATCGATGAGCTCAAGAAGTTCCGCCTCGCTGGTGGTTTCAGGCAGGTCATAGGAGCGGGAGACGAACCCCACTTCGTCGCAGGCTTTGCGTTTACTTGCTACGTAAATTTGCGAAGCCGGGTTGCTACCTACCAGCACAACAGCCAGGCCTGGGGCGCGTAATCCAGCCGCTAAACGCGCCTGAACTTTTTGAGCTACCTCAGAGCGTACCTGCTGCGCAATCGTTTTACCGTCAATAATCTTTGCTGCCATCAGAGAGAGGATTCCGTCTGTTACGTTAAATCGAAGGGGATGTCACTATTTTGTCAGAAGCGCGGCGTGCTGTCAGTTTTCGTTTGCATTTTTAGGTGAGATTAGGCGCGTTATGTTGTGCAATCGGGGGATATACAGAAAGCAAAAGTATGGGGAGGTTAGTGATCGTGCTAATTAAAATTAACACTAGAGAAACAATTCATCACCCTGCTATTTTCATGGGTAATATGTCATAAACCAGTCTGTTACGTACCATTATAGTGGTGTTTAAGTAATATTTACCCAGACATTTCTTAGGCACCAATAAGAATTGCCCAGGGTCATTACAAGGATTTGCAGGTATTTTTCATTAATTGAAATGTTTAATTTATCCCTGTGACGAATTGTCATATTCGTAAAGATTAATTAGTGAATCTCGTGCTCAGGAGAGTTGGGGCAAGAATCGTTAATTCTCTTTCGATATATATCTTTACAGGATGCAGAGATAATTTGCCTGACATTTAATGTCGATAATGATTCAAACGGATCCGGCAGGATACCGGAACCGGATGTGTGTAAT
>NZ_JADABY010000022.1 GCF_015672735.1 Citrobacter sp. Res13-Sevr-PEB04-36 | reverse complement strand
ACAACTGATTTGGGGACCGATTAGCGATCGTTACGGGCGGCGTCTGCCGCTATTCATTGGTTTAAGTTTATTCGTGATAGGTTCGGTCGGCTGCGCGTTATCAACGGATATTGTACACATTGTCTTCTGGCGTGTTTTTCAGGCGCTAGGTGCCTGTACCGGCCCGATGCTGGCGCGAGCAATGATCCGCGACCTGTTTAGTCGGACTCGCGCAGCACAAATGCTGTCGACCCTGATGATTATCATGGCTATTGCACCGATTGCCGGTCCTCTGATTGGCGGGCAAATGATTAAGGTCACCTCGTGGCACGCTATTTTCTGGCTACTAGCGATAATCGGTACATTCATGCTGCTGTCGTTATTCTGGCTACCGGAAACCCTGGCTGAAGACAAGCGCTCCCAGGTTTCCATCTCCAGTGCATTTCATCATTATTTCGCATTATTGAGCAACGCCAGGTATATGCGCTTTACGCTATGCCTGACATTCTACTACGTCGCGGCCTACGCCTTTATTACCGGCTCTCCGTTTGTGTACATCACGTACTTCGGTGTTGATCCGCAGCATTATGGTTGGTTATTTGCCGTCAACATTTTAGGTCTGATGGCCGTGAGCATGGTCAACAGACGCCTGGTTTATCGCTACCCACTGGAAGCATTACTCAAGATTGCTGTCTTCATCGCCACCGTTGCCGCCATCGTGCTGGCTGTCACAACGGGTCTGGGCGTGGGTGGGATCACCGTGATTGTCGGAGCCGTATTCGTGTTCTTCTCGATGAATGGCATCATCGCCGCGACGTCTACAGCATGTGCACTGGACGCCGCGCCGAATGTTGCCGGTTCCGCATCGGCGCTAATGGGCGCGTTGCAATACGGTAGCGGCATCATCTCCTCACTGTTGCTGGCTTTCTTTAGCGATGGCACACCATGGGCAATGGGCTGGATCATTGGGGTATTTACAGTAGCCAGCGCCATGATGGCGCTGAGCATTCAGATTAAAAGATAGGTATCACATACCCAGCTAGTTGATAAAGTAATACATCACCACATAAACACATTTACTTACCAAATAACAAATTCATTCATATTTTTAATAAATACCACACAACCAATCACTACCAAATATAATTACAATTAAAAACTGTAACAACCCAATAAAAACATACAGTTAACAATCAATCATAATTTATATAAAACACATCAATAAATACACAAAACAAATAACATCACCAATGTGATTATAATTAAAAATAATTAAATTGTTATTTAAAATTTATAAATATAATTAAAATTAAT
>NZ_JADABY010000021.1 GCF_015672735.1 Citrobacter sp. Res13-Sevr-PEB04-36 | reverse complement strand
GGCGTCGCCACCCTCGATTATTTACCCTGGGCAATCTTATGCTACAGCGGGGTCATCTTTGCATTGCTGTGGGCGGCAACGGGTATTGGCATCGCTAAATATGAACCTAATGACGACGCTGAGTACAGAGTTGAACAAAAATCCTAGCCACGTTCTGTGCATAAATAGACTTCGCTAATTTTTCGTTACTTAAATTTTATTTTTAGAGACCTGCCAGGAGTCAGCAATGTCTTTATTTGACGATATTGTCACAAGGGATGCTAATTGTCGCAAGTACGGGCAATTACAACAGATGTACGGCACTAATGATGTATTACCGCTGTGGATTGCAGATATGGATTTTGCCACACCAGAACCCATTCTGAATACGCTACGCGCTGTTATTGAACAACCCGTTCAGGGCTATAACCTGGATTACC
Source organism: Citrobacter sp. Res13-Sevr-PEB04-36 (assembly GCF_015672735.1). Lineage (GTDB taxonomy): Bacteria > Pseudomonadota > Gammaproteobacteria > Enterobacterales > Enterobacteriaceae > Citrobacter. The sequence goes on along the minus strand of NZ_JADABY010000021.1, from coordinate 17,025 downwards.
CACAGTGGAAAGAAGCGGTTATTCATTGGTACGCACAACAATATGGCAGCTCCGTTCAGGGGGACTGGGTGCATTTTGTTCCAGGGGTCATCAAAACTATCGTACTATCATTGATGGCTCTCACCCGTTCAGGGGACAATATATTGACCTGTAGCCCAATATATGACCCCTACCCCAATCTGGTCAAAACCTGCGACAGAAATCTGGTTCAAACCCGCCTAATCGAGAAGGATGGGGGTTACGAATTTGACTGGCATGATTTCAGCGAGAAACTTAAAACATGCAAAATGTTTCTTTTTCCTTCTCCGCATAATCCCGGCGGGATGGTATGGCATCGCGAGACACTTGAAAGAATAAGTGACTATTGTCACGACGCGGGCGTCATCGTGATCGCGGATGAAGTTCACTGCGATCTGACCTTACCCGGTAAGACACACCACCCATTTTTCACCCTCAATGATGGGTTAAACAGTCAGTCAATCGTACTTGCCTCTATCAGCAAAACCTTTAATACCGCGGCGATACAAGGCGGAATTGCTATTATTAAGAATGATGAACTGCGCGAGCGGTTCTATCATTTTCTTGATAACTGCTACCTTGCCGAGACCCATTCTCTACAGCAGGCGGCCATCTACAGTGCCTATACTCACTGCAGCGACTGGCACCAGAAATTATTAGCCTATCTGGCTGATAATATAGCGTATGTGAAAGGTGAAATTGAAAAGCACTGCCCCTTGATCTCGGTTGTGTATGGTGGCGCATCCTACCTGTTGTTTCTGAATGCTGAAAAAATGGGCCTCAGCGATGAGCAACTGAGCGCTTTTTTTGTCCATGATGCCCGGCTTGGCCTGTCGCCAGGTTCTCAATATGGTCCAGCCGGAGAAGGCCACATGCGATTAAACGTAGGCTGTCCGCGAACCGTGCTGGAGGAGGCCATGGACAGGCTAAAAGAGGCATACCAGAAGAGGCTGGGTGCGTAGCGCTATACCCAATACTTGCCCTGCTAAGTCAGGGCAAAATAACTCAAAGATATTCCGTGAACGGCTATAAATACTTCCTCTTCTGTCTGCGGGTGTTAAACTGGAAAGTGTGATCTTCATCATAACCTGCTTAAACAGAGAAAAGAGACACTGCTATGCAACATATCATTGAGGGCTTCCTCAACTTCCAAAAAGAGATTTTCCCTCAACGTAAGGAACTCTTTCGCAGCCTGGCTTCCAGCCAGAATCCTAAAGCGCTTTTCATCTCCTGCTCGGACAGTCGTCTGGTACCTGAACTGGTTACACAGCAAGAGCCAGGGCAGCTTTTCGTTATCCGCAACGCGGGCAATATCGTCCCTTCTTTTGGCCCAGAACCTGGCGGTGTATCTGCCACCATCGAATACGCAGTGGTCGCGTTAGGCGTAACGGATATCGTTATCTGTGGTCACTCCAACTGCGGCGCAATGAAAGCAATTGCTGAAAGCCAGAGTCTGGATCCGATGCCTGCGGTCGCCCACTGGTTGCACTATGCCGATGCCGCGAAAGCAGTAGTCGACAAGAAAACCTGGGATAACGAAATCGATAAAGTTAATGCCATGGTGGAAGAGAACGTTATCGCTCAACTAAATAATATTAAAACGCATCCATCTGTCGCTGTCGGACTGCGTAATAATGCGCTGCGCCTGCACGGTTGGGTGTACGACATTGAAAGCGGTGAGATCCGTACGCTAGATAAAAACAGCAAAACGTACGTTTCACTGGCCGAAAATCCGCAGGTGCATTTCGAGTAAAATCTTCATCTGGAGCAAGGATGCTCTGGCAACGTCACACCGTCCCCTCCCCCCGCCACTCGTTCCGTAAGTGGACAAAAAACACGCTTGCGACTAGCTTTTAAACTAACCGTTAATGTTGCCGTATAGGTCTCCCCAGTGAATTGAAGCAACAAAAGGAACCGCTGCGAATGCAAACCAAATATAAAAGAATAATAAATATGTTATTTTATCATGAGTCGTGGGACATCATGATTATTAAGGACAATGCTTCGCATACTTTTCCCACTAACACGCTAGATATCCTGAATCGTACTCCGGCGCGGCAGCTAAAAAAGAAATATACCTTTCAGGCCGATCCTTTCATCATTGAGAGAAATAATAAAGTTTATATCTTTTATGAAGCATTAAGTTTTCGCAACTCAAGAGGAATACTGCGCTGCCGTATACTTGATGCCGACTTAGCAGAACTTGATGATGTGAAACTCGACGGCTTTGATTATCTAAAATGTCATTTATCCTTTCCTTTTATATTTGAGGTACATGACCAGCTTTTTATGATCCCTGAATCATCTGAAAGAAAAGAGGTTACATTATTCCAGTGCGTAGATTTCCCACAACGCTGGAAGGCGATAAAAGTTTTAATCTCGGGCGTGGCATTAACAGATAACGTGTTTTTTTCACTCAATGGTGCTTGTTATCTGTTATCAACGACAATGAATAATGAGCTGATGATCCATACTGCCGAGCACGTGAGCGGTCCGTGGCGGAAAATCACGCCCACCTTGCAGTTGAGCAACCTGCATCAACGAGGTGCGGGTGCCCCTCATAACATTGACAGCAAAATGTACTTCCTCACTCAGGAATGCACCCCGGAAACCTATGGGAAATCTATTTACATCAAAGAATTAGTCACGCTAAACGCATTTTCTTTTGATGAAAAGCTAATTGCACAGGTCAATGCAACCATCAACCAAAGCGACGGTGTACATACCTTAAACTTCACGAATAACTATCTTGTCTACGACAGCAAAATAAATACGTTTAGTTTTTTATCGATACTCAAAAAAATATCTTATAAGTGCATGGTGAAATTCAGAATTTTATCTCTTACCCGACGCCACTCATAGCACTGTATTTATAGCCGTGGCCTTGGTGAGTCAAAAATCTTTTTCATAAGACTTTCTCTGGAGGCTGTATGGCAATACTTGTCACTGGTGGCGCAGGTTATATTGGTTCACATACCGTTTTGACGCTTCTGGAGAGGGGTGATGAGGTCGTGGTCATCGATAATCTCTCGAATGCCTCGCAAACATCATTACATCGGGTCGCAGAACTCACCGGCAAAGAACCCATTATTTATATCGCCGACATCCTGGGCAGAGAAGCGTTAAAAACGATTTTTTCACGCCATGATATTAGTGATGTTATTCATTTTGCAGGGTTAAAATCAGTTTCAGAGTCTATAAAAGAGCCACTCGCGTATTATGATAACAATGTCACGGGGACGCTGGTTTTACTGAGTGAGATGTTGACTGCGGGTGTGCACAGCCTGATCTTCAGTTCTTCCGCAACGGTCTACGGTGATCCAGAATGCGTGCCACTCAGCGAACAATCACGTACCGGAGGCACCACGAATCCGTATGGCACCTCCAAATTAATGGTCGAACAGATTCTGGCGGATTTTTCACGCGCACACCCTGAGTTTCGCATCACCTGCCTACGCTATTTTAACCCCGTCGGCGCCCATCCCTCAGGCCGAATTGGTGAAGATCCGAACGGTATTCCCAATAACCTGGTTCCCTATATTTCTCAGGTTGCGATTGGCAAACTTGAAACCGTGTCGGTGTTTGGCAATGACTACCCGACCCCGGATGGCACAGGGGTACGTGATTATATTCACGTGATGGATCTGGCAACCGGTCATTTAGCGGCTTTGGATGGCCAGAATAAAGGTTCAGCGTATAAGGCGATTAACCTCGGTACCGGCATCGGCTATTCGGTGATGGATCTTATTGCCGCCTTTGAAAAAGCGGTTCAACGGAAAATTAAATATCAAATAGTCGCGAGAAGACCAGGGGACATCGCCGAGTGTTGGTCAGACCCGTCGCTGGCGCGCGAAGAACTGGGCTGGCAGGCTATCTACACGCTTGATGACATGATGCGCGACAGCTGGAACTGGCAGAAAAATAATCCTGATGGTTATCACGCTTAACACCCATCAACAATGAGCCTGCCCGCAGGCTCATTGTTGCTAATGGCTAACGAGCCGTAATCGACGACACTCGATACCAGCCGCTGCTCTGCTTCCCTTCATTGGCAAAATTTATTCTTGCAGCGCCCGATTTATCGACGATCGCCACTTCAATGGCGTATTTTCCTCTCGGTAACGCACCGGGCATAGGGAGTTGATAATTCAGCTGATGTTGGCCCGGCAGCCAGCAACGAATGTCTTCCGGTGAATTCCCCTGAGCAACAACATTGTTAGCATCATTAATAATACGAAATGACAGGGTGTAAGGAAGGTAAATCGGCGCAACGCCGTCATTGTACCAGGTACCGATCAGCGCCAGGCTACGACCATTTTCCCATACTGACTCATGGCTCAGAGAGGCCAGACGAAAGCGATAGCCCAGTCTGGTCAGCGCATCATCGACAATCGGCCGATACTCACTGGGCACCGTTCGCGATTTCAGGTTGATGGTACTGGCATGATGCTTCACCGCCCAGTCAAAAATCCCCTGCACCTCTGCGCGCGTATAATGAAAAAGGTTCTTCCAGTCCAGCATATACGAACAAATTTCCAGACTCACCGGCGATCGTTTCCAGGCATCGTTTAACCCGGAATAACTTTTCTGCGCAGCCAGCAATCGTTGCGGGTAATCATCTGCCATGTGATTCCAGTCATTGGAAAACACACGCAGGTCGCCCCAGCAGTCCGCGCGCCATCCAGCCCCTCGCGCCACCGCATTGGCCAGGCTTTGCCCACCACTCATCAACATAATTTTTGGCGTTACGGGAAATGCAGCAAAGTGCATATCGACGTAGCGATCCAATTGAGCTGTGGTGTATCTTTCCAGCAATGGTTTCAGCGTCGGAAAGTTGCTGTTATGCCATTCTCCCCACGATCCCACCATGCCAATATCGACAAACGCCAGGTTCTGATTACCATCGTAGCGCTTGCCAAATGCGTTCAGCAGACGTTGGCTATAGGCAATAAACAGGGGATCGTCGAGATCCGGGATAAAGGTTTTATGATCGGGTGTCCATTTTCCTTTCACCCCTTTTTTAATCAGCCAGTCGGGGATCTGCGAGCCGCTTTCCGGCTCCGCAAGGGCCATAAACCGCAGCCCCACGTTCATCGCGGGCCGATGCGCCGCCGCATATTTGAAGGCATCATCAACCAGCGCAAAATTATACCGGCCTTCCACAGGCTCCAGTTCCCGCCAGTAGAAGCGTTCATATTCAAACCCGGTATTGGGGTAATCCGCCAGGCCTGGCGTTTCGCCATAACCCTGATGAAAACTGGCCACTCCCATTCCAGGGTTCGTCAGCGGGCCATTCACAGCCTTGGGGGTGACGGTGGTTAATTCAGCCATTGCCGCTAGCGGACACAACAGACACAAAAGTGCAGAACCCCATTGACTCTTCATCGCAGTAACGCCCTCCACCGGTTGGTAAACGCTAGCGATCTTTCAGACTTAGCCACCAGTCCCAAATGCCCACGTGAAAATTCTGGAATACATCAATACCCAACGCTGATTTGATCATGTACAGCGTCAGTAATACGCAGCAGGTAACAAACAGCACAACAAACAGCAGTAACAACGCGATCAGGATATTGGATAGCGTCGATTCCTTGCGGTGCCAATGACGTAAATCCCTGCCAAACAAAAAGACCAGGTAAAAGCGCTTACCGAAAAAAGGAAAGCTTCTACGAAAATCGATCGCGTGTCTCGACCCCAGAGAAACGGCAAGCACCGCTTTCTCTACCCCGTCCTTTTGTTCCTGAGTTAATTGCTGTGATATCTGTGGATCAAGCACATCATAGAATCGTTCAACGATGGGCGGTCGGTTCTGAGAGTTGGGCAAAATTAACCTATATTTTTATCAATAGCGTGATAGACGTTGACTGTTTGTCTGGCGATTTCATGCCAGTTATAGTTTTGCAAATATACACTATAGTCAACGCTCTTTGCTGTCGCCCATCTAGCCATTTTCCCGGCCAGACTCGCCAGATTACCCACCTGAAAATACGCCTCTGTGGGTAACTTTACCTCCAGATTCGCCGGAATATCGCTCACCACCGCAGGCAGCGAAAATGACATGGCCTCCAGCAGCGCTATCGGCAACCCCTCATGATACGACGGCATGACAAACAGTTTTGCCTGCGAAAACACCGCCTGCAGCTCATCGCCGCGTAAAAATCCGGTCATCACCACGCCTGGCGTATCAGCAGCCTGCTGTTTGAGGCGAATACTGTATTCGGTCGGGTGATCCGCATCGCCAATTAACACTAATGGCATCGTCAAACCACTTTGTTGGTAGGCTGAAATGGCATCATGCATACCTTTTTCTTCCACGAATCGCCCCACCACCACAAGATAGTTTTTCGGCTGGAGACCATAACGCGATAACGTCTGGTGAAGGGTATGTTCTGATAATGCTCGCGGTGCGTTCACGCCATTATGAATTAAATGCGCATCATAGCGACCATACTTTTTCTGGATAAGCTGATTGATAACCTCAGAAATCACAATCACTTCACTGGCATATTTCACCGCCCAGCGCTCACCGATCAATAATATTTTCTTTGCCATATACCCCCATTTCTGGCGGTCGTAGTCAGGTCCATGATGGGTGAAAACCACCTTCTTACCCAGTAATCGCAATAACGGAACCACCAAACCTGGACCAATAGCGTGGACGTGTACGATAGTCGAGCGATCAAAACAGGTGCTGAACGCGGCTAAAACGGAATGGACAATTGCTTCCAGTGAACGTTTTTTAGGTGCCCACAGCGCATGGGTTTCGACATTCTTATACGATGAGCGGGTGTAATTCACGTACGGCGAGCGAGCAATCACACAAATATCAACATCGCATAGCCGTTTAATTTCTGGATAAAGATGTTGGCAGTGCGTTTCCACCCCACCTAATACATCAGGAATCCCACGCGTGCCAAATACCGTTATTTTTTTACGCATATTATGGCCTGCCCAGTAGTTCTTTATACAATGCCTGCAACGTTTCCATATGCCTGCTGAGCGCATATTTTTCACTCAGCCGTTGACGTCCATTGATGCCCATTACCCGTGCTTTCTCCGGGTCTTCAACCAGCGAATCCATCGCCTCTGCCAACGCCTGCGCATTGCCCGGCGTAAATAAAATTCCTTCAACACCATCACGAATTTGTTCAGGGATCCCGCCAATGCGTGAGCCAATGACCGGCTTGCCTAATGACATTGCCTCTAACACCGCCATCGAACAGTTTTCATAACACTCTGAAGGCAGGATCACCGCCCGGGCATGTTTGATCAGCTGGTCCAGGGCTTCCCCTTGTTGCACATAGCCTAAAAACTCCACGTCCGGATATTGGGCAATCAACTCGTCATGTAACGGGCCATGACCGACAATTTTCAGCGCCACCGGGTTGCGCATTTTCTGGTGAGCGGCCAGCAACGTTGCCACCCCCTTTTCACGGCTCAGGCGGCCAAAGTACAGCATATAACCTTCATCGCCAGTCGTCTCCACGGGCCGGCTGTCATCTACGCCATTGACGATGACATCGATACGCGAATGCGGCAGCACACGTAGCAAAATGCCGCGTAAAAATGCGCTGGGGGACACGATCACATCCAGCGCCTGATAATTTTGTGCAATGTATTGCCAGGTAGCCTCTAAAGAGAGCAGTAAACTCCTGGCCGCAGACCCTTCCTGACAGCGGTATCTGGAGGCATTGAAGACGGTCCCAGTAATACAGGCATCGCACACTTTCCCGTCGCGCAGCATAGAGTATGAAGGGCAGACAATTTTATAGTCGTGGGCGGTCAGCACCGTTTTACAGCCAAAATCGCGCGCGACTTTAATCAACGCCGGCGTCAACTGATGATAAATATTATGGAAATGAACGATATCCGGGCGTTCTTTTTGCAGCAAGATCTGCATTTTTCGACAGGCTTCGGCGTTATGAATAAAGCTAACCGCCGTTCTAATACCGCCTAACAGGTTACTGTCTGTATGGTAATCAATATTTTTGACAAAAAAATCCGCATACTCCGAGGGGAAATTTTTCTCATGCTGCATCGAAAAATCAACCACCTGTATGCCGGCCTTTTTCAGCATTTCGCGCTCCTGAAAATAAACCGTTTCCGCCCCACCCTTAATAAAGAAAAACTTGTTAACCAATAAAATTTTCATTATACCGGCCCTTTTTATTGTTGAATGATTTTACTGTTGGGCGGAGTCAGCGGATCGCGTACCGGATTAAGACTCCCTTTAAGCAATCCCGCGGAACGGACAATCATATTAATGACACTTTGAACCCCATCACTGAGTGAGCGATTTTGCACAATTTTCCACAGTGTGAACGCCTGTAATGGCAGCAACACGAGGGTAATAACGCTGCCGTTGACGGTGACCAGTGCGGCAAACAGGATAAGCAGGTACAGCGCAAATACCGCCTCATTTTTGACCATCTTGAGGGCGCGTACAAAATACAGTGTACCCCAGCTACAGCGCAACAGCTCTCCCGGCGCCTGGTAATAGCCGCTTAACCAGCGATGTTTCAGCATCTTGAAGGTCGGCAGGGTGTGTGATGTATGGCTAAAATAAGGGATATCCAGACGACGTAGTTTGTAGCCGGCATCGGTTAATCGCAGCCCCAGCTCGGCCTCTTCATAGGCGTGCAAATTCCGGTTGGTCAGATAGCCAATCTTTTCAATCGCCGCACGACGATACAGCCCGCCGCCGCCTAAATGGTCACAATCACCCACGGGATAGATCTGGTTAATTCGCTGTTTACGGGATTTGAACTCATAGTTCACGGCATCATCCATTTCGACGGTTCCCGCCACGCCGGCATACTCTTCGTGCGCCTGTAAAAAGGCAACGGCCCGATCGACAAATCCGTCTTCCAGCGCCATATCTCCGTCCATCAACAGCAGGTACTCGCCTTCGCTATAAAGGTAGCCCAACTGGTGTCCGACACCGCAGCAGCGATCGCCCGGCTCCGTTAATGACACTACCGTCACCCCTTTATTCACAGCCAGTTGCTGGGTGCTATCTGTCGACAGGCTATCGGCCACAATAATTTTATGCGGATATCCCACCAGCTGTCGGCGAATGCTGTCGATGGTTTTCTCAATACCTTTCGCTTCGTTGAGCGTTTTAATACTCACCGAGATAAACGGGATATTATCCATACCCTCCTCCTGCGCTGCGAAGAACGGTGCGACGAATCACTAAGCTTGACCCGAGGGACAAATAAAACAGGAACTGCAGCATTGGCGTTATCATCAGGATTTGGCTATAAGGTAAGCTCACTAAACACGCGATCGCAAAAGCGTTATACGCTGGCGCAAAGCTCAACAGTTGCAGGTCCTGTGGATCCAGTTGTTCAAGCGCCAATACCGGTTTTGGCTGACACACTTTTAGAATATAAATAAACAGACCGATAAACAGCAGCGTGCCAATCACGCCAATTTCCCACAGCAGCATACTCAGCGACGTGGAGTCCAGGATCAGGTTATAGACAATATTCAAAAATCCAGGTGACACCGAACTTCCACTGTTCGTCGCATTCAGGCCGTAGCCAAATAGCGTACCGGACAGTCCCCACAGATCGTTATTTTTAAGCCAGAACAAAAATGTTGTGAAGCGGCCCAGTTCACCGGTCGACATGATGTAGTTAGGATCAAAGATATAGCTCAGTGAATCGATAAAAACGCTGAGAGCGCTTTTGGTTGGATCGCCACCAAAAGCCGAGGAATAATACCAGGCCAGAATCACCATCGACAGGCCGATAAGCACCAGCATACTCACGACAATCATCAATAACATTTTGAGGTTTATTTTACTGACGTCTTTAACATAGCTCGGCGAAACCCACACCCAGGCCAGGAACAGCGGTGAAAGTAGAATGACAAACTTCACTTCACCAATAATACACAGCCCAAATCCAAGAATAATATGCAGCGCCATCGATTTAAACGTCGTCAGCCCGTGTTTATATTCCGAGAGCTTAAGCAACATAATCAGCAAGCAAAATAGCCCCATTGCCGCCGTATTACCGCCGCCCATTGGGTCGCCGCCGAAGGTCCCGACCACCGAGTCCCATTTTTCCTCTTCGCCGCGCTGAGCCACGCGCTGGGGAACCACCAGTAATACCTGATAAATCATCACCGGTACTTGCGCGTAAAACACCCAATACAGATAGCGTGTTGCCCGATAAATCTGTGATTCCCGGCAGAATCCCAGCAGCAAACAGATCATCACCAGCGACAATGCTATCTCGTTTTTAAAGGCCACAATCGCGACGGTTATTCCGCCCTGCAGCAGGGTTGAAGCCCCTGCCAGCAGCAGAAAAGAGAAATACAGCGCAAGAATAATGGTCTCCTGAGCATCCAGATGCAGCGGGCTCTCACGCGTTTGCATCACCATTAACCCCACCATCAGCAGCGTCAGGAAAAACGGGATCCACAGCACCGACTGCATGCCGGTAAAATATTGCACCAGTCCACACAGGATCAGCGTGATAAAGGTACAGGCCTGTAAATAATATCCGGTATTCAGAGTCATAATATCACCGGCTTGTCTTTCAAAAGATTAGCACGCTGGTTCATTTTTAAATAAATGAACCCATAGCGAATAAATGTCAGCGCAGAAAACAAGATGACTGACGTGGCATAGTCTTTATAAAAATAGGGCACCACCACAAAAGCGACGAGCACAATCGCCAGCTGTTCGAGCTGAATACGCAAAAAATAGCGATGGGAACCAAAAATAAGCTCAATTACCGTGAGTGGGCTGATCGCCAGCGCCGGGAACAAATAAGGCAGCATATAGCGGGATGTCTCAATGGAGTTAATCCAGTCCTCACTAAACCCCAGCCGCATCACGATGGGATAGAAAATAAACACCCCGAGAGTACAAACCACCCCGAGGATTAAAAGCAGCAAACGCACCTTCGTATATTCCTGATAATTAAAGGTGTTATTTCTGAAATCAATAGACCACTTGGAGAAAATGGTATTGCGCACCGCATTGCCGATGATCACCACCGGTGCCAGACAGAACCGACTGACGACGGAAAAATAGCCCGCCGTCAGCGCCGAAAACCAGAAGTTAATCAGCATAATCGGTAAATTGCTGCTGGCCATCGCCAGCACCTCAGCGCTGCCGACTTTGCTGATGTGATGAATATTATCCTTAAAGAACCGCCAATTATTCATTGGACGCAGATGCCCGGACGTCACCGAACGGATATCAAACGAATGCAAAATACAGCTCGATGTCAGCAATATCATCGCGCACGCCCACGACCAGTAAAAGGTCTGTACCTGATGCGTGAGCAGTACTGAGAGCACCACCACCACCGAAACTGAGATACGCTGAAAAATCAGAAAATAAAAATTGGCCGTGCGCAGAGATAAATTCTCTGAGATTAACGCCCACGCCGTAGAGAGCGTCAGCAAATAGAGAAACAGGATATTCTGATGAAACAACCACGCGGTCAATACGGCGTACGGCAACGCAATCAGCGTACTTTGCAGCAGACAAAACACCACATTTTGCGCGAGACTGTCGTCATGCTGCTTAGGAATTAGCAGCTGTGAGGCAAAGGTACAAACCTGAGCTCCCACCACCGCAATACTGTAGTTGAGCGCGTACAGCCCGACCTCGGCCATGTCATACTTGTGTGAGATCAACCAGATAGACAGCGCACCAATCAACTGCGAAATGATTGATGAGCCAGCTATCGTCGACGCGCTCTTCAGTAAGCTCATACGCGACCTGGCGTCGTCATCAGTTGGTCAGTGCTGAAGTTCAGTGAACGCAGCCCTTCCTGCATTTCAAGGTTTTTTTCTTCCACCCCGTTCAGCACAGCGCCAATCACCACGCCCTGATTCTCCTCAATCTTATCCAGCGCGCTGGCAATCGTCTGTGCCGTCCCCACACCGGCTTTCACGATGAAAATAACCCCGTCGGCGGCTCGCTTAATCAATTGAATATCCTGGCTCTGATTCACCGCCGCCACATCAATAATAATGCGCTGATAGCGCGACTTCAGCTCGCGCATCAAGGGCTCTACATTTTCCGACGACAGCATCAGTAAAGAGGAGATGGTGGGCTTACCACGCGGAATAAAATCAAGATTCTCATGTATCGTAATCCGCGCGTTCTCCAGCACGATCTCGCCACGTAGCAGCTCCGCCATGCCCGCAGATGCCGGTGTGGCAAGCTCATTCGTCAGGCCATCGTTATTAAAGAAATCGGCATCAATGAGCAGCGTTTTCTGATCAAAACTGAATGAGCTCGCCAGCAAATTGGCCAGCAGAGAGCGCCCTTCACCGTGCCCGGTAGACGCCACAGCAACCGTCTGTAAGGGCCGGCTATCCAGCATTATCCGAGTGCGGATACCGTGAATAATGTCGGCATTCAGCGGGTTCTTCAAAATCATATCCCGAACCTGCGCCCGCCCGGTTATCCCGCTAAACCGGCGGATTTCCCCCAGCGGTACAAGATTAAGGCGTTTGCTCATACGACTCAGGCTACGAATGGAATTATCCATTGCCGCTTTGACAATGAAGTACATGATGCTAAACACCACCGCCATCAGGACCACCATCACCAACAGCAACGACTTATTCGGTTTTGCCGGTTTTAACGGGGGCACCGCAGGATCGTACAGCACGGCATCTGCATTGACTCCGGACAGCGACAGCTCTTGGGTCCGCTGATAAAGGGTTTTATACAGATCTTCCATCTTATCCAACGACAGTTTTTGGCTGTTGTAGATATCCCGTTTTGACGCCATTTTCTGGAAGATGTCTTTCTGCTGCACCAACTGTTGCTGATAATTTGTTTCGTCTGCCAGCGCGGCCAGATATTGCTGGCGTAAGCCGACTTTCAGTTCACTCAGCACCCGCCCGGTTTGATTTTGGATCGACTGCACATCGGCTTCTGCTTTTAAGATGGCGGCGTTTTTCGGCCCATATACTTTTCGCTGTTCGGACAACGCACGCTGCGCCTGAATTAAGGCGATACGTAAGTCCTGAATCTGGGCATGGTTAGACACCGAGGGCAAAGAGATAATACTATCCAGTGACTTCCTTCCCCCATTCACCTCGTTATAGACAGATTCTGCGGCAACCCGGCGCTGGGTCGCATCGGCCAGACGGTTAGTCACGATGCTAAGCTGCTCGGTTTCAAAACCATCAATACCGCGGAAGGTTAATAACCCGGCATTTTTCAGATAGTCATCCATCTCCTCTTTTTGCTTCACGATGGACGTCTGAACCTCTGCCATCTTGTCAGCGTTCAGCGCTTTCGCATTCTCCACTTTCTGCCGCTTTTGCTCGACCGTGTAGTTGATAAAAGCCTGCGCGACGCCATTGGCTATCTCAGCCGATTGCTGCGGTGAGGTTGACTCATAGGAAATAGAAGCCAGATTGGTCGTACGAATACCGATGACTTTCAGGTTTTGTGACAAGGTCTTCAGCGCTTGATCAACTCTCTGTTGCTGATTTTCAACGCTATGAGTCACGGCCGTCGCCGATTTAACGCCTGTAAAGTCGGGATTTTCATCAAGCTTAAGATCGCGTACCGCCTGTTCGAGGATAATGCGTGACTGCATCAGCGCATATTGCGTTTCGTAATACCCGCTACGCGTTGAATCAAACCCATCAACCTGCGGAAATGGCGAAACATTATCGGCTTGTGCCTTGATCAGCACCGTTGCCGTCGAGACATACTTTGCTGACATCATGCTGATCAAGGGATACGCCACCACCCCGGCGATAATTCCGGCCAGCGCGATTTTCCAGGCATTCTTTTTAAGTTCTTTGGCAAAACGGAAGAGTTCTACTGCGTTTTCTCGTTTTTTGCCGTTTTCCACTATAGATAGTTTCATCGTTAGAAGAACCCCATGCCAATGATCACGACGTCGCCTGGACGCACCGAGTGCGTTAAATCCACATTCTCCAGCAGTAGATGACTGCCCGCCTGGCGAATATTGATATCTTTGCGGTCAGCGCGATCGGTAAATCCTCCCGCCTGAGCAATCGCTTTCTCCACGGTAAGCCCCGGCTCATACGCGAAAGCATTAGGGCTTTTCACTTCGCCTGATACGTAATATTTACGGAATTCAGCGACGCTGACCGTCACCATGGGATTGACCATATATCCATTACGCAGGCGTTGCGTTAATTCTGCTGTCACCTGGTCTGGTGTTTTCTCTTTTAATACGAGCGCGCCAATATAAGGGAAATTGATGGTTCCACTTTTATCGACGATAAATCTCATGGTCATCTCGGGTTCGCCATAAACCACAATATTGACCGTATCCCCCGCACCAAGACGGTAATCCTCTGAGCTCACAGTAGGATCGTCCGTTAATGGTGGCCTGGACGTTGCGCATCCGACCAACAGGATACTAAATAGAAAAAACGCGCACAGTTCTATTATTTTCATTTTAGATCTGAACCTTAGCTGTAAGCATAATCATAGAATTATCATAACCTAGCGTTCTGATGACTTCCTGATTGTCGTTGGGACCGATATAAAACGAGTCAGTATCCTTATTAGAATTCAATGTATCTAACTGATATTTAATTGCAAAATTAACAGATGGCGTGTAGTCATAGCTCACGGTTACGCTAAATACACCATTTTTATCATGTCGATCCTTGTTCTGTTTTTTATAATCTTCCATGGTGTAGGCATAGTCGAGGAGGGTAGAAAAACGATTACCCAACCAAAAATGCTGGTAAGAAATCCCATATTCGGTCACTAAAATATAGCCACCAACCTCCGATGGGTCTTTAATACTTTGTGACGTCCGCACAGTGAAAACAGATTGCTGTAACGGCTTCCACTCCCCTTTTATATCCCAGTTTAGACCATTAAAATCATGCGAGTTTGGATCGTTTTCAAATGTTTTGTACAACCATGAAATATTCATGTCGACATTGGTTTTACCCGTCAACTGCGATTTCAGGCCGTAAAGAAAATAGTATTCATTACTGTCTTTTTCTGAGTTGTTATCGTAATGACGCTGGTTAGTAATAAAACTATAGCGAAAACGCGTTCTCGACGTGTACTGGTCAAAAATTTCTGCTACCAGGCTATTTTCATGCCATTCCTGCTGCTGAATGTAGGTGTAAAAATCTTCACTGGTATCCTGAACATCCGACGTATTACCGAACGTCAGCTTTTTGTATAACAACGCCAGTTCCGCTTTCCCGCGCCCATCTGGCGCACCGTAACTGTAGCGCAACTCACTGTTGATAAAATTTGTCGATAGCGGGGAGGTTATTCCATACTGGCGAAACTGGCTCGGCAGAAAGCCTTCTGTAATATCGCGACCACGATCTTCATGTCCCAGAGAATCTTCCAGATTCAGGGTTAAGCCGTGCATTCGCCCGTAACGCCAGGCACCGTTAAAACGGAAAAAATGATCGTTGTAGTTATCCGCGGAATCGCTGGAATAGTGCCGATAATCCCCCGAATACATCAGCAAATACGTATCCTGACCGCGCTCGCCGATCATACTCAGTACGGGCGCAGCACTCTGAAATGCGGAACCTTTCGCATCGCGGTTATGTGGCTGATATGTCACGTTATCATCATAACCATAATCCACCGCAACCTTGCCCTGGAAATCGATCCCCGCAAAGCCAATGTGTGATTTCGGTGTCAGATCAGCCCATGCGGACTGCGATATCACGATCCCGGTAATAACGAGTATTTTAGTATGCATTCTTACCGACAAATCCTTTGAAAATGGTTTTAATAATAATTTTTATATCCAGCCATAATGACCAGTTCTGAATATATTCAATGTCATACTGGACTCTTTTTTCCATCTTATAGAGCGCATCGATTTCCCCACGAAATCCGTTAATCTGCGCGAGTCCGGTGATTCCTGGCTTCACTTTATGGCGGATCATGTAATTTTCGACCTGCTTGCGATACTGCTCATTATGCGTAACCGCATGTGGTCTGGGACCGACAATCGACATACTGCCCTGCAATACATTAATAAATTGCGGTAACTCATCGAGCGAGGTGCGGCGTAAAAAACTGCCGAATTTCGTCACGCGTGGATCGTTCTTCGTAGCCTGAATAACGGTGTCAGAATTCTCCATCACCCGCATTGAGCGAAACTTCCAGACCTTAATTTTTTGCCCGCTCAGACCATACCTGTCTTGTTTGAAAAATACTGGTCCGCGCGAGGTGAGTTTGATCCCAACGGCGATGGCTAACATCAGTGAGGAGATCATCACCATAATGAGACTGCCGAGCACCAGATCCTCTGCTCGTTTAATAAACGATCCTGCACCTTCAAACGGCGAGCTAAAGATGCCGATGGTTTGCAGATTGTGGATCGAGCGCAGCTTGGACATATTGTTACTGTAGGTATAAAAGTCAGGCACAATATAGGTATCAACCGTAGTATCAGACATCATCGACAAAAAATGACGAATGCGTTCCAACGCCACCATCGGTAGCGCAATATAGATTTCATCTATATTCCCATTTTTGGCTTCTTCAACTAAATTAATGACCGAACCGCGAAAGGGGCTTTTTATTTTATCAACCACATCGCCACAACGTTCTGGACTGCGCTCATCATAAAACGCCAGATCTAATTTGATGTTGGCATATTCCGTAGTCAACGCATTTTCCGCCGCCAGACCATTCTCGGTCAGGCCAATAACAGCAACGCGAATATGTTTCTTGGCTGAGTATTTAAAAATGAAATAACGAATAAAATAAAGAACAGGTAACGGAATAAAATACCAAATGACAATAGCTGAACAAAAAGGCGGATCCAGCGAATTTAAGTACCCTAGCGACTGAGGTTCTGCAATAGCCGTGCGGACCCATTCGTTACAGAGAATAGCCAGCAGGATACACGACAGCAGTCTCTTTTGGCTACGCAGGCTAATAGTTTTGATCTTCTGCTGGTACATTTTGGTGTATTCAGCAAACAACAAAAACAGAAGTGAGAAGATCACACTGAGGATTGCAATCGTCGAAAACGGCAGCAT
>NZ_JADABY010000020.1 GCF_015672735.1 Citrobacter sp. Res13-Sevr-PEB04-36 | reverse complement strand
TCAGTTTGGATATCGAAAATTATTGTACTATAAGGACTTCCCCGGCATGTCAAAGCCGGTATTTATGGTTTCTGTCTGCTCTTCAGTAAAAATAAAGGGGAGAGACTGCGGTACTATAAACGGCCATGATGAATCGTCATCGATTCGGGCCCTGATGAAAGACGCGCGTGAGGTTCTTGTTCGTTAAGCGGATACGTATATCCTGTACAATAGCCAGATAGGCCTCACGGGGTCTAACCCTTTATCATCAACGAATTGCAGGTCAGATGGTTATACAGCTTCGAGCTTTAGTTGACTGAGTACAGCCGGAAATCATCACCGTAATGTAGTGATGCCCAACACAGCCGCGCATTTTTGGCGGCGATGGCCACAACAGCCCGCCAGTACCCTCTGCGCTCAACCAACATACAAACCCAACGGCTGAATGAGTCAGTCCTTTTCCCGGCGCCAATAAGCACTGAACGAGCCCCCTGAACCAGAAGCGTTCGCAGATACGAATCACCGGCTTTTGTGATCCTGCCGAGTTTCGACTTTCCCCCGCTGCTGTATTGTGATGGCGTCAGCCCCAGCCAGGCTGCCAGTTGACGTCCATTTTTAAAATCATGTGCATTACCGATACTGGCGACCAGTGCACAGGCCGTTGTGGGACCAACGCCCTTTAGCTCCATCAGCCGCTGACTGCGATGATCTGTTTTGGCTATGTGGGACAAAATTCGGTCATATTCAGTGATGTTAGCTTCAATGCGATCAACGTGTTCCATCAAATCATCAACACATTGCTGAACCTGAAGCGGTAAAGAGCTCTTCTGCACAGAAACCATGTGGCGCAGGGCATCAGCACTTTGTGGCGCGATGACACCGAATTCAGATATCAATCCTCGCAGACGATTATACGTTGCTGTTTTCTCTTCGATAAAACCCTGACGGGTACGATGTAAACACTGCATGGCCTGCTGGCTTTCGTCTTTCACTGGTACGAACCGCATATGCGGACGACGAACAGCTTCACAGATAGCCTGAGCATCAGCTGCATCATTTTTTCCTGATTTTCCGGCCATACGATAAGGCGATACAAACTTAGCAGCCATCAGACGTGGCTCATGACCATACTGCCGAAACAATCTTGCCCAGTAAGCATGCTTCCATCCCGATAACACAGGGAGGCAAACTTGCAATTAACTCAGGAAGTGCAGCACGCGATACTTTAGGCTTAACCAGAACAGTTCTACCATTTTGATCAACACCGTGAACAGCAAACACATTTTTAGCAAGATCGATACCGACAGTCGTGATAGTCATAACGAATTCCTCCGGGACGATGTGTACCCCATGATTGCACAAGAGTTAATCAGGCGCATAATCAGGGGAAGTCCCTTCCATTCGTTAAGGTCGTTTTTTGTACTACCAGGCTGCGGTAAGGGAGATTGACCACGTAGACAGGCAGCTGTGAGCGAAGAGCGGAAGTGAGAATTTGTCATGATTACCCTGATGCGGGACTAACATTGGCCTCTGATAATCAATGGAGAGCAGGTCAGGGTGACCAGTTCCATCTGAAAGAGATCGAAATTCACTGGCGTGAAGTGCTGCGCCTGGCAACCTCGATAAAGCAGGGAACCGTGACGAGCCAGCTACCCCAAGCAAAACGGACTTGCCAAAGCACTGAGGAAAATTGGCCGTATTGAACGAACGCTGTATATGCTCGACAGGTTCCGCGATCCGGCACTTCGTCGGCGGGTCCAGGCGGGACTGAATAAAGGAGAAGCCCGTAACGCGCTGGCGCGCGCGGTATTCCTTCTCCGTCTGGGTGAAATCAAGGATCGTAAACCGGAAAATCAGAGCTACCGCGCCAGCGGACTGACGCTGCTGACGGCAGCTATCTCGTTGTGGAATACCGTCTATATGGAAAGAGCGGTCGATGCCCTGAAGCGTAAAGGGATGAAGATCAACGAGCAACTGCTATCGCATTTGTCCCCGCTAGGCTAGGAACATGTTAAGTGAGAGAACCTCTACAAGTAAGGTTATTAATTGAATGATTTAAAGGGTCCGGCGCCACGGTCATCTCGGTGACGTCTGTCCGGAGACCTTTGAATAGGCCTCGTCACGAGGCCAAAATTATTCAACGGTTGTGAGGGTTGTCCACACCGGAATACCTATTCATACATAAACATCAATAGTATTTTCGAGGTTCTTATCTTCCCTTTTACCTGACTGAGTCTGCGTTTCCTTGTCCTGCTTCTCAGCCTGCTGTTTTAGTAACTGTTGTAATTGAGCAGACAAACTTTGAATTTGCTTTTGTATGATAGCCACCATCTCTTTCTTCTGATCTGCTGTCATACCATCTTCTGACGACACCTTACCAAGTTTTTCTGTAAGTGACTGTATCTTCTTTAAAATTTGTGATATCTGAGATGATTCACTATTAGCTGAACTGTTAGAACTTTTTATACTTGTATTAGTTTGTATTGATATAGACATAGAACCTCCATGGTAAATATATAGGTGTATCGGCATATACGCAGATATACTTTAGAATTCTTATGATTTATTTTTTCATTTTTTTCAGGCTGTTATATAGACTGGCTTGTTGCGGTGTTTAACGTATTACCAGACATGATTTTGAACGCGCTGGACAGCGTGGTGAGTGAATATCTTTTGGCTGAAGGCCGGAAAGTACATACTCTTTTTGTGTTTACACAATTTGTAGTTACGATAATCCATCCTCACGGCTGTTCCCTGGGCACGGTCATACCTAACCTATTTAGATTAAGTATTTAACGATCAATTTCTTACAGTACTTTTAAGGGACAACTTCAAATCTCTGAATATATCATTATCAGTATTTCAGTTAATAATACCTTCAAATAAAAAAAGCGGTCCGGCGACATCCCCCGGACCGCTTCAATAAACTGTCTGATGTTATGTATTCATCAGTGTGCAAATATCATACCAGCTTATGGTTCAGATAGCCACGTTGCTTAATTGTTGTGCAATGTAACAAATGTGAGGTATGTGTAGGTAATCGTTATTTTTAGGACTTAATGCACCGGTATTCTGGGCTTCAAATTCATCGGGGTAATGGCAAGTTAATGAAAAAAAGACCATTCCTCACGGGGGAAAAATGGTCGAATAATAGTATCCTGGTTCTGTGTACGTCAGGGTTCCAGTAGGATAGCGTCTATTGTCATGAACAAAACGACAAATAAGGGGGTAAATATGCCTCATTTTTGTTAAGGAATTGTCTATATGAACTGTTACTCAGTTTCTGTCCGTGAAATGGTCAGTATCAGGTATCAGACAATCATATCCTTTTATCTCACTGAGATTCCGGGCTGGACTTGATATCATCTAAACCTTTTCGGATTTCCACGTTTGGAAAATACAAGCCTTTCAAGAATTATACTGGTCTGTTAAGCGACCGATTGGAATCCGATATAAGAATATCCAGCAAGGAGGTGAT
>NZ_JADABY010000002.1 GCF_015672735.1 Citrobacter sp. Res13-Sevr-PEB04-36 | reverse complement strand
CAATTCACTATTTAATAAAATTTAATACACCATTTTAATCTGTAATGCCGTTATCTGAAGCCCTACCCTGCTGTTACTTATATAACAGCAGGGCAGTCCGTGGACCAAGAAATTTACAGTAAAAATATAATATTTTTCTTCTGATGGAATAGAAAGATGACGTTTAATAAGAATACTTATAGGGTATTAATCGCCCTATCTTTTTGTTGCTACCTTCCTTTTACCGTAGCAGAGGATAATATCCCGGCAACACACGACGATACAAAAACACCAGAAATCACAAACACTTCCCCTTCATTTCGTTTTTATGGCGAAATGGGAGTTGGTGGTTATACGGCGCTGGAGGGTGATTATAAAGGGAAATACGAAGACGGTACTTATATTGAAGGTGGCGTGGAGGGGCAATACGGCCACTGGTTTGGGCTTATATACGGTGAAGGTTGGACAGTACAGGCAGACCACGATGGTAATGCCTGGGTGCCCGATCATGGCTGGGGTGGCTTCGAAGGAGGGATAAACCGCTTTTGGGGTGGCTATCGTACCGATGATAAAACAGAAATTATTCTGAGCCTGCATAACGACTCTTCACTGGACGATCTGCAATATTGGGCTGACTTCACACCAGAGTTTGGTTATGAACTTCCCAATACTCGAGATATCGCCACAGCAGTCAAGGTACAAAACCTCAGTGGTGATTTCCGCTATAGCATCATCGCAACACCGGCAGGTCATTCCGATGAAGATAAAGCATGGCTACATTTTGGCAAATACGATCGCTACTCCGATAAATATATCTACCCTGCTATGGCAAACGGCTATATCCAGTATGACTTTATGAAAGATGTCACCTGGATGGGGGGGACGGAAGTGACCGATGGTACCGGCCAATTGTTTGTCACCGGTATTCTGACACCGAACTTCGGCGCGCGCGTCTGGCACCATACAGGGCGTGGTGAAGGGCTAGGTAACCCGGGAACAGAAACCGGCGCGATGGTCAGTGCCATGTATGAGGCGTTTAAAGGCTTTTATCTCTCTACCGCCTACAGCTACGCGCAGCACAACCTGGATAACGACCCTGACACGACTACATCCTATGCCCAATTCGGTATCTGGTACGAATATGGCGGCGGCAAATTCGCCACAGCCTTTGATAGCCGATTTAACCTTGGCAACAGTACTGACGATTCCGATAACAAAATATTCCTGATGCAGTATTACTACTGGGGTCATTAATTTCTCTGTTTATTTCGCTAAATGTGAAAAGGAGCTTCATCATTATGAAAAAAATATATTCGTTAACCCCGCTAGCCTGTGCACTATTACTCAGCATTTCTGCTCACGCTGCGACGAAAACCGATTTCAAAAATGTGATTGACCGCCACGGCGCACCTGAATATATGCGTGACACCGGCAATGACAGTCATCAGCGCTTTAATCCCTTTTTCGACCTCGGCTCATGGCATGGCCACCTGTTGCCGGATGGCCCCGCAACGATGGGGGGCTTCCCTGGCGTCGCGCTGCTGACGGAAGAGTACATCAACTTTATGGCCACAAATTTTGACCGGCTGACGGTGTACCAGAACGGTAAAAAGGTCGATTTCACCCTTGAGGCCTACAGCCTGCCCGGCGCACTGGTGCAGAAACTGTCATCAAAAGCGGTGCAGGTTGAGATGACGCTGCGCTTTGCCAGTTCACATACCTCACTACTGGAAACCAAAATCACCAGCAATACACCGCTGGATCTGGTGTGGGACGGAGAGTTACTGGAAAAGCTGGAAGCGAAAGAGGGAAAACCCCTCTCCGATAAAACCATTGATGGCGAATACCCGGACTACCAGCGAAAAATCATCGCTACGCGCAATGGCCTGAAGGTCACCTTCGGTAAAGTACGTTCGACCTGGGATCTGTTAACTTCCGGCGAGTCGGAGTATCAGGTACACAAATCACTTGCCATGAACACCACTGTTGATGGCCACCGATTTACCAGTAAAGCGCATATCAATGGCTCTACCACGCTTTACACCACCTATTCGCATCTGTTAACCGCGCAGGAGGTCAGCAAAGAACAGGCGCAGATCCGCGATATTCTGGCGCGCCCTTCTTCTTATATGCTCGCCTCACAGCAGCGTTGGGAAGCCTATCTCAAAAAGGGTTTAAACAATCCGGATGCCACCCCAGAACAAACCCGCGTGGCGGTGAAAGCGATCGAAACGCTGAACGGCAACTGGAGAACGCCCGGCGGAGCGGTGAAACACAATACCGTCACGCCTTCGGTGACGGCTCGCTGGTTCTCCGGTAACCAGACCTATGCCTGGGACTCATGGAAGATTGCCTTTGCCATGGTGCACTTCAACCCAGAGATCGCGAAAGATAGCATTCGCGCGCTCTTTGACTGGCAAATCCAGCCCACCGATCCGGTGCGCCCTCAGGATGCAGGCATGATCCTCGATTTGGTCACGTGGAACCCCATCCCGGAACGCGGCGGCGATGGCGGTAACTGGAACGAGCGCAACACCAAGCCCAGTCTGGCGGCCTGGTCGGTGATGGAGGTTTACAACGTCACTAAGGACAAAGCCTGGCTCGAAGAGATGTACCCGAAACTGGTGGCGTACCACGACTGGTGGCTACGTAACCGCGATCATAACGGCAACGGTGTTCCTGAGTACGGCGCAACCCGTGATAAAGCCCATAACACGGACAGCGGCGAGATGCTGTTTACGGTGAAAAAGGGTGACAAAGAAGAGACCCTCTCCGGGCTGAAAAACTATGCTGCCGTCACCCGCAAAGGCCAGTATGACAGCCTGACCATTCCGGCACAGGAAGCTGCAGGATGGGAATCTGGTCGTGACGATGCCGCCGTGTTTGGTTTTATCGACAAAGACCAGTTGGATAAATACGTCGCGAACGGTGGTAAACGCGGCGACTGGGTAGTGAAATTTGCCGAAAACCGTAATCGCGACGGCAAATTACTAGGGTATTCACTGCTCCAGGAGTCAGTCGACCAGGCCAGCTACATGTTCAGCGATAATCATTACCTGGCAGAAATGGCGACCCTGCTCGGTAAAACCCAGGACGCAAAACACTATCAGACACTGGCGGCGAAACTGGCGGATTATATCAATACCTGCATGTTTGATGTGAATACGCAGTATTTCTATGACGTTCGCATCGAAGATAAGCCACTGGCAAACGGCTGTGCGGGAAAACCGATCGTCGAGCGCGGCAAAGGACCGGAAGGCTGGTCACCGCTGTTTAACGGCGCGGCCACGCAATCTCATGCTGACGCGGTGGTGAAGGTGATGCTCGACCCGAAAGAGTTCAACACCTTTGTGCCGCTGGGCACCGCGGCGCTCACCAACCCGGCTTTCGGCCCGGATATTTACTGGCGCGGGCGCGTGTGGGTGGATCAGTTCTGGTTTGGCTTAAAAGGAATGGAGCGTTACGGCTACCGCGATGAAGCGCTGAAAATGGCAGATACGTTCTTCAAGCATGCGAAAGGGCTCACCGCTGATGGTCCGATTCAGGAAAACTATAACCCACTGACCGGCGCACAGCAGGGTGCCCCCAACTTCTCCTGGAGCGCGGCACATCTCTATATGTTGTATAACGATTTTCTTAAAAAACAGTAAGCTGTAACCTATTGCCGGATGGCGCTTATCCGGCCTACCCGAAACGCGTTTTCGTAGGCCGGATAGCTGCTTGCACCGACATCCGGCAAATTCGTTCTCTGGCCCCACTCCTTTTTTGAATCCCATCACAATCACGGCATTCCCCTTTTCCCTTTTGCGCCGCGACGGCTAAATTAGTAACTCATCCGACCACATAACAATAATTTTACATACTGGACACCATTATGAGCTATCCGTCGCTGTTCGCCCCGCTCGATCTGGGATTCACCACGCTTAAAAACCGTGTGTTGATGGGTTCAATGCATACCGGTCTGGAAGAGTATCCCGATGGCGCAGAACGGCTGGCCGCGTTCTACGCCGAGCGCGCCCGTCACGGCGTCGCCCTGATTGTGAGCGGCGGTATTGCCCCTGCGCTTTCCGGCGTGGGTATGGAAGGCGGCGCGATGTTAAACGACGCCAGTCAGTTACCACATCACCGCGTAATTACCGACGCGGTGCATGACGAAGGCGGCAAAATCGCGCTGCAAATTCTGCATACCGGACGCTATAGCTATCAGCCGCACCTCGTCGCACCCTCCGCTATTCAGGCGCCGATCAACCGCTTTACCCCGCATGAGCTGACCCACGATGAAGTGCTGCAGCTGATTGAGGATTTTGCCCATTGCGCGCAGCTGGCGCGGGAAGCAGGCTACGACGGCGTAGAGGTTATGGGCTCGGAAGGCTATCTGATCAACGAATTCCTTACCCTGCGCACCAACCAGCGGACTGACCAATGGGGCGGCGATTACGCCAACCGCATGCGATTTGCCGTCGAGGTGGTGCGGGCCGTTCGTCAACGTGCCGGTAATGACTTTATTATTATCTTTCGCCTGTCGATGCTCGACCTGGTGGAAAATGGCGGCACGTTTGACGAAACAGTCCAGTTGGCGAAAGCCATTGAGGCGGCAGGTGCTACGATCATCAACACCGGGATCGGCTGGCACGAGGCACGGATCCCCACCATCGCCACGCCGGTGCCGCGCGGAGCATTTAGCTGGGTGACCCGCAAGCTGAAGGGTCACGTTACCGTTCCACTGGTCACCACCAACCGTATTAACGATCCGGGAGTTGCCGACGATATTCTGGCCCGTGGCGATGCTGATATGGTGTCGATGGCACGCCCGTTCCTTGCCGATGCCGAGCTGCTGTCAAAAGCGCAAAGCGGGCGAGCGGATGAGATCAACACCTGCATCGGCTGTAACCAGGCTTGTCTGGATCAGATCTTCGTCGGCAAAGTGACGTCCTGCCTGGTGAACCCTCGCGCCTGCCATGAAACCAAAATGCCGATCGTACCGGCGACACAGCTGAAGAATCTGGCGGTAGTCGGTGCCGGTCCTGCGGGGCTCGCCTTTGCCATCAACGCCGCTTCACGCGGTCATCAGGTCACGTTGTTTGATGCTAACGCGGAGATCGGCGGACAGTTCAATATCGCCAAACAGATCCCCGGCAAAGAAGAATTTTACGAAACGTTGCGCTATTACCGCCGTATGATCGACGTTACCGGCGTGACGCTGAAGCTGAATCATTTTGTCACCGCAGACGATCTGCTCTCGTTTGATGAAGTGATCCTCGCCAGCGGGATCGAACCGCGCACGCCGCCGATCGACGGCATCGATCATCCCAAAGTGCTGACCTATCTTGATGTCTTACGTGATAAAACGCCGGTAGGTCAACGCGTGGCGATTATCGGCAGCGGCGGGATCGGCTTTGATACCGCCATGTATCTGAGCCAGCCCGGCGAGCCCACCAGCCAAAACATTGCGGAATTCTGCGTGGAATGGGGAATCGATACCAGCCTCCAGCAGGCAGGCGGCTTACGCCCGGAAGGACCGCAGTTATCCCGTAGCCCACGCCAGATAGTCATGTTGCAGCGTAAAGCCAGTAAACCGGGGCAAGGGTTAGGCAAAACCACGGGCTGGATCCATCGCGCCACCCTGCTGTCGCGTGGTGTGAAAATGATCCCGGCGGTGAGCTATCAGAAGATCGATGATGATGGACTGCATGTGCTGATCAATGGCGAGCCTCAGCTCCTGAACGTGGATCATGTGGTAATTTGTGCGGGTCAGGAACCTCGTCGTGGACTGGTCGATCCGCTGCATGCGGCCGGAAAAACAGTACATCTGATCGGCGGGTGTGATGTGGCGTTAGAACTGGATGCCCGACGCGCCATCGCGCAAGGCACCCGACTGGCGCTGGAAATTTAACAGGGTGTATTTCGTAGGCCGGATAAGGTAATTGCACACATCATTGCCTGATGGCGCTACGCTTATCAGGCCTACAAGGCCGTTCGTTGTAGGCCTGATAAGGTATTAACCGCCCCGGCATCAGCGATTAGCGGCGACGCCCTAATTTCACCGCTTTCAGCACCACAAATTTGTTGTTGGTGGCGATGGTTTCGCAGTTACCGAAAATCTTCTTCAGCTTGTGGAAGTAGTCGAGGTGACGGTTCGCCACAATATACAGCTCGCCGTTAACCTTCAGGCAACGGCGGGCATGGTGGAACATCTCCCATGCGATGTTATCAGTCAGCGCGTGCTTCTGGTGGAACGGCGGGTTACACAGCACGGCGTTAAAGCGGAAAGGCTCCACGCCAGACAGTGCGTTGTTGATCATAAACTCGCAGCGGTCCAGCGCATCTGGCATGTTGGTTTCCACGTTCAGGCGACTGGACGCCACCGCCATCGGCGATTCATCCACAAACACCACGCTCGCTTGCGGATTCTTCTCCAGCAACGTCAGACCTACTACGCCATTACCGCAACCGAGATCGACAATCTCACCTTCCAGATTGTCCGGCAGATGTTCGATAAAGAAACGTGCGCCAATATCCAGTCCGGTACGGGAGAAGACGTTGGCGTGGTTGTGGATCGTCCAGTCGGTACCTTCCAGCTTCCAGCTCAGCGTTTGTGAGGCGTCAGCCAGCTCAGGATTGCTGAACGTACAGTTGATCAGACGGGCTTTTTTCCATGCCAGCGTGGTGGTGGTTGGGCCCAGCACCTTTTCAAACAGCTCAAGCGTCGAGGTATGCACGTCGCGCGCCTTCGCCCCGGCGATAATGCGCGTTTGCGGCGTGACGACCTGGCGTAACGCTCGCAGTTGCTGCTCCAGCAGCGCCATGGTTTTTGGCAGCTTAATAAGTACCACACCCGGCGCCTGTGGGTATTCGACCGTGCTGTCGAGGAACTTGACGCTGGATTCAGCAATGTCGTTATGGCGCAGGTTTTCACGCGTCGCCAGTTCGCTTAAATAGGAGTCGCCAATGCTGTACGGGGAATGTTCCGCCAGCGCACAACCCAGCGCGCCGAAGGTATCATTCAGGAGCAGCACCGGGCCGCTAATCTCGGTATCGTCCAGCTGTTGCAGCAGATATTCATCTGCAGCTTCCCACGCCAGCAGCGGGTTAACGTCGTCCGTTTCCGGGAAACGTTTAAGTGACAGCGAACGGAAACCGTTGTCTATGTGGCTCATCGGCCCTCCTGAATGGTAAAATTTCGGCGTATCCCTGAAAAGGGTGCGTGAGTATACACTTTTTATACTTTATATGGGGCACAAATGAGTCAGTTGACCTATCTGCAGGGCTACCCGGAGAATTTACTTGATCAGGTTCGAACCTTGATTAGAGAGCAGCGTCTGGGTGCGGTCCTGGAAAAGCGTTATCCGGGTACGCATGACTTCGCGACCGACAAAGCGCTCTGGCAATATACCCAGGATCTGAAAAGTCAGTTTCTGCGCAACGCCCCACCGCTCAATAAAGTGATGTATGACAGTAAGATCCACGTGCTGAAGAATGCGCTTGGGTTGCATACCGCCGTGTCTCGCGTGCAGGGCGGCAAGTTGAAGGCGAAAGCAGAAATCCGCGTCGCCACCGTCTTTCGCAACGCCCCGGAGCCTTTTTTACGCATGATCGTGGTTCATGAACTAGCGCATCTGAAAGAAAAAGAACACGACAAAGCGTTTTACCAACTGTGCTGCCATATGGAACCTCAGTATCACCAACTGGAGTTCGACACCCGCCTGTGGTTAACGCAACAATCGCTAAAGCAAACTGCGCAGTAGCGCACTGGCTTTGTCAGCAAGGCATGCTAAATTGGCACAAGGATCCCTTTTCGCAGCCTGAAGGCCTTTATGATACGTTTCGCAGTGATTGGCACAAACTGGATCACCCGCCAGTTTGTGGATGCCGCCCATGAAACCGGCAAATATAAGTTAACCGCAGTTTATTCCCGCAGCCTTGAACAGGCACAAAGTTTCGCTAACGATTATCTCGTCGAGCATTTGTTTACCTCGCTTGAGGCGATGGCGCAGAGTGACGCTATTGATGCGGTGTATATCGCCAGCCCAAACTCGCTGCATTTCCCGCAGACCGAGCTGTTCTTACGCCATAAAAAGCATGTCATCTGTGAGAAGCCGCTGGCGTCAAACCTGGCAGAAGTCGATGCTGCTATCGCCTGCGCCCGGGAAAATCAGGTGGTGCTGTTTGAGGCGTTTAAGACCGCCTGCCTGCCCAATTTCTTGTTGCTGCAGCAATCTCTGCCCAGGACAGGAAACATCAGAAAGGCATTTATCAATTACTGCCAGTACTCTTCACGCTACCAGCGTTATCTGGACGGTGAAAACCCGAACACCTTTAATCCGGCGTTCTCGAATGGCTCGATTATGGATATCGGCTTTTACTGCCTGGCCTCGGCGGTTGCGCTGTGGGGCGAACCGAAGAGCGTACAGGCCAGCGCCAGCCTGCTGGAAAGCGGTGTTGATGCCCACGGCGTGGTGGTGCTGAACTACGGTGATTTTAGCGTCACGTTGCAGCATTCCAAAGTGAGCGACTCGGTGCTCCCCAGCGAGATTCAGGGCGAATCGGGGTCACTGGTTATTGAGAAAATCTCCGAGTGTCAGAAAGTCTGCTTTGTTCCGCGTGGGGGAAAAACGCAGGATCTGACGGTGCCTCAGCACATCAATACTATGCTGTATGAGGCAGAGCGCTTTGCTCATCTGGTTGAATCCGGCGAAGTAGATCACCCGGCACTGGCCGTCAGCCGTATTACCGCCAAGCTGCAAACGGAAATTCGCCGTCAGACCGGCGTCGTTTTCCCAGCCGATGGTGCGGATACCTCGCTGATTGCGTAAAACTATGTAAAACGAATGTTGCAGGCCATTGACTGAAAGCGTGGCCTGTAATACTTTGTTACCCGCAAAGGGGAGTAACTTCGTTGTCGGTTGATCGTCATTACGATGTGTGAAAAACCACATCCGGTCGCCGGGCGATAACAAAGGAATACGTTGACGTATTCCTTTGTTGTTGTAAGTGAGACCTTGCCGAATGGCAAGGTCTATGCATGAAAAGCAGCGGCTAACGTCATTCGGCGTTGGCCGTTTTTTTATGCATGGGGAAATATAATGAATACTGTCGGCACACCGTTGTTATGGGGTGGCTTCGCTGTTGTGGTAGTGATTATGCTGGCCATCGATCTGCTTCTGCAGGGTCGTCG
Organism: Citrobacter sp. Res13-Sevr-PEB04-36; assembly: GCF_015672735.1. GTDB lineage: Bacteria > Pseudomonadota > Gammaproteobacteria > Enterobacterales > Enterobacteriaceae > Citrobacter. The sequence continues at coordinate 2,401 of NZ_JADABY010000002.1, read as the reverse complement.
CGGCGCGCATACGATGTCAATGAAGCAGGCCGCTACCTGGTCAATCGTCTGGGTCACGTTGTCGTTACTGTTTAACGCCGTATTCTGGTGGTATCTGGCAGAAACCCAGGGGCGTGCGGTCGCAGACCCACAGGCGTTGGCGTTCCTCACCGGCTATTTGATTGAAAAATCGCTGGCAGTGGATAACGTCTTTGTCTGGCTGATGCTGTTTAGCTACTTCTCGGTGCCGCCAGCGTTGCAGCGTCGGGTGCTGGTGTATGGCGTGCTGGGGGCGATTGTTCTGCGTACCATCATGATCTTCGCGGGCAGCTGGCTTATCACCCAGTTCGAATGGCTGCTGTACGTGTTCGGCGCGTTCCTGCTGTTTACCGGCGTGAAGATGGCGCTGGCAAAAGAAGATGCTTCCGGCATTGGCGACAGGCCGTTAGTGCGCTGGCTGCGCGGTCATCTGCGTATGACCGACACCATCGAGAACGAGCATTTCTTCGTGCGTAAAAACGGTCTGCTGTTCGTTACGCCGCTGATGCTGGTGCTGATTCTGGTTGAGTTGAGCGATGTTATCTTTGCCGTCGACAGTATCCCGGCAATCTTTGCCGTAACCACCGACCCGTTCATCGTGTTGACCTCTAACCTGTTTGCCATCCTTGGTCTGCGCGCAATGTACTTCCTGCTGGCTGGCGTGGCAGAGCGTTTCTCAATGCTGAAGTACGGCCTGTCGATCATTCTGGTGTTTATCGGCATCAAGATGCTGATCGTCGACTTCTACCATATCCCTATCGCTATCTCGTTAGGCGTGGTGTTCAGCATTCTGTTTGTGACGCTGATTGTGAATGCGTGGGTCAACCACCAGCACGATAAAAAGCAGCAAACGCAGTAACACTCATCCACTAGCCTACAAAGCCCGACGCCCACTGTGTGCGTCGGGCTTTTTGTTTAACATGTCAGCATAATGTTAATTTAAAGTTATAAAATATGATCTCGGCGTAAAATCCAGGATATTTATCTTCCCGAACCTTGTTCTTTCCTTATACTCAGCCATGCAAACACTTGCCTCATACCTGAAAGATGCGTCTATAGAACGCACAAGGGTCAGGCGACAACACAATAAAAGGATTATGAAATGACTACGCAACGTTCATCGGGGCTGATCTCGCGTTTGGCGCAAGGGAGCCTTGTTAAGCAAATTTTGATAGGTTTGGTACTGGGGATTGCGCTGGCACTGATCTCAAAACCGGCTGCAGAAGCCGCTGGTTTGCTGGGCACCCTGTTCGTCGGCGCATTAAAAGCCGTCGCCCCCATCCTGGTTCTGATGCTGGTAATGGCCTCTATTGCTAACCACCAGCATGGGCAAAAAACTAATATCCGTCCGATTCTGTTCCTCTATCTGCTCGGTACCTTCTCCGCGGCGTTAGCAGCGGTGGTGTTCAGCTTTGCTTTCCCTTCCACGCTGCATCTTGCCAGTAGCACTAACGATATTGTGCCGCCATCGGGCATTGTCGAAGTGATGCGTGGGCTGTTGATGAGCATGGTGTCGAACCCAATTGATGCCCTGCTTAATGCAAACTACATTGGCATTCTGGTATGGGCCGTCGGCCTGGGCTTTGCCCTGCGTCACGGGAATGAAACGACCAAGAATCTGGTCAACGATATGTCCAACGCCGTCACCTTTATGGTGAAACTGGTGATCCGTTTCGCCCCTGTCGGTATTTTCGGTCTGGTCTCCTCCACGCTGGCCACCACGGGGTTTGCTACGCTGTGGGGCTATGCGCAGCTGTTGGCAGTGCTGGTAGGTTGTATGCTGCTGGTGGCGTTCGTGGTCAACCCGCTGCTGGTGTTCTGGAAAATTCGTCGCAACCCGTATCCGCTGGTGCTGGCTTGCCTGCGTGAAAGCGGCGTGTATGCCTTCTTTACCCGCAGCTCCGCCGCCAACATTCCGGTGAATATGGCCCTGTGTGAGAAGCTGAATCTGGACCGCGATACCTACTCGGTTTCTATCCCACTGGGTGCAACCATCAACATGGCTGGCGCGGCAATCACCATTACCGTACTGACGCTGGCGGCGGTGAATACACTGGGGATCCCGGTTGATTTACCGACTGCTCTGCTGTTGAGCGTCGTGGCATCGCTGTGTGCCTGTGGCGCATCTGGCGTGGCGGGTGGCTCTCTGCTGCTGATCCCACTGGCGTGTAATATGTTCGGTATCCCGAATGATATCGCCATGCAGGTGGTTGCCGTCGGCTTTATTATCGGCGTATTGCAGGACTCCTGTGAAACCGCACTGAACTCCTCAACCGACGTGTTGTTTACCGCCGCAGCCTGCCAGGCTGAAGACGAACGTCTGGCAAACAACGCCCTGCGCGGCTAATCACTTTTCCCCTCCGTCATGGTGCGGAGGGGTTTT
>NZ_JADABY010000019.1 GCF_015672735.1 Citrobacter sp. Res13-Sevr-PEB04-36 | reverse complement strand
AATGTTATGCCAGCACTTTCTCAGCAACAAAAGTTGTTGAATCTTTTTTGTTTAAGCCTTGTGGATCAAGCTGGGCGTGATATCGACGTTGGTTTTTATGCACTGATCAAGTTTGCTTTGTTTATTGAGAAATTTGAGTTGGTTGATAATACCGCGTTAGCTGAGATTGAACCTGTCTATCACGCACTGCTGGTTCAGATTCAGTCAGGTGAAATGCGAGAAGAACTGTCGAAATTTTCTACCGACGATAATGTTAAAGTCACTTTAGTTCTCTTACTTCAGGATTATTTCCGCAGCCTTCCGGTAAGCCGCGCCAATGGAGTACTAAACTATTATATTCAGTGTCTATTGAGAACATTGACCGAGGAAGAAAATCACTCTTTTGGGGAAGGTGTAGCTAAACTTGAGACCACGTGGCAGAAGGTTTACGAAGAGCAGGGAGATACTGGATTCGACCTTAAAAACTTCATTCTGTACAAGATTTGGGAGAATAACTTTCCGAATCAAAAAAAGGTGGACCCGCTTCGTACGCTATACATGATCAGCGTCGAATACTACTTTATCAAAATTCTGATCGCGGCGAGCGCCTACGAGAGAACATACCTGGAGAAGGAAGATGCGATCAATATCGTCTACAGCTTCCATTCGCTAAGCCAGCATAATCCGACGATACATGAAAACTTCCACAAGCACATCGAGACCGTGCGTACAGGTGATGACCTGTCGATGATTCATCTCTTGACATAATTCTAACGGGGATGCGCCAAAACGCATCCCTCGCAAGCTAACTATTTGATTTATTTTTGATTATTAGTGATGAAAAATAACGTCATCAGCTACATAAGTGAAATAACCCTTCTTTTATAGCCTTATTCCTCCGATAGAACCCCCTGCAGAAACGGATAATCATGCCGATAACTCATTTAACGCAGGGCTGTTTATCGTGAATTCACTGTATACCGCTGAAGGTGTAATGGATAAACACTCGCTGTGGCAGCGTTATGTACCGTTGGTGCGTCACGAAGCATTGCGCCTTCAGGTGCGCTTGCCGGCGAGCGTAGAACTGGATGACCTGCTACAAGCGGGCGGCATCGGGTTATTGAATGCAGTTGACCGATATGACGCTTTGCAAGGAACGGCATTTACCACTTACGCAGTGCAGCGTATTCGTGGGGCAATGCTGGATGAACTACGCAGCCGGGACTGGGTACCGCGTAGCGTTCGGCGCAATGCCCGCGAAGTGGCACAGGCGATGGGACAACTGGAGCAGGAACTGGGGCGCAACGCGACGGAAACCGAAGTGGCGGAGCGTCTGGCTATTCCTGTGCAAGAGTATCGTCAGATGTTGCTTGATACCAATAACAGCCAACTCTTCTCCTACGACGAGTGGCGGGAAGAGCATGGCGATAGTATTGAACTGGTGACGGAAGAAAACCAGCAAGAAAACCCGTTACAGCAGCTGCTTGATGGCAATTTACGCCAGCGCGTGATGGATGCGATTGACGCATTGCCGGAGCGTGAAAAGCTGGTGCTGACGCTGTACTACCAGGAAGAGCTGAATCTGAAAGAGATTGGTGCTGTTCTGGAAGTCGGTGAGTCACGGGTTAGCCAGTTGCACAGTCAGGCCATCAAACGTCTACGCACCAAGCTGGGTAAGCTATAGGGGTAATTTTGCCCCTGAACAATGCCGCATAACGTATTGACTACCAGGAGTTCTCATGACGGTGCAGCAATCAAGAAGACGGCCTCTAAGCCGCTACCTCAAAGATTTCAAACACAGCCAGACGCATTGTGCTCATTGCTATAAGTTACTCGACAGGATCACGCTGGTCCGCCGCGGGCAAATTGTGAATAAAATCGCCATCGCCCGACTGGATACGTTGCTCGATGCTGCCGCCTGGGAGCAGGAGAAAAAAGAGTGGGTGGCGTTATGCCGTTTTTGTGGTGATTTACACTGCAAAGAACAGAGCGACTTTTTTGATATCATCGGGTTTAAACAATTTTTGTTTGAGCAGACCGAAATGAGCCACGGCACGGTGCGCGAATATGTAGTTCGCCTGCGTCGCCTCGGTAATCATCTGACCGAACAGAATATTTCTCATGATCTGCTGCAGGAAGGCTTCCTCGACGAAAACCTCGCCCCATGGCTGCCGGAAACCAGCACCAACAATTATCGCATTGCGCTGCGTAAGTATGAGCAGTTCAAAGCGCATGCGCATATGGGCCACATGCAGAAATCCGCCTGGACAGCCAGTTCTGATATATATTAAAAACGAATAAGGTGTAACGGAGTGGTGTTTGTGGATCACGACAAACGCTCTACACTACAGTCATATACACGTCATCCTTCAAGCTGTCTCTGCGTTGGCTGCACTCTTTCGCCCCAGTCACTTACTTTAGTAAGCTCCTGGGGACTTACTCGCTTGCCGCCTTGATGCAACTCGAATGATTTTGTGGATAAATGATAGTCACTAATGACAATATTCGGGGTAAATATGAAATTAGCACGTCTGGGACGTCAGGCTCTGATGAGTGTAATGGCTGTGGCACTTGTCGCTGGTATGAGCGCCAAAACATTTGCGGACGAAGGTCTGTTAAATAAGGTGAAAGAGCGCGGCACGCTGTTGGTTGGTCTCGAAGGGACCTATCCCCCGTTTAGTTTTCAGGGTGATGACGGCAAGTTGACCGGTTTTGAAGTCGAATTTGCCGAAGAACTGGCTAAACATCTCGGGGTGAAAGCGACGCTGAAGCCGACCAAATGGGATGGCATGCTGGCCTCTCTTGATTCCAAGCGCATTGACGTGGTCATCAACCAGGTGACCATCTCTGACGAACGCCAGAAAAAATACGATTTCTCTACCCCGTATACGGTCTCTGGTATCCAGGCGCTGGTGAAAAAAGGCAACGAAGGCGTGATTAAAACCGCGGCTGATCTGAAAGGCAAAAAGGTCGGCGTTGGTCTGGGTACCAACTACGAAGAGTGGCTGCGTCAGAACGTGCAGGGCGTGGATATTCGTACCTATGATGATGACCCGACCAAATACCAGGACCTGCGTGTAGGCCGTATCGACGCCATTCTGGTTGACCGTCTGGCCGCGTTGGATCTGGTGAAGAAAACCAAAGACACGCTGGCCGTAACCGGTGAGGCTTTCTCCCGCCAGGCATCTGGTGTGGCGCTGCGTAAAGGCAACGACGACCTGCTGAAAGCGGTTGATGCCGCCATTGCTGAAATGCAAAAAGACGGCACCCTGAAAGCCCTGTCGGAAAAATGGTTTGGGGCAGATGTGACGAAATAATCGTCATCCGGATAAAAAAGGCGCCTTTAACAGCGCCTTTTTTTATTTCATTGCGCCTGAACGTGCATAATAAAAAGAACATCACAACAACGAATACCGGAGGCTGTATGCCGCTGCATAATTTAACGCGCTTTCCACGCCTGGAATTTATTGGCGCGCCAACGCCGCTCGAATATCTCCCGCGCTTTTCTGATTATCTCGGGCGCGACATTTTTATTAAACGCGATGACGTCACGCCAATGGCGATGGGCGGCAATAAGCTGCGCAAGCTGGAGTTTCTGGCGGCGGACGCGCTGCGCGAAGGGGCCGACACGCTGATTACCGCCGGGGCCATTCAGTCAAACCACGTGCGCCAGACGGCGGCGGTGGCGGCAAAGCTAGGGCTGCATTGCGTGGCGCTGCTGGAAAACCCGATTGGCACCACGGCGGAAAACTATCTCAGCAACGGTAACCGTCTGTTGTTAGATCTGTTTAATACTCAGGTTGAAATGTGTGACGCGCTGACCGACCCTAATGCACAGCTTCAGGAACTGGCCACGCGGATTGAAGCGCAAGGATTCCGACCGTATGTGATCCCGGTTGGCGGGTCGAATGCGCTGGGGGCTTTGGGCTATGTTGAAAGTGCGCTGGAAATTGCCCAGCAGTGCGAAGGGGCGGTCGCGCTGTCCTCTGTGGTGGTTGCTTCAGGCAGCGCGGGTACCCATGCAGGTCTGGCGGTGGGGCTGGAACAGCTGATGCCCAACGTCGAGTTGATTGGCGTGACTGTCTCGCGCAGCGTGGCCGATCAAAAGCCAAAAGTGGTGACCCTGCAGCAGGACGTGGCCCGCCAACTGGAACTGAGTGCGTCGGCAGATATTCTGCTATGGGATGATTATTTTGCGCCGGGCTATGGTACGCCAAACGAAGAGGGCATGGAGGCGGTGAAACTGCTGGCGCGTCTGGAAGGCATTTTGCTGGATCCGGTATATACCGGCAAAGCGATGGCGGGCCTGATCGACGGCATTACCCAGAAGCGCTTCAAGGATGAAGGTCCGGTTCTGTTTATTCATACCGGTGGGGCGCCTGCGCTGTTTGCCTACCATCCTCACGTTTAATGGCAAGGTAGAAAAACGCTAATGCAAGAAAGTATCCAACTGGTGATTGATTCACTGCCCTTCCTGCTGAAAGGCGCGGTATTTACGCTGCAGCTGAGTATCGGTGGGATGTTCTTTGGCCTGGTGCTGGGGTTTATCCTCGCCCTGATGCGCCTGTCGCCGCTGCTGCCGGTGCGCTGGCTGGCGCGTGTTTATATTTCTATTTTTCGCGGCACGCCGCTGATCGCCCAACTGTTTATGATCTACTACGGTTTGCCGCAGTTTGGTATTGAGCTGGACCCGATCCCGGCGGCGATGATTGGCCTGTCGCTGAATACCGCAGCGTATGCGGCGGAAACGCTGCGTGCGGCCATCTCCTCGATTGATAAAGGTCAGTGGGAGGCGGGGGCCAGTATCGGCATGACGCGCTGGCAGACCATGCGTCGGGCGATTCTGCCGCAGGCGGCGCGCGTGGCCTTGCCGCCGCTGAGCAACAGTTTTATTAGCCTGGTGAAAGATACCTCTCTGGCCGCGACAATCCAGGTGCCGGAACTGTTCCGTCAGGCGCAATTGATCACCTCACGCACGCTGGAAGTGTTCACTATGTATCTGGCGGCCTCGCTGATTTACTGGGTGATGGCGACGGTGCTGTCTGCACTGCAGAACTATTTTGAAGAACAATTGAACCGCCAGGAGAGAGAGCCGAAATGAGTGCTATCGAAGTCAGAAACCTGGTGAAAAAATTTCACGGGCAAACGGTGCTGCACGGGATCGATCTTGAGGTTAAGCCTGGGGAGGTCGTGGCGATTATCGGGCCGAGCGGCTCGGGAAAAACCACGCTATTGCGCAGTATTAATTTGCTGGAGCAACCGGAAGCAGGGACGATCAAAGTCGGTGACATCACCATTGATACCGCGCGTTCATTAAACCAGCAGAAAGGGCTGATCCGCCAACTACGCCAGCATGTGGGGTTTGTGTTCCAGAACTTTAATTTGTTTCCACACCGTACCGTGCTGGAAAACATTATTGAAGGTCCGGTGATTGTGAAAGGGGAGCCGAAAGCCGAAGCGACGGCCCGCGCACGTGAGTTGCTGGCGAAGGTTGGACTGGCGGGCAAAGAGACCAGCTATCCACGTCGACTATCCGGCGGGCAGCAGCAGCGCGTGGCGATTGCCCGGGCGCTGGCGATGCGCCCGGAGGTGATCCTGTTTGATGAACCTACGTCAGCACTCGATCCTGAACTGGTTGGTGAGGTACTGAATACCATTCGTCAACTGGCGCAGGAAAAACGCACCATGGTGATTGTGACGCATGAAATGAGCTTTGCGCGCGATGTTGCTGACCGGGCGATATTTATGGATCAGGGACGCATTGTGGAGCAGGGACCGGCAAAATCGCTGTTTACCGCGCCGCAACAACCGCGTACACGTCAGTTTCTGGAAAAATTCTTAATGCAATAAATAACCCTACTGTGCTCACCGAAATAGATTTTTGGCGAGCACAGGCCGCATAACTATTTATTATTTCTGCTTTATTATTAGCGATGCAATCCGCCTACCTGCTCCGATTAAGCGTAATGCTCAAGTAAATCCGCCCGTGTCCGATAATTTGCATATATAAAATACATTTATGTGTTAGTTTGTTTCATTCTCATTCGTGATGATTATCAATCTCAGGGACATGACCACTTAGTATGCAGGATCAAGATTTCTTCACCTGGCGACGGAGCATGCTGTCACGCTTTCAGGAAATGGCGACGGCAGAGGACGTCTATAATGAATTACAACATCAGACGCAGCATCTGGAGTTCGATTTTTACGCGCTCTGTGTACGTCATCCTGTGCCGTTTACCCGACCCAAAACGGCGCTTCATACCACCTATCCCAAAGCCTGGGTAGCGCATTATCAGTCCGAGAATTATCTCGCGATTGACCCGGTGCTAAAGCCAGAAAACTTCAGGCAGGGCCATCTCCCCTGGGACGATACCTTATTTCGCGATGCACAACCCTTATGGGATGCCGCACGTAATCACGGTTTACGTAAGGGAATGACGCAATGCTTAATGTTGCCGAACCGGGCGCTGGGCTTTCTCTCCGTCTCGCGAGCGAGCGTGCGCAATGGCCGCTTTGCACAGGATGAAGTGGAACTCAGAATGCAATTGCTGGTAAGGGAGAGTCTGTCCGTTCTGACGCGGCTGGAAGATGATATGGTCATGGCACCAGAGATGCGTTTTAGCAAGCGGGAAAAAGAAATACTGAAATGGACCGCAGAGGGAAAAACGTCGGCTGAAATAGCGATGATCCTGTCGATTTCTGAAAATACCGTGAACTTCCATCAGAAGAATATGCAGAAGAAGTTTAATGCGCCAAACAAAACGCAGATTGCCTGCTATGCTGCTGCGACCGGGCTTATCTGAATATGTTGTCGTTCTGAGTGTCAGACGCAAAACCGGCTGATTGCAATGCTACCAGCCGGTTTCTTATTACTGACGGTAGGCCTGTTTAATTTGTTTAACAGTGTTGGTAAATACCGCAGCCTGGCTTTGGTCTTCAATCAGCGCGATCTGTTTTTCCATCTTAAGAATCACGCGGCCTGCATCGGCTTGTCCCATTGCCTGCAGCATCAGCGTTAACATGGCTTTCAGGCAGGTGACTTCGTTAGCCAGTTCTTGATTATTCTCAGCAGTGGAAAAATCAGGCGTACTCATTTATTTTCCTCGTTATGTCTCAATGAAAAAGTGCGATGGCAAATGTTAAGGCGGCGGAGTATACCATAAGCGCAGCTAAAAATATCAGTGGCTGTTTTTTGTGCGAACATCAACCGCCGTTATTAAAATAAACAAGATGTTGCAGTGCATATATTTTCTCCATTCTTTGTATATTTCGAGTATTTTACTCGTTAATTATTGTTACAACTCTGTCTGCCTATTTAGCATTCAACTGAAGAACATGATTTTTTTGTCACTATTTTGAAACAGCAACGCGTATATAACCCAGTCAGAATGCTGTCTACCGTGAATGTTTCCATGCGGCGTACAATCTAATTTCCAAAAACGAGAGCAAAATCGAAAGACGGGTGTTTTTTACATTTCAAAGTTGAGATAAAACCCGTTAACATAGGACCGATTAACTATCGGTAGCGTTATCCCTATTCTGGAGATATTCCTTTGATCAACGTTTTTCTTGTTGATGACCACGAACTGGTGCGCGCAGGGATACGACGCATTCTTGAAGATATTAAAGGCATTAAAGTTGTCGGCGAAGCGTGCTGCGGCGAAGATGCTGTAAAATGGTGCCGCTCAAATTCCGTCGACGTTGTGCTGATGGACATGAATATGCCCGGTATTGGCGGCCTTGAGGCAACCCGTAAAATTGCGCGTTCAACGGCTGACATCAAAGTGATCATGCTGACCGTACATACTGAAAACCCGTTGCCTGCAAAAGTCATGCAGGCGGGGGCCGCAGGGTATCTGAGCAAGGGCGCTGCGCCTCAGGAAGTGGTTAGCGCCATTCGTTCCGTATTTTCCGGGCAACGTTATATCGCCTCGGATATCGCTCAGCAGATGGCACTCAGCCAGATTGAGCCGGAGAAAACGGAAACGCCGTTTGCCAGTTTGTCTGAGCGTGAGTTGCAGATTATGCTGATGATCACCAAAGGCCAGAAGGTCAATGAGATCTCAGAACAGCTGAATCTCAGTCCGAAAACGGTGAACAGCTATCGCTATCGAATGTTCAGTAAATTAAACATTCACGGCGACGTAGAGCTGACTCACCTGGCAATTCGCCATGGCCTGTGTAATGCGGAGACGTTAACAAGCCAGTGACCGAACAGTTCGATGCCAAAGCGTTCCTGAAAACCGTCACCAGCCAACCCGGCGTTTATCGTATGTACGATGCCGCCGGGACGGTTATCTATGTCGGTAAAGCGAAAGACCTGAAAAAACGGCTTTCCAGCTACTTCCGTAGCAACCTTGCGTCGCGTAAAACCGAAGCGCTGGTAGCACTTATTCAGCAGATTGATGTGACGGTGACGCACACCGAAACCGAAGCGTTGTTGCTTGAACATAACTACATCAAGCTGTACCAGCCACGTTATAACGTGCTGCTGCGCGATGATAAATCCTATCCTTTTATCTTTCTTAGCGGTGATACCCACCCGCGCCTGGCGATGCATCGCGGGGCGAAACATGCCAAAGGTGAGTACTTCGGACCGTTCCCTAACGGCTATGCAGTGCGTGAGACGCTGGCTCTGCTGCAGAAAATTTTCCCGATTCGCCAGTGTGAGAATAGTGTTTATCGCAACCGATCGCGTCCTTGCCTGCAATATCAGATTGGTCGCTGTCTTGGCCCCTGTGTGGCCGGTCTGGTGAGCGAGGACGAGTACGCTCAGCAGGTTGAATACGTCCGGCTGTTCCTGTCTGGCAAAGACGATCAAGTATTAACGCAATTGATTGCCCGGATGGAAAAAGCCAGCCAGGGTCTGGAGTTTGAAGAGGCTGCGCGTATTCGTGACCAAATTCAGGCCGTCCGCCGCGTCACCGAAAAACAGTTTGTTTCCAACACCGGAGATGATCTGGACGTTATCGGTGTGGCGTTTGATGCCGGGATGGCCTGTGTGCACGTCCTGTTTATCCGCCAGGGTAAAGTGCTGGGCAGCCGTAGCTACTTCCCTAAAGTACCGGGTGGCACAGAACTGGGTGAAGTGGTCGAAACGTTTGTCGGACAGTTTTATTTACAGGGCAGTCAGATGCGCACCTTGCCCGGTGAAATCCTGCTCGATTTTAATCTGAGCGATAAAACACTGTTAGCCGACTCGTTGTCTGAGCTCGCCGGGCGGCGGATTAACGTCCAGACGAAGCCGCGTGGCGATCGCGCGCGCTACCTGAAGCTGGCGCGTACCAATGCCGCAACAGCGCTGACCACTAAACTGTCTCAGCAGTCCACCATTACACAACGTCTGACGGCGCTGGCTTCAGTGCTGAAGCTTCCGGCGGTTAAACGCATGGAATGCTTTGACATCAGCCACACCATGGGCGAGCAAACGGTGGCCTCCTGTGTGGTTTTTGACGCTAACGGACCGCTACGCGCAGAATACCGTCGCTATAACATTACCGGCATAACGCCCGGTGATGATTACGCGGCAATGAACCAGGTGCTACGTCGCCGCTACGGTAAGGCGATTGAAGAAAGTAAGATTCCAGACGTCATTCTGATTGACGGTGGCAAAGGTCAATTGGGGCAGGCGAAATCGGTATTTGCTGAACTGGATGTGCCCTGGGACAAAAACCATCCGTTACTGCTTGGCGTAGCAAAAGGGGCCGATCGTAAAGCCGGTCTGGAAACGTTGTTCTTTGAACCGGAAGGTGAGGGGTTCAGTCTACCGCCTGACTCGCCTGCGCTACACGTGATTCAGCATATTCGCGATGAATCGCACGATCACGCCATCAGCGGGCACCGTAAAAAGCGGGCGAAAGTAAAAAGCACCAGCACACTGGAAACAATTGAGGGCGTTGGACCAAAACGTCGACAGATGCTGCTAAAGTACATGGGCGGTTTGCAAGGGCTTCGTAACGCGAGCGTCGAAGAAATTGCAAAAGTGCCGGGTATTTCGCAAGGTCTGGCAGAAAAGATCTTCTACTCGTTGAAACATTAGGCCCTCTGTAGCAACATAGGGGTAATTTCACTGACAACAGATAGTTATCCGTCATATGCAATTTAATATCCCTACATTGCTCACGCTGTTTCGCGTCATTCTGATCCCATTCTTCGTATTGGCGTTTTACTTGCCATTTACCTGGGCTCCCTTTGTCTGTGCACTTATCTTCTGCGTCGCGGCGATCACCGACTGGTTTGACGGATTTCTGGCGCGCCGCTGGAACCAAAGCACGCGTTTTGGCGCCTTCCTCGATCCGGTTGCCGATAAAGTGCTGGTGGCTATCGCCATGGTGCTGGTGACGGAGCACTACCACAGCTGGTGGGTAACATTACCTGCCGCGACGATGATCGCCCGTGAAATTATCATTTCTGCACTACGTGAATGGATGGCAGAACTGGGTAAACGCAGCAGCGTGGCAGTATCCTGGATCGGTAAAGTGAAAACCACCTCACAAATGGCGGCGCTGGCATGGCTGCTGTGGCGTCCAAACATCTGGGTTGAGTATGCCGGGATCGCACTTTTCTTTGTCGCCGCGGTACTGACATTGTGGTCAATGTTCCAGTATTTGAGCGCTGCGCGCGGAGATTTGCTTGATCAGTGATCGTTTCGCTGCAAATTTCAGCAAACGATCGTGAGTAGCGAAAAATATCGTTGACTCAGTGCGTCAGGTAAGTAGAATGCAACGCATCGAACGGCAGCACAGATTGCCAGACGATAGCAAAATCAAGTGATTAACAAGGTTGCTTGATGATGCGGGAATAGCTCAGTTGGTAGAGCACGACCTTGCCAAGGTCGGGGTCGCGAGTTCGAGTCTCGTTTCCCGCTCCAAATTTTAAACATCGGCATTTGCGGATGTGGGCTGAAAAGCCTGAAGATTTCGGCGCGTTAGCAAAGCGGTTATGTAGCGGATTGCAAATCCGTCTAGTCCGGTTCGACTCCGGAACGCGCCTCCAATTTCTTCCCGAGCCCGGATGGTGAAATCGGTAGACACAAGGGATTTAAAATCCCTCGGCTGTAAGGCTGTGTGGGTTCAAGTCCCACTCCGGGCACCATGGGAAAGAAAAGAATAATCAAAGCAATAAGCAGTGTCGTGAAACCACCTACGGGTGGTTTTTTTGTGCCTGAAATTCACGCCCTGTGCATATCCTGTGCTCACGGGGTGCAATGAGCTGCAATCTCCAGCCTGGCAATGCCGAATCGAACGTGTCGCCTCCAGCATAGAGAACCAGGCCGCTTTGACTGTTTTCCGGTACTCCTCCGGGAAGGGGGGGGCTGCTGAGCAAGCTGTAATGTTCTAGCCACCCTGAGTGCAAAGTTGCTTAATTCGTGCAATCACCTCATCTCTGTACTTCTGGTGTCCGCGCATAGCCCTTGGATGGGCAATTCTGAAACAGATTGTATTACCTGTTTTGAACTCCCATAGCTTCCCCGGAATGACTGAAGAAGTCTCATAGCCGCCTAGCTCAGTAAGCACCTGTTTTATGATGTAGTCTGTTCTCCGGGCTCCGGATGCAAAGGTGATGAAATCAGGCTCAAGGTGTTTAATTTGTACCGCCAGCAGTTTTAGCGAGGCTAATATGACTTCCTGCACTTCATTTTTAGGGCGATTGAGAGGGGTCAGTCCGTCGTAATCCCACGCCAGTAGATTGGCATACACGATTGCCTGGGGAGGAATATTAAGCTCCCGGGCCAGCCGGAAATGATATTGCGTGAAGCGGCTACGTGATTTGAGATTGGTGGTGCCATCATTTTGTACCGGAAGATGATTCCTGTAACGAGCTACAGCCTCTTCAACCACCTGCCCGATGGTGACGTCAGGTATAAGTCCCAGCACCCGTGACATCGTATTCTTACCATTCAGCGTATTCCAGCTAGCGGTTTCACGTCCAACCAGCATGATTTTTACCGGTGAATGCCAGTATTCTTCAAAGGGTACAGGTAAAAAGACGCCTGAGTATTTATCCTCACTCAGGTTAAATGACCGGGCGTCAACCTCCTGTAATATCCGTTTGTACGCGTCTAATAGCCTTTCCATTCTCCAATCCCGCCCCGTAATAAATACACCTTCATATATATATTATTTTCATGATATCAGTAAGATACATGAGGGTAATTATGCAAAAATCCTTCCGATTCACCAATTCATCCATCAAAGCCCTTCCGGCAAACACAGATACCCGATCTACAGAGCTTGAGGTGTCTGATACCGAAGTCATCGGCCTTAAATGTCTCTCAGGCCGAACGGGTAACAAACGTTTTCTCCTGCGTTACACATTCCACGGTACCAAAAAAAGTATCAGTATTGGCAGATTCCCCGAAATTGACGTAGGGACAGCCCGCCAGATAGCCCGTCGTCACAAAGAGTCAATTGCACTGGGTAATGACCCGAAAGCGGAGCGCGATAACTACCGTGCGATGCCCACACTTAGTGAGTTTTTTCATCAGACCTATGTTCCGTTCATCAAGCGCCATAAAAAGTCCTGGGATAAGGATGTGCAGCGTTTCACGCAATACATTGAATCCCGTCTGGGGAAGATTCGTTACTGCGACCTTCGGGCCCGGGAGATCCAGCAGGTGCTTTTCGACATGCTTGAGGGCCGTATTCACGGCCAGCAGTATGCACCGTCTACCTGTAACAGGGCACTGGCTATTCTGAAAACCATGGGGCGTTATGCGCTACGACAGGATGTCATGGAGAAGAATGAAGCCGATAAGATCCCTTTGCTGAAGGAGAATAATCAGCGGACGCGCTTTTTTGACGCTGATGAGATCAGGAGGATCCTCGACGCTGCGGCACGATATCCCAATAAGGCTGCTGGGGGACTGATAGCGATGCTGTTGTTAACCGGTACCCGCAAATCAGAAATGCTTAACGTCATGCACAAACATGTTGATCGAGATAACAGGTCCTTGTTTATTCCTTATACAAAGAATGGTCGCAGCCGGACTGTATATCTTAGCGAAGCCGCATTATCAATTATTGATTCGATCCCACGGGTTGGCAGTAATCCCTATCTGTTCGCCATAAAGGACAATGGAAAACCGATATCTGAACCCCGGTGGGCCTATGAAAAAATACTGGCAGAGTGCGGGATAGATAAAAGTGAAGTCTGTTTCCACACCACGCGCCATTCTGTCGCATCATTACTTGTCTCCAGTGGTCAGTACAGTCTGTATGACGTTAAAGCCCAACTGGCGCATGCGAGTATTCAAAGTACGGAGCGCTACGCGAAATTGACACCAGAGCGTATGCGTCAGACCGGGCAGGGCGTAACCGACCTTCTTTTGAACACCGTTACAACCGGTAAAGAACAGTGATTTTAGCACCCCTAAAACGTGGAGAATGATTATGTCGTTAAAATGTCCTAAGTGCGGTAGCCGAAACACAGTGACAGAAACAGCCGGAAAGATAGCTGAGTTGACTCGCGATGATCGGTTCCTGACAACGTCATCGGGTTATATCAGCCCGGACCAACTGGCAGAATTGCTCAAAGACATCATCAGGGCAATAAAACGACTCTTTGGATTCCTGGAGCAGCGAGAGAGAAATAATGCGCCAGTGCTGGTCTGTAAATCGTGTGGATATTATGAGCGGATATAGATGGTCTCTGAAAGAAATTCCAAATTATTTTCCTGTCTGTATAACCCCGATACTTAAAACGTATCGGGGTTTTTGTTTATGAGGATTGTTCAATGAAATTTGTCTCCAACTGGCAAGACCTGCCGTCGCTATTACTTCCCGATTCGGTTATGACTGTCCTGAGAAAAGAGCTGATACTCCCATTTGGTGATGAATCTTCCGCAATGAATTTCTGGGGAGAGGTCGGTGTGACATTAATGTACATTGAACCCGGTGATGTTACTGAAGATATTAATCGACACGTACTGGATGTAATTCATCATTTAATTTCAAACCCCGAGTTCGTGGTCCGTCTGACAGATGAATATTACTTGATGCTATCTATTACAGAAGATAACGGAAATGGTATTTATCTGTTGTTTCACCCCAGTTGTTCTCTGTGCGGGATTGATGCATTAATGCCTATGGCGGAATCCCGTCTATAAATCAGATTAAAATCAGGAGAAGAAAATGAGAAAATCAAAGTCAGGAAAAAATAATAATGAACACGATGAGCTGGAGTTGAATAATGATTTAGGTGATGTTGAAAAAGGGATCACTGAAGATGAGCAAATATTACATGAAGAGAGTTATAAGCTGCTCATTGAATCAGGACAGGCGGAAAAAATTAGTCCTAAAGCCAGTGGTATGCTGACATGGCAACTGGCAATGTCTGAAACGGATAATGAACTTTATCTGCGTCTTCTGGCAAATGGCAGCGGAGGATTGTTCTCTAAGGACTGGATTTCACTTTCTAAAATTGAAAGTGTGCTCGAAGTACAACCAACGACGGGCTTCACATCTGGTGTATTCAGACCGCTGTTTAAAGGGGCTAGTGCCAATAATGCTGGTTTTCTGGCTGCTGTTCTACGCTCGCCAGATATATGCCTGCTGGAGGCGCATCCGGAGAAATTATTTACGCATGTTTTATATGCTGACTGGCGGGTAAGACTGAAAACACTCAGCAAAATTGGTGATCAAGAATAGATCTCGGAGGATTAATTCTTTATCCGTACATTCATACAACCAGAAACAACTACACACCTCTACTCACCTTTTACAGGAAAATCTATTATGCAAACCCAGTATGTCTTAAAACAGGCAGGATTAACGCTGCCTGTCACTAAATTATTTCAGCAGCACATCGTTACGCTTCTGGCAGAACAATCTCAGCAAACATCGGTCAGGGCAGTAGTCATTAATTTTCGTGACCCGGACTACAGTGCAGAATCCGGCGGATTTCATCCGGTTGAAATGCGGTTCATCCGTCAGGATAACGAATGGTATTTCGATTATGTCACAGACTTTAGTTACATGGGACGAGTCTACCCGGAGCTGGAAAAGGAAATGGACTTTTGTTGGTCAGGTCAATACGTCTTCCATTATCTGGCTGGGGATATTTCACTGGCGGCAGAGAGGAATGAACTCTGGTCCTTATGGGAGGGTAATTTTATGGATTACCTGTCTATGGGGATTTACCGGGTAACGGTAACTGTGGAAAGTTGTTGACCTGTTATGAACAGGAAGAAAACGGGCATCTTTGTAATCCTCTTCATGCGCAGTACATCGCAGCATGATGATGATACTGGTTGTACCGGACCGTTCGCATAAACATGTGCAGACACGGGGGATCTCAGATCCCTCGTGGTTTTTGCCCCCTATGGAGCATTCTCCAGTAGCAGGGTGATAACGGTTAATTCATTACCCCAACGACAGTTTTACACCGCATAAATAACATCGATATTACAGTGTGTTAGTGGTGGCTTTGGCCGATGAATTGTTAAAACGAAACCATACAGGTAACCATGATGCGTCAGTCACGAGGCGAGAAGATCGCTGAAAGACTGGGGTGGATATTGCTCCAGCTCTATACCGGTAATTCTCTGTCGGTTAATGATATTTGCCAGCAGTTTTCGGTTTCCCGTCGGACAGGGCGACGTGACTTATTGAGGGTTGAAACAGTAACTGAAACAGTTTCTCCCGGGAAAGTGAAGTTGGCTCCCCTGATAAGAGATCGAGTCAGGCAAGGAATATGCAAATAATTTTCTCTACATGGACATAACCTGTCCTCGCATTGCATTAGGCTCTGAAATGAACCAAATAAATCCGGTGAT